>NZ_JAEBEF010000018.1:0-216074 GCF_046548815.1 Amycolatopsis sp. cmx-4-83 | reverse complement strand
GGCCTCCGGGCGGTGACGTGGTTCCTAGACAGCTCCACTTCACATCCGGAGGCCTTCACCTGTCTGCACGACAGGCCGTCACCGGGTCACCTCAGCTCGGGACAACGTCCCTGAACATCACAGCTAGAGCCGCGGTCAGGCCTACGAGCAGCGCGGAGGTCAGGTGGGCACCGCGCGGCCGCCCGGGCGCGACGACCGTCAAAGCCGGAAGAGCGGCGTCCCGTCGGGTTTTCGCAGGCCCAGCTGCAGGATCACCGGTGCCGACGGGCGGCGCGCCGGGATGAGGCACGGGGACGTCCGGCGGGCGGTCACCGTGAGCCGCGACCAGCCGATGCCCTGCAGGGTGCGGTGGGCCGGGTCGAGGACCATCGCCGCGCCGAAGTAGGTGCCGGCGGGGACCGCGATGCGGGCGGTGTTGCCCAGCACGACCGAAAACACCGTGCCCGTGCGGCCGCCGTCCTCCTGCAGCGTGAGGATCACCGGCGTGCGGACCTTCGCGGCCGAGTGGTGGCGCACGGAGATCTCGACGGTGCCCGAGGGTGCCCCGCCGGGCCGTGGCCACGCGGGTACCGGGGGCGGCCCGTCGAGCGCGCGGGCGACGAGCCGGTCCAGCAGGTTCGAAGCGGCGCCCTGGGCGAGCCACGCCAAGGCGCCGGTGTGCGAGTCCATGCGGCCTCCGCCGATATTCGGATGACGAACGGGCGCGACCCGGCGCAGAATTCCGGTGTGCCCGGTTGACGCCCTTCCGCTCGTGCCCCTCCTCGTACCAGACGTCGCGAAGCCGTCATCCGCTACGAGAGAGGACAATCATGCCCGCCATCC
This sequence comes from Amycolatopsis sp. cmx-4-83, assembly GCF_046548815.1. NCBI lineage: Bacteria > Bacillati > Actinomycetota > Actinomycetes > Pseudonocardiales > Pseudonocardiaceae > Amycolatopsis > Amycolatopsis sp. cmx-4-83. The sequence continues at coordinate 215,252 of NZ_JAEBEF010000018.1, read as the reverse complement.
ACGGCGATCGGGTGCGGCTGCGCCCGATCGGCCCAGCGGATCGCGCCCGCGCACGCGAAATCCTGGCCACCCCGGAGGTCGCCCGCTGGTGGGGCGAGCCGGAGTCGGAAATCGAGAGCATCTACACCGCCGAGGACGGCTTCCGCTGCTACGTCATCGAGGCGGACGGGGTCGTCGTCGGGCTGATCCAGAGCTGCGAGGAGCTCGACCCGCAGTACCGCCACGCGGGCATCGACATCGCGATCGACCCGGGCTTCCACGGCCGCGGCCTCGGCACGGACGCCCTCCGCACCCTGGCCGGGCACCTGTTCGACCAGGGCCACCACCGCCTGACGATCGACCCGGCGGCGGCCAACGAGCCGGCGATCAGGGTGTATTCGAAGATCGGCTTCCGGCCGGTGGGCGTGCTACGCCGCTACGAGCGGGCGGCGGACGGCAGCTGGCACGACGGCCTGCTGATGGACCTGCTGGCGGGGGAGCTGAAGTGAGGGATCACCGCTTGTCCGCGAGCTCGCGGACAAGCCGGCCGACTCGCTCGAGGTGGCCGTTCAGCTCGGCGAACCCGCCGGTGAGCGTGCGATCGCACCCTGTGCACGCGTCCCGCAGGGCCGCCAGTTGCCGCCCCTGCTCGAGCTGAGCTTCGAGCGCGCCTTCGAGCGGCGCCGGCTGCTCCGCCAGGATCAGCCGGATCTCGGTGGAGCGATCGGCGCGGACCAGGCCGGACATACGGCTCACGGTATCGGCCCCCGCTCGCCGGTCAGACCGTGACCGCCGCTTGGGAAAGGCTCGCACCCAGGGCGTCCGCCACCCGCTGCACCGCCGGGGCGATGTGCGCCACCGCCTCGGCGGTCAGCCGTCCCGACGGGCCCGACACCGACACCGCCGCCGGTACCGGCGCCCCGGGCACCGCCACCGCGACGCACCGCACACCCAGCTCCTGCTCGGCCTCGTCCAGCGCGTACCCCTGCGAAGCGATCCGCGAAAGCTCGACCGCCAGCAGGTCCGCATCGGTGAACGTGTGCTCCGTGTACGCCGGCATACCGGTCCGCGAGAGCAACGCCTGGACGTCCTCGGAAGGCAGGTGCGCCAGCATCGCCTTCCCCACCCCGGTCCCGTGCGGCAGCAACCGCCGCCCGACCTCGGTGAACATGCGCATCGAGTGCTTCGAGGGCACCTGGGCCACGTACACGACCTCGTCGCGCTCCAGGACCGCCAGGTTCGCTGTCTCGCCGACCTCCTCGACCAGCTCCGCCAGCAGCGGCCGCGCCCACGCGCCGAACTGCATGCTCGCGTTCTCGCCCAGCCGGATCAGCCGCGCGCCCAGCGCGTACCGGCGGTTCGTGTTCTGGCGGACGTAGCCCAGGTCGACCAGGGTGCGGATCAGCCGGTGGATCGTCGGCATCGGCAGCCCGGACAGCGTCGCCAGCTCCGACAGGCTGGCTTCGCCGCCGGTGTCCGCGAGGTGTTCCAGCAGCTCGAAGGCACGCTGCAGGGACTGGACGCCGCCGTCGCGACCGTTCTTCTCCGCCGGCACGGTGGCCCTCCTTACGTCGGCGTTGAGCTTCCGCTATGCAGAAACTATAGTCCGGCTGGTAGAAAACCGTAGGGCCGTTATCCAAAGATCCGAACCCTCGAGGTGTTTCCCCATGTCTTCTGAAGTCCAGGTGCTGGGCGACCCGGTCGAGCGCGGCGACGAGATCCTCACGCCGGAGGCGCTCGCCTTCCTCGCCGGCCTCCACGACGCCTTCGCCGGCCGCCGCGACGAGCTGCTCCAGGCGCGGAGCAAGCGCCGCGAGGAGGCCCGGACCACCGGCAGGCTCGACTTCCTGCCGGAGACGAAGGAGATCCGCGAGAGCGACTGGCAGGTCGCCGGCGCGCCCGCCGCGCTGCGGGACCGCCGCGTCGAGATCACCGGGCCGACCGACCGCAAGATGACCATCAACGCGCTCAACTCCGGCGCGAAGGTGTGGCTGGCCGACCTCGAGGACGCCAACACCCCCCACTGGGTGAACGTCGTCTCCGGCCAGGTCAACCTCTACGACGCCGTCCGCGAGACGATCACCCTGGAGAGTGGCGGCAAGAGCTACGCGCTCAAGGACGTCGAGCACGCCACGATCGTGGTCCGCCCGCGCGGCTGGCACCTGCCCGAAAGCCACCTGAAGTTCGGCGGCCGCGAGGGCGTCGGCGCGCTGGTCGACTTCGGCCTGCACTTCTTCCACAACGCGGCCGAGCTGCTCAAGCGCGGCAAGGGTCCGTACTACTACCTCCCGAAGATGGAGAGCCACCTCGAAGCGCGGCTCTGGAACGACGTCTTCACCCACGCCGAGAAGGCGCTCGGCATCGAGCACGGCACCGTCCGCGCGACCGTGCTGATCGAGACCATCCCGGCCGCGTTCGAGATGGAAGAGATCCTCTACGAGCTGCGCGAGCACGCCTCGGGCCTCAACGCCGGCCGCTGGGACTACCTCTTCAGTGTGATCAAGTACTTCCGCGACGCGGGCGAGAGGTTCGTGCTGCCGGACCGCAACTCGGTCACCATGACCGCGCCGTTCATGCGCGCCTACACCGAGCTGCTGGTGCGCACCTGCCACAAGCGCGGCGCGTTCGCGATCGGCGGCATGGCCGCGTTCATCCCGAGCAAGGACCCCGAGACGAACAAGGGCGCCTTCGACAAGGTGCACGCGGACAAGTCCCGCGAGGCCGGCGACGGCTTCGACGGCTCGTGGGTCGCGCACCCGGGCATGGTCGAGCTCTGCAAGGAGGAGTTCGACAAGGTCCTCGGCGACCAGCCCAACCAGCTCGGCCGTACCCGCGACGAGGTCTCCGTCACCGCCGACCAGCTGCTCGACGTCGCTTCGACGCCGGGCGGCGCGACGGCGGCCGGCTTGCGCGCCGCGGTCGACGTCGGGGTCCGCTACATCGCGTCCTGGCTCGGCGGCAACGGCGCGGCGGCCATCCACAACCTGATGGAGGACGCCGCCACCGCCGAGATCTCGCGCTCGCAGATCTGGCAGTGGGTCAAGAACGGGACCACTTTGGACACCGGCGACACCGTCACCTCGGAGCTGGTCCGCGGTGTGCTCGCGGACGTCCGCGGCGAGCTGGCCGGTGAGCTCAAGCCCGAGCAGCTGGAGCCCGCCGTGGAGCTGTTCGAGCAGGTCGCGCTGGCCGACGAGTTCCCGGACTTCCTGACCCTGCCCGCCTACGAGCGGATCAAGTAGGTGCGTCTTCCCGAAGACGTCTACGCCGCCGCGGACGCACGTCTGGCCGAGGCCGACGCGCGCGTCGCGGCGGCGTACCCGGGGGAGCGGCCGGGCCGGCAGCCGGTGCACACGGTGTACGTGCCGGCGTCGGGGTACCGGACGCGCCTGGTCGCCGACTGGGGCAAGCAGGCGATGCGTGTCTTCGTCGAGCACGAGGACCTGCTCGGGCTCGACGCGCCCGGGTACGAACGCGTGCGCGCCAAGCTGCTCACCGAGCCGATCGAGGACCTGCGGATCGACTTCGAGGACGGCTACGGCCGCGTCCCCGACGACGTCGAGGACGCCGCCGCGCTGGCGGCCGGGCAGACCCTGGCCACCACCGGCGGGACGCCGTTCTGCGGCATCCGGTTCAAGAGCTTCGAAGCGGCGACGCGCCGGCGCGGGATCCGCACGCTGGACCTGTTCCTGACCGGGTTGCTGGACAACGGGCCGCTGCCGCCCGGGTTCGTCGTCACGCTGCCGAAGGTGACGGCGATCGAGCAGGTGTCGGTGGCCGCGGAGATCCTGGCGCGCCTGGAATCCGCGTACGAGCTCGCCGAGGGGACACTGCGGTTCGAGGTCCAGATCGAGACGTCGCAGTCCATTGTGGACATCGACGGGACGCTCGCGGTGCCGCGGATCGTGCAGGCGGCCGAAGGCCGGTGTTCGGGCCTGCACTACGGGACGTACGACTACAGCGCCGGCCTCGGCATCGCGGCGGCGTACCAGAGCATGGAGCACCCGGCGGCGGACCTCGCCAAGGGCCTGATGCAGGTCTCGGCGGCGGGCACCGGCGTCCGGCTGTCGGACGGCTCGACGAACAAGCTCCCGGTCGGCGACGCGCTGCCCGCGGCGTGGGCCGAACACCTGCGCCTGGTGCGGCGGTCCCTGGAACGCGGCTTCTACCAGGGCTGGGACCTGCACCCGCACCAGCTCCCGACGCGCTTCGCGGCGACGTACACGTTCTACCGCTCGGGGTTCGCCGAGGCGGTGGACCGGTTGCGCGCGTACGCGGAGAAGAAGGCCGGGGGTGTGCTCGACGAACCGGCGACGGCCCAGGCGCTGGCGGTGTACCTGCTGCGCGGCCTCGACTGTGGCGCGCTCGACGAGAGCGAGCTGTCGTTCGGGCGGCCGGAGCTGGAGAAGTACGCGCGGCGCGAAGGCTGAGCAACGGCTGGTGAAGTGTCCCGGGGTGCCGTCCGGTGACCGGCGTCACTCACCGAGCCGGGCGCGGTCGGCGGCCTCGCGGCCCGCGCCCCAGCCTTCGTGGCTGCGCACGGTCACCGATTTGTGCACCACTTCGGGGAACCGCGTGCTGAAGGCCGACTCGACCTTCAGCTCGTGCGACGCCAGCACCGGCAGCAGCCGGTCCCGGTCCGGCGCCTCCGCGATCGTCGCTTCGGCGGCCTGGTCGAGCCGCTCGCCGATGCGGGTGGCGTAGGAGACGAGGAACGACTTCCGGAACGCCCGCGACCGCCCGGCCGGGTCGGCGATCATCGCCCGCGTCGCCTGGACGAGCAGGGACGTCGTCATCAGCTCGACGGAGTCCAGGTCCGCCTCGTCGCCGACGACGGTGACGAACCCCCAGCGCGGGTCGAAGACCGCCCGGCACCGGTCGGCCTTCGAGACGACGTGCACCAGCGACTTGGCGTCGACGTACGGCGTGTCGAGCCAGATCCGGCGGGCGGCGGGCAGCTCGGGCGCGGCCTCGCCGGCCTCGACGAGCACGCGGTCGAGGGCGTACCGGGTCATCAGTTCCTGCGCCTTCGCCGAGAGGGCTTCGGCCTCGTCCGGGAACGAGCTCGACTCGGCCTTCGCCAGCAGCGCGCGCACCCGCCCGAGCTTCTTCTCGTCGACGGCGTGGTGCGCGGGCCGCTCCGGGGTCGCGGTCCCCGGCACGGGCAGGACGAGGGTGACGGGCGGCAGGGCCAGCAGGAAGCCGAGGGCCTCGATCACGGTCGTCAGCGCTTCGGCCGGGGTGAGGATGTGCTTGGCCGCCCAGTGGGTGAGGTGCGGGTCCGGCCACCACCGCACGGCGCCGACGTCTTCGAGCTGCTCCCGCCAGCGCGGGTGGACCGTCGCGGGCGCGAACTGCTCGACGTGGGCGGCCAGCGCGTCGAGCACGTAGGACCGGGCGAACTCGTCGACGTGGCGGCGGGCGGCCTGGTCCAGGTCCTCGGGCAGCCAGCCGCCCCGGCAGACCCGGGCGATGACCTGCTGCCCGGCCAGGTGCGCGCCCTCGGCCACCTCGGCAGGCAGGTCGAGGCCGGGCGCGAGCCGGTCCGCCGTCCCCCGCGCGGTCCCGTGGGCGGCGGCGAGCAGCGTGTCCCGAGCTTCCTCGGCCGTCGGCACCGCCCCGGCCCAGGAGACGGCTTCCTCGACGGCCACGCGCTTCCGTTTACCCACGCCCCGAGTGTGCCGCAGCGGTCCGCCCGCCCGATCACCCTCCCTCGTCGCCGGCGCGCAGGGCGAGGTAGACGTCGAGCTGGTCGGTGAACTCGGTCAGGTCCGCGCCGAGCAGCTCGCCCGCCCGGCCGATGCGGTAGCGCAGCGTGTTGACGTGGACGTGCAACGCCTTCGCCGCCCGCGTCGGCGAGCCCGAGCACTCCAGGAACACCCGGACCGTGTGCACCAGGTCCGTGTGCTGCTCGGCGTCGTAGGCCAGCAGCGGCCCGAGCACCCGGCGCCGCAGGGCCGCGCGGACCCCGTCCGGGGCGCCGGCGAGCAGCAGCTGGTGCGCCGCGACGTCGGCGGCGGGGACGACCACGACGCGGCCCGGGCGCCGGGCCGCCACCCCCACCGCGTACCGCGCGGTCTCCCACGCCTCGGTCCGCGGTGCCGGTTCGCTGACCCCGCACAGGATCCGCGTCGCCCGGAGCAGGGGTTCCACAGTGGACAGTTCCAGTGTGGACGGTTGCGCGGTCGTCGCCGCGTACGACGTGTCCCCGGTGGACTCCAGCAGGAGCCCGTCCGGCAGCAGCTCCCGCAGGACGTCCCGGCTCTCGTCGCTGCCCTCGGTCCGCAGCGCGACGACGCGGGCCTCGGCCGGCAGCTCGGCTTCGGCCGGGGCGGTCCGCGCCCGCGTGACCCCGATCAGCCCCGCGAGTTCCTCCGCCAGCTCGGCCTGCGTCGTGCTCAGCGGGCCGCCGGCGGCGATCAGCCACGGCACGGCTTGGCGCCCCTCGACCGGGAGCACCGTCAGCGGCCCGGGCTCGCGGGCCGCGTACCGGCGGACGACGTCTTCGGCGGGCAGGGGCAGCGCGGCGGCGCCGGCGATCACCCGGCCGAGGCCGGAAAGCACCCAGCAGGGCAGCCCGAGCTCCGCCGACGCGCGCTCCAGCAGCGTCTCGACCGGGGCGTCCGCGGCGGCCTGCAAACGTTTGCGCGCACTGTCGGACGCGGCGGCCAGCGCCAGCACCACCTGCTCGGTGATCACCGAAAACGACAGGTCGGTGGGCACTTCCAGCAACGGGATGCGGTGCCGCGCGCAGGCGTCGACCACGTCGGCCGGGATCCCGCCGGAATCGGCGCCGGACGCGGCCAGCGCCGCCGCGCCCGAGCGGGCCAGCGCGGCCACGAACGGCTCGGCGTCGCCCGGGCGCCGCCACCAGAGCAGGCCGGACAGCACCAGTTCGCCCGCCGACAGGTACCGTCCGGGGTCGGGCAGCTCCGTGACGTAGATGCGCGTCACGGGCCGGTCGAGCAGGTCGGCCCCGGCCAGCGGGCGCAGCCGCAGCCCCGGCAGGCCGAGCAGAGTTTTCACGGTCGTCATCAGGCTTGTAGGAAAGCACAAACGCGCCCCGGTCCGCTCCTGTGCGTTTCATGCGCTGTGCCGTTGCCGCCCGCTCCTCGTTGGGCGTCTACTGGTCTATCGCCCTCACCGAAGGAGCACGAGTGGAGTTCCTGCGTCCCACGACGCTCGCCGAGGCCCTCGCCGTCAAGGCGGAGCGGCCGGACGCCGTGCCGATCGCCGGCGGCACCGACGTCATGGTCGAGCTGAACTTCGACCACCGGCGTCCCGAAGCCCTGCTGGACCTGACCACGGTGCCCGAGCTGACGGAGTGGTCCACATCGGACGGCACCGTCCGGCTGGGTGCCGGCGTCCCGTACACCCGCGTGATCGCCGAAGTGGGTGAATCCGTCCCCGCGCTGGCCATGGCGTCCCGCACGGTCGGCTCGCCGCAGATCCGCAACCGCGGCACGGTCGGCGGCAACCTCGGCGCCGCGTCGCCCGCCGGGGACACCCATCCGGTGCTGCTGGCCCTCGACGCCCGGATCGAGGTGGCCTCCGTCCGGGGGACCCGGCTCCTCCGCGCGGAGGATTTCTACGTCGGAGTGAAACGCCACGCGCTGGCCGAGGACGAGCTGATCACCGCCGTCCACCTGCCCGCGCACGCCGGGCCGCAGCAGTTCGCCAAGGTCGGCACGCGCAACGCCATGGTCATCGCGGTCTGCTCCTTCGCGCTCGCCCTGCGGGACGGCGTGGCGGGCGCGGCCATCGGGTCCGCCGCACCCACGCCACGCCGGGCGAAGGCGGCCGAAGAGTTCCTGGCCGCCGAACTGCCGTGGGGCTCGGCCGAGGCGCTGCCCGACTCCCTGAAGCGCCGCTTCGGCGAGCTCGTCGCCGAAGCGACGTCGCCGATCGACGACGTCCGCGGCAGCGCCGCGTATCGGAAGCACGCGCTGGGGGTACTGGCGAGGCGTACGTTGACCTGGGCCTGGGACGACCACCGGACGGGGGAGCGCGCATGCGCCTGAATGTCACGATCAACGGCGAAGACCGCCAGGCGGACGACGTCTGGGAGGGCGAAAGCCTGCTTTACGTGCTGCGCGAGCGGCTCGGCCTCCCGGGCTCGAAGAACGCCTGCGAGCAGGGCGAATGCGGCTCCTGCACGGTCTACCTCGACGAAGTGCCGGTGTGCGCCTGCCTGGTCGCGGCCGGGCAGGCCGAGGGCCGCGTGGTCCGCACGGTCGAGGGACTGGCCGACGGCGACACCCTCGACCCGCTCCAGCAGTCCTTTGTGGACAACGGCGCCGTGCAGTGCGGCTTCTGCACTCCTGGCCTGGTCGTCGCCGCGCACGACCTGCTGAACCGCGTCCCCGACCCGAGCGACGAGGAGATCCGCGAAGCGCTCGCCGGCAACCTCTGCCGCTGCACCGGCTACGAAAAGATCCTGGACGCGGTGCGCGCGGTGGCGAAGGGTGGTGTCGCGTGAAGACCCTCATCGCGAACGCGGCGATCGCCACCGTCTCCGGCCCCGAGTACGCCTCCGGCCACGTCGTCGTCGAGAACGACCGGATCGCCGAAGTCGGCGAGGGCGTCTACACCGGCGAGTTCGACGAGCGCGTCGACGCCGCCGGCTGCCTGGTCACGCCCGGCCTGATCAACACCCACCACCACCTCTACCAGTGGGCGACCCGCGGCCTGGCCGCCGACCACACGCTCTTCGAGTGGCTGGTCGCGCTCTACCCGGTCTGGGGCCGCCTGGACGACGAGATCACCCACGCCGCCGGCACCGCCGGGATGGCGCGCCTGGCGCTGACCGGCTGCACCACCGTCGCCGACCACCACTACGTCTTCCCGCGCGACGGCGGCGACCAGGTCACGGCGCTGGCCGCGGCCCGCCAGCGGATCGGCGTCCGGCTGCACGTCGTGCGCGGGTCGATGGACCGCGGCGAGTCCGACGGCGGCCTGCCGCCGGACAACCTCGTCGAGACGACCGAGGACGCGCTGACCGGCACCGAAGCCGCGATCGGCCGCTTCCACGACGACTCGCCCGGCTCCCACCTGCAGATCGCCGTCGGCCCGTGCTCGCCGTTCTCGGTCACCGAACGGCTGATGTCCGGCGCGGCCGAGCTGGCGCGGCGCAAGGGCGTCCGGCTGCACACGCACCTCGCCGAGACGCTCGACGAAGAAAAGCAGTGCCTCGCCGAAGTCGGCTGCACGCCCGCCGAGTACGCCGACAAGCTGGGCTGGCTCGCCGACGACGTCTGGCTCGCGCACACCGTCCACCTCGCGCCCGACGCGATCCGCCGCTTCGGCGCGACCGGCACCGGCTCGGCGCACTGCCCGACGTCCAACGGCCGGCTCGGCGCCGGCATCGCCCCGGTCCGCGACCTGCTCGACGCGGGCGTGGCGGTCGGTCTCGGCGTCGACGGGGCCGCGTCCAGCGAGTCCGGCGGCCTCGCTGAGGAGCTGCACCAGGCGCTCCTGCAGGCCCGCCAGCGCGGCGGGCCCCGCGGCCTGACCACGCGGGAAGCGCTGTGGATGGGCACGATGGGCGGCGCCCGCTGCCTGGGCCGCGCGGCGGATCTCGGCTCGATCGAACCCGGCAAGCTCGCGGACCTCGCCGTCTGGGACCTGACCGGCCTGAACCACGCGGGCATCGCCGACCCGGTCGCGGCGCTGGTGCTCGGCACGACGCCGCCGCTGCGCCGGCTGTTCGTCGGCGGCAAGGCGATCGTCGAGGACGCCACCCTGCGCGAAGCCGACGAGTCCGCGATCGCCCGCGAGCTGGCGGCCGCGAGCGCCCGGTTGAGGGAGGCCGGATGACCACCACCGTCAGCACGCAGGAGGTCGACGGCGTCGGCACGTCGCCGCGGCGCCCCGACGGCACGGTCAAGGTCCGCGGCGAATTCGCCTACTCTTCGGACCTCTGGCACGAGGACATGGTGTGGGGCGTGACGTTGCGCAGCCCGCACCCGTACGCGCGGATCACCGCGATCGACATCACCGACGCCTTGACCGTGCCCGGCGTCTACGCGGTGCTCACCCACGAGGACGTCCCCGGCGTCAACCGGTACGGCCTGGAGCACTCCGACCAGCCGGTGCTCGCTTCCGACGTCGTGCGCTACCAGGGTGAACCGGTCGCGCTGGTCGCCGCCGACCACCCGGAGACCGCGCGCCGCGCGATGAAGCGGATCGCCGTCTCCTACGAAGAGCTGGAGCCGGTGACGGACTCCGAAGCGGCTGTCGCGGGCGAAGGCGCTTCGCTGCACGACGGCGGCAACGTCGTGCGGCACGTGAAGATCCGCCGCGGGCCACAGGACCTGGCCGCCGACGTCGTCGTCTCCGGCGTCTACGAGGTCGGCATGCAGGACCAGGCGTTCCTCGGGCCGGAGTCCGGCCTCGCCGTACCGGACACCGAAGGCGGCGTCGACCTGTACGTCGCGACGCAGTGGCTGCACGTCGACCAGCAGCAGATCGTGGTCGCGCTGGGCCTGCCGGTCGAGAAGGTGCGGCTCACGCTCGGCGGTGTCGGGGGCGCGTTCGGCGGCCGCGAAGACCTGTCGATGCAGGTCCACGCGTGCCTGCTCGCCCTGCACACCGGCAAGCCGGTGAAGATGGTCTACAACCGCGAAGAGTCGTTCTACGGCCACGTCCACCGCCACCCGGCGAAGATGTACTACGAGCACGGCGCCACCCGCGACGGCCGGCTCGTGTACGTGCGCACGCGGCTCTACCTCGACGGCGGCGCGTACGCGTCCTCGACCGGCGCGGTGGTCGCGAACGCCGCCACCCTCGGCGCCGGGCCGTACAAAGTGGACAGTGTCTCGATCGACTGCTGGGGTACGTACACGAACAACCCGCCGTGCGGTGCGATGCGCGGGTTCGGCGCGGTGCAGGCGGCGTTCGGCTACGAGTCCCAGATGGACAAGCTCGCGGCCGCCTGCGGCCTGGACCCGGTCGAGATCCGCGTCCGCAACGCGATGAGCGAGGGCGACCTGATGCCGACCGGCCAGACCGTCGACTCGGCGGCCCCGGTCGCCGAGCTGCTGGGACTGGTGCGGGACAAGCCGATGCCGCCCGAGCGGCCCTTCGACCTGCGGCACCTGCCGGGCGGGGTCTCGAACACCACGCACGGCGAAGGCGTCGTCCGCGGGGTCGGCTACGCCGTCGGGATCAAGAACGTCTGCTTCTCCGAGGGCTTCGACGACTACTCGACGGCCCGCGTGCGCCTGCAGCTCGTCGGCGGCGAGCCCGCGGCGACCGTGCACACCGCGGCCTGCGAGGTCGGCCAGGGGCTCGTCACGATCATGCAGCAGATCGTCCGGACCGAACTGGGCGTCGACCAGGTGACGATCCTGCCGATGGACACCTCGATCGGCAACGGCGGCTCCACGTCGGCGTCACGCCAGACCTACGTCACCGGCGGTGCGGTCCAGGCCGCCTGCGGCGCGGTGCGCGCGAAGCTGCTGTCGCGGTTCGACCAGCGGGTGCGCGTGGTCGGCGGCAAGCTCGTCGCGGCCGACGGCCAGGTGCTCGCCGACCTGGCGGACGTCCTCGGCGACGACGTCTACGACGAAACGGTGGAGTGGCGGCACCGGCCGACGACCGCGCTGGACCCGGAAACCGGGCAGGGCACCGCGCACGTGCAGTACGCGTTCGCCGCGCACCGGGCGGTCGTCGACGTCGACGTCGAGCTGGGCCTGGTCAAGGTGGTCGCGCTCGACTGCGCCCAGGACGTCGGCAAGGCGCTCAACCCGCAGGCCGTGCTGGGCCAGATCCAGGGCGGTTCCGCGCAGGGGCTCGGGCTCGCGGTGATGGAGGAGATCCAGACCTCCGGCGGGAAGATCCGGAACCCCTCCTTCACCGACTACCTGATCCCGACGGTCCTGGACGTGCCGCCGATGAGCATCGACGTCCTGGAGCGCCCGGACCCGCACGCGCCCTACGGCCTGCGCGGGGTCGGCGAGCCGCCGACGATCTCGTCGACCCCGGCGATCGTCGCGGCGATCCGGGCCGCGACCGGGCTCGCGCTCCCGCGCGTCCCGGTCCGGCCGGAGCACCTCACCGGCACCTGATCAGCGCTTGAGCGACCAGTTCTGGTTGGCGTCGTCGTTGCAGCCCCAGAGTTCGAGCTGGACGCCGTTGACGTTGCCGGCGGGCTTGTCCCCGCCGGTGACGTCGACGCAGAGCCCGGCCTGGGTGATCGAGCCGTCCGCGGCGAGCTTGAACTTCTGGTTCGCGCCGCCGTGGCAGGTCCAGACGATGAGCTTGGTCCCGGCGGCGCTGGTGCCGCCGTCGGCGTCCAGGCACAGGCCGCCGGCCTTCAGCTCACCGGCGCTCGTGAACGTCCAGGACTGGTTCGCGCCGCCGTCGCAGTCCCGGATGTCGACCTTCGTGCCGGGCGTGGTGACGGTGCCGTTGATGTCGACGCACCGCGAGGACGACGCGCCCTGCAGGGGCTGCGCGGTGCCGGTGCTCGAGCCGGACGCGCCGGCCTTCACGCGGTAGATCACCGTGCTGTGCGAAGGAACCGCGGCGCTGATCGTCCCGGTGCTCGTGGTCAGCTCCTTCGACCACAGGTTGGTCAGCCGGTAGCTCGACGCGGCGGGCAGCCCGGCCGCGGCGGCCGTCGTCGAGACCGTGCGGGTGTCGCCGTTTTCGTTGAACAGCACCACGGCCACGTCCCCGTCTGCCAGCGGCTTCGCGAGGACGTCCAGGCCGCCGGACGACGAGATCCGCCGGGCCTGCTTGCCCAGGGAGTCCTGGTCGACGGCGATGACGTCGCCGTTCAGGTACGTCGAGAAGGTGGCGACGCTGGCGGAGCGCAGGTCGGCGCCCGCGATCAGCGGCGCGGCCATCGCGGCCCAGAGCGTGAAGTGGGCGCGGTCCTCCTGGAAGTCCATGCCGTCGCCGACTTCGAGCATGTCCGGGTCGTTCCAGGCGCCGGGTTTCGCGGCCGCCGCGAGACCGACGTTCTGGCGGTAGATCGAGTCGATGCTGCCCCAGTTGTTCGTGATGTCACCCGTGGTGCGCCACAGGTTGCCGACGTCCGGCGCCCAGGTCGACGGGCTGAAGTTGCCCCATTCGCAGATGCTGTAGGCGATCGGGCGGCCGGTGGCCTTCAGCGCGTCGCGCATCGCGGCGTAGCGGCGGACGTAGTCCTGCTGGTTTTCCCCGGCCGGGCTGCCGCAGTTGTCGTACTTGAGGTAGTCGACGCCCCAGCTCGCGTAGCTGTTCGCGTCGGTCTGCTCGTGCCCGAGGCTGCCGGGGTAGTGCTGGCAGGTCTCGGAGCCGGCGCTCTCGTAGATGCCGAACTTCATCCCGCGCGCGTGGATGTAGTCGCCGAGCGCCTTGAGCCCGCTGGGGAACTTCGCGGGGTCGGCGACGAGCTTGCCCGCGCTGTCGCGGGTGCGGGTCATCCAGCAGTCGTCGAGGTTGACGTAGGTGTAGCCGCGGTCGCGCATCCCGGAGCTGACCATCAGGTCGGTGGTCTGCTTGACCAGCGTCTCGTTGATGTTGCACTCGAAGGTGTTCCAGGTGTTCCAGCCCATCGGCGGTGTCCGCGCGAGGCCGTTTTCGAGGGCGTCGGCGGGTGGGGACACGATTCCGAGGGCGGCTACGGCGGTGGCGAGGACAGCGAGGACACGGCGCATGGCAGCTCCAACCGACAGCGGTGGGGGAGGAGAAGAGCAGCTTCCGTGTCTCTTGCTGTGCGGTCAAGCGCCATCTTGAGTATTCGTGTTGGATTCCCGACTAAAGTTGTGTGTTCTCGTTGAGGAGCCGGCGAGCGACGTCGACGGTCGCCGCGCCCGCCACGGCCATCGCTTCGGTGTCGCGCAGCGAGCGGCAGAGCACGAACGCGCCTTCGAGGTTGTTGACGGCGGTGATCGTCAACGTCCGGGCGGCTTCGGTGCCGATGCCGAACTTCGCGAACTTCTCGGTCCCGGCGTCGATCCACGCCGTGAAGACGTCGGCGGTGGCCTGGCGCAGCGGCTCGTTGGTGCTCGCGACTTCCAGCGCGACGGTCGCGATCGGGCAGCCCTCGACGTAGTCGGTGGCTTCGAGCGTCGCGATCCCGGCGGCGAAGAAGGCTTCGATCCCGCTGATCAGGTCGGGCGCGGGCACGATGAAGAGGTCGAAGAGCTGGATGTAGGCGAGCCCGGAGGTGCGGATGACCTCCTGGCCGAGCTGCTCCTTGCCGCCGGGGAAGAAGTGGTAGAGCGACCCGAAGGGCGCGTTCGCTTCCGAGACGATCTGCTTGAGCCCGGTGCCGGTGTAGCCGTTGCGCCGGAACAGTTCCGCGCCGGCGGCCATGATGCGTTCCTTGGTCCCTGCCACGCCCCCATGATAGAGCGATCTATCCACCGCACTTTCACGTGAAAGTGCGGGGACGGCACTTTCCCTACGAAAGCTCCGCTCAGTGGAGGTCCCAGGCCGGGCCGGGGTCCTCGGCGTCGTCACGCAGGATCGTGCCCTCGATCAGGCCGTACGGCCGGTCCGCGGCGTAGAACACCTCGTTGTCGTTCTTCAGCCCGAACGGGCTCAGGTCGACCAGGAAGTGGTGCTTGTTCGGCAGCGACAGCCGGACCTCGGCGACCTCTTGGCGGGTCTCCAGCACCGCTTGCCCCATCGCGTACAGCGTCTGCTGCAGGGAAAGGCTGTGCTTCGTCGCGAACGTCGCCAGCAGCACGCGCCGGATCTCGCGGTGGCTCTCCGCCCAGTCGACGTCCAAGCCCTGGTAGCGCCACTTCGCCGTGACGGCGGTGGCGAGGATGCGGTCTTCGGTCTCGGCGAGCGTCGTGTACTCGTCGCGCGGGAAGCCGTGGAACTCCGAACCGGTGGACTTGAGCAGCGTCAGGCCGTCGATGCCGGACACCACCCACGCGCGGTCGCCCTGGACCGTCACGGCCGTCGTGCGCCGCTCGTCACCCGAGCGGCTGAACGCGTGGTCGTGCGGCTCGTCGCCGACCGCGATCCGGTCCCAGCCGTGCTCGTCGATCTTCACCCGCGCGCCGGTGATGTTCTGCTGCGTGCCGACGAAGTGGCGGGCCAGGCGCAGGCCGAAGTCCTCGATCTCGCCGACCGGCGCCTCCTTCGCGAAGGCGTACACGGTGTTCTTCTGCGTGTCGGTCGCGAGCACGCCGGCGTTGTCGCCGGTCAGGTGCGTCGCGGCCAGCTCACCGCGCAGCGACGTCGACACGGTGAGGTCCTTCAGGTGGTGCACGGGGCCGTCGCGGCGCACCGTGACCAGGCGGACCTCCGCCTTGCCGTACTGGTTGGGGCCCAGGGTGATGGCCACGGTCAGCTCCCTCGGTAGGTCGAATGGGCGAACGGGCTGAGCAGGAGCGGCACGTGGTGGTGCGCGGTGCCGTCGAGGATCCGGAAGGTCAGCGCGACCTCCGGGAAGAACGCGTCCGGGCCCAGGTAGGCGCCGGTGTCGAAGACCAGGCGGTAGACGCCGGGCTCGAGGGTTTCCGGGCCGAGGTCGCGGATGCGGCCGTCGTCGTCGGTGCGGCCGTCGGCGATCGGCTTCCCTGCCGCGGTCTCGAAGCGGACGGCGATCCCCTGGGCGGGGCGTCCCTTCGCCGTGTCGAGGACGTGGGTGGTCACGAGGCTCACGCGGTCACCGCTTTCGCGAGTCGGAGTTCGGCGATCTTGAGGAGTTCGCGCCCGGCGACGGCGAGTTCGGTCGCGGGGTCGTTGTCCAGGCGCTCGCGCAGGATCTTCAGCAGCTCGGCGCCGCTGCGGCCGCTGGCGCAGACGAGGTAGACGTGCCCGAACCTGGCTTCGTACTCGGCGTTCGCGGCGGCGAACGCGTCCGGGTTGTCCACACCGGACTGTTCGGAGCGCGCGAAGCCGTCCGCCGGCTTGTCCCCGATCCGCGGGTGCGCGGCCATCGCCTGCCGGATCTCGTCGCTGCTCAACGGCAAGCCGGCGGCGGCTTTGAGCGCGTCGACGTCGGCGTACGGGCGCCCGGCCAGCACGGCGTCGACCCACCGGGGCACGGCGAGGCACTCGGTCAGCAGCGGGCGGACGTCGGCGGTGTTGAACTCGGTGAGCAGCACGGCCTGACCGTACGTCGGCCCCGGAGTTCCGTCAACATTTTGTTGAAAGCGCTGGTCAGTCGGCTTCCCGGTTGAGGTAGTTGTAGACCGTGAACCGGGTGACGCCCAGCGCGTCGGCCACCGACGAGACCGATTTCCGCAGGCCGAAGGCCCCGCGTTCACGCAGCAGCCGGACCGCGCGCTGCTTGCCCGCGCGGTCGAGCTCGCCGAGCTTGGCGCCCAGTTCGCGCTCGACGTCGGCGATCAGCCGGGCCAGGGCGTCGTTCAGCTCGACGACCGGCGCGCCCCCGGGGTCGTCGGCCCGGCGCAGCTGCAGCGTGACGCGGGTGGCGCCGCCGTCCAAGGCCGCCTTCGCGATCGATGGCAGGGCTTCGAGCAGCTCCTTCGCCTCGCCGCGGGCGAGGGTGCCGAGCGGCCCGAAGTCGGTGTCCAGCCCCGCTTCCGCGGCGGCGTCGCGAGCGGCGACGGCGTGCTCGGGCGGCGAACCTTCGCCGTGGAACGGTTCGCTGGTGAACTCCGCTTCAAGCCGCACGGGTCGACCGTAACGCGCCGCGTCCGTCGTTGACGAGCGGCGCGCGCCGTGGTTACTGTCGTTGTGCGAAACCGTCTTTCCGTTCTGTGGAATCGATGGTGCTCATCCTCCCGGCGAAGGGCTTTCGGATGGATCTTGTGGTGCGCGCCGCACGGGCCGTGACGGCCGAGGGCGAAGTTCCCGTGACGCTCGGCGTCGACGGCGGCCGGATCGTCGCGGTCGAACCTGGCGGCGCTTCGCTGTCCGGCGACCGCGTCCTCGACCTCGGCGGCGACGTCGTGCTGCTGCCGGGACTCGTCGACACGCACGTCCACGTCAACGACCCCGGCCGCGCCGAGTGGGAGGGCTTCGAAACGGCGACCCGCGCGGCCGCCGCGGGCGGGGTGACCACGATCGTGGACATGCCGCTGAACAGCCTGCCGCCGACGGTGGACGTGGCGGCGCTGGAGGTCAAGCGCAAGTCGGCCGCCGGGCGCGTGCACGTCGACGTCGGCTTCTGGGGTGGCGCGATCCCGGGCAACGTCACGGATCTCCGCGGCCTGCACGACGCCGGCGTGTTCGGGTTCAAGTGCTTCCTGCTGCACTCGGGCGTCGACGAGTTCCCGCCGCTCGACCCGGCCGGGCTCGACGAAGCGTTGCGGGAGCTGAGTTCCTTCGACGCGCTGATGATCGTCCACGCCGAGGACGCGCACGAGATCGGCGCGGCGCCGGAGCCGCACGGCGGTCGTTATGTCGACTTCCTGCACTCGCGGCCGCGGCAGGCGGAGAACCTCGCGATCACGCACGTGATCGAGGCGGCCCGCCGCACTTCCGCACGGGCGCACATCCTGCACCTGTCCTCTTCGGAAGCCCTGCCGCTGATCGCCGCGGCCCGTCGTGACGGCGTGGCGCTGACGGCGGAAACGTGCCCGCACTACCTGAGCTTCGTCGCCGAGGAGATCCGCGACGGCGCGACGCAGTTCAAGTGCTGCCCGCCGATCCGCGAGGCGGCCAACCGCGAGCGGCTCTGGCAGGGGCTCGCCGACGGCGTGATCGACACGATCGTCAGCGACCACTCGCCGTGCACGCCGGAGCTGAAGCGCTTCGACAGCGGCGACTTCGGCGAGGCGTGGGGCGGGATTTCCAGCCTGCAGCTGGGCCTGCCGGCGATCTGGACGCAGGCGCGGCAGCGCGGGTTCGCGCTCACCGACGTCATCCGCTGGATGGCCGAGCGCCCGGCCGCGCAGGCCGGGATGCGCCGCAAGGGCCACCTCGCGGTGGGCTACGACGCCGACTTCTGCGTGTTCGCGCCGGACGAGGCGTTCGTCGTCGACGTCGCGAAGTTGAAGCACCGCAACCCGGTGAGCGCCTACGACCGCCGTCCGCTGGCCGGCGTGGTGCGCTCGACGTGGCTGCGGGGCACCGAAATCACGGGCGACGCGCCGCACGGCGCGCTGCTGACCCGGGGGAACTGCTGAAATGGAGGCTGTGGTGTCCGACCGTCCTGAGTGGACAGAACTGCCCGACCTCGCGTCCCGGCGCTTCGGCGGGACCGTGATGTGGGCGACCGACGAGCTGTTCGCCGAGAAGGAGAACCTGGTCAACCCGTGGGTCCCGGCCCACCGCGCGGAGACGTTCGGCCCCAAGGGCCAGGTCTACGACGGCTGGGAAACCCGCCGCCACCGCGAACCGGGCGACGACCAGGCGATCCTCCGGCTCGGCCTGGCGGGCACGGTCACCGGCGTCATCGTGGACACGGCGTTCTTCAAGGGAAACTACCCGCCGCACGTCTCGGTGGAGGCGACCTCGGTCCCGGGCTACCCCTCGGCGGCGGAGCTGGCGTCGGCCGACTGGGACGTCCTGGTCGACCGAGCCCCGGCGGCCGGCCACACGGAGAACTTCTACGCGATCAACGGTTCCCGCCGGTACACGCACGTACGCCTGACGCAGCACCCGGACGGCGGCGTCGCCCGCCTGCGCGTCCACGGCCTGCCGATCCCGGACCCGGACCTGCTCGATCTCGATGCGCTCGACCTGGCGGCCCTGGAGAACGGTGCGGTGGTCACGGGCTGCAGCAACAAGTTCTATTCGTCGCCGAACAACCTGCTGTCCCCGGGCCTGGCGGCCCACCAGGCGGAGGGCTGGGAGACGGCCCGCCGCCGCGACGCCGGCAACGACTGGGTGACGCTGCGCCTGGCGGGCGCGGGCATCGTCCGCTTCGCGGAACTGGACACGAGCAATCTGAAGGGCAACGCCCCGGGCTGGGCGTCGGTCAGCGGCCGCGACACGTACGGCGAGTGGGTGGACCTGCTCCCGAAGACGCGCCTGCAACCGGACACCCGCCACCGCTTCGCCGTGAAGGACGCCCCGGAGGTGACGGAAGCCCGCCTGGACATCTATCCGGACGGCGGCCTGGCCCGCCTGCGGCTCTTCGGCCGCCTCACGGAGGCGGGCCGCACGAACCTGAAGGCGCGGTTCTCGAAGACGCGCTAGCTCAGAGTGCTGTCCACGATGTAGACGGGCCGCAGCGGGAGAAGGCGCTTGTACTCGAGGCTGAACTTGTCGTAGTGCTCGAAGATCAGCTTGACCAGCTGGCGGCCGTTGATCAGGCGGAGGTTCTGGCGGTGCCGTTCTTCGTGCTGCGCGTCGGCGGAATAGCTGCCCAGTGTGACGAACAAGCCGAGCTCGGACCCGCCGGCCGCGAGTGTCCCGGTCAGCTGCTGAACCTCGGGGCGGCCGATCGACGAGGTCGTGCGCTTGCACTGCACCTTGACGATCGGCGGCTCCAGCAGGAGCGGGTCGTGCGAGGCCAGGATGTCGTAGCCGCCGTCCCGTGAAGGGCTCGTCACCTCGGTCCGGTACCCCATGGCCCCGAGGAGGTGGGCGACGAAGTGCTCGAAGTCGATCCCCTCGAGCTTGGTCATCAGGGTCTCGATGATGAAGTCGCGGGTGTAGGTCTCGATCCGTTCGGGATCGGGCTGATCCGCGGCTTCGTCCGCGGCGGCTTCGGGTTCGGCTTCGACCACTGACGGGGTCGTGGCCGAAGTCGCGCCGTCGAGGAAGTCGAGGAACTCCTGCTTGTGCTGCTTGACCTGGAACACGGTCACGGCCGAGCCGATTTCGTAGCGCGCGCTCTGGGAGAACGTCGTGCGGGGGATGCTCGTCCGCAGCCAGGTCACCGGTCGCCGGTTGGCGTGCGTGGGAGCGTCCTTCGCGAAGTAGTAGTCACCCGTGATGCGGCCGATGTTGATCGTGCTGTCCGGCTTGTACGGGTAGATCACGAGATCCCCGGGCCGCATCCGGTGCCGGAAGGAAAGCAGCGTCCCGGCGGTGACCGGGATGGCGCCCGGCTTGAGGTACGGACGTTTCCGGGCGACCCGTTCTTTCGCGTCCTCGCGATCGTCCTTGAGATCGGTGAGATCCCCGAGGTCGTCCCAGCCGATCGACACGAATCCGTTCGCGACCAGGCCCAGTTGGGGCTGGTCGTTGTGGACGCCCCAGATCGTCGTCATGGGGTCACGCTAGCTGTTCGCCCCGGGCCGGTTGAGGTAGGCCGAAGCCAGCGCGAGGACGCAGGCGCAGCCGACGATCGCACTGACCCACCACGGCAGGCCGGTCACGACGCTCCAGACGAAGCCCGCCGCCGCCAGCAGGGCGACGAGGAGGTTGCGGAACTGCAGCGGCGTCGGTTTGGCCATGCCGCCAGCCTCTCACGGCCCGCTGCCGGACCCGTGCTCACCCGGCTCGGACCGCCGCGTGCTGGCCGGGTTCGAGGAGCACCAGCCGGTCGGCCAGCCCGGCCGCCTCGAAGGCCTTCCGGAGCACGTCCGAGCCCTCGGTGAAGTGCTGCCAGCCGCGGAAGTGCAGCGGGACCACCTTCGCCACGCCGAGCACCTTCGCGGCTTCGACGGCGTTCTCGCTGGTCAGCGTCAGGGGAGCGCCGTCGAAGAACCGTGTCCGGGCGGCGCCGGCGAAGAGCACCGCGATGTCGACGCGGAACCGCGAAGCGATCTCGCGCACGAGGTCGACCGAGGCGTTGTCGCCGCTGACGTACACGGTCGGGAGGCCGTCGCCGGTCAGCACGAAGCCCGTGACGTCCCCGGTGACCCGCGAAGCCCCTTCGGGTCCGTGCAGGGCCGGGACGGCGGTGACGGTCAGCGGCCCCACCCGCGTCTCCTCCCACGGCGCCAGCCCCCGCGCCGTGCCGCCGAGGCGCGCAGCCCCGCTGGGCGTGATCAGCGTCAACGGCACCGTGGCGAGGTACGCGCGGCCGCGGTCGTCGAGGTTGTCGGGGTGCTGGTCGTGCGACAGCAGCACGGCGTCCACCACGCCGACCGCAGCCTCGGACAGCACCGAATCCTCGGTCTTGACCAGCACGCGCTCGCCGACCGGGTGGTCGCCGGGCGCGTCGAAGGTCGGGTCGGTGAGCAGCCGGACGCCGCCCAGCTCCAGGAGTGCCGTCGGGCCTCCGGACAACGTGATCCCCAAAGTCATACCGGGGCCAACAGCGGGAACGCCCGTTCTCTTCCCGTGCCGCCTAAGGCGCCGACTGCCGCCGCGAGCTGATCACGCCGGTGTTGAACCCGGCCAGGTGCAGCCCGCCGGCGAAGCGCGCGTGCTCGATCTTCACGCACCGGTTCATCACGACGTCGAGCCCGGCCTCCCGCGCCCGGTCGGCGGCCGGCTCGTGCCACAACCCGAGTTGCAGCCACAGCGTCCGCGCGCCGGCGTCGACGACCTCGTCGGCCACCTGCGGCAGGTCGTCGTGCTTGCGGAAGACGCTGATCAGGTCCAGCTCGCCCGGGACGTCCTCGAGCGACGCGTACACCGGCTTCCCGAGCAGCGTGTCCAGGCGCGGGTTGACGAAGTTGACCTCGTACCGCGTCGAGGAAAGCAGGTAGGTCGCGACGAAGTAGCTGGGCCGCGCCGGGTTGGCGGACGCGCCGACGATCGTCACCGACTTCGTCCGGTTCAGGATCGCGCGCCGCTCGACGGCCCCGACGTCGTGGGTCATCCCGCCACCGCCTTGCCCAGCGCCTGGTCGAGGTCCCAGACGAGGTCGCCGACGTCCTCCAGCCCGATCGACAGCCGGATCAGGTCCGGCCCGACGCCCGCGGCCGCGAGCTGCTCTTCCGACAGCTGCGCGTGCGTCGTCGACGCCGGGTGGATGACGAGCGACCGCGCGTCCCCGACGTTCGCCAGGTGCGACAGCAGTTCGACCGACTCGACGAACTTCTCGCCGGCCGCGCGGCCGCCGTCGATGCCGAAGGAGAACACCGCGCCCGGCCCGGCGGGCAGGTACTTCTTCGCGAGGTCGTGGTGCGGGTGCGACGGCAGCCCGGCGTAGGACACCCAGGCCACGCGCGGGTCGGCTTCGAGGTGCTCGGCGATCGCGCGGGCGTTGGCGACGTGCGCGTCCATCCGCTGCGGCAGCGTCTCGATCCCTTGCAGCAGCAGGAAAGCCGAGTGCGGCGAGAGCACCGCGCCGATGTCCCGCAGCTGCTCGGCGCGCAGCCGGGTGCAGAACGCGTACTCGCCGAAGTTCTCCCAGTACTTCAGGCCGCCGTAGCTGTCGACGGTCTCGGTCATCCGCGGGAACTTCCCGTTGCCCCAGTCGAACTGCCCGGACTCGACGACGATCCCGCCGAGCGTCGTCCCGTGGCCCCCGAGGAACTTCGTCGCCGAGTGCAGCACGATGTCGGCCCCGTGCTCGATCGGGCGGCACAGGTACGGCGTGGCGAGCGTGGCGTCGACGACCAGCGGGATGTCGTGGGCGTGCGCCAGGTCGGCGAGCGCGGCGAGGTCGGCGATGCCGCCACCGGGGTTGCCGATGACCTCGGTGTAGAGCAGCCGCGTCCGGTCGGTGATCGCGGCGGCGTAGTCGTCGATCCCGCCGCTGACGAACGTCGTCTCGACGCCGAAGCGCCGCAGCGTCCCGGTGAGCTGGGTGACGGTGCCGCCGTAGAGGCCGCTCGCGGACACGATGTGGTCACCGGCCTCGGCGAGCGCGCTGAAGGTGAGGAACTCGGCGGCCTGCCCGCTCGCGGTGGCGACTCCGCCGATGGCCCCTTCGAGACTGGCGACCCGCTCCTCGAAGGCGGCGACGGTCGGGTTCCCGATCCGGCTGTAGACGTTCCCGTACTTCTGCAGCGCGAAGAGGTTGGCGGCGTCGGCCGCGTCCTCGAAGACGAAGCTGGTGGTCTGGTAGATCGGCACGGCCCGGGCCCCGGTCGCGGGATCGGGGGTACCACCCGCGTGCAGGGCGCGGGTGCGGAAACCCCAGGTGCGTTCACTCATCGGTGTGCACGCTACCCACGGGTTCGCGGGGGCGCTATCCGTCCCGGCGACCGGCGGTCTCGTCACGCGCGGTGCCGGCGCCTGCGCGGGGCTACCCTTCCCCCGTGACGGTGCGCTGGAGCCTGACGATCGACTGCGCGGAACCCCGCGCGCTGGCGAAGTTCTGGGCGGTGGCCCTCGGCTACATCGAGCGTCCGCCCCCGCCGGGGTGCGCGAGCTGGGAGGCGTGGTTCGAGCAGCAGGGCGTACCCGAGGAAGAGTGGGACGACGGCGCGTTCCTGAGCGACCCCGAGGGCGTCCTGCCGAGCATGAGCTTCCTCAAGGTCCCCGAGAGCAAGGTCGCGAAGAACCGCCTCCACCTGGACGTCCACGCCGGCGGCGGCCGCGAGGTGCCCTGGGAGACGCGCTGGGAGCGGGTCGTCGAGGCGATCGCCCGCCTCACCGCGGCGGGTGCGACGGTGCTCCAGGAGCACACCCTGGACGGGCGCCCCGACCACTTCGTGCTGGCGGACCCCGAGGGCAACGAGTTCTGCGTGGTCTGACACCGGCCGTCCACCGGGTATGACCGGGCTCACTCCCGTTCCGGTCACATCGCCCGCCGCCGCGGGGTCTACTCCTGTGACCCCGGGTGAGAGGAACAGAGTGGACGCGCTGACCGAGCGGTTCGAGCGGGAGCGGCCGCGGTTGCGCGCGGTCGCCTACCGGATGCTGGGGTCGGCCGCCGAGGCCGACGACGCCGTCCAGGAGGCGTGGCTGCGGTTCCACCGCACCGACGCCGCCGAGATCGACAACGTCCCCGCGTGGCTGACCACCGTCGTCGCGCGCGTGTGCCTCTCGGCGCTGCGGTCCCGGCGCAACCACCCCGAAGAACCGCTCGACGGGCAGCCCGAGCCCGACGACGAGCGCCGTGATCCCGCGCAGGAAGCCGAGCTGGCCGACGAAGTCGGGCTCGCGCTGCTGGTCGTCCTCGACGCGCTGGGCCCGGCCGAACGCGTCGCCTTCGTGCTCCACGACATGTTCGCGGTGCCGTTCGAAGAGATCGCGCCGATGCTCGGCAAGACGCCGGCCGCGACCCGGCAGCTCGCGAGCCGCGCCCGCCGCCGCGTTACCAATCCGGCCGAAAGCAGGCGGACACGGTCCGGCGCCGGCTCTGCCACGGGCACCGGTTCCGCCGTGACTGCCGGTCGGATTGGTAACGATCGACACAGCAAGGGCGGGACCGCCGCGGACGCGGGCCTGCCCCGGCGGCGCAAGGTCGTCGAAGCGTTCCTGGCGGCGTCCCGCGGCGGCGACTTCGAGGCGCTGCTCGCCCTCCTCGACCCGGACGTCGTCCTGCACGCCGACCGCTTCGCGGGCCCGACGCCGGCGCCGATCGTGCTTCAGGGCGTCGAGAGCGTCCGCCGCGGCGCGATCCTGGCGTCCGAACGCGCCCGCGCGAGCGAGCTGGCCCTCGTCGACGGCGCGCCCGGCCTGCTCATGGTCCGAGAGGGACGGCTCGCGGTGGTCCTGGCGTTCCGCGTCGAGGACGACCGGATCACGGGCATCGACGTCATCGCCGACCCGGACCGGCTGGCGAAGCTCGAGCTGGCCGTCATCGACTGAGCGCGGCGCGAAGGCGGGCTTCGCGCTCGGCGGGCGGCTGACGCGGGCAGCTCACGCACTTCGGGTTGCCTGCTTCATAGATGAGGCAGCACGACGCCCGCCGCACGGCCGGGGTGCGCCCGACGCGCACGAACCGCGGCTTCGGCAGGTCGAGCCCGATCGCCGCGACCAAAGGCTCGGCCAGGGTGAGCGCCCGCTCGGGATCGGACGTCCAGAGCAGCCGGTTGCCGATCGAGTCGGTGGCGATGGCGCCCAGCGCGCGCTCCCGGGCCCCGCTGACGGCGGCGATGGTGCCGATCGCGGTGCCGAGGGCGACCTTGAAGGCCGCCCCCAGCTCGGGCAAGCCGCCCTCCAGCGCACGGGTGGACCGCGCGCCGAGGAACCGGCCGTCGGCGACGAGGTCCAGCTCGACGGCGTCCAGCGACGGATCCACGAGCCTCCCGGCGACCAGGCCCTCGACAGCCGGCGCCACGAGCACCGACGAGAGCGAGTACCACCAGATCGTGCCCAGCACCTCCGGCCGCGCGCACCCGTACAGCTTCGCCGCGCCGCCGATGCGGGCCCGGACCCACTCCGCGTCCGCGAGCCGGGTCGCGGGGGCGGTCCAGTCGGGCTTCACCCCTTCACCCTTCCAGACGCCGGTAGGTCGACACCGTGAACGACACCGTCACGACCTGCGGCTCGCTCAACGCCGCCAGCCGCGCCCGGCGGTCACCGCGGTCCAGGTGGAACCCCGCCGGCCCCATCCCGACCACCTGCCGCACCTGCTCCGGGGACAGCTCGACCTCCTGGCGGACCGCCGTGCGGCCCGTCCGCGCGAAGTACTCGCCAAGGGTGCCGTCCAGGCGCTCGTCCTTGCGCTCGTCGACCGCCAGCACCAGGTCGCCCAGCTCGCGCAGGTGGTCCGGCGCCGGGGCGGCCACGACCAGCAGGCCGCCGGGGCGCAGCACGCGGTGGAACTCCGGCCCGTTGCGCGGCGCGAAGACGTTCAGCACGACCGACGCCACTTCGTCGCCCACCGGCCACGGCTCCCACAGGTTCCACACCGCCGCGCCCAGCCGCGGGTGGGCGCGGGCCGCCCGTTTCAACGCGGCCGCCGAGACGTCCAGCGCGAGGCCGAACGCGCCGGACGCGTCCAGCACCCGCGCCAGGTAGTAGCCGGTGCCCGCGCCCGCGTCGACGACGAGGTCGTCGGCCTCCGCGCACGCCCGCGCCAGCTCGTCGGCGAGGCCCCGGTAAGCGCCCGACGCGAGGAAGTCCGCGCGGGCCGCGACCATCTCCGCGGTGTCCGCCGTCCCCGCTGGGATTCGCGCGTGCAACAAGTTCACGTAACCCTGTCGCGCTAGATCGAAAGAGTGGCGGTTCCCGCAACGCAGCGTGCGATCGGCTAGCCCGATCAGGTCACCGCAGACCGAACACCGCAACGCCTCCACCACTCGGGGTGGCAGTGGGTCATTACCGGGGCCGCTCGCCGTCATGGGGCTATTCGACCACGGCGTAAAGCAACCGGACACTTCAGCACAGGTCTCCGGAAACCTGTCCGTAACAACCCGGCGCGGACAGTTCACGCGGGTGAAACCTCTCGCGCCGCCCCGTGAAACACCGCGCGCCAAAACTGCCAACGCACGAACCCAGGGCACGGGAGGACGATGTGCTGAACGCAGGAGACACCGCATGGGTACTGGCCAGCGCCGCGCTGGTCATGCTCATGACCCCAGGACTGGCGTTCTTCTACGGCGGGATGGTCCGCGCGAAGAGCGTCTTGAACATGCTGATGATGAACTTCATCGCGCTGGCCGTAGTGGGGGTGCTGTGGGCCCTCTACGGGTTCACGATGTCCTTCGGCGACGACGCGTTCGGCGGTTTGCTGGGTAACTTCCACTTCGCCGGTCTCGAGAACACCTTCGGCAAGCTCGCCGGGTTCGCGACGGCCGCCACCGACACCAGCCCGGCCGTCGCCTGGCCCGGCTCGGACGGCTTGCCCGTCCTCGCCTTCGTCATGTTCCAGCTGATGTTCGCGATCATCACCCCCGCGCTGATCTCCGGCGCCATCGCCGACCGCGCGAAGTTCTGGGGCTGGACGCTGTTCGTCGTCGTCTGGGTGACGATCGTGTACTTCCCGGTCGCGCACTGGGTGTTCTCGTTCAACGGCTTCATCGGCGAGAACTCCGTCGGCGGCTGGATCGCCAACAACCTCAAGGCACTCGACTTCGCCGGGGGTACCGCGGTCCACATCAACGCCGGTGCCGCGGGCCTCGCCCTCGCCATCGTGCTCGGCAAGCGCAAGGGCTTCCCGAAGGACACCGGCCGGCCGCACAACGTGCCGTTCGTGCTGCTCGGCGCGTCCCTGCTGTGGTTCGGCTGGTACGGCTTCAACGCCGGTTCGGCGCTGGCCGCCAACGACCTCGCCGCCGTCGCGTTCACCAACACCACCGTCGCCACCGCCGCCGCCGTCCTCGGCTGGCTGGTCGTGGAGCAGCTGAAGTTCGGCAAGCCGACCACCCTCGGTGCCGCGTCCGGCGCGGTCGCCGGCCTGGTCGCGATCACCCCGGCGTGCGGTTTCGTGAGCCCGATCGGCGCCATCGCGATCGGCCTCATCGCCGGTGTGCTGTGCGCGCTCGCCATCTCGCTCAAGTTCAAGTTCGGCTTCGACGACTCGCTCGACGTCGTCGGCGTCCACCTGGTCGGCGGCATCGTCGGCACGCTGCTGATCGGCTTCTTCGGCACCACCAGCGTCAACTCCCTCGGCGCCGACGGGCTCTTCTACGGCGGCGGGTTCACCCAGCTGGGCCGCCAGGCGCTGGCCGCCGGCGCGGTGCTCGCGTACTCCTTCGTGCTGTCCTTCATCATCGGCTTCGTGATCAAGAAGGCCGGCGGCTTCCGCGTCAGCACCGAGGACGAGGTCACCGGCATCGACGAGGCCCAGCACGCGGAGAGCGCGTACGACTTCACCGGTTCGGGCGGTGGCCTCGGCCAGCCGACGATCATCCCGGTCAAGTCCGCCGCCGGCACCGCGAAACTCGAGGAGAGCAAGGCATGAAGCTCATCACGGCGATTGTGAAGCCGTTCACGCTCGACGACGTCCGCTCCGCGCTGGAGCAGCTGGGCGTCCTGGGCATGACCGTCAGCGAAGTCCAGGGTTACGGCCGCCAGAAGGGCCACACCGAGGTCTACCGCGGTGCGGAGTACTCGGTGGACTTCGTGGCCAAGCTGAAGATCGAGGTCGTCACCGACGACACCAACGTGGAGAAGGTCCTCGAGGCCATCACCACGGCCGCGCACACCGGCAAGATCGGTGACGGCAAGGTGTGGGTGACCCCGGTCGAGACGGTCATCCGGGTACGCACCGGCGAGCGCGGCACGGACGCCCTATAAGGCGACGGGGATGGCCGACGGGGGCGAACTGGTCAAGGCCACCGAGCGTTTGCTCGAGGGCAGGCACGGGAGGCTGGGGGCGTCCGCACTGCGGGCGGCCCTGGTCGACCTCTACGAGTTCTGGCTGGGCAGGGGAGCCTCGGCGGCCGGCGTCGACACCGCGGAACCGGGTGTCGCGCTGGTCGCCGTGGGCGGGCTCGGCCGCCGGGAGCTGGTGCCGTTCTCCGATCTCGACCTGCTGCTGGTGCACAACGGCAACAGCGGCGTCGGCGAGATCGCGGACGCGCTCTGGTACCCGTTGTGGGACGCGAAAGTCGGGCTGGACCACTCGGTCCGCACGCCCGGCGAAGCGCTGAAGGTCGCTTCGGAGGACCTTCGCGTGGCGATGGGCCTGCTCGACGCCCGGCACCTCGCCGGGGACGCCGAGCTGAGCGGCAGGCTGGTTTCGGCGGCGCGCGAGCAGTGGCGCCGCACCGCGCGCAAGCAGATCCCGGACATGACGGCGTCGGTCCGGCAGCGCTGGGCCCGCAGCGGCGAGATCGCGCAGTCCGCCGAACCCGACCTCAAGCACGGCCGGGGCGGGCTGCGGGACTTCGCCGTCCTGGAAGCACTGGCCGCGGCGCAGCTCACCGCGCGTCCGGGCGAAGAACTGCTGGAGGCCAAGGAACTCCTGCTCGACGTCCGCACCGAGCTGCGGCGCGAGATCCGGCGCGAACGGGACGTCCTGGCCGCGCCGGAGGCCGAGCTGGTCGCCGCCGAACTCGGCTTCGGCGACCGGTTCACGCTGGCCCGCAAGCTGTCCGGCGCGGGCCGCACCATCGCGTACGCGCTGGACGTGGCTCTCCGGTCCACTGTGGAGCCGCCGAAGACGCGCTTCGGGCGCCGTCCGTCGCGGACGCCGCTCGCGGAAAACGTGGTGCTGCACGGGAACGAGGTCGCGCTGGCCCGCGACGCCGTCCCGGCGAAGGACCCGGCGCTGCTGCTGCGGGTGGCCGCGGCGTCGGCGCGCACCGGGAAGCCGATCGCGCTCGGCACGTTGAAAGCGCTGGCGGAATCGGCGCCGGAGCTGCGCGCGCCGTGGCCGGCGGAGGCGTTGAACGCGCTGGTCGAGCTGCTGGGCGCGGGGGAGGGCCTGGTCGACGCGGTCGAGTCGCTCGACCGGACCGGCCTGTGGTCCCGGCTGTTCCCCGAGTGGGGCGCGGTCCGCGACCTGCCGCCGCGCTCGCCGGTGCACCAGTGGACGGTCGACCGCCACCTCGTGCGCACCTGCGTCGAGGCGGCCAAGCTGACCACCACGGTCGCGCGGCCGGACCTGCTGCTGATCGGCGCGCTGCTGCACGACATCGGCAAGGGCCGCGACGCCGACCATTCGGAGCTGGGCGCCAAGATCTCCGCCCAGGTCGCGACCCGCCTCGGCCTCAGCCCGGCCGACGTCGCGACGGTGTCGGCGATGGTCCGCCACCACCTGTTGCTGCCGCACACGGCGACCCGGCGCGACATCAGCGAGCCGGCCACGGTGGCGCGGGTGGTGAAGACACTGGACAGCGACCTCGTGCTGGTCGAGCTGCTGCACGCGTTGACGCAGGCGGATTCGCTGGCCACCGGCCCGGGCGTGTGGACGGACTGGAAGGCGCGCCTGCTCGCGGAACTGGTGTCGGGCTGTGAGGAAGTGCTGCACGGCAAGGGTTTCACGGCCCCTTCGCCGATGGACGACGAACAACGCGAACTCGTCGCTTCGGCGGTGGCGTCGGGCACGGGCCAGATCCGCATCAGCTCCCACGGCAAGGTGGTGACGGTCCTGCTGGCGGTCCCGGCCCGCGCGGAACTCCTGGCCCCGGCGGCGGGCGTACTGGCGCTGAATTCCCTGGAGGTCCACGCGGCGGTCCTGCGCGGCCACGACGGCGGCCGCGCGGGCGTGTTCACGGCGTCCCCGAAGTTCGGCTCCCTCCCGGACGCGACACTGCTGCGCGAGCAGTTCGCCCGGGCGGTCGCGGGCACCCTGCCCCTGACCCAGCGCCTGGCGGCGAAGGAACGCGACTACGGCTCCCCGTCGGCGGCTTCGGTGGCGCCGAAGGTCCTGTGGTTCGACGACGAGGCAACGGGCCCGGACACGGTGGTCCTGGAACTGCGCGCGGCCGACCGCATCGGCCTCCTGTTCCGGGTGGCGGGCGCGTTGCGGAGGTGCGACGCGGAGGTCCGCTGGGCAAAGGCATCGACGCTGGGCGGAGCGGTGGTGGACTCGTTCGCGGTGACCCCCCGCAGCGGCCGCATCGAACCAGGCTGGCGCCGAGAGGTGGAACAGGCCGTCCTGGCGGCGGCTTCCTGAAGCGCGTTTGTTCGGAGCCGCATGGACCCGCGGCTCCGAACAATGCGGTAACGGCTGTAACGACCGGTGCCCGCTCACCGAGATCTTCCGCATGGCCGGGACCAAAATCCAAGCAGCGGAGCACACCGTCGGCGAGATCTTCGACGACGCCTACCAATTCACCATCCCTCGTTACCAGCGCCCGTACGCGTGGACGACGGAGCAGGCCGGTGAGATGTTCGACGATCTCCTGGCCGCTTCCCGGTCGAGAGACTCGCTGTCCGAATCGGATCCCTACTTCCTGGGGAGCATCGTCCTCGTCAAAGCGGAAAAGCAGGCGCTCGCCGAGGTGGTCGACGGACAGCAGCGCCTCACCACCTTGACGGTGCTCTACAGCGTCCTCCGCGAACAGGTCTCGCCGGAGTTCGCTGCTTCGCTCGAGAAGCGCATCTTCCAGAAGGGCGACCCGATCAAGGGCACCGCCGACCAGCCGCGGCTCCGGTTGCGGGATCAGGACCAGGGCTTCTTCGAGAAGTACATCCAGGAGCGATCCGGCAACGACCTGCTGCCGGACCTGCGGAACGTGACGCCGGACAGTCGGCTCCGGCTGGTCGAGAACGCGCTGCTGTTCAAGACCCGGTTGAACGCGCTCGAGACGGTGGAGCGCGAGCGGCTGGTCTCGTTCATCGACATGTACACCTACCTCGTCGTCGTGGCGACCGTCGACTTCGAGTCCGCCTACCGGATCTTCTCGGTCCTCAACGAACGCGGCCTGGACCTCACCCACACCGACATCCTGAAGTCGGAGATCATCGGCAAGATCCCGGAAGCCGACCAAGACGCCTACACCACCAAGTGGGCACAGGAGGAAGACGACCTCGGCCGAAACGACTTCGGCGATCTCTTCTCCCACATCCGGATGGTGTACGCGAAGACGAAGGCCCGGGAGTCGATCCTCAAGGAATTCCGGGCGTCCGTGCTGAGCCGGGTACCCGACGGCAAGAAGTTCATCGACGACGTGCTGGTTCCCTTTTCGGACGCTTTCGAGGTGGTCAGGAGCGCCAGCTACGCCGGGGGACCGGGCGCCGAGGAGATCAACCGGCTCCTGGCCTGGCTGAAACAGCTCGACAACACGGACTGGATCCCGCCGGCGATCAGCTACTTCAGCCGGCCGACCGCCGACTCCGCGTCATTGCTGCGTTTCCTCGGCGACCTCGAACGCCTCGCCGCCAGCATGCTCGTGCGCCGGGTGGACATCACCCGCCGGGTCGAGCGGTACGGCCGCGTCCTCGACTGGCTGGAGAAGGACCGCGACCTCTACGCCCCGGAGTCCCCGCTGCAGCTTTCCGGGGACGAACAGGCGGAAACCCTGGCGAAGCTGGGCGCGGAGATCTACACGGTGACGAGGATCCGCCTGTACGTGCTGCTCCGCCTCGACTCGGCCTTGTCGGACGGGGGAACGAACTACGACGGTTACCCACTGATCAGCGTGGAGCACGTCCTCCCGCAGTCCCCGGACGTGGACAGCGTGTGGACCCACTCGTTCACCGCGCAGGAACGGGTCTACTGGGTGCACCGCCTGGCGAACCTCGTCCTGCTCTCGAAACGGAAGAACTCCCAGGCGAGCAACCTCGAGTTCGAGGTGAAGAAGACCAAGTACTTCGAGAAGACGAGCTGGCCACCGTTCGTGCTGACTTCCCAGGTGCTCGCGTCGGACGGCTGGACCCCGGCCGTCCTCGAAGAGCGTCAGGAGACCTTGCTGAAGGTGCTCGGCGGCCTCTGGCGGCTGGCGGCGGCGGCTTCTTAAGCCGGCGCGGTGCCGTCGACCACCTGGTTGCGGCCCGCGTCCTTGGCCCGGTACAGGGCCTTGTCCGCGGCCTGCAGCAGGCGGTCGACGGCCGTGCCGCCGTCCGGGTACGTCGCCACGCCGATCGATGCCGACAGGTCGCCGATCACCCGGGACGCCGTGCCGTCGAAGTACTCGACCTTCAGCGTCTCGATCGCCGAGCGGATGCGCTCCGCCACCGCCAGGACCGCCGCCGGGCCGATCTCCGGGAGCAGGACCACGAACTCCTCGCCGCCGAAGCGGCCGACCGAGTCGTAGTCGCGGACCGCGCTCTTGATCGTCGCCGCGACCGCGCGCAGCACCGCGTCGCCCGCCAGGTGGCCGTGCTCGTCGTTGATCAGCTTGAAGTGGTCGAGGTCGATCATCAGCACGCCGAACGTGCTCCGCTTGCTGCGCTGGGCGCGTGCCAGCTCGCGTGAAGCGAGCACGTGCCAGCCGGTCGTGTTGAACAGGCCGGTCTTCTCGTCGGTCGTCGCCGCGATCTCCAGCTGCTTGATCAGCACCGCCCGGTGCAGCACCAGCAGCGGCGGCACGATCGCGACGGCGAGCGCGGGCAGCGTCGCCAGCGTCAGCGCCGTGAGCAGGCCCAGACACAGCGTCGCGACCTCGAGGAGGTTGTCGCCGAGGCCGCCGAAGAACGCCTTCACCGAGCGCGTCGTGATGGTCAGCGCCGGCAGGATCGTGACCGCCGAGACCAGGAAGTACGCCGCCGCGGCGAGCGCGATGGCCGTGACGCCCCGCCAGCCCGACGTCAGCGCCGTGTACATGTCGGGGACGCCGAGGCGGCTCAGCACGAACTCGGCCGCGTAGCAGGTGATGACGACGAGCGTCGCGTTCAGCGTGGTCCGGAACGGCGGCACGCGCTTGATCCGCGCGAGGCTGCGCGTCGCCAGGTGCAGGTAGAGGACGGCGATCAACGCCGTGACGAGCGCGGGCGGCAGGAGCAGCACGCCGGCGAACGTCCAGACCGACGTCAGGTTGATGTGCGGGGTGTCCGACACCAGCCGCCGGACGCGCTCGACCTGACGGCCCAGCTCCGCCTGCAGCACCCCGAGCCCGGCGAGCACCCCGAGGACGGCCACGTCCCACGTCCGCACGGGTACTTCGGCGGCCGTCCAGACGGTGGCCACGAGCGCGACGGACTCGACGAGGAAGCAGTAGAAGACGAGCGATCGGCGCTGCCGCCAGAGCGTCCAGCGAG
This sequence comes from Amycolatopsis sp. cmx-4-83, assembly GCF_046548815.1. NCBI lineage: Bacteria > Bacillati > Actinomycetota > Actinomycetes > Pseudonocardiales > Pseudonocardiaceae > Amycolatopsis > Amycolatopsis sp. cmx-4-83. The sequence goes on along the minus strand of NZ_JAEBEF010000018.1, from coordinate 182,078 downwards.
CAGGGTTCAGCGCCCCTCGGATCCTGGCCGCGTGGCGTTCGGCCGGACGGGCGCCGTCCATACTCAAGGCGGTCCAACTCCCCTGGTGAGCCGACGATCCGCGTCCACCCCACCACACCGGGCGGCCGCGATCGACGAGTGCCACACGATCGGAGCAGCGAAGGGAGCCGCCGTCATGCGCAACCGCGAATCCTGACTCGTCACTGTCCTGTTCGTACGCCCGGAAGGAGTAGTGCCGTGCGCAATCGCGAGTCCTGAAGCCCACGCCAGCCGCCCGTCCGCACGCCGGAGAGGAGAGCCCCGTGCGCAACCGCGAGTCCTGAACCGCAGCCATCCGTCAGCACATCCGGAAGGAGTCCTGCCGTGCGCAACCGCGAGTCGTGAGCCGAGCCGCCCGTCCGCACGCCGGAGAGGAGCGCCCCGTGCGCAACCGCGAGTCCTGAACCCCCAGCCATCCGCCCGCACGCCCGAGAGGAGCAGCCCCGTGCGCAATCGCGAGTCGTGAGCCCCGCCCGCCCGTCCGCACTCCCGGGAGGAGAGCCCCGTGCGCAACCGTGAGTCCTGAAGGAACGCCGCGGGCCCGGGTGGGGCCGCCGGTCAGGCGGTCGCGCCGCCGTCGACCACCAGGTCGTGCCCGACGGTGAAGGCCGCTTCGTCCGAAGCCAGCCACAGCACCGCGGCCGCCACCTCGGCGGTGGCACCCACCCGGCCCAGCGGGATCGCGCCCTTCACCCGCTCGGCGCGATCGGCGTCCGTCTCGCCGGGGCGCAACGACATCCCGGTGTCCGTCGCGCCCGGGCTGACCGCGTTGATGCGGACCCCCTCGCCGATGTGGTCGCGCGCCGCCGTGCGGGTAAGCGCGCTCACCGCGGCCTTCGACGCCGCGTAGGCCGCCATGTTCGGCAGCCGCCCGTGCGCGCCGATGTTCGACGCGATGTTGACGATCGCGCCGCCGCCGTGCGCCCGCATGTGCGCGACCTCGTGCTTCAGGCACAGCCACGTCCCGGTGACGTTCGTGGCCAGCACCGCGCCGAAGCCGTCCTCGTCGAGGTCCGCGGCCGGCGCCGGCGACCCGAGGATGCCCGCGTTGTTGACCGCGACGTCCAGCCCGCCGTGCCGCGCGACGATCGTCTCGACCATCCGCGCCACGTCCGCCGGGTCGGTGACGTCCACCGTCACCGCGTCGCCGCCGATCTCCTCCACCACGGCCGCCAGCCGCTGCTCGTCGCGCCCGGCGACGACCACCGTCGCGCCCTCGGCCGCGAACGCCCGCGCCGTCTCCCGCCCGATGCCCGAACCGCCGCCCGTCACCAGGACGACCTTGCCCGTGAACCGTGCCCCCATCGCATGCCTTCTTTCTGGTCCGATCAGTCCTGAATGAGGCGCATTGCCTGTGAGACGGCCGCGTCCAGCCGGCGTGAAGCGTCCGCGCCCTTGCCCAGCACGCGCAGGCCCTGCAGCACGGTCAGCAGGAAGCGCGCGAGCGCCGCCGGTTCGCTGCCGGCGGCGAGTTCGCCCTGCGCCTTGGCGCGCTCGAGCGCCATGGTGAGCGCGACCTCGAGGGTGTCCCAGCTGCGTTCCACCAGCCGGGCGACCTCGGGGTCGCGGGGGAGCAGCTCGATCGCCGCGTTGACGACGAAGCAGCCCATCTTTGTCTCGTCGCCGAGGATTTCCGCCAGGTAGCCGTCGAAAAGCCGGCGTACGGCGGCCACCCCCGAGCCCGGGCCCGACAACTCGGCCAGCACCCGCGCGTCGGCCCGCTCCGCGTACCGCTTCAACGCCGTCACGTAGAAGTCGTGCTTCGACCCGAAGGTCGCGTACAGGCTGGCCTTGGCGACGCCGACGTGCGTGACGAGGTCGCTGACCGACGTCGCCTCGTACCCCTGCTGCCGGAAGAGCGTGAGCGCGGCGTCGCAGGCTTCGTCGACGTCGAACTCCTTGACCCGGGACACGAGCGAAACCTTAGCCGTTTTGAGAACGGTCGGTCAAATAAGCAGGCGGCGGTGTGTCGCATCAGGTCACGGCGCGTGCGGTGGCACTATGGCTGCTCTGACCGAGGGGGTGCGCGAATGCAGGATCGGCTGACGCTGCCGCCGACCGTCGTCGCCTCCCACCTGCGGTCGTGCGCCGAGGAGCTCGCCGCGGGCCTGCGCTGCGGCGGCCCGGGCGCGACGACCGCCGAGCTCACCGACGTCGTCGCCCAGCTCGTGGCCGGCCAGGAAGCCATTTCGCGCGCGCTCGCCGGGCTCGCCGCCCGCGTCGGAGCGGGGGCGGACGCGCTCGCCGCGGCCCCGCCGCTGGACGTCGAGGTGGTCACCGAGGTGCTCCGCGCGGCCGCTGTCGCGTCCCGCTGTTCGGCCGAAGCGCTCGACGCGGTCACGCCGTCGTTCGAATGTGTGAGCGAATCCGTCGCGCCTGACACCCGTTTGTAGCTGTCGGCCCGCGGGATCGCCTGGCTAGCCTGGGACCTGCGGAGGTGGTGCGCATGCGGGCCGTCTGGTCGGGCACGATCGGGTTCGGGAGTTACGCCGTTCCGGTGAAGGCGTACAGCGCGACGGAAGAGCGCGAGATCCCGCTGCACCAGGTCCACGAAACCGACGGCGGCCGCGTCCGCGTCAAGCGCGTGTGCGAGGTCGACGGCGAAGAGGTGCCGCCGGCGGAGATGGTCCGCGGCTACCCGGTCCCGGGCGGCGACGTCGTCCTGCTGTCCGACCACGAACTCGCGTCGCTGCCGATGCCGGCCCGCACGATCGCCATCCGCGGTTTCGCCCCGCTCGCCGACGTCGACCCGATCTGGTTCGCGCGCAGCTACTACCTCGAACCCGAGCCGGCGGGCACGAAGCCGTACGTGCTGTTCAGCGAGGCGCTGCAGCAGTCGGGCCGGGTCGCGCTGGTGACTGTCGCGCTTCGCCGCCGCGAGACACTCGGCGCCCTGCGCGTGCGCGACCAGGTGATCGTGCTCGAAACCATGCTGTGGCCCGCCGAGGTGCGCGAGCCCGACTTCCCGTTCCGCCACGCCGACGTCGACATCCGGCCCGGCGAGCTGCGCCGCGCGGTGAACCTCATCGAGGAGCTGACCGGCGAGTTCGACCCCGGCCGCGTGCCCGACCGTTACCGCGAAGCGCTCCAGGCGTTGATCCAGTCGAAGATCGACGGCGCCGAGGTCGTCCAGCCCACGGCGGCCGAGCAGGCGGACGGTGTCACCCGCCTGCTGGCGGCGCTGCAGGAGACGGCCGCGGACGCGCGCCCCGACGCCGTCGCGAAGGCCAAGACCGCCGCGTCGAGGGCGGCGAAGGCGCGTACGACGGCGAAGCGAGCGGCGGGCCGCGGGCGCGCGAAGACGTCTTGAGTACTACTACCCACGGGTAATTGAGGGTTCTCACACTCAACCGGCCGCCTCCGGAGCGGCAGACTTCGTCCTGTCAGCGGATACCGGATCGCTGACGAGGGGGGATCCGGACGGCCCCTGGGGAGGTGAGCCGTCCGGGGACCAGGGTTCCGGGGCGGGCCGACGGAGGAGCGGCCCGTTCCCGGAACCCGTGTCCGCACCGCGGGGAGGCGGCGCGGACGAGGGGAGTCGTGAAAGCCGCCGTGGAGGGATCGAGGGGTCTCCACGGCGGCTTTCAGGCGTTCCTCGTCGGAGTTGCGCTTGCTCGTTCGGTGCGGGAGGCGCGGTGACATCCTCGGTTCACCTGCTCGGCTCGGGCTTCAGCCACGCGATCAGTGAGCACATGTCGACGATGGCCGACCTTTCTTCGGCCATCCGAAGTGACTTGAGCGCCGGCGGGCGGCCGCCGGTGGCGGTGAAGAGCCCGTACTACGTGAACAAAACGATCCGAGCGATTGGCGTCAAGCCGCGGAGGCACTCCGCCAAGCAGACGAGCTCGTGATCATCGGCTTCAGCCTGCCGCCGTCAGACCAGATCGTCAGCTCGATGCTCGCGACTGAGCTGAACGAGAACGCAACGATCATCCCCGTCGACTACGGCGACGCAGTCGTGAGCAACCTCGAGCGGATCTTCCCCGCCGAACGGATCGTCACGGACGACGCCGGCCTGCGTGACTCCGCAGTACCCAAGTGGGTCGCGACCAGGGCAAACCACACGCACTGACCTCAGGCGTCCGCCACCCGCACCAGCAGATCCGCCGCCAGCTTCAGCAGCTGCCGCTCAGTCGGCGACAACGTCGACTCCAGCGCCGCCGCCAGCCACCGTTCCCGCTGCACGCTGTACTCCCGCAGCACCGCCAGCCCCGCCGGCGTGATGCTGATCAACGACCGCCGCCCGTCCTCCGGATCGGTCGTCCGAGTCACGAGCTCGCGCTCCGACACCCAGGCCAGGATCCGCGTCAGCGACTGCGGCTGCAGCCGTTCCGCCTCGGCCAGCTCGGTCGGCGTGTGCGTGCCCGCCCGGTAGAGCCGGCTCAGCACCGCGAGCACCGCCGGGCCCGGACCGCTCGGGTCGCGCTCGGCGCGCATCCGCCAGTTGAGCCGGCCGACGCCCTCGCGGACCCGCCAGGCCAGGTCGGCGAGCTCGGCGTCGGCGCTCACGCGCGAAGCGGTGTCGGGGTCCGGGTGCATGGATCCAGGTTAGGCGGTTCCGCGCACCAGCCGGGCATACCGCCCATCGCGCGCCAGCAGCTCCGCGTGCGTCCCGCGTTCGGCGATCCGGCCTTCGTGCAGCACCACGATCTGGTCCGCGTGTTCCACAGTGGACAGCCGGTGCGCGATGGTCAGCGTCGTGCGTCCCGCCGCGAGCCGGTCGAGCTCGGCCTGCACCGAGCGTTCCGTGCGGGTGTCCAGGGCGCTGGTCGCTTCGTCGAGGATGAGCACCGGCGGGTTGCGCAGCAGGATCCGGGCGATCGCCATCCGCTGCTTCTCGCCGCCGGAGAACCGGTAGCCGCGCTGGCCGACGACCGTGTCGTACCCCTCCGGCAGCCCGGCGAGGGTGTCGTGGATGTGCGCCGCCTTCGCCGCCAGCTCGATCTCCTCGTCGGTCGCGTCCGGCTTCGCGAAGCGCAGGTTCTCCCGCACCGTGTCGTGGAACAGGTAGGTCTCTTGCGAAACCAGCCCGACGCCCGCCGCGAGCGAAGCCAGCGTGACGTCGCGGACGTCGATGTCGTCGATCTTCACCGAACCGGCGCTCACCTCGTACAGCCGCGCCACCAGGTAGGCGAGCGTCGTCTTGCCCGAACCGGTCGCGCCGACCAGCGCCGTCGTGGTCCCGGCCGGGACGTCGAGGTCGATGTCCCGCAGCGTCCACCCGCCGTCGGAGTCGTAGCGGAACGAGACCCCGCGCATCGAGACGTCGCCGCGGCGCACCTCGAGCGAGCGCGCACCGGGCTTGTCGGCGATCTCCACCGGCAGGTCGAGCACCTCGAAGATGCGCCCGAACAGCGCCTTCGACGTCGCCACGTTCTGCCCGATGGTCTGCATCGCGGTCGCCGGCGCGACCAGCCGGTTGAGCATGCTGGTGAACGCCACCACGGTGCCGAGGGAGAACGGCGACGCGCCGCCGGCCAGCGCGAGCCCGGCGATCCAGTAGACCAGCGCCGGGATGACGGTCAGGCTCATCCCGCGCGACGCCGTCTGCCAGCGCCCGGCCAGCGCGGCGGCCCGTTCGAGCGCCGCGATCTCCCGCGACTCGGCGCCGAAGCGCTCGCGCACCGCCCGCTCGTTGCCCATCGTCTTGGCGAGCAGCACGCCGGTGACGGACAGGGACTCCTCGACCATCGTCGTCAGCCGGGCCATCCGCCGGGTCCGGCCGCGGGCCAGCGTCCGCCGCCGCTTGCCCAGCCGCAGCGTGAACAGCAGGAACAGCGGGACGACGACCAGTGACAGCCCCGCCAGCTGCCAGTCGAGCGCGATCAGCGCGGCGGTGATGGCGATCGTCGTGGTCGCGTTCTGCACCACCGAACCCGCGGTCGTGGTGATGACGTTGTCGACGCCGCCGATGTCGTTGAAGACGCGCGAGAGCACTTCGCCGCTCTTCGTCCGCGTGAAGAAGCCGAGCGACATCCGCTGCAGGTGGCCGTAGACCGAGACGCGCAGCTCGTTCATCACGCGCTGCCCGATCGTGTTCGACAGGCCGGTGGTGGCGACGCCGAGGGAGCCGCTGCCGACCGCGCAGACGATCATCCCCGCGGCCAGCAGGCTGATCAGCAGCGTGTCGCGGTGCGGCAGGGCGTCGTCGAGGATCTCGCGCAGCAGGAACGGCGAGACGACGCCGAGGCCGGCCTGCACCACGATCAGCGCGAACAGCGCGGCGAGGGGCCCGCGGTGCGGGCGGAACAGGCCGGCGATCCGCCGCAGCGGGACCGGCTCGTCGGCGTCGGTGGCCGGTTCTCGGAGCACGGGCACGGAAGTCATACACGTATGTTTACCGAATCGCGGGCATGGTTCCAGTTTTTTTCCGGAAGTAGTGACCGTGTTAGTACACACATGCGTAGTACGTGTGCGTACCCGCGAAGAGAAGGAGCCGGAGCGACTACCCTCGGAGGGGCCGGCCTCGTCCGGCGCGCCACTCTCGACCCAGCTGGAGCGTGCACACCCGTGTTCGACACCCTCTCCGATCGGCTCACCGCCGCCCTGCAGACGCTCACGCGCAAGGGCAGGCTGTCCGACGCCGACATCGACGCCACCGCGCGCGAAATCCGCATCGCGCTGCTGGAGGCCGACGTCGCCCTCGGCGTGGTCAAGGCCTTCATCGCGAAGATCAAGGAGCGGGCGAAGGGCGCCGAGGTCTCCCAGGCGCTCAACCCCGCGCAGCAGGTCGTCAAGATCGTCAACGAGGAGCTCGTCGCGATCCTCGGCGGCGAGACGCGCCGGCTCAACCTCGCCAAGACGCCGCCGACCGTGATCATGCTCGCCGGTCTGCAAGGTGCCGGCAAGACGACGCTCGCCGGCAAGCTCGCGCTGTGGCTGAAGAAGCAGGGCCACGCGCCGATGCTGGTCGCCTGCGACCTCCAGCGCCCGAACGCCGTCACGCAGCTGCAGGTCGTCGGCGAGCGCGCCGGCGTCGTCACCTTCGCGCCCGAGCCCGGCAACGGCGTCGGCGACCCGGTCGACGTCGCCCGCCGCGCCATCGCCGAGGCCAAGCACGCGCAGCACGACGTCGTCGTGGTCGACACCGCGGGCCGCCTCGGCGTCGACGAAGAGCTGATGAAGCAGGCCGCGGACATCCGCGACGCGGTCGAGCCGGACGAGGTCCTGTTCGTCGTCGACGCGATGATCGGCCAGGACGCCGTGACCACGGCCCAGGCGTTCCAGGACGGTGTCGGCTTCAGCGGCGTCGTGCTCACCAAGCTCGACGGCGACGCCCGCGGTGGTGCCGCGCTGAGCGTCCGCGAGGTCACCGGCCAGCCGATCCTCTTCGCCTCCAACGGCGAGAAGCTCGAGGACTTCGACACCTTCCACCCGGACCGGATGGCGTCGCGGATCCTCGGCATGGGTGACGTCCTCACCCTGATCGAGCAGGCCGAGCAGGCCTTCGACCAGGGTGAGGCCGAGAAGGCCGCGGCGAAGCTGTCCAGCGGCCAGCTCACCCTGGAGGACTTCCTCGAGCAGATGCTCGCGGTCCGCAAGATGGGCCCGATCGGCAACCTGCTCGGCATGCTCCCGGGTGCCGGCCAGATGAAGGACCAGCTGGCCCAGGTCGACGACAAGCACCTGGACAAGCTGCAGGCGATCATCCGCGGCATGACCCCGGCCGAGCGCGACGACCCGAAGATGATCAACGGCTCGCGCCGGCTGCGCATCGCCAACGGCTCCGGCGTCACCGTCCGCGAGGTCAACGACCTGGTCAACCGGTTCTTCGAAGCCCGCAAGATGATGGCGCAGATGGCCGGCCGGTTCGGCTTCGGCGGCGGGGGCGGCGGCTCCAAGTCGCGCAAGGGCAAGAAGGGCAAGAAGGGCCGCGGCCCGACCCAGCCCAAGGTCCGCGGCGGCTTCCCCGGCGGCATGCCGATGCTGCCCCCGGGCGGCCAGATGCCGGGCGGTATGCCGGACCTCTCGCAGCTGGGCGGCATGAACGACGTCCCGGGCTTCGACCCGTCGAAGTTCAAGCTGCCGAAGAACCCGAAGGACAATTGAGCACGGCGCTGCACGCCGCCGGGGTGGTCCTGCCCGGCGGCGAGTCCCGCGAACTCTGGATCACCGGCGGCCGGATCTCGTTCGAGCCGGTCCCGGACGCCGAGTCGCTGGGCCGGGACGTCTTCCTGGTGCCCGGCCTGGTCGACGCTCACTGCCACCCCGGCATCGGCGTCGGCGGCCCCGTCTCGCTCGAAGAGGCGACCGAGCAGGCGCTGCAGGACCGGGCGGCGGGCACGCTGCTCATCCGCGACTGCGGCCTCCCGATCGACGTCCGGCCCCTGCAGGCGCGGGCCGACCTGCCGACGATCATCCGCGCCGGGCAGCACCTCGCCCTGACCAAGCGGTACATCCCCGGCCTCGGCATCGAGCTGGACGACCCCTCGCAGCTGCCCGGCGCGGTCGCCGAGCAGGCGCGGGACGGCGACGGCTGGGTCAAGCTGGTGGGGGACTGGATCGACCGCGGCGTCGGCGACCTCGCGCCGCTGTGGCCGGACGACGTCCTGGCCGAAGCCGTCGAGGTGGCGCACGAAAACGGCGCCCGCGTCACCGCGCACGTGTTCGGCGAAGCGGCGCTGCCCGGCCTGATCGCGGCCGGCATCGACTGCCTCGAACACGGCACCGGACTGAGCGCCGGCCAGCTCGGCGAGCTGGCCCGCCACGACATCGCCCTGGTGCCGACGCTGATCAACATCGAGAACTTCCCCGGCATCGCGGACAAGGCGGGCAAGTACCCGGCCTACGCGGCGCACATGCGGGCGCTGCACGCCGGCGTCGGCGAGATGGTCGCGACGGCCGTCGAAGCGGGCGTACGCGTCTTCGCGGGCAGTGACGCCGGCGGCATGGTCGAGCACGGCAGGCTCGTGGACGAGATCGAGGCGCTGCACCGCGCGGGCATGACCCGCGAGCAGGCCCTCGCGAGCGCGTCCTGGGCCGCCCGCGACTGGCTCGGCCACCCCGGCATCGCCGACGGCGCCCCGGCCGACCTGCTCGTCTACCCGAGCGACCCGCGCGACGACCTGGGCGTGCTGCGGCATCCCTCGCACATCGTGCTCGGCGGCGTCGTCCACGCGTAGACCCCCGCCGTTTTCCTTGCGGGGGCGGCACTTTAGCGTGGGGAGCGTGACGGACGACGACGGCGCACGGCGCGTACTGGGAGCGCACTGGTGTTTCGTGGCGTTCATCGCGGGGATCGCGGGCTACTACCTGATCAACCTGATCATCGCCGCGGCGGTGAACCGCAACGTCGGCGAGTTCGACCCCCTCGAGCTGCGCGACATCGGCCCGCTCCTGCTCCTCGCCTTCGTGCCCAACCTCCTGCTCGGCCTCGGCCCGGCGGTCGGTTCGTGGCGGTGGGGTCACGGGCTGCGCGCCGACTTCGGGCTCAAACCGACCTGGCGCGACGTCCGGATCGGCCTCGCCTGCGGGGTGCTCGCGCTGGTCGTCGGCTACGGGCTCAACCTGGTGCTGATCGCGGTCTACGGCGCCGACGACGCCTCCGACAGCCCGCTGACCGATCTCGCCGACACCTTCGACGGCGACACCGTGTGGCTGGTGCTGGCCGCGGTGATCGTCATCGCCGGCGCCCCGATCACCGAAGAACTGCTGGTCCGCGGCACGCTCTGGAACGCGCTGGCCTTCCACCGCGTCCCGCCGTGGGTGGTGCTCCTGCTGACGTCGGTGGTGTTCGCGCAGCTCCACGGCGAGCCGACCCGCACGATCGCGCTGATCGGCCAGGGCATCGCGATCGGGCTCGCCCGGCACCTTTCGGGCCGCGTCAGCGCCGGCGTGATCGCCCACGCCGCCAACAACCTCCCGCCCGCCGTGCTGCTGTTCGTCGCGCACTGAACGTTGCGAAGATCGATGGACAGTAGTCGGACGGATACTGTGTGATCACCGCCCGGCCGCTAGGCTCGAAGCAGGAGCCGAGCGACGCGGAGGGCAAGGCGTGACCACTTCCCAGCCCCGGGACCCGGCTGCCGGCGCCGCACCCTTCCCCGAGCCCGAGGAGCCCGCCTCGACCGAGTTCCTGCCCCCGGTGCCGCGGCACAAGTGGGGGTTCGGTGCGTTCCTCCTCGTCGAAGCCGTCCTGCTCTCCAGTGCCGCGTTCGTGTCCGTGCTGGTCGGGGACACCGGACCCGGTCCGCTGCCGATGCGCGTCGTGCTGCTCGGCACCATGCTGCCGACGATGATCGCCGCGGGCGTCGCGGTCCTGATCACCTACGTGCGCGGCAACGGGCCGATCGTCGACCTGCGGATCGAGTGGCGCTGGGCCGACGTCCGCACCGGCGTGCGCTACGGCTGCGTCGGGCTCGTCTTCACCACGGTCGCCGCCTACCTGTGGACGCGCTTCGTCGGCGACGCCAACGCGACGTCGGCGATCAGCGCGCTGGTCGAGGACCGCCGGATGTCGGTTTCGGCGGCCGTGGTGATGTTCGTCTACCTCTGGCTGCTCGGCCCGATCTGCGAGGAGATCATCTACCGCGGCCTGCTGTGGGGCGCCGCCGAGCAGCTGCAGTGGCGCAGCGAGCGCTGGGGCCGCGTGGCCGCGTTCCTGCTGTCCACGGCGGTGTTCGCGGCGAGCCACCTCGAGCCGCTGCGCACGACGTTGCTGCTGGTCATCGCGGTCCCGATCGGCCTGGCGCGGCTGGTCACCGGACGGCTGCCGGGCAGCATCGTCGCGCACCAGGTCAACAACTTCCTCCCGGCGCTCACGATCCTGCTCGGCGCGCTCGGCGTGGCCTCTTTCTGAGCCTCTTTCCGGGCCCGCGGCGGCCGTCTGGCAGAATGGGTCACTGCCTGCTTCCGCCGGACCCTCTCACCGTGCGAAAGCTCCTGACCTTCGGGTGCCCGCGACCGTGTCCCCACTCGGCCCGCGTGCGCCCAGCCCAGCACCAGAGAGATTCGAGGAGAACCCACACCCGTGGCCGTCAAGATCAAGCTGCAGCGCCTCGGCAAGATCCGTGCGCCGTACTACCGCATCATCGTCGCCGACGCGCGCACCCGCCGGGACGGCAAGGCCATCGAGACGATCGGCAAGTACCACCCGAAGGAAGAGCCGAGCCTGATCGAGGTCGTCTCCGAGCGCGCCCAGTACTGGCTGAACGTCGGCGCGCAGCCGACCGAGCCGGTCCAGCGCCTGCTGGAGATCACCGGTGACTGGCAGAAGTTCAAGGGCCTGCCGGGCGCCGAGGGCACCCTGAAGGTGGCCGAGCCGAAGCCGTCCAAGCAGGACCTGTTCAACGCGGCGCTGGCCGCGGCCGGCGAGGAGCCCTCCACCGAGGCCACCACGCCGAAGAAGAAGTCCGCCCCCAAGAAGGCCGAGGCCGAGAAGGCCGAAGCCACCGAGGGTGAGAAGGCCGAGTGAGCTTTCTGGCTGACTCCCTCGAGCACCTGGTGCGCGGGATCGTCGACAACCCGGACGAGGTCCGGGTCGAGCTGCTGACCACGCGCCGTGGCCGCACGCTCGAGGTGCACGTGCACCCCGACGACCTCGGCAAGGTGATCGGCCGGGGTGGTCGCACGGCGACTGCCCTGCGCACCGTCATGGGCGGCATCGGTGGCCGCGGCGTCCGCGTCGACGTCGTCGACACCGACCGCTGAGCCTTCTCGGAAAACGGTCAGGATGGACGTCGTAGTCGGCCGCATCGCCAAGGCGCACGGAATCCGCGGGGAACTCGCGGTGGACGTGCGCACGGATTCGCCGGATGAGCGCTTCCGCGTCGGTGCGGCCGTGCTGACGAAGCTGCGTGACGGCAGCAAAAGGGAACTCACCATTGCAGCCGCCCGCGAACACAGCGGGCGGCTGCTGGTGCGTTTCGAGGAGGTACTGACCCGCGACGTCGCCGAGACGCTGCGGGGCGCCCTCCTGCTCGCCGACACCGACACACTGCCGCCCACCGGCGACCCGGACGAGTTCTACGACCACGAGCTGGCCGGCCTGCGGGCCGAGCTGATCGACGGCACCGTCGTCGGCAAGGTCGTCGAAGTCGTCCACTCGCCCGCGGGCGAACTGCTCGAACTGGACGTCGACGGCCGCGAGGTGCTGGTGCCGTTCGTCCGCGCGATCGTCCCCACCGTGGACATCGGCGGCGGCCGGGTCGTGCTCGACCCGCCGGAAGGGCTCCTGGACGCCTGAGATGCGGATCGACGTCGTCACGATCTTTCCCGAATACCTCGACCCGCTGCGCGCCGCGCTGCTGGGCCGGGCGATCGACCGCGGCCTCATCGAGGTCGGCGTGCACGACCTGCGCGACTGGACCCACGACGTGCACCGCGCGGTCGACGACGCTCCGTACGGCGGCGGTCCCGGCATGGTCATGAAGCCGCAGATCTGGGGCCCGGCCCTGGACGACGTCTGCCGTCCCGAGACGCGGCTCGTCGTGCCGACGCCGGCGGGCCGGCCGTTCACCCAGGAACTGGCCCACGCGTACGCCGAAGAGCAGCACCTGGTGTTCGCCTGCGGTCGCTACGAGGGCATCGACCAGCGCGTCGTCGACGACGCCGCCCGCCGGATGCCGGTCGACGAGGTGTCGATCGGCGACTACGTCCTGGTCGGCGGCGAGGCCGCGGTGCTCGTCATGGTCGAGGCCGTTGTCCGGCTGCTGCCCGGGGTGCTGGGGAATTCGCGTTCGGCCGCCGAGGACTCGTTCTCCGACGGCCTCCTCGAGGGGCCCAGTTACACGCGCCCGGAGGTGTGGCGCGAGCTCGCCGTGCCCGACGTGCTGCGGTCCGGGAACCACGCGCTGATCGACCGCTGGCGGCGCGACCAGGCCCTCGAACGCACCGCCCGGCGCCGCCCCGATCTCCTGGCCGCGCTGCCCGAAGGTAGTCTCGACAAGCACGATCGCGGGGTCCTCGAGGGCTTGGACCCCCGGCAGGCTTAGGGCCGGTTGCTCGACCGGTGCCGGCGTCTGCGATACTTGACAGGTTGGCGTGAGTGGACCTCGTCGTCCGCGAGCCCGCCAGCAGCCCCCTGGGTCGCCCGCAGCGCCACCGTTGCGCGCCCGGGGTCGTGTACGCAAGCCATACGAAGACGAGGACGGACCACCGATGAACACCCTGGACGCGCTGGACAAGCAGTCGCTGCGTTCCGACATCCCGGACTTCCGCCCGGGCGACACGCTCAAGGTGCACGTCCGCGTCATCGAGGGCAACCGCGAGCGCAACCAGGTCTTCCAGGGCGTCGTGATCCGCCGTCAGGGCGGCGGCATCCGGGAGACCTTCACCGTCCGCAAGATCTCCTTCGGCGTGGGCGTCGAGCGCACCTTCCCGGTGCACTCGCCGAACATCGCCGAGGTCGAGGTCCACAAGCGCGGTGACGTGCGGCGCGCGAAGCTCTACTACCTGCGCGACCTGCGCGGCAAGAAGGCCAAGATCAAGGAGCGCCGCGAGAACCGCGAGACGGCCTCGGCTAACTGAGTCACAACCCGGTTACCGGTAGCCTGACGACGTGGCCGAACCCGTGTCCCAGAACGCTCCCGAGGATGACCCCGATCGCTCCGAAGAGGACCAGCCGCGGCTGTCCCGATCCGAGGAGCGCGGGGGATCCCGCCGGCGGCGAGCCAAGCCCGCCAAGAAACGGTCGTTCTGGAAGGAACTGCCGATCCTGCTCGTGATCGCCCTGGTGCTCACGATCCTGATCCAGACATTCCTCGCGAAAGTCTTCATGATCCCTTCGGGGTCCATGGAGGCGACGCTGCACGGGTGTCCCGGCTGCCACGGCGACCGGATCCTCGTCGACCGGGTCACCTACGACTTCACCGAGCCCTCCCCGGGCGACGTGATCGTGTTCAAGGGCCCGCCGGCGTGGATCAACAACGAGATCGCGCCGCAGGAGTCGGGCAACATCGTCGTCCGCGCCATCCAGGGGCTCGGCTCGCTGGTCGGGTTCGCCCCGCCGGACGAGCGCGACTTCGTCAAGCGGGTCATCGCCGTCGGCGGCCAGACCGTCCAGTGCTGCGACCCGCAGGGCCGGATGATCGTGGACGGCAAGGCGCTCGACGAGCCGTACATCCACTGGGAAGACCCGTCGGTCCAGGAGCAGAAGACCTTCGATCCGGTCAAGGTGCCGGCCGGGATGGTCTGGGTCCAGGGCGACAACCGCAACAACTCCGACGACTCCCGGTTCCAGGGTGGCGGCGGCGTGAACGGTGCGGTCCCCGTGGACAACATCATCGGCAAGGCGCGGATCATCGTCCTCCCGCCGAGCCGCTGGGGCGGGATCAGCGACCACAACCCGCAGGAGTCGGCGCAGCCGGTGGCGCTCGGCGCACCGGCGTGGCAGAGCGGGATCCCGCTCGGCGTCGGCGTCGCGGGGGCGTGGCCGGCGCTGTTCCTCGGGCGCAAGCTGAAGTCCGGACTGCGCCGGAAACGCTAACCACCCCGATCCGTGTCGGCAGACGGGTGATCCAGCCTTGACTCTTCCCGTTCCCCTCACCGCGGCCGAGCCGATCCGGCCACCGCGGGCCGTGGTGCGCGGCGACCTCTTCTGGGGTCTGCAGGGCGCGCTCGACCGCCGTGGCCTCGGCCCGGTCGCCGGTGTGGACGAAGCCGGCGCCGGGGCTTGCGCCGGGCCGCTGGTGGTCGCGGCCTGCGTGCTCAAGCAGGGCGACGCGGCGAAGCTGACCGAGCTGACGGACTCCAAGCTGATGACGGCGAAGGCGCGGGACCGGGTCTACGACCTGGTCCTCGCCCGGGCCGTCGACTACTCGGTGATCGTCATCCCGACGGCCGAGGTCGACCTCTACGGCATCCGGGTGATGAACCTGGAGGGCATGCGCCGAGCCGCGGCCGCGTTGCGCGTCCACCCGGGCTACCTCCTCACCGACGGCTTCCGCGTCCCGGGCCTGACCGCCCCGAACACGGCGGTGATCAAGGGCGACCGCTCGGTGGCCTGCATCGCGGCCGCGTCGGTGCTGGCGAAGGTGACGCGCGACCGCATCATGGCGGGCCACCACGACGACCTCCCGCACTACGGTTTCGACGTGCACAAGGGTTACAGCACCTCCGATCACCTGGCGGCGCTGCGCGAACACGGCCCCAGCGACGTCCACCGCTGGTCTTACACGAACGTGGCGAAGGTGGCCGTCAAGCACGGCGTGCGTCCGACCAGGCCGGTCCTGCTGACGTACGCGGCCCTCGAGAAGGCCATGGAAGCCGGCACCACGGCGACCCTGTCCGCGGCCCTCGACGACGCACTCGAGCCACAACTCAGCCTGCCGCTGCATGCCCCGGCCGCGGGTGTGGGTCACAATGAACGCTCCGCCGGCGGAGCAGCAGCACGATCCCGAGGAGGGGCGCGGATTTCATGAGCGCAGAGGATCTCGAGAAGTACGAGACCGAGATGGAGCTCTCGCTGTACCGCGAGTACCGCGACATAGTGGGTCAGTTCTCGTACGTGGTGGAGACCGAGCGGCGGTTCTACCTGGCCAACGCAGTGGACGTCCAGGTCCGCGACGGCGGCGGCGAGGTGTACTTCGAGGTCCGCATGTCGGACGCGTGGGTCTGGGACATGTACCGCCCGGCCCGCTTCGTCAAGCACGTCCGGGTCATCACGTTCAAGGACGTGAACGTGGAGGAGCTCGACAAGCCGGACTTGCGTCTCCCGGAAGACGGCCCGTTCTCGGGCTGACCCAGTCTCCGAAGAACCGCGCCGCCTCACCTGAACGGGTGAGGTCGCGCGGTTCTTTTCGTGCGTCCACGGCTCGATTTCGGCCCCTGCACCCCGCACCGACAGTCCGGGGCACTTCCGAGCGTCCACGGCTTGATTTCGGCCCTTGCACCCCGCACCGACAGTCCGGGGCACTGCCGAGCGCGCGCGGCCCGTCCCGATCCGCGCTTTCCCCCTCTGCTCGGCGCGGCATCCGAGCCCCTCGGACAAGCGTCGCCCTCCCTCGTCCTCCTGATGCCTGCGCGTGTGTTGCCCTCCTGGTGACCACGCAGCCCGCCGTTCCCAGCCTTCTGCTGAGGCGTCGCCCCGCCGATCCTCGTGCGTCCCGGACCATCCCTGGCTCGGCGGCCGCAGATCCCGCCTCCTTCGAGCCCAGCGCTTGTGGCCGGACCGCCCCTAGCACACCGCACCGACAGTTCGGGGCACTTCCGCCACGGTCCGGGACCGGTTGTCCCCAGCACCCCGGTTGTCCACAGCTGCGCGAATCGGCTCTGGTCGGCCCCCTCCGCCCGCTGGCATCGTCGAACGCACACGCACCGTGATCGCCGGGACCGCCCCGGTGACCGGCGCGGACCGACGAGGGGGCGAACACGATGCCGGGCACCGACGAGCTCGCAAAACACCGCCGAGACCTGGGCGCCTGGGGCGAAGACCTGGCCCTCCGCCACCTGCAGGAACGCGGCCTCGTCCTGCTCGCCCGCAACTGGCGCTGCCGCGAAGGCGAGCTGGACCTGGTCTTCACCGACCGCACCCGGGTCATCGTCTGCGAGGTCAAGACCCGTACCGGCACCGAGTTCGGCCTTCCGACCGAGACCGTCACCGAGGAGAAAGCCGGCCGCGTCCGCCGAGCCGCCCAACGCTGGCTGAGCCACTTCCGCATCGGCTGGTGCCCGGTCCGCTACGACGTCGTCACCATCCTCGCCGAACCGGGCACCAGCCCCCGCCTCCAGCACATCGAGGCGGCGTTCTGATGCCCACCGCCAAGACCTGGTCAGCTGGCCTCCTCGGCATCGAAGGCCGAGTCATCGAGATCGAGGCCGACCTCGGTGGCGGACTCAGCCGGATCACCCTCGTGGGCCTCCCCGACGCCGGCTTGCGCGAGGCGAAGGACCGCGTCCGGTCCGCCGTGCGCAATTCCGGGCAGCCGTGGCCGGACGGCAAGGTGACGCTCGGCCTGTCCCCGGCGAACCTCCCCAAGATGGGCTCCGCGTTCGACCTGGGCATCGCGGCGGCGGTACTCGCGGCATCGGGCGCCGTTCCCGCGACGCGTCTCCTCAACACGGTGTTGCTCGGCGAGCTCGCTCTGGACGGCCGGATCCGAGCGGTGCGCGGCATCCTCCCGGGCCTGCTCGCAGCCCGCGCGGCCGGCTATGGAAAGGCCGTCGTCCCGACGGACTCGCTCGTCGAGGCGGCCCTCGTCGACGGAATGGAGGTGGCAGGCGCCCCCCACCTGCGGGAGTTCGTGGCCTGGCTGAAGCGCGAAGGCGATCTGGCCCAACCCGAGCCGCCCGGCCCGGTGCCCCCACCGGAGGTCCCGGACCTCGCGGACGTCGTCGGCCAACCGGAAGCACGCTGGGCCCTGGAAGTCGCCGCGGCGGGCGGCCACCACCTCCTCCTGACCGGCCCGCCCGGGGTGGGCAAGACGATGCTGGCGAGACGGCTGCCGGGCCTCCTCCCGCAGCTCACCTCCGAGGAATCCCTGGAGGTGACCGCGGTGCACTCGGTCGACGGCTCGCTTTCGAAGTCCTCCCCGCTGGTCACGGTGCCCCCGTTCGTCGCCCCGCACTATTCGATCTCCGTACCGGCGCTGATCGGCGGCGGCAGCGGCATCGCCATGCCGGGCGCGATCAGCCGAGCCCACCGCGGCGTCCTGTTCCTGGACGAGGTCTGCGAGTTCGGCGGCCAATGCCTCGAGTCCCTCCGAACCGTCCTAGAAGAGGGCGAGGTGCGCATCGCCCGGGTCAAAGGCGCAATCACCTACCCAGCACGGTTCCAGCTGGTGCTGGCCACCAACCCGTGCGCGTGCGCACCCCCGAAGGACGCCGACTGCGTGTGTTCGCCGAACGCCCGCCGCCGCTACCTGGGCAAGCTTTCCGGCCCCCTGCTCGACCGCGTGGACCTGCGGGTCCGCCTGAGGCCGCTGAGCGCCATCAGCGCACACGACACCGACACGGCGGAGCCGTCGCAGATGGTCCGCGAGCGAGTCCTCACGGCTCGCGAACGCGCGGCGCAAAGGTGGCAGGCCCACGGCTGGCTGTCCAACTCGGAGGTGCCCGGACCGGCCCTGCGCCGCGAGTTCGCCCTACCGCACGACGCAACGATCCTGCTGGACCGAGCCATGGACCGCGGAACCCTGAGCGGCCGCGGCGCCGACCGCTGCCTACGCATCGCGTGGACCCTGGCCGACCTGGACGGCGAGCCCCGCCCCGGCGCCGAACAAGTAGGCGCAGCCCTGGACTTTCGCGAGCGGGTGGCGGCATGACGACCGAACTCCCGCAGTCAAATGGCGGCTCACGCCCCGAACTCCCGCGAGTGGGCGGGAACCCGAGCACCGAGCTTCCCCGAGCGGCCGTTGGCCCGAGCCCCGAGCTTTCCCGGGAGGGCTGCGGCCCGAGCATCGACCTCCCGCGGGCGGCCGTGGGCCCGAGCCCCGAGCTTTCCCGGGAGGGCTGTGGCCCGAGCATCGCCCTCCCGCGGGCGGCCAGTGGCTCGAGCGCCGAGCTGCCACAAGCAGGTGGCGGCCCGACTACCGGCCTCCCGCGGGCGGGCAGCGGCTCGAGCACCGAGCTTCCGCAAGCAGGTGGCGGCACGAACCCGGAGCTTGATGGTGCGAGCGTCGATCTTCCGCAGGCGGATGGCGGCTCTAGCGCCGAGCGTCCGCAAACAGGCGGCGGGCCGAGCGCCGAACGTCCCGGAGCCGGCGGCCCGAGCCCCGGACTTCGCCAAGCGGGTGCGGGCAAGCACCCCGACGAGATCCGCCAGGCCCGCGCCTACCTCCTGCGGGTAGCCGAACCACCGGCGCCCGCCCTGGTTGCCTTCGTGGCCGAGCACGGACCCATCACGGCCGCCAAGCGGGTTCGCGCTGGCGACTGCCCGCCCGAGGTGCTGAAGGCGACCGAAGCCCGGCGGGAGTACGACCTGGTCGCCCAGGACTTCGCCCGCGCCGCCGAAGTCGGTGCCCGGCTGGTCGTACCCGAAGACGACGAGTGGCCCGCCTGGCCGCTGCTCGCCCTCGACCAAGCCGCGCTGCGCGGGGTGGCCGAAGCCGTGCCGCCGCTGGCGTTGTGGGTGTCCGGCGAGGTCGCGCTCGGCACCGCCACCGATCGGGCCGTGGCCATCGTCGGGGCCCGCGCGGCCACCGAGTACGGCGAACACCACGCCGCCGAACTCGCCTACGGGCTGGCCGGCCGGGGCGTGCCGGTGTTCTCGGGCGCGGCGTACGGCATCGACGGGGCGGCGCACCGCGGTGCGCTCGCCGCTGACGGGGTCACCGTCGCGGTGCTCGGCTGTGCCGTCGACGCCGGTTATCCGGCCGGCCACGTCGGGCTGCTGAACCGGATCGCGCGGTCCGGTGGCGCGGTCGTCAGCGAGTACCCGCCCGGCACACCGCCGGCGCGGCACCGCTTCCTCGTCCGCAACCGGCTCATCGCCGCCCTCACCGAGGGCACCGTGGTGGTCGAAGCCGGCCGGCGCAGCGGCGCACGCAACACCGCGAGCACCGCCGGTGCCTTCGGCAAGATCGTGATGGCGTTGCCCGGACCGATCTCGTCCGCGATGTCCATCGGCTGCCACGAGCTGATCCGTGACTCGCGGGCGACGCTGGTCTCGACGATCGACCAGGTCCTCGAGACGGTCGGCCACTTCGGCATCGCCGAGGACACCGCGTCCGGCCGGCAGAAGCGGTCCACCGACCGGCTGGGCCCCGAAGCGCTGCGCACCTACGAGGCACTCGTAGTGCGCGCGGACCGGTCCGACGCGGAGATCGCGGTCGAAGCCGGCATCCCGTTGCGGCGGGTGCGGGCCTTGCTGCCGGCACTGGAGATCGACGGATTCGCCGTCCGCGGGGAAGCCGGGTGGCGACGGCGGAGGGAAAGCTCGTGAACGCCACGAAATCCGGCCGAAATCGTCGATGGGGTTCGGCCGGTCCGGTGGGCCCGCGTGGCGATCCTTGACCGCGGGCGGTAGTTCGCGCAGCGTGACATCCATGCCGTCACCACGCTCCGGCCGGGCCCGCCGTCCCGATCTGCGCGCGCTCCGGGCAGCTTTGCCCGAGCCCGTCCGGGCCGTCGTCACCGGGTACGAACGGCATCTCGGGCTCGAGCGGGGCCTGTCCGCGCACACCGTCCGCGCGTACATCGGAGATGCGGTCTCGCTGCTGGGCTTCGTCGTGGACGGCGGTGGCGGCCTCACCGACCTCGACCTCGCGCGGCTGCGGGCGTGGCTCGCCGCGCAGCAGTCCGGTGGGGCGAGCCGCACGACGCTCGCGCGGCGGGCCGCCTCGGCGCGGACGTTCACCGCCTGGGCGCACCGGACCGGCGTCCTGGCCACCGACCCGGGCGGCCGGCTCGCCGCCCCGCGGGCGCACCGCACCCTGCCCGGGGTGCTGCGCGCCGGGCAGGCGGGGGAGGTCATGCAGGCGTCCGCGGCGGGTGCGGAGCAACGCGATCCGGTCGCACTGCGTGATCGCGCGATCGTCGAGCTGCTCTACGCCACGGGCATCCGCGTGTCGGAGTTGTGCGGGCTGGACGTCGGCGGCGCCGACTTCTCCCGGCGTGTCGTCACGGTGCTCGGCAAGGGCGCGAAGGAACGAGTGGTCCCGTTCGGCGTGCCGGCGGCGGCGGCGCTGACCGACTGGATCGACGAGGGGCGGCCGAAGATCGTCGCCGAAAGCGGTGGTGACGGCACTGAGCCCGCGCTTTTCCTCGGTGTCCGCGGCAAACGCGTCGACCCGCGGGCGGTGCGGCGCGTGGTGCACGACGCCGTCACGGCGGTGCCCGGAGCGCTCGACATGGGGCCTCACGGCCTGCGTCATTCCGCCGCGACGCATCTGCTCGAAGGGGGCGCGGATCTCAGGAGCGTTCAGGAACTGCTTGGTCACGCTACGCTTGCCACGACGCAGCTCTACACTCATGTGACCGTCGACCGGTTGAAAGCGATCCATGACCGAGCGCACCCCAGGGCCTGAGGCGGCCCCGGGGGTCTCGCCGGGGTCGTCAGCAGCGGGCCCGGCGGCGCACGCGCATCCGCACGAGCACGGAGACGACACTGAGCCGCATGCCGAGAACGACTGTGCAATGACCGCAGGACCGCACGTGACCGAAGCCGCCGGAGTGACCACTCACGGTGAGGCCGCCGCGCCCGCGGACACCCGCGCCGGCTACGACGTCGACGCCGGGATCGCGGCGCTGTGGCAGCAGTTCGCCGACAGCCCCGATCAGGCGTCGCGCGATCGGCTCGTGCTGCACTACGCCCCGCTGGTCAAGTACGTCGCGGGCCGAGTCGGCACCGGCCTGCCCACGCACGTCGACGTCGGTGACCTGGTGCAGTCGGGCATCTTCGGCCTCGTCGACGCGATCGAGAAGTTCGACCCCGAGCGCGGCCTGCGCTTCGAGACGTACGCGATGCAGCGCATCCGCGGCGCCATCCTCGACGACCTCCGGTCGCAGGACTGGGTGCCCCGCGCGGTCCGCAGCAAGGCCAAGGAGGCCGAGCGCGCGATGGAGCGCCTCGGCGCCCGTCTGCACCGCACCCCGACCGACGCGGAGCTCGCCGCCGAACTCGGCATCGGCCTCGACGACCTGCGCGACTTCTACGGCCAGCTGCAGCTGACCAGCGTCGTCGCACTGGAGGACCTGGTAGCCGCCGGCAAGGACAGCGGCTCGCTGGTCGACACGCTGCCCGACGACGACGCCGTCGACCCGGTCGCGGTGCTCGTCGACCAGGACAACCGCCGCCAGCTCGCGCAGGCGATCGCGCAGCTCACCGAGCGCGACAAGATCGTCGTCAGCCTCTACTACTTCGAGAGCCTGACCCTCGCCGAGATCGGCAAGGTCCTCGGCGTCACCGAGTCGCGGGTCAGCCAGCTGCACACCCGGGCCGTGATGCGCCTGCGCGCCAAGCTCGTCGAGCAGACCGGCACCTGATCATCGATCACCTCCCCACGCCTTGAGCCGGTATTCGCCCACCTCGCCGGTCAGGGCCAGGGGATCGACGTACTCGTCGCCCCGCCGCACGCCCCAGTGCAGGCAAGCCGCCAGCAGGCAGCCGGGGTGCCCGGCGAGGACGGTCCCGAGCACCTGCCCCCGGTAGACCTGCTCACCGACGGCCACCTTCGGCGCGATGGGCTCGTAGGTGGTGCGCAGCCCACCGTCGTGGTCGACGGAGATGACGGTCCGCCCGCCCACCGGCCCGACGAACACGACCACGCCCACATCGGCCGCGAGCACCTCCTGCCCGGGAACGGCGGCCAGGTCGACCCCGCGGTGCCCGGCGCCGTAGGGCGTTTCGGGGGCGTCGAAGTACTTCGCCACCACCGGAACGGGTGATAACGGCCAAGACAGCCGGGGCTGCCGAACGTCCGGCGCGGACCACGCCCCGGCGGCATCGGCCCGGATCGCCGTTGCGGGATTCGAGACGGCCATGAGTGCGCTCGCCCAGGAGGGAGCCGGCGAGGGCCCGCTCGCGAACCTCGCCAGGGTGGCTGGTTCGGCCGTGGTGGACGCCGGTTCGGGTGGTCTTGGCACCGCCGACGGGAACACCGGCATGGCGGCCGGTGAGTGGGCCGGTCCGGGCGGTCGTGGCGCCGCCGATGGCGACTCTGCGGGGGCAGCTGGCCGAGCGTCGGTGCGGCCCCGCGCGAGCAATCGGGACCCCGCCGGCGGGGCTCCCAAAGGCGGCGGCCACCGCCCGGCGGGCAGCTCCGGGAGGAGCGGCGGGGAGGTCGGCGGCGGCCCCAGATCAGCGGCCGTCTCGCCACCTATCCCCAGCTCCGACGCCACCACCGCTGAGGCCGTCACCACCGTTTCGGGTCCCGCCGAAACCGGCTCCCGGGCCGGCGCCAAAGCCGTCCCAGCCACGCCTCCCAATCCCGCGGGCACCGCCGCGACCAGCACGAACACCACTCCTGTCCACCCCGGCAGCCAGTGCCGGAAACGCATGATCGACTCCATGGCTCCAGCCTGCGGCACCCGCGGCCGCCGTGGGAGGGCGTCGGTGAATCTGTGGATAACCGGAGGCGTTGTGGACAACTCCGTCGCTCAATCGCCGCCGGTGGGGGGTGGGGTGGTGGGAGGGGGTAGAATCTTTTGCGCGGTCCGTGTGAGCGGACTGACTTCGCGTGCACGTGCGCGTTCCCCTCGATTTTCCACGCGGGGGAGACGCACGGGGTCCGGCGGTCCCAGGGGTTCCTCAGCACCTCCGGGTCCGGACGCCGCCACGGGCACCAGGGCGAACGGCCACCCGGCCGGGAGCGACAAAACCGAGCAGCGCGCCGATCGAACCCGGCGCGCACTACACAGAAGAGGTGTGATTCCGGCAATGGCCGTCGTCACCATGAAGCAGCTGCTCGACAGCGGCGTGCACTTCGGGCACCAGACTCGTCGGTGGAACCCGAAGATGAAGCGCTACATCTTCACCGAGCGCAACGGCATCTACATCATCGACCTGCAGCAGACGCTGACCTACATCGACCGTGCCTTCGAGTTCATCAAGGAAACCGTCGCGCACGGTGGCACGATCATGTTCGTCGGCACCAAGAAGCAGGCTCAGGAAGCCATCGCGGCCGAAGCCTCGCGCGTGGGCATGCCCTACGTGAACCAGCGCTGGCTCGGCGGCATGCTGACCAACTTCCAGACCGTGCACAAGCGCCTCCTCCGCCTGAAGGAGCTCGAGTCGCGCGAGCAGACCGGCGGCTTCGAAGGTCTCACCAAGCGCGAGATCCTCACGCTCACCCGTGAGAAGGACAAGCTCGAGAAGACCCTCGGCGGCATCCGCGACATGGCCAAGGTGCCCAGCATCGTGTGGATCGTCGACACGAAGAAGGAGCACATCGCCGTCGGCGAGGCTCGCAAGCTGAACATCCCGGTCGTCGCGATCCTGGACACCAACTGCGACCCGGACGAGGTCGACTACCCGATCCCGGGCAACGACGACGCCATCCGGTCGGCCGCGCTGCTGACCAAGGTCGTCGCCGAAGCCGCGGCCGCCGGTCTGATGCAGCGGTCCAGCCGCAACGGTGCGTCGGCCGACACGAAGCCCGAGCCGGGTGTCGCCGCGGACGAGCCGCTGGCCGAGTGGGAGAAGGAGCTGCTCGCCGGCTCCGAGACCGCCGCCGCCGACGCGACCGAGGCCGCTGCCGCTGTCGAGGCTCCGGTCGAGGCCCCGACCGAGCAGGCGACCGCCTCCTCCTGATGTTCACCCGCCCGTGCGGCCGGCTCCGGCCGGCCGTACGGGCGTAGCACCCTCCAAGACTTACGTACCTGAAAAGGACGGATCTACCAGAATGGCGAACTACACCGCCGCTGACGTGAAGCGCCTGCGCGAGATGACCGGCGCCGGCATGATGGACTGCAAGAAGGCGCTCGAGGAGAACGGCGGCGACTTCGACAAGGCCGTCGAGTTCCTGCGCATCAAGGGTGCCAAGGACGTCGGCAAGCGCGCCGAGCGCGCCACCGCCGAGGGCCTGGTCACCGGCGAGGGCGGTGTCCTCATCGAGCTCGACTCCGAGACCGACTTCGTCGCCAAGAACGCCGACTTCCAGGCGCTCGCCGCGAAGATCGTCGAGGTCGCGAAGACCGTCAAGACCTCCGACGTCGAGGCGCTCAAGGCCGCCGAGCTCGACGGCAAGACCGTCAACGAGGTCGTCCAGGAGCTCTCGGCCCGCATCGGCGAGAAGCTCGAGCTGCGCCGCGTCGTGGCCTTCGAGGGCCAGACCGCGACCTACCTGCACCGCCGCGGCTCCGACCTGCCGCCGGCCGTCGGCGTGCTCGTCGAGTTCACCGGTGACGACACCGAGGCCGCCCGCGGTGCCGCCATGCAGGTCGCCGCGCTGCGCGCGAAGTACCTGACCCGCGAAGAGGTCCCGGCCGAGATCGTCGAGAACGAGCGCTCGATCGCCGAGAAGACCGCCCGCGAAGAGGGCAAGCCGGAGCAGGCCATGTCCAAGATCATCGAGGGCAAGGTCAACGCCTACTACAAGGACAACGTCCTGCTCGAGCAGCCTTCGGTCAAGGACAACAAGAAGACCGTCAAGGCCCTGCTCGACGAGGCCGGCGTGACGCTGACCAAGTTCGCGCGGTTCGAGGTCGGCCAGGCCTGACACCAGGCCAGGGCGTAGGTTTCACACCCACAGTGCCCCGTCTCCGCCCACCGGGGACGGGGCACTGTCGGGTCCAGAGAAGAAATGCACGGCCGAGGGCGTAGGAGGCGACATAGATGGGTGACCGGGTCGAAGGTGGCTACCGGCGGGTGCTGCTGAAACTGGGCGGCGAAATGTTCGGCGGTGGTTCGATCGGCGTCGATCCGGATGTCGTCCACTCGGTCGCGCAGCAGATCGCCGACGTCGCCCGCACCGGCGTCCAGGTCGCGGTCGTGATCGGCGGCGGCAACTACTTCCGCGGCGCGGAGCTCTCGCAGCGCGGCATGGACCGCGACCGCGCCGACTACATGGCGATGCTGGGTACCGTGATGAACTGCCTGGCGCTGCAGGACTTCCTGGAGAAGGAGGGCCTGCCCACCCGCGTGCAGACCGCCATCACGATGGGCCAGGTCGCCGAGCCCTACATCCCGCGCCGCGCCGAGCGGCACCTGGAGAAGGGCCGCGTCGTGATCTTCGGCGCCGGGGTCGGCATGCCGTACTTCTCCACCGACACCGCCGCCGCGCAGCGGGCGCTCGAGCTGGGCTGCGAAGCCGTGCTGATGGCGAAGGCCGTCGACGGCGTCTACACCGCGGACCCGAAGGCCGACCCGACCGCCGAGATGTTCCGCGAGATCACCCACCGCGAGGTGCTGGAACGGGACCTCAAGGTCGCCGACGCGACGGCGTTCAGCCTCTGCATGGACAACAACATGCCGATCATCGTGTTCAACCTGCTCACCGAGGGGAACATCGCCCGCGCGGTGAGTGGTGAAAGAATCGGCACGTTGGTCAGCACCCCCGCCGACGGGGTGCCGGCCTAGACCTGCTGGGATCAGCAAGCGCCACCCATCACAACAACGGGAGTAGCCGTGATCGACGAGACCCTCCTCGACGCCGAGGAGAAGATGGAAAAAGCGGTGTCCGTCGCGAAGGACGACCTGACGTCGGTGCGCACCGGCCGG
Source organism: Amycolatopsis sp. cmx-4-83 (assembly GCF_046548815.1). Lineage (NCBI taxonomy): Bacteria > Bacillati > Actinomycetota > Actinomycetes > Pseudonocardiales > Pseudonocardiaceae > Amycolatopsis > Amycolatopsis sp. cmx-4-83. Next base: position 156,004 of record NZ_JAEBEF010000018.1, on the reverse strand, counting down.
GCCACCCCGTCGATGTTCTCGCGCATCGTCGTCGAGTACTACGGCGCGCCGACCCCGCTGAACCAGCTGGCCAGCGTCAACGTGCCCGAGGCGCGGATGGCGCTGATCAAGCCCTACGACCAGACGCAGCTGGTCGCCATCGAGAAGGCGATCCGCGAGTCCGACCTCGGGGTCAACCCGAGCAACGACGGCAACGTGATCCGGATCGTCATCCCGCAGCTCACCGAGGAGCGGCGCAAGGAGATGGTGAAGGTCGCCAAAGGCAAGGGCGAGGACGCCCGGGTGACCATCCGCAGCATCCGCCGCAAGGCCAAGGAAGAGCTCGACCGCATCGGCAAAGACGGCGAAGCGGGCGAGGACGAGGTCGTGCGCGCGGAGAAGGAACTGCAGAACCTCACCGACACCTACTCGCACAAGGTCGACGAGCTGGTCAAGCACAAGGAAGCCGAGCTGCTCGAGGTCTGATGGCACAGGTGAGCGAGGAACGCGAGGACCGGGTGGACGCCACCGGAGAACACCCGGCGGCCGCGCCCGGGACACCGGAGCCGGCGCAAGCCGGCACCCCGGCCACGCCGGAGTTCCCGGGGACGGACGCCGCGCCGGAGACCTCGGGCACGGGCGCGACCTCGGGAACCGAGGGGACGGACCGCTCGGCTGCGGCCGGAAATGCCGCAGCGACCGGCGGTGCGGATCGCTCGGCAGCGGCCGGGGCCGCGGGTGCTGGCTCGATCGCCGGTGCCGGGGCGTCCTCGGGTGCTGGCGGTGTGGATCGCTCGGCGGCGGCTGGGATCGCGGGTGCTGGCTCGATTGCCGGTGCCGGGGCGTCCTCGGGTGCTGGCGGTGTGGATCGCTCGGCGTCGGCCGGGGCCGCGGGTGCTGGCTCGATTGCCGGTGCCGGGGCGTCCTCGGGAACCGGCGAGGCGAGCCGGCTGTCGGCGGCCGGGGCCGCTGAGCCGACCTCTGTGCCGGGGACTCCCGGTGCCGAAGCGGCGCCGGAAGCCAAGAAGGCTTCCAAGGCCGGGCGGAACCTGCCCGCCGCCATCGGGGTCGCGTTGCTGCTCGGGGCCGCGATCATCGTTTCCCTGCTCACCGTGCGCTTCCTCTTCATCGGGATCATCGCGGTCGCGATCGCGGTCGGCACCTTCGAATTCGCCGGGGTGCTGCGCCGGGTCGCCGACACCAAGGTCGCGATGATCCCGGTGCTCGTCGGCGGGCAGGCGATGATCTGGCTCGCCTGGCCGTTCGGGCGGGAAGGCGCGCTCACCGCGTTCGTCCTGACCGTGCTCGCCTGCCTGCTGTGGCGCCTGCCCGGCGGCGCCAAGGGCTACCTGCGGGACATCAGCGCGTCGACGTTCGCCGCCGCCTACCTGCCGCTCTTCGGGGCGTTCGCGGCCATGCTCGTGCCGCCGTCGGACGGTGTCGGGCGCGTTCTCACCTTCCTCATCGGCGTTGTCGCCTCGGACACCGGGGGCTACATCGCCGGTGTCCTCGGCGGCAAGCACCCGATGGCGCCCACCATCAGCCCGAAGAAGACCTGGGAAGGCTTCGGCGGTTCGCTGGTCGGCGGGATCGTCGCCGGCGCCCTCACCTTGAGCCTGCTGCTGGACGGGCACGTCTGGCAGGGCGTCATCTTCGGCGTCGCCATCGTCCTCACCGCGACCCTGGGCGACCTCGTCGAGTCGCTGATCAAGCGCGACCTCGGCGTCAAGGACATGGGCACGCTGCTGCCGGGTCACGGCGGGATCATGGACCGCCTCGACTCGCTGCTGCCCTCGGCCGTCGTTTCCTGGCTGCTGCTGTCCGCGTTCGTCCCGTTGGGCTGACCTGCAGTGGGAGCCGCAAGCTCCCACCCGGGAGGCAACGGTTCGTGGACGGCCGAAGCTTCGGCGGGTTTCACTCGGGGGCATGAGCACCGAAACCCGAGCCCCGGCGAAGCTCGCGCTGACCGCCGTCTGCCTGGGCTTCCTGATGATCACGCTCGACGCGACCATCGTGAACCTGGCCCTGCCCGCGATCGGCGCCGACTTCGGTGAGCCGTCGACGGCCGCGCTGCAGTGGGTGGTCGACGCCTACACCGTCACCCTCGCCGCGTTCCTGCTGACCTGGGGTGCCGCCGGGGACCGGTGGGGTTCACGACGCGTTTTCGAAGCGGGCGTCGCCGTCTTCGTCGTCGCTAGCATCGGCTGCGCGCTCGCCGGGGACGCGGTCTGGCTGATCGCCGCGCGGGCCGTGCAGGGGGCCGGGGCCGCCGCGCTGCTGCCGTCGTCGCTCGCCTTGATCGTCCACCAGTTCCCGGACGCGCGGGAGCGGGCCCACGCGCTCGGCGTCTGGGGTGGCATGAGCGGGGCCGGGCTGGCCGCCGGGCCGGTGCTCGGCGGGCTCGCCGTCGGCCTCGCCGACTGGCGCCTGGTCTTCGCGGTCAACGTCCCGGTCGGGATCCTCGCCATCGTCCTGACGCGGCGGGCGGTCACCGAACCCCCGCGCCGGGAGACGCAACTCGACTTCGCCGGGCAGGTCGCCGGCACGGTGTCACTGGCCGCGTTCGTCGCCGGGTTCATCGAAGCCGGGCACACGGGCTGGGGCGCGCCCGCCACCCTCGCGCTGCTCGCCGGGGGCGTGGTGGCCGGCGCGGTGTTCGTGGCCGTGGAGCAGCGCGTCGCGGAACCCGTGCTGCCGCTGGGCATCCTGAAGATCCGGGACTTCGCGGTGGCCGCGGGCATCGGCGGCTTGTTCAACTTCTGCCTCTACGGCACCCTCTTCAGCCTGGCGCTGTACCTGCAACGCGCCTGGTCGCTCGGGGCGCTCGCCGCCGGGCTCGCGCTGGTGCCGCTGACGGCGGTGGTCGGGCTCAACGCCTTCTTCAGCGGACGCCTCACCGGACGCTCCGGCCCGCGTACGCCGATGGTCGCGGGCGCGCTGGCCGGGCTCCTCGGCGCGGCCGGCTTCGCGCTGCTGCCCGCGGATCGCGCGCTGGTGGCGTTCGCCGTGGTCTCGGTCGTCTTCGGCTGCTGTTCGCTGGCGATGCCCGCGATGACGTCGCTGGCGATGAACGCCTTGCCGGGGCAGGCCGGGCTGGCCGCGGGGGTGCTCAACGCGTCGCGCCAGACCGGGGGAGCGATCGGGGTCGCGCTCGTCGGCGCGCTGGCCCCGGCCGCCGGGATGTGGCTGGTGGCGGCCGGGTACGCGCTGGTCGCGGGGCTGGCGTTCGCCGCGCGTCAGTCGTCGTAGGGGTCGTCGACCTCGGCGCGGCCCCACTCCTCGGAGACGCGCGAGTGGTCGATCACGGCGAACACCGCGCCCTCGGGGTCGGCGAGGATCGCCATCCGGCCGAACGGGGTGTCGTACGGCTGGATCACGACGGTGCCGCCGTGCATCAGCGCCTCGCCCGCGACCGCGTCGGCGCCGCGCGCCGGGTCGATGTCGAAGTAGACGAGCCAGTGCGGCGGGGTGTCGAGGCTGTACTCCGACCCCATCACGTACCGGTACAGCACCGGCTGGTGCTCGATGAGCCATTCGACGTAGTCGAGGGTCTCGCCGTCGCCGATCTGGTGGCTGCCGTAGGTGAAGAGCTTGGTGTAGAAGTGATCCGCCGCGGCGCCGTCGTGGGTGTTGAGATCCGCGCCGCTGAAGGTGTTGGGGATCCCGGTGACGAACTCCCAGTCCGGCGGCACCTCCCAGAACACGACCGGCGCGCCGCTCGTGTCGTAGGCGTGCAGGATCGTGCCGCGCTGCGGGATCGGCATCGGGCCGAGCGTCAGCCGTCCGCCGAGGTGCTCGACCCACTCCGCCGCGCTGGCGGTGTGCGGCACGGACAGGTGCGGCATCCAGCCGAGCGGCGCCCCCTGCGCGGCGCGGTAGAGACCGCCGACCGGGAGCGTGTTCAGCGTCGCGATGGCGTACCGGCCGTCGGACGTCGCCGGATCGCGTTGAGTGGTGTACTCCCAGCCGAAGAGGGCACCGTAGAATTGTTCCGCCACGGCCTGCTCGCGGCAGGCCAGCTCGATCCAGCACGGGATTCCGGCCGGGACCGGGGACGGGGTACTGGACGGGTCGACTGCCATGGGTGCTCCTCCCGATACCCACCGGATTCTAGGCGTGATCCGTGAGGTTTCCGCCAAGAATTCGCCACCGGGCGAGCACTGGACGGCGACGAGGACCCGGAAGGAGCAGCGGGGTGCGGTGGTCGTCGCGGCGCGCGGAGGTCGTGCCGAGCCCCAACATCTGGTACTACCAGGCCGATTACGAGCGCGAGAACCGCGCGCAGGACAGCGGCGGCGAGATCTGGCGTGTGCTGCGCGAGGAGTGCGACTGGACCGGCCGGGACGTGCTGGACGTCGGCTGCGGGGACGGTTTCCACTTGCCGGTCTTCGCCCGCGACGCGCGCTCGGTGCTCGGTGTGGAGCCGCACGAGCCGTTGGTGCGAAGCGCGCTGAAGCGCGTCGAGGGACTGTCGAACGTGGACGTCCGGATGGGCCGGGCCCAGCGGTTGCCGGTCCGCAGCGCGAGCGTCGACGTCGTGCACGCGCGCACGGCGTACTTCTTCGGGCCGGGGTGCGAGCCGGGGCTGGCGGAGGCCGACCGGGTCCTGCGGCCGGGCGGGAAGATCCTGATCGTCGACCTCGACGTGACCAGTGAGCCCTACGGCGGCTGGATGCGCGCCGACCTACCGCACTACGACCCGGCCGCGGTGGAACGGTTCTTCGCCCGCGCCGGGTTCGGCTGCCGCCGCGTCGCCACCGACTGGCGGTTCGCGACGGCGGCCGACCTCGAAGCCGTGCTGAAGATCGAGTTCAGCAAGCCCGTCGCCGAACAGGCGATCACGGAGTCCTTGCAGCGTAACGGGAATCGCGGCGAAGACCTGACGCTGCCGGTGGGCTACCGCGTTCACGCGCGGCGCAAGCCCACCGGCCTCGTCCTGCCAGGTCACTCGGCTGCTTCTTCGGGAGCCGAGGACTCGTCCTCGTCTTCGCCCAAGATGCCGTAGAGCGAGCGCCGGGCGTCGTTGAGCACCTCGGCCGCGCGGGCCTGCTGGCTCTCGGTGCCCGCGCGCATGATCTGCACGACCGCGGCGGCCAGGTTCTTGCCCGCCTTCGCGAGCCCGACCTCGGTCGGGTCGACGTCCTGCGCGATGTGCTCCCACGGCGGGGTGCTGTCCTGCTCTTCCGCGGCGGTGCGGCCGGCGTCGGTCAGCTCGAAGAGCTTCTTGCCGTGCTCGTCCTTGCTGACGACCAGGCCTTCGTCGGCCAGCAGCTGCAGCGTCGGGTAGACCGAGCCGGGGCTCGGGCGCCAGAAGCCGCCGGAGCGCTCGCCGATCTCGCGGATGATCTCGTAGCCGTGCCGGGGCTGCTCGGCGAGCAGCGCCAGGATCGCGGCGCGGACGTCACCGCGGCGGCTGCGCCGTCCGCCGTGACCCCGCCGGCCCGGTCCGTGGCCACGGCCGCGTCCACCGGGGCCGAACCCCGGGGGGAACTCGCCGAAACCACCGAAGGGCCCGAAAGGGGTGCGCCCACGCTCGTGGGCGAAGGGGTGTCGTTGCCTACGCATGTCTGTGTTCCTTTCTCGAACTGTTGCGACTGCTTCACGATATATCGGAAACGGTCGGATGACAACCTGCTGGAGGTGAGCCCGGTCACGGCCGCGTCCGGGTGGGAAGATCGGGCCGTGCCCGACACCATCGACGAGATCGACGCGCGGCTGCTCCAGGCGCTGGGGGAGGACCCCCGGTCCACGGCGGTCGCGCTGGCCGAGCGGCTGGGCCTGTCACGCAACACGGTGCAGGCCCGGCTCGCGCGGCTGGAGCAGCGCGGTGCGCTCCGGTCGTTCGAACGCCGCATCGACCCCGCGCGGCTGGGCTACCCGCTGCGGGCGTTCGTCAACGCGCAGGTCGACCAGCGGCGCCTCGCCGAGATCGCCGAAGCCCTGGCCGAAATCCCCGAGGTCACCGAGGTGTGCGGGCTGACCGGGGCGAGCGACCTGATGGTGCAGGTCGTCGCCGTCGACGCGGACGACCTCTACCGGATCGCCGGGCGGATCCTGGCCTCGCCCGGGGTCGAGCGGACGAACATCTCGCTCGTCATGCGCGAGCTCGTCCCGTACCGCTTGACGCCTCTGCTGGAGCGCGTGCATTCTGCGCACCCGGAGGCCTGAGCCGTCCGGTTTCGGTGTGCATTCTGCGCAGCCGGATCGGCATCGGTTGTGCGAAGCGTCCACCAGTGCTGTTCTGGGGGTGCTTCCTGCACGAAAGGTGTCGACGATGACCCAGCCCTCCGCGACCGTTCCGGCGACGGGCACGCTCGCCGCGATCGAACGGCGGGTGCTGTGGCTCGCCACGGCGATCGTGCACCAGGCCAACCGCGTCCGGCCGAACCCGTCGGGGCTGAAGGTCGGCGGGCACCAGGCGTCGTGCGCGTCGCTGGTGTCGATCATGACGTCGCTGTGGTTCCGGCACCTGCGCCCCGAGGACCGCGTCTCGGTCAAGCCGCACGCGTCGCCGGTGCTCCACGCGATCAACTACCTGCTCGGCGAGCTGGACGAGGACTACCTGCCGACGCTGCGCGAGTTCGGCGGCCTGCAGAGCTACCCGAGCCGCGCCAAGGACCCCGACCCCGTCGACTACTCGACCGGCTCGGTCGGCATCGGCGCGACCGCCCCGATCTGGGGCGCGCTGGCCCGCCGCTACCTGACGACCCGGGGCGGCGCCGCGGGAACCGGCCGCCAGTACTCGCTGGTCGGCGACGCCGAGCTCGACGAAGGCGCGATCTGGGAGGCCATCCTCGACCCGGGCGTCGCCGAGCTGGGCGAGATCGTCTGGATCGTCGACCTCAACCGCCAGTCGCTCGACCGCGTCGTCCCGAACATCGCGGCCGGGCGGCTGCAGGGCATGTTCGACGCCGCCGGCTGGCAGGTGCTGACGCTGAAGTACGGGCGGCTGCTGGAAGAGCTGTTCACCCGGCCCGGCGGCGCGGAGCTGCGCGCGCGGATCGACGACATGCCGAACCCGGAGTACCAGCGGCTGCTGCGCTGCGACGCCGCCCAGGTGCGCGACCGGCTGCCCGCGGGGAACGCCGCGTTGGCCGAGCTGGTCGCCTCGCTCGACGACGAGACGCTGCTGGCCGCGATCCGCAACCTCGGCGGCCACGACCTCGGCTCGCTCGACGACGCCTTCGCGTCCATTTCGGACAGCCGGCCGACGGTGATCTTCTGCTACACCGTGAAAGGCCGCGGTCTCCCGACCCAGGGGCACCCGCAGAACCACTCCTCGCTGCTGACCGCCGCGCAGATGGAAGAGCTGGCGTCGTCGCTCGGGACGGACCTCGCTTCGCCCTGGGAGGGCTTCGCGGCTGAAACGGCCGAAGCCGCGTTGTGCGCCGAGGTTGCTTCGCGCCTTCGCCGTCCCGACGTGCCTTCGCTGCCTTCGCTCGAATTGCCCACCGACATCGGGCGGACGCCGTCCGGGACCGCGACGACGCAGGCGGCGCTGGGCCGCGTTCTGCTGGACCTGACGCGCGAAGCGCCCGAAGCGGCGAAGCGCGTTGTGACGGTCAGCCCGGACGTCAGCTCGACGACCAACCTCGGCGGCTGGGTCAACAAGGTCGGCGTCTGGTCGGCCACCGAGCGCCGCGACTGGTTCGACGACGACCCCGAAACGATCATGCACTGGCGGGAAAAGCCGACCGGGCAGCACGTCGAGCTGGGCATCGCCGAGACGAACCTGGTCGGCCTGCTGGGCGAACTCGGTGCCACCTGGAGCCGCTGGGGCGAGCCGCTGCTGCCCATCGGCGTCATGTACGACCCGTTCGTCGAGCGCGCGCTGGAGCCGTGGTCGTTCGGCATCTACGCGGGCGGGCAGTCGATCCTGATCGGCACGCCGTCCGGCGTCACGCTCGCCCCGGAAGGCGGCGCGCACCAGTCGATCACCACGCCGTCGATCGGCATCGAGCAGCCCGGCTGCGTCAGCTACGAACCGGCGTTCGCGATCGACACCGAGTGGACGCTGCTGGCGGCGCTCGGCCGGCTCGGCAAGCCGGGCGGCACGTCGTCGTACTTCCGGCTCTCGACCCGCCCGGTCGACCAGACGCTGGCCGCGGTGCCGGCCGACCCGGCGGCGCGCGAACGCCGTCGCCGCCAGGTCGTGGCGGGCGCGTACCTGCTGCGGCGGGCTTCGGCGCCTTCGGTCACCCTCGCGGCGATGGGCGCGCTGGTGCCGGACACCCTGGCGGCGGCCGAGCGGCTGGCCCAGGTCGGCGTCGAGGCCGACGTCGTCTGCGTGACCAGCCCGGGCCTGCTGTTCGAGGCGCTCCAGGCGCGGTCGGGCCGGGGCACCGGCGAGTCGTGGATCCTCGACCAGGTCTTCCCGGCCGCGCGCGCGAAGCCGCTGGTCACCGTCCTCGACGGCCACCCGCACACGCTGGCGTTCCTCGCCGGGATCAACCGGGTCCCGTCGGTCTCGCTGGGTGTCACGGGCTTCGGCCAGTCGGGCTCGCTCGAGGACGTCTACCGGTACCACGGCATCGACACCGACGCGATCATCCGGGCCGCGCTGGACGTGACCGCCTAGGCGAAGGTGGCGCCGGTCAGCAGTGCGTCCATCTTGGCGTCCCAGCCGGGGAAGGACCCGTACTCGACGACCAGGATCTTGCTCGTCGGCAGCCACCACATGCGGACCTGGTTGTTCTGCGTCGCGTCTTCACAGGTGACCTGCCAGCGGCCGTACTCGGCCTTCTTGGTGCCGATCGGGGCGAAGCCGGAGTCGAGCAGCGTGCTGCCGGTGGCCACCGCGGCCTGCCCGGGCGGCGACGCGGGCGTGATGCACGTCGGCACGTCCGTGCCGGTGTACCAGCCGAAGGGCCGCTTCGCGCTCGGGAGGTTGATGGGTGCGTTGGGGTCCGAAGTCAGTTCGCGCAGGTCCAGCATCCGCGCTTCGCAGACCGTGGTGCCTTCGGCGATGCAGCCGTCGAGGAGGCCGTCCTGGCTGTGCTCGGTGAAGGTCGCGCCCGGCGGCAGCGTCACGCGCATCGTCCCGACGGTCACCTGCGGCCCCGCGGCCGCCGTCACCGTCGGCACGGGCTGGGCCTGCCCCGCGGTCGATGTGCTGCAGGCCGCGGTGCTGAAGACCACCGCGAGGACCAGGACGCAGTGCCGGAAGGACACGGGCTCACCTCTTTCGTCGGACCCTCGGACGCCCGGGCGGCCCGTCCGGTTTCACCGTAAAGGCCGCCCGTGCGCCGGGGATCAGGCGGCTGCCGTCGCGGTGAGCGAGACGTAGCCGGCCTTCAGCTGCGCGAACGCCTCGAGCGCGAACCCGGCGAGCTGGTCGACGACGGCCGGGTTCCGCAGCAGCAGCCGCGTCTGGTTCCCCCGGATCGCGGAGAGCTTCGGCTTCTCGGAGTAGACGATGCTGACGCTGTTGCCGCCCGCGGCCTTCACGTCGACCTGGATGTCCTGGTAGACCCCGGTGAGCTTCGAGGTGATCTTGGCCAGGAGCTGCTGGACGCTGACCGCCGCGGTCAGCGCCGCGATGATGGTCACGATCGCCTTCGTGTCGACGTAGAGCGAACTCACCCGCGGTGTCGTCCACTCGCCGTTGCTGTAGAGCCGGGCCGCCGAGTTCACCTCGGTGAGGTCGATCTCGATCGCGTTGGACCGCGCGGTGCTGAACATCGTGCTGGTGGCGACGTCCTGCTCGAACCAGACCTGCACGCACTCGACCGGGGTCAGCACGTCGGAGCCGGTCACGATGGCCTTCTCGGCCACGTAGATCGGGCTGGTCGACGTGCTGCCGTCGAGGTTGGTCGAGAACGCGCACAGCCCGGGGTGGATCGTGCCGTAGTCGTTGACCAGCGTGATGCCGGTCGCCGGGCCGCCCGAGGAGGATTCCCCGAGCAAGCCGCTCGAGTCGAGCACCGACTCGTCACCCAGGCCGATCGAGACCCGGTTCGTCGAGACGCGCACCGTCACGTCACCCTTGAACTCGTTGCTGCCGAACAGCTCGTACAGCGGCTGCCACGAGAAGGTGTTGTCGGAGAGGTACTTGTCGGCCGACTGCCACACCACGTTGTAGGTGTCGTTCACCTTCTTCGCGAAGCACAGCTTGTACTCGTTCTTCTTCAGCGTCTTCAGGTCCTCCGCGGCGATCTGGATGTCGACGCTCTTGAGCTGTTCGTCCGTCATGGTTTCCGCTCCTCGGTTCGTGCGGGCCGGCGCGGCCCTCGGGACAGACCTTCCGGGGCCGCCGTCGCGCGGGCGTCGGTCCCGCGTGCCGCACGCCGTCGGGCGTCACACGATGGGCTAAACCAGAGCGGACCAGTCCCGTTGGGCCATTGGCGATCCGGGCGCCCGGCGGCCGGGGTGTCCGGCGACGCGCCGTCGCGGCGGCTCCCGTCCGGGTGATCGGTCAAGCCCGCGCACGGCTGAGTGGCGATCGCGCGGGAGCCGTGGTCCCGACGCGGCGTGAGGGAGCGGGGAGACGCCCGGGAGACACCGCCGGTGCCATGCTCGGAGACCGGCGAACGGCGTCGACGGAGACGAGGGGACGCGATGGACGAGGGCGACAGATCCCGCGTGGACTTGGTGCTGCTGGGCCGGTTCGAGCTGCTGGACGGCGGCGAGCGGGTCGCGCTGCCCCGGGCGGCGCAGCGCCTGCTGGCGTTCCTGGCGGTGCGCGACGGCGCCGCGGTGAACCGCAACGCGGCGGCCGAGCAGCTGTGGCCGGAGAGCCGCCGCCAGCGCGCGGCGGCGAACCTGCGTCAGGCGCTGTGGCACGTCCGGCGCTCCACGGCCGCCCCGGTCGTCGAGACCCCGGTCGACCACCTGCGGCTGTCCCCGGCCCTCCCGGTCGACTTCCGCGGCGCCCTCGAAGCGGCCCACCACGTCGTCGCGGCTTCGGCCCGCCCGGCGCCCGAGGGGCTCGTCGGCGCCCTGTCCCGCGACCTGCTGCCCGACTGGACCGAGGAGTGGCTCACCGCGGAACGGCAGCGCTGGGAGCAGGTCCGCCTGCACGCATTGGAGGCGATCGCCCAGCGCCTGATCACGGCCGGCGCGCACCTGGCCGCGCTGGAGGCGGCGTTCACGGCGATCGGCATCGACCCGGTCCGGGAAAGCGCTCACCGCACGGTGATCGCGGCCCACCTGGCCCAGGGCAACGGCGGCTCGGCACTGCGGCACTACCAGCACTACCGGGCGCTGCTGCACCGCGAGCTGGGTGTGCGCCCGTCCCCGCACATGACGAGGCTGGTCGCGGCGCACGGGGCGCCGTGAAGCACGCCGTCAGGGCCGGCCGGGCAGCACGGCCGAAAACTCGGTCACCGGGCCGGCCCGGTCGCCGCCGAACGCGGCCCGCAGCCCGGCCATCTCCGGCAGCGTCGTCCGCCCGGCGACGAACAGCGCCGCGAGGCGGGGCAGTGGCTTCCCGAGGTCGAGCAGACGGCGGACCTGCCCGGCGTCGAGCCCGAGCACGCGCAGGCCGGGGAGGTCGGCGATCGGGCCGAGGTCCGGCACCGCCGAGCCGGCGAGGTCCAGCCTCGTCAGCCGGGGCAGCGTGCGCAGCACCTCCAGGTCGAGCGGCTCCCGGACGTTCTCGAGCCCCAGGTCCCACAGCGCCGGGTGCCCGGCGAGCCCGGCCAGGTCCGCGCGCGTGGCCTCGATCCGCACCGACTCCAGCGCGCCGAGCCCGCCGATCGACGCGGTGACGGCGCCGGCGCGGTTGACGCTCAGCCGCCGCAGCGACGGCAGCGGAGCGAACACGGCCAGGTCGACGTCGGCGGCGTCGTTCAGGTAGACCTCCTGCACCAGCTCCCGGCCGGGCAGCCCGGCCACCACCGACGGCAGGTCCAGCGTGGCCGCCTCGGAGATCACTTCGTGGTACGACCGCTCGGCGGCGTCGCGGAGATCCGTCTCCGCGAAGAGGTACTGCTCGCCCGGGTCTTCGTAGCGCCCGGCCCGCAGGGCGGTCACGACTTCGGTCAGCATCGCGGTGATCGACGTCGCGACGTAGCGCAGCGGGCCGTAGATGTCGCGGCCGTACTCGAGGACCTGGCCGGCGTGCCCCCGCGCGGCGGGGTCGACGTCCACCGCGACGTAGTTCATCGCCCGGTCCCCGCCGAAGGTGATCCACCAGTCGTTGCGCGACAGGCGTTTCACCGCGCCGAAGGGCACGGTCTCGAACACGACGCCGTCGTCGTCCAGCGCGTCTTCCCAGCCGTAGGAACCGGGTGCGCCTTCGAGGTAGGTGTCGACGACGCGGTCCAGCGGGTCGTGGGAGTAGGGCCCGAGCAAGCCGGTCTCCCACGGATCGCCGTCCGCCACCAGGTACAGCGCGCGGAGGTCCTCGGGCAGCCGGACGCCCATGCGCGCCTCGGCGCCGGCCAGCTCCGCTTCGGTCTTGCCCGCGGGCCACCGGGGCGGCGTGCCCTTGATGCGGGTGTACGCCGCCGCGTACTCGCCGGTGAGCCTGAGGATCTCGGCGCGCACCAAGGGATCCGTCGGCGCGCCGGTCGGTTCGGCGCCCGCGGGCCGCGGGCGCCCCGGCAAGGGGTGGCCGGGATAGCGGAAGCCCGGATCGAAGACGAGTTGCCCGGGCGAGACGGCGGTGAGGTCCGGCCGGGCGGTGAAGCGGTACGCCCCCGAGACGTCGAGCCGGACTTCCAGCACCGCGGGCGGGCGCTCGAACAGCCGCTCCGCGATCGGCCCGTAGTCCACGCGAAGGCCGTCCCGCGTGTCACTCCACGCCGTGCACGAGACGGACCCGCCGGTGTGCCGCAGCTGGAGCGTGGCGTGCGCCCACGCGGTGCCGGCGCCCGCGCGCAGGGCTTCGGCCATGGACGCGGCGATGGCGGCGTAGTCGCTTTCCCCCGGATTCACCCCGCGAGGCTACCGAGCCCCCGACCTGGGTGTGACCCGGCGGACACCCGGCCGGGGCGGGCCGGGTGCGGGTTTCGGGGCGTGGGACACTTGACCGGTTATGACTGCCCTCCCGCTCGTTTTCGACGCCCCCAAGCGCGGCCTCCCGCCGCGCCACCTCGCCGACCTCACGCTCGCCGAACGCGCGGCCGCCGTCGCCGAGCTGGGGGAGAAGCCGTTCCGGGCGAAGCAGCTGTCGAACCACTACTTCTCCCGCCTGACGGTCGACCCGGCGGAGATGACCGACATCCCGGCGGCCTCGCGGGACCGGCTGGTCTCGGATCTGATGCCGACGCTGCTGACCGAGGTCCGTGCGCTGGAGGCCGACAGGGGCGCGACGCGCAAGACGCTGTGGCGAGCCCACGACGGCACGCTCCTGGAGAGCGTCCTGATGCGCTACCCGGACCGCGCGACGCTGTGCATCTCGAGCCAGGCGGGCTGCGGCATGGCGTGCCCGTTCTGCGCGACCGGCCAGGGCGGCCTCGACCGCAACCTGTCGACGGCGGAGATCGTGGACCAGGTCCGCTCCGCGGCGGCGGTCATGCGCGACGGCACGATGCCCGGTGGCCCGGGGCGGCTGTCGAACATCGTCTTCATGGGGATGGGCGAGCCCCTGGCCAACTACAAGCGCGTGGTCGCGGCGGTCCGGCGGATCACGGACCCGGCTCCGGGTGGGCTGGGGATCGGTCAGCGTTCGGTGACGGTGTCGACGGTGGGGCTGGCGCCGGCGATCCGGAAGCTGGCGGACGAGAAGATGCAGGTGCGGCTGGCGGTGTCGCTGCACACTCCGGACGATGAGCTGCGTGACACGCTGGTGCCGGTGAACGAGCGCTGGTCGGTCGACGAGGTGCTCTCCGCCGCCCGGTACTACGCCGATACTTCCGGCCGGCGGGTCTCGATCGAGTACGCGCTGATCCGGGACATCAACGACCAGCCGTGGCGGGCGGAGCTGCTCGCGAAGCGGCTGCGCAAGCACCTGGGTCAGCTGGTGCACGTCAACGTGATTCCGCTGAACCCGACCCCGGGTTCGAAGTGGGACGCGTCGCCGAAGCCGGTGGAGCGGGAGTTCGTGCGGCTGGTCAACGCCGGCGGAGTAGCGTGCACGGTGCGGGACACCCGCGGCCAGGAGATCGCCGCCGCCTGTGGGCAGCTTGCTGCCGAAGGCTGAGTTTCCCTTTCAGTGATGGAGAGTTTGTCGTGATGTATGCCCCCAGCCTGCTCGACCCGGCTGCGGAGGAGCTTCGGCTCGCGGACTTCACCGGGGCCACGAACGTGGCCCGCGGCGCCCGGACGCTGCTGGGCGACCGGTTCAGCTCGGTGACGTTCATGTACGTGCTGATGCGAGCGTTCGAGGTGGAGTACACGGCGGCGTGCGACGCGGCGCGCTGGCACGAGTTCCACGGCGGCCCGCGGGCGCTGTCGGACGCGGACCTGGAGAAGCTGCTCGCTCCGTGGCTCGACCGCTGATCTGACCCGGTAGCGGCGCGTGGAGGAGTTCCTCGAACACGCGCGACGAGCGTACGGAGACCTGCGGAAGCCGGACTACGGATTCTTTTCCGACGCACTGCGAGTGCGGCCCTGGGAACCCCTGGTGGATCGGTTGCGGCAGCTCCTGCTGGTGGAGGACTGGACCGACCGCGAGGACGACGTCAGCTTCTCGTACGTCCTGCAGGTCAGCCGGGATTCACCGGCGTGGTCGCTGTGGTTGTCGGCGGTGGGACCGTTCGCGCTGCTGGCCTGCACCGCCGCGGGCGCCGAGCTGGTCCGCTCCGATGTGGTCGTCGGTACCGGACCGGACATGCCTCCGGAAGGAGACCGCGTCCTCGCCCTGCTCCGTGAGGCCGGTGTTCGGCTGCTCAGCGCCGAAGAGGTCGAGACGACCGTGGACGGTTTCCGCGCGTGGAACGGGGGGGGCCTCGTGTCCTTGTTCTTCGTGCTGTTCGGCGAGACCGACGTGCCGTGGTGGCACGCTTCCTAGCCCGTCAGGCGGCAACCGTCCGCAGGGACTCCGACAGCGCCACCAGCTCCCGGACGTCGTCGTCCAGGCCGCCGCCCTCGGGGACGGCGACCGGCATTCCCGAATCCGGGACCGGCTCGCGGCGGGCGTGGGCGTCCAGGGCCTCCGTGAGCCGCAACGCCAATGGCCCCTCGGACGGCCGGTGGGCTAGGTAAGGGCTGATCCGGACCAGCCCGTCGCGACACTCGATGACCCGCCGGTAGTACCGCCGGTGCACGCCCAGCACGCTCAGCGCGTCACGCCGGGGGCTCAACGGCTTCCGGCTCAGCGCGTCCTCCGGGAACGCCTCGTGCAGCCGGGTCCACAGTGGACCGAGACGGTGGTACGTGCGCAAGTGCTGCCACCACACGCGGGTCGCGGCCACGCGGGTGGTGACGCCGGGGTACGACAGGCCGATCACCAGCAGGATCGCGCTCGGGAAGACCAGGAAGACCGTCGCCTGCACCAGCAGCCACGGGATCGCCGCGCCCGCCCAGTGGACCAGCACCACCGCCACCAGTGTCGCGCCGCCCACCGCGCCGAACGCGAAGCCCACCGATGCCACCAGCAGGCCGCGGGCCAGGCGGGGGGCCGCGCCGCGGGCGTAGCGGCGGGCGAGGAAGCACGCGCTCGCGATGCCGTAGGTCAGGTACAGGTCGGCCGCCAGGTAGAAGACCGAGACCCCGGCACGCGGGTACGTCGACGGCGGGCCGCTGGGCATCAGCACCGCGACGACCGCCATCACCAGGATCGCCGTGGCCAGCGGGACCGCCTCCCCCCAGGCCCGACGCCGGGCGCGGTCGGCCGGCAGCGCCGAAAACAAGAAGAAGCACGCCAGTGAATAGACCAGCCCGCAGAGGAAGACGTGCTGGAACAGCAGCGGCACGATCGCGCCCGGGTCCGGCTGGTTGACGTCGCCCGCCAGCAGGCCGAACGGGAAGGACGCCGCGAAGCAGGCCAGGCAGGCCGTGACCATCCAGCGCGCGACGTCCCGCGGGGCCCGGGTGAGCTGGTAGATCTTCCACAGCAGGGCGGGGTAGAGGAGCACGCCCTGGACGACGAGCAGCGCAATCTTGCTGGTCACAGCCACCCCAGCCGTTCGTCCAGCGCGTTCTCGATCCGCTGCGCGGTGCGCTCGCCCGACGACTCGGGCGCGACCCGGTCCAGCACGGATGCCCACTCCAGGATGATCGTCGCGACCGTCTCGGCTTCCCGCTCGTGGTCGGTGTCGTAGGAGGTCCGCAGCAGCGCGCGCCGGACCGGCTCGGGCGTCAGGCCCGGGTACGGCCCGGGCGGGGTCAGCCCGGCGACCAGGCTGTCGTCCTCCGCGGTGGCGTGATGGCCGGCCAGCATGTGGCCCAGTTCGTGCAGGATGATGTGGCTCTGGTGGGCCTTGCTCGTGTCCCGCTGGTAGACGATGTAGTCGGCGCGCTCGGTGGCGATCCACGCGCCGAACGGGCCCGGCACCGGGATCCGGTGCGCGATCAGCCGGATCGGCCGCCCGCGCTGGTCCCCGACGCTCCGGCACAGCTCGACGACGTCGAGCGGCGGCCGGATGCCCAGTTCCTTCAGCAACCGCCGGCAGCGGCGGCGCAATTCGCGTTCCCTCACCCGTCACCTTGCCGTCGCCGTGCCCACCTGTCCGGTCCCTTACCGTAGACGACGCCGATCTCACACGTAGAGGCTGCGCGCGGCCGCGTCGGTCAGGCAGAGCGCCGGGATCGCGTGGTGGACGAAGTCGAAATTGTTCACACGCAAGCGGCCGTCCGGCAGGTTTTCGTCGTACGTCTGCTGCCACACGTCGTTGCCGTCGCGCGCGTCGAAGGGCAGGTACGCCACCGAGAACCGCTTGTCGGGTGACTCCGCCAGCCCGTTCTTCCCCCGGGTGAACGGGTTCGCCTTGCCCCCGGTCAGCGCGGTCGTGGCCGTCGGGAAGGAATGCGTGTAGAAGCGCACGCTCTTGCCCTTGGCCGTGCTGCGCCCGCTCGTCAGCTTCGACCACCCGCCCGCGGCGGCGATCATGGGGTCGGTGAAGCCGTCGGGCGGATCGAAGACGAAGAATTCGTTGAACTCGTCGTTCATGAAGGTCCCGGCCTTGGGGTCGCGCTTGGCCGCGGCCACGTTGTCGGTCAGGAACTTCGCGACCACGTTGCACCCGCTGCTGTTGGCGGAGATCGCGACGTGGGACAGGGTGTCGCCGTGGATCGGCAGGATGTCGCCCTGGATCGCGAGCAGGAGCGTGCGCAGGGTCGCCGCCGAATACAGCTGGTAGTCGCGCAGCTGGCGGGTGGCCTGGTCGAACACCCGGCTGATCTGGGGCAGCACGACCACGTACGGCTTGTTCGCGTGCCGCAGCTGGTAGGGAAAACCGAAGGACCCCTGCTGTGGCGAGAGGAACGGCATGTCGACCTTGACGCTGCCGCCGGCTTCCGGCCGTGCGTTGTAGACCCACCAGCTCCAGATGTCGTAGTACAGCCAGTCGAACCCGAGCGGCCGGAAGTGGGTGAACAGGTGCGCCTTCTCGTCCTGGCCGGGAATGTGCTTGTAGTGCACCAGGAACGGCGGCGGCTTCGAAGTGTCCAGGTCCATCGGGACGGCGACGGCGACGAACCGCGGCGGCCGCTCGTCGCCGTCGTAGGTGACGCTGTAGACCTTCACCGTGTAGCCGGCGGGCGGCTGCCGGACGAACTCGAGGTCGAGGACGTCCCACTTCGCGAACGCCGACCTCTTGAAGAGCGACGGCTTCAGGAACGGCCAGGAGATCGGCTTCGTGACGTCCGGCAGCGGGAGGGGATCCCAGTTCCGGTTCCGGGCCAGGAAGGGTTTCTCGTCCTTCCGGTTCGCGGTCTGGAGCTTGCACGTCTTCACGTCGCGCAGGCACTCGGCGCTGGGTTCGACCGGCACCGCCTGGCCGGTGGGCGGGTTGCTCAGCGTCGTCCACGTCGTGGCCGTCACGTCCCTGAGGGTGAGCACGCTCAGACCTGCTGCCCGGTCTTCGGGTCGTACTCGACCTCGACGACCGCGACCTGGTCGGTCGGCAGGACCTCCACCCACTGGTCGAAGACCTCGTAGCCCTTCTCGCTCTCGGCCTTGAACCCCTTGTCGAGCGGGTCGAAGCCCTTCTCGTACACCATGTCCGGGCGCAGGTAGTTCAGCGTGACGCCGGGTTCGAGCTGCTCGGTGATCACCTCGGTGCCCGCTTCGTGCTTGGCCAGCACCGTGACGGCCACGTACCGCAGGACGTCGCGGATGGTCAGGTCGGCCGGGGCCAGGTCGCGGTAGCGGGTCACCAGCGCCGGGTCGGACCACGGGTAGGCGCGCAGCCCGGTGAGGATCCGGGTGCTCTCGCCGCCGGTGGCCGGCTGGTAGCGGTCGTCCAGGCCGTCGGCGCCCTCGATGCTCGGGTCGGACAGCCAGTTCAGCGCGGCGAGCTCCTTGCCCGGCCGGATCGGCACGACCGCCTTCACCCAGGGCGCGTTCAGGAACGCGTTGCGCTGGTGGTCGCCGTCGAGCTGCAGCAGCCAGCCCAGCGAGCTGCCGAGCCGGGCCGGCGCCGAGTCCTCGGTGATGAAGTAGTTGTCGCGCCGCCTCATGTCGCCCTCGTTGGCCCAGCCGACGGTGTGGTCGTCGAGACCGGTGGGGCTGTCGCGGACGAGGTGCTCGACGGCCGTCTCGAGCGACGGGTCCCGCGCCGGGGTGCCGCCGGGCGTTTCGAGCCGCGGGTCGCCCAGCCGGTCGAGCTCCGGGGCGAACGTCGGGTGCGCCTCGTGCCGGCGGGGCCGCCACCACTCGGGCGCCACGAAGTACAGCATGGCCTCGACGTCGAACATCGAGTTGATGAGCTCGGCGAGCTTGTGCAGCAGCTCCGGCTGGGTCGGCCGGGTGCCGTCGATCCGCATCAGCTGTTCGAGCAGCCGCCGGTACACGACCACGCGCTCCTCCTCGCGGAGCACGTCGTAGTCGCGGACCTGGATCTTGCTGGCCGCGGCCACCCGCTCCCGCGCCGCCGTCAGGTACGCCTCGCGCTGCTTCCGGTCCAGTTCGAGGTCCCGCTTCGCGGCGAGCAGCTGGTTCTGGTCGCTGACCTGCTTGCGCTTTTCGGCCGAGGCCCGGTAGGTCACCGGCACGGTGAACGCGAAGAGCTCGTTCCGCTCGCCGTGGGCGTTGTAGAGGAAGACCGACAGCGCGGGCTGCCGCGGGTCGGGCGTGCCTTCCGGCGCGTCCTGGGTCTTGCGGCCCAGCTTGAGCTTCACCGCCGCGGCCCCCGCCGTCCAGCGCACCTCGCCGACCTTCGCGGGCTCGAAGCCGTCCCGGGGGGTGAGCTCGACGTCGGCGATCCACCAGCCCGTCCCGGACCCGCCCACCGGCCGGATGTAGCCGTTGAAGGGGTAGCCGAACTGGACCGTGACGTCCTCGGTGTAGTCCTCGGGCATCGGCAGCTCGTTGGCCGGCGCCACCGCGGCCGCGTCCGGCGGTGCGGCGAGGTGGACCAGCTTGGCCAGCCCGAGCGCCGCACCCGGGTCGTCCACGAAGGACTGCCAGCACAGCTGGGTGCCGAGGTCCTGCACCTGCACCCCGACGCGGCGCATCTTGCGGCGCAGCTCGTAGTTGATCAGCTTGTCGGTGCCGTTCGCCAGGACGTAGCGGCGGCTCGAGGTGTCGGTGGTCTCGGTGACCGTGCGGAACGTGGTCTTGAAGCTGCGCTTGATCTCGGTGCTCAGCCGTTCGCTCTGCTGGCGCATCTGCTTGTGCGTTTGTTCGCGGGCCTGCTTCTGGGTGTCGCTGAGGTCCATCGTCGCGGTCTCGTTGGCATCGCCCCAGACCCACCGCTGGTTGGCCGACACCGAAAAACCGAGCTTGGTGTTGCGCTCGTTCTCGTCCTTGACCGCGGTCGACACCTCGTCGTCGAGCTTGTTCTCGCTGGTCCGGCTCTGCGTGAGCTCCTGGCCCTCCTCCACCACGCGCTCGACCAGCGTGCGCCGGGTCTGCGACTCGATCAGCTCCAGCGAGCTGCCCGGGCTGAGCCAGACGTGCTGGACCGGCGGGCCGAGGAAGGTGTCGAACTCGAAGAAGTACTGGCGGAACAGGTGCACGATCCCGACCGGGGAGAGGCTGACGCGGTTGAGCGCCTCCGCGCGGCTCGCGGTCTCCAGCGGGTCGAGCATCCGCTGCAGCCCGCGGTACTGCGGGGTGTCGACCTCGCCTTCGCGGGGCGGGGAGAACAGGTCGGCGAGCGTCGGGACGAGGCTCTGCACGGCGAGGTAGTTGAGCAGCCCGGCGACCATGGACTCCTTGGCCGCCATGGCCTCCACCAGCGCCTGGCGCTTGGCCTGGTCGGTGGGCTCAACGACGGCGGCGCGGGTGAACAGCACCGGCGCCACCTCGTTCGCGAGGATCGGGTCCAGGCTCGCGCGGGACAGCAGGGGCAGCCAGGTCGCCGGGGCGCGCGGGTCCTTGTCCTTGACGCGCGCCTGGATCAGGTCCGCCAGCACCGAGGCGATCAGCGGGTTGTACGAGCCGGTGGCGGGTGCGTCGCCGGTCTTCAGCTCCAGTGTGTCGGTCGAGCCGGCTTCGGCGCCCTGGAGGTGGATGACGGGCGGCACGAACTTCGCCCGTGGTGTGACGACCTTGGACAGGGTGGCCAGCACGGCGTCGTCGACGCGGCGCAGCGCCTCGACGTACCGGGCCACCGTCCGCTGCGAGCGCCAGCCGAGCAGCGGCTGGATCAGGCCGAACGACTCGCTCGCGTACGGCAGCGCGCCGGCGAACTCGGCCAGCGGCCGCCCGGTGGTGATCCGGGCGCCGACGGCCGGCGCGGGCAGGGCCTGCGCGTTCGCGACCGGGCCGCCCGCGGTCACCGCGAACGGCAGCACGGTCCACGGCTTGCCGGCCCCGCTCGCCCCGACGAGGAACAGCTCCCGGTCCGCCTGGGCGGCCGGCGCGACGAAGGCGATCGTCTGGGTGGTCCCCGGCGACCCGACGACCTTCCCCGCGTACTGGCGGCTGCCCGCGGCGTCCTTCTCGAGGAAGGCACCGCCGAGCGCGCCGATGTCCGGGTACCGGCGCGGGTCCTGGACGTCGACGGCGGCGGGCAGGGCGAGCGCGATCCGCTGGGTGAGCCCGAACTCCCCGAGCGACGACGCCTGCACGGTGTAGGTCCAGACGTGGTAGTACGCGGTGCCCCCGCTGGTCGCCGGGGTCCTGCCTGCGAAGGTCACGGTCAACGCCATGGTGTTCTCCCGATCGTCGGCCGTCATCGTCGCGCCGTCGCGGTGCCGGGGGAGGGGGCACGAGGACCG
The DNA here is from genome assembly GCF_046548815.1 of Amycolatopsis sp. cmx-4-83. Taxonomy (NCBI): domain Bacteria; kingdom Bacillati; phylum Actinomycetota; class Actinomycetes; order Pseudonocardiales; family Pseudonocardiaceae; genus Amycolatopsis; species Amycolatopsis sp. cmx-4-83. Next base: position 134,812 of record NZ_JAEBEF010000018.1, on the reverse strand, counting down.
ACCAAAGGGAGCAACCGGGCGTGCTTCGGGATGCCCTCGAGGGCAGTGCGGGTGCGCGCTGCCAGGCCTTTGCCAGGGCCGTGTGCGCCGGCTGCCAGCGGCTCCCGACAAGCTCTGGAACGTAATTCCAGAGACCGAAGGAGTCACCGTGCGCACCCCAGTCACCATCATCGGCGCCGGGCTCGGGGGACTCACCCTCGCCCGCGTGCTGCACGTCCACGGCATCGAAGCCACCGTCTACGAAGCCGAAGCTTCACCCATGGCGCGGATGCAGGGCGGCATGCTCGACATCCACGACTACAACGGCCGGCTCGCCGTCGAGGCCGCCGGGCTGACGACCGGGTTCCGCGACCTCGTCCTCGAAGGCCGTCAGGCGATGCGCGTCCTCGACTCGACCGGGGCCGTCCTGTTCGAAAAGGGCGACGACGGCACCGGCGGCCGGCCCGAGGTGCAGCGGGGCGAGCTGCGGCAGCTGCTGCTGGACTCGCTGCCCGCCGGCACTGTCCATTGGGGACGCAAGGCCGCCGAGGTGCGGGCCGGGAACGAAGTGGTCTTCACCGACGGCACCAGCGTCACGGCCACCCTGCTCGTCGGCGCGGACGGGGCCTGGTCGCGGGTCCGGCCGCTGCTCACCGCCGCCACGCCCGAGTACGCCGGCACTTCGTTCGTCGAGACCTACCTCTTCGACGCCGACACCCGGCACGCCGCCGTGGCGAAGGCGGTCGGGGGCGGGTCGATGTTCGTCGCCGGCCCCACACCGGGGCAGGGGATCAACGCGCACCGGGAAAGCGGGGACACCCTGCACGCCTACGTCGAGTTCGAGCGGCCGCTGGCGTGGTTCGACGCCGTCGACTTCGGCGATCCCGCCGCGGCCGCCGCCCGGCTCGCGGCGGAGTTCGACGGCTGGGCGCCCGAGCTCACCGCGCTGCTCACCGACGCCGATTCCGGACCGGTCCTGCGGCCGCACCACACCCTGCCGGTCGGGTTGCGGTGGGAGCGCGTACCCGGCGTCACCCTGGTCGGCGACGCCGCCCACCTCACCGCGCCGAACGGCGAAGGCGCCAACCTGGCCATGCTCGACGGCGCCGAGCTCGGCCGGGCCCTCGCCGCGCACCCCGTCGAAGAAGCGCTGGCGGTCTACGAGGAAGCCATGTTCACCCGGAGCGCGAACCCCGTCGACGAAGCCGTCGTCATGGAAAGCGTGTTCGGCGGCGAAATCCCGCCGCAGCTGCGCGCGCTGTTCGACGAGCTCAAGCCCGGGAACTAGCGCGACGGCGGCGGTCCGCCCGGGCCGCCGCCGGCCGTCGTCGTCGCCGAAGACGTTGTCGCTGCCGGTGTCGAAGCCGGACCGGATGTCGGCACGGACGATGCCGCTCTGCTCCAGCACGTCGGGCCCGTTGGAGCCGTCGCCCGGGTACGGTCCCGCGGTCTCGTCCGGGATCTCGCCCGTCGACGCGGTGGTGGTCGTCGAGGCCGAAGACGTGGCGGGGGAAGAAGTCTGGCAGGCGGTCAGCGCCGCGCCCGCCGCGCCGAAACCCTGGTCGACGACCTCGTCACGCGGCCGGGGCAGCGGGCGGCCTTCGTAGGTGGGGTTCATGGCTTCCACCCTGCCGCCGGAAGGGTGCCCCGCCTTGCGCGGAAGCTGTGCGCTTGCCGTGAACCGTCCTCGTCGGGCGGTTCTACGGCTGCCCGGGTGCCCAGAGGCCGTCCGCGTCGCCCGCTTCCAGGCGGCCGCGGTACACGCCGATCTTGCGGTCGATCAGCTGCAGGTTCTCCTGCAGCTCGGCCAGCTTCGCCAGCACGTCGGCGCGGTGCTCCTCCAGCAGGGCCAGGCGTTCCTGCTCGTTGCCGCGGCCGGCCGAGACCAGGTCGGCGTAGCGGCGGATCGTCTTGATCGGCATGCCGGTGGCCCGGAGCTTCGTGCAGATCTTGATCCAGTCCAGGTCCAGCTTCCGGTAGCGGCGGCGGCCGCCGCTCGTGCGGTCGACCTTCGTGACCACCAGGCCCGCTCGTTCGTAGTAGCGCAGCGTGTGCGCGCTGACCCCGGTGCGGCGGGCCGCGTCCGCGATGGTCAGCCCCTCGGCGGGGATCGGCGGTTTGACTTCGAGCACGCTCTAAATCCTAGCGTCGATCGCATGAACGCTCCGACCGCTCATCGCCCCGCGCTCGTGCTGGCCGTCTGCTGCGCCAGCATCGTCGTGGTGGTGATGGACATATCCATCGTCACCGTCGCCCTGCCTTCGATCCGCCGCGACCTCGGCGCGTCCGTCTCCGGGCTGCAGTGGACGGTCGACGCCTACACGCTGGTGCTGGCCGGGTTCCTGGTGCTCGCCGGGTCGGCCGCCGACCGGTTCGGCCGCAAGCGGGTCTTCCAGTGCGGCCTCGCCGCGTTCGGGCTCGGTTCGCTGCTGTGCAGCCTCGCGCCGGGCATCGGCTGGCTGATCGCGGCCCGCGCGCTGCAGGCGATCGGCGGCACCATGCTCAACCCGGTCGCGATGGCCATCGTGGCCACCACCTTCCCGGCCCCGGCCGAACGCGCCCGCGCGATCGGCGTGTTCGGCTCGATGTCCGGACTGGCGCTGGCGCTCGGGCCGATCCTCGGCGGCGCGCTCGTCGACGGCTTCGGCTGGCGCGCGGTCTTCTGGGTCAACGTCCCGATCGTCGCCGCGGCACTCGTGGCCACCGCGCTCTTCGTGCCCGAATCCCGCGCGCCGCGCGCCCGCCGGTTCGACCCGCTCGGGCAGCTCCTCGTGCTGGTGGTGCTCGGCAGCGTCGTCTACGCGCTGATCGAGTCGCGCCCGCTGGGCTGGACGTCGCCGCTGGTCCTCGGCCTGTTCGCGGTCGCCGCGCTCGGCGTGGCCGGCCTGCTCGTGCACGAACCGCGGCGCACCGACCCGCTGCTGGAGCTGCACCTGTTCCGCAACGTCGCCTTCAGCTCGGCGATCGTGATGGCGGTGCTGGCCCTGTGCGGGTTCGGGATCTTCCTGTTCACCGCCACCCAGTACCTCCAGGACGTCCGCGGCCTGCCGCCGCTGGCGGCCGGGCTGTGCCTGCTCCCGGTCGGCGTTCTGGTCCTCGTGCTGTCGCCGCGCACCGGGCGCCTGGTCGGCACCACCGGGCCGCGGCTGCCGCTGGTCGTCGCCGGCAGCACGCTCGCCCTCGGCGGCGCCGCGGCGGCGTGGCTCGGCCCGGCGACGCCGCTGCCCCTGGTGCTCGCGGTCTTCCTGCTGTTCGGCGTCTTCCTCGGCACGGTCAACCCGCCGATCACGAACACCGCCGTCTCCGGGATGCCCGGGTCGATGGCGGGGGTGGCCGCCTCACTGGCGTCCACCGGACGGCAGACCGGCACCACCCTGGGTGTCGCGCTCGCCGGCAGCGCGCACGGCGTGTGGTGGCTGGTCGCCGGGCTCGGCGCCGGGCTGCTCGCGCTGGCGCTGGTGGGCACCCGGCGCCGGGCCGAGGCGCTCAGCCTCCCGCGACCGACGGGATGATCTGCACCTCGGCGGCGTCACGGAGCACGACGTCGGGGCCGCCGCGGTGGCGGCACTCCTCGCCGTCGACGAAGAAGTTGACGTACCGGCGCAGTCCCGCCTGCTCGTCGCGCAGCCGCCGTTCGAGTGCCGGGTAGCGCTCGGCGAGGGCGTCGAGCAGGGTGCCCAGCGTGGCCGGCTCGCCGACTTCGACGTCCAGCTTCGCCTCGCCGCCCGCCTTCTCGCGCAGTGTTCCGGGCAGCAGCACGGTGATCCGCACGGTCACACCGTCGCCGCGCGGACGCTCAGCACGTCGGGCAGGTGCGCCGCGACGAGCTGCCAGCTGTCGCCGTCGTCGCGGCTGGCGTAGACCTCGCCGCAGCGCGAGCCGAAGTACACCCCGGCCGGGTCGGCGTCGTCGGTGCACAGCGCGTCCCGCAGCACGCCCGCCCAGTAGCCGTCCGGCAGGCCGGCGCCCACCGCTTCCCACGACTTCCCGGCGTCCTCGCTGCGGTACACGCGGCAGCGGCCCTCCGGCGGGAACCGCAGGGCGTCGGCGACCAGCGGGAACGTGTAGATCACCTCGGGCCGGTGCGGGTGGACGACGACGGGGAAGCCGAAGTCGCTGGGCAGCCCGTCGGCGATGGACTGCCAGCTCGCGCCGCCGTCGTCGCTGCGGTAGACGCCGTGGTGCACCTGCGCGTAGAAGCGGTCCGGCGCGGCCGGGTGCGTGGCGACCTTGTGCACGCAGTGGCCGTATTCGGGGTACGGGTCGGGGACGTGGACGGCCTTGATACCGGTGTTGCTCGCCCGCCACGACTCGCCGCCGTCCTCGGTGCGGTAGACGCCGCCGGTGGACATCGCGACGGTGACGTGGCCGGGTTCGGTCGCGTGCGGGAGCACGGTGTGGATCGCCTTGCCGCCGCCCCCGGGCGTCCAGTGCTCCCGGTGCGGGTGCTCCCACAGGCCGCGGACCAGCTCGTACGTGCGGCCGCCGTCGGTGGAGCGGAACAGCGCGGACGGCTCGGTGCCGGCGTAGACGACGTCCGGTTCGCTCGCCGGGCCGGGCACGAGCTGCCACGCCCTGGCGAGGGATTCGCCGGTGTCCGGCGGGAACGCGATCGGCGCGTGGCCGGGTTCGTCCCAGGTCGCGCCGAGGTCGTCGCTGGTGGCGACGCTCGGCCCGAAGTGCTCGCTGGTCACCCCGGCGAGCAGGCGCGGGGTGGCGCGGCGGGTGTCGATGCCGACGGCGTGGACGTCGGTCATCGGGTGGTGCGGGCCGGTCACCTCCCAGGTCTTCCGGTCGTCGTGGCTGGTCGCCAGCCACAGGCCTTTGCGCGTTCCGATCGCGAGCACGACGGGCATCGGGCACCTCCAGCCGATGGTGACGCGCGTCACAGTACTCTGCCCGGGAAGATGTCCGGGAGAAATGTCGAACGCCGCGTGCGGCCGATCGACGCGGGGGTGAAGGCCGGTCATCGCGTCCGGAAGGCCCCGGACCACGGCCAGGAAGACCAGGGAGCAAGACCATGCGTTTCCTCATGATGCACCGGATCGACGAGAGCGACCCGCAGGCGTGGAACCCCAGCCCGGAGTTCGTGGAGAAGATGGGCGGGTTCATCCAGGAGTCGGCGGAAAAGGGCATCCTGATCACGGCGGAGGGCGTGCACAAGTCCGACAAGGGTGCGCTGGTCCGCAAGCCGCGCGGGGCCGCGATCCGCGTCACCGACGGCCCGTTCGCCGAGGCCAAGGAGGTCATCGGCGGGTTCGCGCTGATCAACGCCGCGGACCGCGCGGAAGCCGTCGAGTTCGCCCGGCGCTACGTCGAGCTGTTCGACATGGAGATCGAGGTCGAGGTCCGGCAGGTCGTCGAGTTCGAGGACCTGCAGCAGGGCTGACGCGGCGGCCGGTGGCGCTGCGGTGGGCCAGGACGATCCTGGGGGCGGAGATGTTCCTGGTCACCGGCGCCACCGGCACTGTCGGCGCGGAAGCTCCCCCGGCATGCCGGCGCGGGCGCGCGAGGCGGGCGCGCACGCCGGTGCCTTCCGCTGACGGGCCGCTTCAGGGGAGCAGGACGACCTTGCCCGCCGCGCGGCCCGCGTGGAGGTGGCCGATCGCGGCCGCGGCGTCGGCGAGCGGGTAGGTCCGGTCGAGCACCGGCGTGAGCTTCCCGGCTTCGATCAGCTCCCGCAGGGTTTCGAGGTTCGCGCCGCGCTCGCGGGCGACGAGTCCCCGCAGCCGGTGCCGCACGAGTGGGTTCAGCAGTGCCGCGAAGAGCACCCGCTGGATGCCGCCGAGCCACCGGCCGCCTTCGCCGCCGACGATCACCAGCGTTCCGCGCGGGGTCAGGGCCCGGCGCAGGCGGGTCAGCGAGCGCAGGCCCGCGGTGTCGATGATCAGGTCGTACCGGTCCGCCGTGAAGTCCTCGCGCGTGTAGTCGAGGACGTGGCCGGCGCCGAGCGCGCGGACCAGGTCCGTCTTGGCGGTGCTGCACAGGCCGGTCACGTGCGCGCCGAAGGCCTTGGCGAGCTGGACGGCGAAGGAGCCCACCCCGCCCGCCGCGCCGATGACGAGGACGCGCTGCCCCGGCCGGACCCGGCCCGCGTCGCGCAGGGCCTGCAGGGCGGTGCCGCCGGAGACCAGGACTGATGCTGCCTGTTCGAACGACAGGCGCGCGGGTTTCGCCGCGACGAGGTCCTGGTCGGCGACGGCGAGTTCGGCGAACGAGCCCGCGCAGCCGCCGAACACCTCGTCGCCCGGCCGGAACCGCGTCACGCCGTCGCCGGTCTCTTCGACCGTGCCGGCGAAGTCGAGGCCGCGCACCGGCTGCTTCGGCCGCCGCAGGCCGAAACCCAGGAGCCGTAACAGGTAGGGCTGCCCGGTGGTCAGGTGCCACACGCCCGGGTCGACGCCGGCCGCGTGCACCCGCACGAGGACCTCGCCGGCACCGGGCGAAGGTCTCTCGACGTCCCGGAATTCGAGCAGGCCGGGACTTCCGTAGCGGGACTGGACGATCGCTTTCACGAGGACTCCTCCGGGTACTGGAACACTTCTTCGAGCGGGACGCCGAACACGTGCGCGAGCTGGAAAGCCATCTCGAGCGAGGGGGAGTAGCGGCCCTGCTCGATCGCGATGACGGTCTGGCGGGTGACGCCGATCCGGGTGGCGAGGTCGGCCTGGGTCATCTGGCCGTTGGCGAACCGGAGGGCGCGGATCGAGTTCGTGACGCGGGTCGGTTTCACCACGGCTGGAAACCCCGGCGGTAAGCGGAGATCCGGGCGGCGGACCCGAGCACCGCGGAGAGCGTGAACGCCAGGTAGACGGTGTTGGCGATCCAGAAGTGCGGTGCTTCGACCAGCGCCAGCAGCAGCGCGGCCACCGCGCCGATGGCGACGAACGCCTGCCCGACGTGGTCGCCGAACCGGCCGATCTCGCGGTCGCGCTGGTCCTTCTCGCCGTCCTTCGAAACCACCGCGGCCACGATGCTCAGCACGATCGCCGCGGCGACGGAGGCTCCGATCGTCCAGAGCAGCGTCGCGGCGTACGGGACTTCGGCCAGCGGCCGCCCGCCGGCCCGGCCGAGGACCAGGACGAGGTAGACCGCGTAGCTCACCACCGCGGCGAGCCCCCGGATCCAGGCGTTCTTCTCTTCGTGGGTCACCTTCGCCAAGGTAAAACAAACCAGACACCGTGTCAAAGTTTCTTGACATGAGAAAATCTTCGGCGAGGGTGTCCAAGGCGGCGCCGGCCGTTCGTAGTGATCGCGTACGGCAACCGAGACACCGGAGGATCCCGTGAAGTACCTGATGCTCATCAACGCCAGCCTCGACGCCCAGGGCGAGCCGACCGGCTGCAGCACGCCCGAGGACTGGATGCTGTTCGACAAGTCCATGAAGGACGCCGGCGTCCACGTCGGCGGGAACTCGCTCGCCGACTTCACCACGGCCGCCGCGGTCCGCGTCACCGAGACGGGCGAGCGGATCGTCACCGACGGGCCGTTCGCCGAGTCCCGCGAGGTGCTCGGGGGCTACTTCGTCATCGACGTGCCGGACTTCGACGTCGCCCTCGACTGGGCGGCCCGCTGCCCAGGCTCCCGCGACGGCGGCCACATCGTGGTGCGCCCGCTCGCTTCGTACGGGGACTGAAAGCGGTGACGGAGCGGGCGGCCGCGTCGATGGATGCTTTCGGGGGTTCCGGGTGGCAGAGCCCCCGGCCCGGGGCGAAGCCCCGGTTGATACTGGAGGCGGTGTTCCGGGAGGAGCGCGGGCTGCTGCTGGCCGCGCTCGTCCGCCGGTTCGGCGACCTCGACCTGGCCGAGGAGGTCACATCGGAGGCCATCGAAGCCGCGCTGGTGCACTGGCCGGCCGAGGGCGTGCCGCCGAAGCCGGGCGCGTGGCTGATGACGACGGCGCGGCGCAAGGCCGTCGACCGGCTGCGCCGCGACCAGGCCTACGCGGCCCGGCTCGCGGTGCTGCAGGTCGAGGCCGAGCGCGCGGCGCCCGCGCCGGAGTCCGACGGCGGGCTGCCGGACGAGCGGCTCCAGCTGTTCTTCACGTGCGCGCACCCGGCGTTGCCCGCGGAAGACCGCACGGCGCTGACGTTGCGCTGCCTCGCCGGGCTGACCACGCCGGAGGTGGCGCGCGCGTTCCTGGTGCCGAGCGCGACGATGGGGAAGCGGATCGTCCGGGCGAAGCACCGGATCCGCACGCTGCGGATCCCGTTCCGCGTCCCGGACCCGGCCGAGCTGCCCGGGCGGCTGCCGGGCGTGCTCCAGGTCGTCTACTCGATCTTCACCGAGGGGTACGCGGCCAGCTCGGGCCCGGAGCTGCAGCGGCTCGACCTGGCGGAGGAGGCCATCCGGCTGGCCCGGATCCTGCGCCGCCTGCTGCCCGCCGAACGCGAGGTCGCGGGCCTGCTGGCGTTGCTGGTGCTGATCCACGCCCGCCGCGACGCCCGCACCGGCCCGGACGGCGCGGTGGTCCTGCTCGACGACCAGGACCGCACCCGCTGGGACCGCGCGATGATCGACGAGGGCACGCCGCTGGTCGAGACGGCGCTGACCGGAGGCCCACCCGGGCTCTACGGCGTCCAGGCGGCGATCGCGGCGCTGCACGACGAGGCCCCGGACGTGGCGAGCACGGACTGGCCGCAGATCGTCGCGCTGTACGACGTCCTGCGCGGCCTGGCCCCCTCCCCGGTGGTGGACCTGAACCGGGCGGTGGCCGTGGCGATGCGCGACGGCCCGGCAGCGGGCCTGTCCCTGCTCGACGCCCTGGCGGGCGAGCCGCGCCTGCGCGAGTACAGCCCGTTCCCGGCCGCCCGCGGCGACTTGCTCAGTCGCCTGGGTCGCCACCCCGAGGCCGCCGAGGCCTACCGGGAGGCGCTGTCCCTCGCGGGCACGGAACCGGAACGCGCCCACCTGCGCCGCCGCCTCGCCGAGGTCGCCAAGCCGTGAAGGTGGCAGTCACGGACTTCCCGGAACTGTCGGTGCCCGCCGGTAGAATGGACACCGGGGGCCGGAGGCCCAAGACCCGGCCTCGAACTCGGCGTGTCGCTGGGTGAACCGCCCGCCTGTGGGCCCGGTCCGACGGACCGGAGGTCGGTCAGGGAGACTGGGGGCCAGTGCCCGCCCTCTCGACCTGGAGCTTTTGATGCCGCAAGGGACCGTCCGTTGGTTCGACGCCGAACGTGGGTTCGGCTTCCTCGCGCCCGAGGACGGCTCGCCGGACGTGTTCGTGCACGCCTCCGAGATCGTCGGGGACGGCGGCGCGAAATTGCTCCGCGAGGGTCAGGCCGTCGTGTTCGAGGTCGGCGAGAACGACCGCGGGCCCCAGGCGCTGCGCGTTCGCGTCACCGCCGATGCGGCCACCGGCAGCGCCGTGGGCCTGCTCGGCACCATCAACTGGTACGAGCCGGGCAAGGGGTACGGCTTCGCGTCGCCGGACGGCGGTGGCGCCGACATCTTCGTGCACAGCTCCGCCATCGTGACCGGCGGCGTGGTCGCCGAGGGACAGCGGGTGGCCTTCCTGATCGTCGAAGGCGAGCGCGGCCCGCAGGCCGGGCACGTGATCCCGCTGGGAGCAGGGGCCGGCTCACCCGCCGCGGCCGGTAACGCGGACGGTGCCGACGGCACGGTGGCCTGGTACGACGAGGACAAGGGCTTCGGCTTCATCAACCCCGACTCCGGCGCCGGGGACGTCTTCGTTCACGCCCGGGCCCTGGCCGAGGGACTGACGTGGCTCGCGGAGGGCGACCGCGTCGCTTACGAGGTGGCTAGTGGAGACAAGGGCCCGCAGGCCCGCGACGTGCACCTGGTCCGGGGCGCCGAGCCCCAGACGGCGCCGCAGCGGTCGGCCGCGGCCGCAGGGCCGGCGGCGCGGGACGTGCCCGCACGAGGCGGCGAGGGCGTCGTCGCGCGCTACGACGACGACCGCGGCTTCGGCTTCATCACCCCGGACGCGGGCGGCGACGATCTCTTCGCCCACGCGTCCGTGATCATGGGGTCGGAGCCGCTGCAGAAGGGTGACCGGGTCCGGTACGCGGTGCGTCAGAGCGACCGGGGCCCGCAGGCCGACCGCATCGAACGCCTCTGAAGAGGCGGCCCCACCGATGGTGCGGACGTTGATCATGGTGCAGGCCGGCGTGAGTCGCGCCAGCGTGGTGCGTTCGGTCCGGTCGTAGCGCAGCCCGAGGCGTTTGAACCGCAGCGTCCTGCCACTCACGTAACCGCCGCCACGCGGTGTGCCCGGAACCGCATCCGAGCTGCTCGGGTAGGTCTCGCCGGCGGCAGCCGGTGTCGAGCGCGAACAAGATCCCCTCCAGTGCGGCGCTGGCCGGGACGGGATCAGGGGTTCGATCAGCTCCCGGAGCCGGTCTTCGACCCGCCGCTGCTGCGTCGTCTTCGCCACGACTGCCCACGATCGACGACCAGGACCGGAGGGTTGCGCAGTGACACACCCTTGAGTTTCGAGACCAGGTCTAAGCAGGCGCGCGCAAAGCCGTCACCGCCGGGGCGAACATCGTCGCCTTGATCGCGCCCAGGGTGCCGCGGTCCTTGCCCGCCAGCGCCCCGACCCGCCCGGAAGCCACCTCCACCAGCTCGGCCTCGCCCGCGATTTCGTCCACCAGCCCGGTTTCCAGCGCGTCCGCGCCGCCGAACCGGCGTCCCGTCGTCATCGAAGCGATCGCCGCCGCCGGGGTCAGCTTGCCCTGGATCAGCGCCGCCATCCCCGGCGTGAACGGGATGTTGATGTCCGCCTCCGGGAAGCAGAAGTAGCCGCGATCCGCGCGCATCACGCGGAAGTCGTGCGCCATCGCCAGCATCGCGCCCGCGCCGAACGCGTGGCCGTTGATCGCCGCCACCGTCGGCACCGGCAGCGTCAGCACCCGCGCGAACAGCTCCTGCACGTCGGTGACGTAGGACTGGGCCTGGTCGCCGTGCGCGGTGAGCCATTCGAGGTCGAGGCCGTTCGAGTAGAACTTCCCGCCGCCGGTGGTCACCAGCGCGCCTTCGACACCGTCCAAAAAGGAATGCACGCGCTGCAGCCACTCGGGCGAGAAGCGGTTCTCGTCGTCACCCAGGTGAAGCACGGAAACGGTCACGGTCGGTCCTTTTCTCGGGGTGGCACGGTCAGCACGGCCCGCACGGCGGCGGCGAGCCGCGCCCGCACCAGTGGATCGGTGAGGTCACGGCGGAAGAACGCGGTCGGCAGGTCGACGACGCAGGTCGTGATCACCTCGACGGCCAAGCCGTCGCCGCGGTCCCACACCAGTCGCGCGAGCCGCACCAGCAGCGCGACCAGCCGGTTGTCCAGCGCGTGCAAGGTGTCGGCGAGCTCGTCGGGCAGCTCGGGCCCGAACAGCCGGTCAACCCGGACCTTCAGCAGCATCCGGGCCGCGTCGGGCCGCCGGTCGGCGAACAACGCGGGGGTGCCGGCCGCCGCGACCACCGCGTCGACCGGCGTTTCCGCGGCGTCCACCAGCGACGTCTGCAGGTCGAGGAACGCCGTCGCCGCGCGCACCCAGACCCGCGCCAGCAGTTCGCTGAGCGAGCCGAACGCGTGGTAGATCGTGCCGTTCGGCACGCCCGCGGCCGTCGCCAGCCCGCGCACGGTCACGTTCTCGTACCCCGACGATGCGACCAGCCGCTCGGCGACGTCGAGCAGCGCGTCGAGGTCGTGGACACGGGGGCGGGGCATGCCGCGACCGTAACAGAACAGCTGCTCCAAAACCAGCGCGGTAAGCTCCCGCCGTGGAGATCTGGGTCAACCCGGCGTGCTCGAAGTGCCGGTCAGCGGTGTCGATGCTGGACGAAGCGGGCGCGCGGTACACCGTGCGCCGCTACCTCGACGACCCGCCGACGGCGGCGGAGCTGACCGAGGTGATCGAGCGCCTCGGCCTCGAACCGTGGGACATCGCGCGCACGGCCGAGCCGGTCGCGAAGGACCTCGGCCTGAAGTCGTGGGGCCGCACGCCCGACGACCGGTCCCGCTGGATCGACGCGCTGGCCGAGCACCCCAAGCTGATCCAGCGGCCGATCATCACGGCCGACGACGGCACCACCGTCGTCGCCCGCGACCCCGAAACGGTCCGCTCGGTCCTCTAAGGAATCGAGTCCGTCTTCGCCAGCAGCGGGACGTCGAGCGGCACCGTCTCCGGGTACTTGATCCCGGCGCCGGTGTTGAGCACGACGACGTCTTCGTCGCCTTCGAGCCACCCGGACTCGCGAAGGTGCCGCAGCGCGGCGAAGCACGCGCCGCCTTCGGGGCAGACGAAAGTGCCTTCGCGCTCGGTGAGTTCCCGTTGCGCCGCAAGGAGTTCCTCGTCGGTGACGGCGACTGCGGTCCCGCCGGTCGCGTACACGGCGTCGAGCACCAGGAAGTCACCGATGGCCTTCGGCACGGTGATGCCGAAGGCGACCGTCCGCGCGTCGGGGAACGGCTCGCTTTCCCGCGCCCCGCGGGCGAACGCGTCGACGATCGGCGCGCACCCGGTCGCCTGCACGGCGACGAGCTTCGGCAGCTCGCCGGTCACCCAGCCCAGCTCGCGCATCTCCAGCAAAGCCTTGTAGATCCCGATGATCCCGACCCCGCCACCAGTGGGGTAGAGGATGACGTCCGGCAGCCGCCAGCCGAACTGCTCGGCGATCTCGTACCCCATCGTCTTCTTGCCTTCGATGCGGTACGGCTCCTTCAGCGTCGAGACGTCCTGCACCCCCGGCCGCCCCGGAACCGCCGCGGCGACGAGCTTGCCCGCGTCGCCGATGAGACCGTCCACCCGGTACAGCTCGGCGCCGGCGGCGACGCACTCGCGCATGGTGATCGCGGGCGCGTCGTCCGGCATCGCGATCAGGCTCGTCAGCCCCGCGCGGGCCGCGTACAGCGCCCACGCCGCCCCGGCGTTGCCGTTCGTCGGCATCGCGATCCCGCGCACGCCGAGCTCGGCCGCCCGCGAGACGCCGACCGCGGCGCCGCGCGCCTTGAACGTGCCGGTCGGGACCAGGCCCTCGTCCTTCATCCACAACCGGGACAGCCCCAGCTCACGGCCGTAGCGCGGCAGCCGCAGCAACGGCGTCATGCCCTCGCCGAGGCTCACGACGTGCTCGGGCGAGCGCACCGGCAGCACCTCGTGGTAGCGCCACAGCGTCGGCTCCCGCCCGCCGATCTCCTTCGGCGTCACGGCTTCGCGGACGCCGCCGAGTTCGTACCGCGCGAGCAGCGGCGCGCCCGACGGCGACAGCCCCTGGACGGCGTCGGCGTCGAAGCGCTCCCCGGTCCGGGAGCAGTCGAGGTGGCTGAGGAACGAGTACGGCACGGCGCCTCCGGTCAGAAACGGCGGGTGAACGGGAGTGGCTTGCGCATCCGGACCAGCAGCAGGAGCGGCACCAGGACGTAGGGCAGGTTGAAGGCGAGGAACTTCGCCGGGTTGCCGGTGCGCGTGGCCGGGTCGCCGAAGAACTCGACGCCGAACACGACGACCCCGGTCAGCGTGACGATCATGGTCGCGTAGATCACCGACGGCAGCTGGATCCAGTTGCGGCCGGTCAGCAGCGCGAAGACGAGCACGACGTAGAACGGCATGTAGACGAACGCCGAGAGCCCGGTGACGATCCGCATCCAGTCCGGCGGGTGCATGAACAGCGGGTCGGCGTCGCGGGCGTACCAGTAGTTGGAGTTCACGAAGAAGTTGCCCGACGGCCGGGAGAAGTCGACCCCGACGGTCGGCAGCAGGTCGCTGATCAGCGACGTCACCGTGAAGGCCGAGAACAGCACCGCGAAGAAGACGTCGATCTTCCGTTCCCGCAGCGGCAGGTTCATGCCGCCGATCTTAAGTCCTATTGTGAGGGGATGGACGCGTTGCGGGTCTGCCTCTACGTCTTCGCCGGGGTGACGCTCGGCACCTGGCTGGCTTCCGTGCTGACCAGGGAGTACTCCTGGGTGGACCGGATCTGGTCGATCGTCCCGGTCGCGTACCTGGCGATCTTCGCGGCCGAGGCCGGGTTCGCCGACACCCGGCTGAACGTGATGTTCGCGCTGGTCACCCTGTGGGGGATCCGGCTGACGTTCAACTTCGCCCGGAAGGGTGGTTACGCCCCCGGCGGCGAGGACTACCGGTGGGCGGTGCTGCGCGAACGGATGGCGCCGTGGCAGTTCCAGGTGTTCAACTTCTTCTTCATCTCGCTGTACCAGAACGCGATCCTGCTGCTGATCACGCTGCCCGCGTTGACCGCTTCGGAGCACCAAGGCTCGTTCGGGGTGGCGGACGTCGTCGTCGCGGTGGTCTTCCTGGCGTTCCTGGCCGGCGAGACGGTCGCGGACCAGCAGCAGTGGGTGTTCCACCGCGAGAAGCACGCGGGCCGCGCGCCGACGCGGTTCCTGCAGAGCGGGCTGTTCCGCTTTTCGCGGCACCCGAACTTCTTCTTCGAGCAGGCGCAGTGGTGGGTGATCGCGGTGTTCGGGATCGTCGCCGGCGGTCTGCAGTGGACGGTCGTCGGCGCGGTGCTGCTCACGCTGCTGTTCGTCGGGTCGACGAAGTTCACCGAGAGCATCACGAAGTCGCGCTACCCGGAGTACGCGGACTACCAGCGGCGGACGTCCGCCGTCGTTCCGTGGCCGGCCCGCGGATGACGGTCGTCGGCGCGCTGCAGCTCGGCACGGGTGTCGACGTCGGGCGGATCCTGGCGTTCGAGGACGAGATCCGCGGCGCCGACCTGGTGGTCCTGCCGGAGGCCGTGCTCGGCGGGTACCCGGGCCGGGTGCCGTTCGTGGCGTACTTCGCCGCGTCGGTACTGGTTCCGGGGCCGGAAGTTTCGGCGCTGGCCGGGCTCGCGGCCCGCACGGGCACGACCCTGGTGGCCGGCGTCATCGAGCGCGACGGCTCGACGCTCTACAGCACGGCGGTGTTCCTCGACCCGCACCTCGGGCTGGTCGCCAAGCACCGCAAGCTGGTCCCGACCGCCCGCGAGCGCCTCGCCTGGGGCCGCGGCGACGGCTCGACCCTCCCGGCGGTCCCGACGGCGGCGGGCCTGGCGGGCGCGGCGATCTGCTGGGAGAACCACATGCCGCTGTTCAGGGCGGCGATGTACGCGAAGGGCGTCGAAATCTGGTGCGCCCCGACGGCGGACGACCGCGACGTCTGGCAGGCGTCGATGCGCCACATCGCCGACGAGGGCCGGTGTTTCGTGATTTCGGCGTGCCCGTACGAGACCGGCGGCGACGACCCGTTCCGCGGCGGCAGCGTGATCGTGGGCCCGCTGGGCGACGTGCTGGCCGGTCCGCTGCGGGACGCGGAAGGCCTGATCACGGCGGAGATCGACCGCGAGGAGATCGTGGCGGCACGGCACAGTCTTGACGTGTCGGGCCACTACGCGCGGCCGGACGTCTTCTCGCTGACGGTCGACGAGCGCCCGCGGGACGGCGTCACCTTCCTGCGGTGACGCCGTCCCGGCCGGGGCCTCACACCGCCAGCCGGCCGCCGTCCACCGGGAGGATCGCGCCCTGGACGAAGCTTGCGTCGTCCGCCACCAGGAACGCGATCGCCGCCGCGATCTCGGCCGGGGATGCCACGCGGCCGGCCGGGCCCGCCGAGGCCAGTTCGTCCAGGCCGTCGCCGAAGACCGCCGTGCCCTCGGTGCGGGTCGGGCCGGGGCTGACCGCGTTGACGCGGACGCCGGACGGGCCGAACTCCGCCGCCCACGCCTTCGTCAGCAGCTCCACCGCCGCCTTCGCCGAGCCGTACAGGGCCATGCCCGTCATGCCCCTCGCCGCGACCATCGTGGACACGTTGACGATCGCGCCGCGCCCGCGCTCGGCCATCGCCGGGGCCAGCTCGGCGACGAGGAAGTACGGCACCTTCACGTTGATCGCGTACACGCGGTCGAAGTCCGGCTCCGTCGTCGAGGCGGTGGGGCCGGTCGGGAAGATCCCCGCGTTGTTCACCAGCACGTCGACGGGGCCGCCCACTTCCCGCGCCCGCTCGGCGAGGGCGCGCGCCGACGCGGCGTCGGTCAGGTCGGCCGCCACGAAGTCGGCCTTGCCGCCCGCCTCGCGGATGGCCGAGACGACCTCGGCGCCGCGTGCCGCATCCCGGCCGGACAGCACCACGTGGGCGCCGAGCCCGGCCAGTGCGACCGCCGTTGCGCGGCCGATGCCGCTCGTCCCGCCGGTCACCAGCGCCGTCGACCCGGACAGATCTGCACTCATCGTTCAACTCCTCCGCGACCCGGGTGTCTCCCCGGTCGAAGGGTTCAAACGCGAGCGCCGGAAAGGACTTCCGGAACGGCGTTCGGCGCTGCTTATGGCCGCGATCAGTCCGGTCGATAGTCCTCCAGC
This sequence comes from Amycolatopsis sp. cmx-4-83, assembly GCF_046548815.1. Lineage (NCBI taxonomy): Bacteria > Bacillati > Actinomycetota > Actinomycetes > Pseudonocardiales > Pseudonocardiaceae > Amycolatopsis > Amycolatopsis sp. cmx-4-83. The sequence goes on along the minus strand of NZ_JAEBEF010000018.1, from coordinate 118,512 downwards.
GCGGCGACGAACTCCGCGAGGTCACGCCGGTGCGCCGCCGCCGGCCACACCGCCCACGTCCGCCGGACGATCGGGTTGCCCGCGAGCGGCACCCACCGCACGGTGTCCGGCAGCGGGTACGGCCACTGCGGCGGGGCGAACGCGTACGCCCCGCCCGCGTTGACCGCCGGGATCTTCAGCTCGACGATCAGCCGCTGCTCTTCCGGGACCTCCGGGCCGACGTCGAGGCCGTGGCTGCGCAGGATCGCCGCCAGCTCGTCGTACCAGGCCGGGCTGCCCGCGCGGGCGAACGCGAACCACTCCAGCCCGGCCAGGTCCTCCAGCCGGACCGGCGAACCCAGCTTCTCCGCCAGGTCCGCGGCCAGCAGCACGCCGACGTCTTCCGCCACGACGAGCACCGCGTCCAGGTCGGGGCCCGGCGGGCGCTCGCGCACCAGCCCGACGTCCAGCTCGCCCGCCCGCAGCGCCGCCACCTGCGCCACCGACGACAGGTGCCGGGCCTGCACCCGCGTGTCCGGGTACGCCGCCGCCAGCCGCGCGAGCGCCGAGGGCAGCAGCTCGGGCGGCAGCTCCAGGGGGATGCCGACGCGCAGCACCCCCGTCGTGGTGTGCCGGGCCAGCGCGGCGAGGGCCTGCTCGTGCCGCGCCAGCACCGCCCGTGCCTCGCCCAGCAGCGTCGTCCCCGCGTCGGTGGTCTGCACGCCGGTGCTCGTGCGCACCAGCAGCTGCAGGCCGAGCCGCCGTTCCAGCGCGGTGATCGTCTGGGACAACGCCGGCTGGCTGATGTGCAGCTGGCGGGCCGCCTTCGACATCGTCCCGGCTTCGACGACCGCGACGAACGCCCGCATCTCGCGGATCTCCATCAGCGCCCCCACCGGATCGGCAGCGACTTGAGGCCGTTCTGGAAGTTCGACCGCAGCCGGACCGGATCCCCCGCGAGCTCGACGGGGCCGAGCAGGTCGAGGACCGCCTCGAACATCGCCCGCAGCTGCACCCGCGCCAGGTGCGCGCCCAGGCAGAAGTGCGGGCCGTGGCCGAAGGTGAGGTGGTCGTTCGGCGTCCGCCCGATGTCGAACGTGTCCGGGGAAGCGAACACGGCCGGATCCCGGTTGGCCGCCGAAAACCACACCACCACCTTGTCCCCGGCCGCGATGTCCACATCGGACAGCCGGACGTCGGAAACGGCCGTGCGCCGGAAGTGCATCACCGGTGTCCACCACCGGAGCATCTCCTCGACCGCCGACGGCAGCAGCGACCGGTCGGCCAGCAGCCGCCGGTGTTCCGCCGGGTGCGAGAGCAGCGCGAGCATCCCGCCGGGCAGGCCGTTGCGCAGGGTTTCGTTGCCCGCCACGGAAAACAGCCAGAACAGGTTCTCGAACTCGGCGAGCGAGACGCGTCCGCCGTCGTCGCCGACGTGCCGCATCAGGGTGCTCATCACGTCGTCACCCGGGTGCGAGCGCTTGTGCTCGCCGAGCGCGTTCGCGTACGCGTAGAGGTCCGGCATGCCCGCGCGCGTCCGCGGATCCGGCATCGACCCGTCCGGCCCCGGCGACGGGCGGACGGCGAGCGCGGCCCGCGCCAGCTCGCTCACCTCGGCGACGGAAACCGTCGAGCTGACCGCGTATTCGGCGTCCTGGTAGCCGATCACGCGGTTGCTCCAGTCGTACATCAGCCGCCGATCCCGCTCCGGCACGCCGAACACCCCGGCCAGGGTGATCAGCGGCAGATCGGCGGCCACCGCGGCGAAGTCGCACTCACCCCGGTCCGCGACCGAAGCGACGAGATCCCGCGCCCACGTCTCGATCTGCGAAGTCAGCTTCGCGATCGCCCTCGGCGTGAACGCCTTCGTCAGCAACCCCCGCAGCCTGCCGTGCTCCGGCGGGTCCATGTTCAGCATCATCCGGCGCACGTAGGCGAGGTCGGCCGCGTCGCGGATCTGGGTCCCGCCGAGCTGCGAGGAAAACGCGGCGGGATCGCGCAGCACCCGCCGCACCTCGGCGTGCCCGAGCACGGCCCAGAAGTCGTCGACGCGCACCACCGGGCCGGCGCGCCGCAACCGCGCCAGCTCCTCGTACGGGACACCTCGCACGTAGGTGTCCGGATCGGTGATCGCCACGAGCCGACCCTAGCCGCGCCCACCGACAATTTGGGAAGCTGCGCGGATGGACACCCTGAACATGCGCACCGGCGGCGAGGGCGAACCGGCCGTCCTCCTGCTGCACGGCCTCGGCGCGACCGGCGCGGTCTGGGCCCACTTCGCCCCGCCGCTCGCCCGGCGCGTCCTGGTGCCCGACCTGCCCGGCCACGGCCCGTCCGCGCCGCTGCCGCACTACAGCTTCGGGACGCTCACCGCCGCGGTCGCCCGCGTGCTGCCCGGCGCGGGCCCGTACGTCGTCGCCGGCCACTCGCTCGGCGGGGTGCTGGCGCTCGAACTGGCGTCCGGGAAGTACGACGTCGAGGTGGCCGGCGTGCTGGCGCTCGGGGTGAAGGTCGAGTGGAGCCAGGACGACCTCGGGCGCGCGGCGAGCTTCGCGGCCAAGCCGCCGCGGGTGTTCGAGACGCGGGTGGCCGCCGAGCAGGCGTACCTGAAGGTGTCCGGGCTGCTCGGGATCGCGCCCGCGGACCCGGCCGGGCTTCGCGAGACCGAGGGAGGTTGGCGCCTCGCGATGGACCCGGCCGCGTTCGGCGTCGGCGCACCGGACATGCCGGCGCTGCTCGCCGCGGCGCGGTGCCCGGTCGTGCTGGCGGCGGGCGAGCACGACCCCATGAGCCGTCCCGGCCAGTTGCGTGCGCTGGACCCGGACGCGGTCACCCTCGCCGGCCTCGGGCACAACGCCCACGTCGAGGACCCAGCCGCCGTGCGCGCCCTGCTGGAGCGCTTCGGCGTCTGAAAGCCCGGGGTGCAGCCGTCGTACCCCACGCGACGGCTGCTCCGCGAACCCCTCGTCACCACCGGACGGGAGAAAGCTTAGGAACTCGTGGTGGACGAGCGTCTGTACTGCCGAGTCACGCCGCGGTCACGGTCGGTACCTGCGGAAACGGTTATCTTCGCCGTTCGGTGGTACAGGTGGGGAGGCACGATCGTGATGCTTGAGGGGTACGTTTCGCTCGGGCACGCGGGAGAGGACGCCTGTGGACGAAGGCCGGTCGTTCGCCGGGTGGCTCCGTGCGCGCCGCGTGCTCGCCGGGCTCACGCAGGCGCAGCTCGCCGAGCGCGCCGGGCTGAGCCTCCGCGCGGTGCGCAACGCCGAGCTCGGCAACGTCCGGCGGCCGCGCCCGGAGACCGAACGACGGCTGCGGGAGGTGCTCGCCGAAGCCCCGCCCGAGCCGGTGCGGATCGGCGTGCTGGGCCCGCTGACGGTGTCGCGGGGTGACGAGCCGGTCGAGATCGGCGCGGAGAAGCAGCGGCTGATCCTCGCGCTGCTCGCACTGCAGCCGAACCGGACCGTCCGGCGCGAGGACCTCGTCGACGTCGTCTGGGACGAGCCGCCGCCGTCGTGCCTGGACCTGCTCCACACCTACGTCGCCCGGCTGCGGCGGGCGCTGCGGCCCGCCGACCTCATCGCCACCGACAAGGGCGGCTACCGGCTCTCCGCCGGCGAAAGCGAGCTCGACCTGCTGGAGTTCGATGCCCTCCTGGCGCGCGACGCCCCCGGCGAGGCCCTCGAACTCTGGCGCGGGCCGGCCCTCGCCGACGTCGAGCGCCTGCGCCAGCACCCCGCCCGCCTCGCGCTCGCGATGCGGCGCGCCAAGGCCGTGATGGCCTACGCCGGGGTCGCGGCCCCCGAGGACGCGGCGGTGCAGCTGCGGGTGCTGACCGCGGAGGAGCCGCTCAACGAGTCCGCGCACGCCCGGCTGATGCTGGTGCTCGCCGAGTCCGGGCGGCAGGCCGCCGCGCTGGACGTCTTCGAGGAGATACGCCGGCGGCTCGCCGAGGAGCTGGGCATCGAGCCCGGCCCGGAGCTGCGCGCCGTCCACCGCCAGGTGCTGCGGCAGGACTTCGCCGGCCCCGAGCCCCCGGCCCGCGTCCCGGCGCAGCTGCCCGCCGACGTCCCGGGCTTCCGCGGCCGCGTCACCCAGCTGGCCGAGCTGGACTCGCTGCTGCGCCGCGAAGACGGCGACACCGGCGCGCGCATCGCCGTCCTCTCCGGCACCGGCGGGGTGGGCAAGACCGCGCTCGCCGTGCACTGGGCGCAGCGCTCGCCCGGCGAGTTCCCCGACGGGCAGCTCTACCTCGACCTGCACGGCTACGGCACGGTCCGGCCGGTGGAGCCGGGCGACGCGCTGTCCGGCTTCCTGCGCGCGCTCGGCGTCCCCGGCACCGACATCCCGACCGAGCCGGACGAGCGCGCGGCGAAGTTCCGCACCGCGCTCGCCGGCCGCCGGATGCTGCTGGTGCTGGACAACGCGGGCTCGGTGGCGCAGGTCCGCCCGCTGCTGCCCGGCTCGCCGACGTGCCTGGTGCTGGTGACCAGCCGGGACGCGCTGCCCGGGCTGGTCGCCCGGCACGGCGCCCGCCGGGTGCTCGTCGACCTGCTCACCGACGCCGAAGCCCGTGACCTCCTGCGGGCGCTGCTCGGCCCCCGCGTCGACGAAGAACCCGAGGCCACCGCGGCGCTGATCGGGTACTCGGCCCGGCTGCCGCTGGCCCTGCGGCTGGTCGCCGAGCTGGCCCTCGGCCGGGAAGGGGAGCGGCTCGCCGCGCTGGCGGCGGAGCTGGCCGACGAACGGCGGCGGCTCGACCTGCTCGACGGCGGCGGCGACCCGCTGACCGCCGTCCGCGCGGTGTTCTCGTGGTCCTACCGGCACCTGCCCTCCGACGCCGCGCGCGTCTTCCGGCTCTGCGGTCTGCACCCGGGCCGCGACCTGACGCCGGTCACCATCGCCGCGCTCGCCGACGTCCCGCTGCCCGAAGCCGAGCGGCTGACCGGCGTGCTGGTGCGCGCCCACCTCGTGCAGCACACCGGCGACGACCGCGTCCAGCTGCACGACCTGCTGCGCGTCTACGCCGCCGAGCTCGCGGCCGCCGAACCGGACGAGAGCCACGCGGCCCAGGAGCGGCTGTTCGACTGCTACGTCCGTTCCGCCGCCCAGGCCATGGACGTCGTCCTGCCGCAGGAACGGCACCTGCGGCCGGTCGTGCCCGACCCCGACGTCAAGGTGATCGAGGCGCAAGCCTGGCTGGAAGCCGAAAGGCGCAACCTGCTCGCCGTCGCCGCGCACGCCACCCGGCACGGCTGGGCCGACCACCTGCGCCTGCTGTCCGGGATCCTCTGGCACCACCTCGACGTCGGCGGCTACCACGAAGAAGCGCTGGTGCTGCACACGCACGCGTCCGCGCTGGCGCACGACGCGGGCGACCGCGCCGCCGAAGCCGAACCGCTGACCCTGATCGCGCTCGGCCACTGGCGCGTCGGCCGGTCGCGGGAAGCGCGGCGGTACCTGGAAGAGGCGCTCGTCCTCGTCCGCGAAACCGGCGACCGGCGCACCGAAATCCACGTCCTCAACACGCTCGGCCTGGTCTGCCGCGCGCTCGGCCGGTTCGCCGAAGCGATCACCTACTCGACGGAAGCGCTGGTGGTGGCCAGGAAGACGGGCGACCGCACCAGCGAAGGCCTGGTCCTGATCGTGCTCGGCTGCTCGTGCCGCGGCATCGGCCGGTACGCGGAAGCGGCCGGGTACCACCGGGAAGCCCTGGCGCTCGCGCGCGAAACCGCCGACCGCACCAGCGAGGGCTACGCGCTCGTGAACCTCGGCGACGCGTTGTCGGCGCAGGGCGACCACGACGAAGCCGCGCGCTCGCTGGCGGAAGGGCTCGAGCACTTCCGGGCCATGGGCGTGCGGGTGAGCGAGGGGTACGCGCTCGGCATCCTCGGCGACATCGAGCACGCGCGCGGCCGGTACGACGAAGCCGCGGAGCACCTCGAGCGGGCGATGGAAATCGCGCGGGAGACGGGCAGCCCGACCAACCGCGGGGTCGCCTTGAAGCACCTCGGCGACGTCCGGCTGGCGCAGGGACGGCCCGAGGAAGCGGCCCGGCACCTGGAAGAAGCACTGGGCCTGGCCCGGGAATGCGGCGACCGGGGCGTCGAATCCCGCGTGCTCAACAGCCTGGGCGCGGTGGCGGCGGCGCGGGGAGCGGCGTCGGACGCCCTCGACCACCACCGCGCCGCCCTCGCCGCGGCCAAGAAGACCGGGTGCGGTCCCGAACAGGGCCGTGCCCACTGCGGCCTCGGTGAAGTCCACTGTGGACTCGGCGACGCCGTGGCCGCGCGCGAGCACTGGGAACGCGCGCTGGCCTGCTACGCGGGGGAGTGCGTACCGGGCGCGATCCGCGTCCGCCACCACCTCGCCGCCTTGGACCGCACCGTCGGGTGACGGCGGTCAAGCGCGGCGAGGTCGTTTTCCAGCCGTTCGCGGTCGCGGTCGACGAAATTGGTGCTGCCCGCGAGCCGCCGGGTGATCACGACGTCCTCGCGGTGGCCTTGAAGAACGTGTAGTGGAAGGTCTCGGTCCGCCGCAGGTCCGCGACACCGCGAGCCCAGCTCTCGGTGGTCGCCAGACCCCGGGCGACGGCGGTTTCGCCGACGCCTTCGACCATCGCGGTGAACGTGTCGCGGGTGAATCCGGTGACCAGCCCGGGCCGGGACGCGTCGACGTAGACGGTCCGCGGCTCGACCACGACGTCGTCGAAGCCGGCGCCGTCGAGCAGCGGGTACAGCCGCCGCCCGATCAGCGCGTCACCGCCGGCGTCGGCCTGGAGGCGGACGAGGCAGTCGATCGCGGCCTGGGCGGGCTCGCTGCGCGGGTGGAAGAACGCCGAGCCGTGGTCGCCCTCGATCACGGTGAGCGTGCCGCCGGGCCGCAGCAGGGTCTTCAGGTGGGTGAGGGCCTTCTCCGGCTCCGGCAGGTGTTCCAGCACGAAGCAGACGAAGAGGTGGTCGTACTCGCCGTCGAGGGCGAACAGGTCGGCCTGGCGGAAGTCGACGCCAGGGACCCGCGCGGCGGCCTGCCGCAGCGACGCTTCGGAGACGTCGACCGCGATCAGGTGCGCGTCCGGGCTGCGGGCCGCGAGGTGGACGGTCTGGGCGCCGACGCCGCAACCGACCTCGAGCACGCGGCTGCCGGCGGGGAACGCCGTGCCGTCGTGCAGGAGGGCGGCGAGGGTGTCGGCCTGGTCGCCGAGGCGGCGGGCTTCGGGAGCGGCATACCCATGCACGTAAGTGGTGTCCATGAGCCCAGCGTGCTGCGACAATGGTCCGGTGGACAGAGCCAAAGCAGGTCCTTCGGAGGGGTCCATAGGGTCGGATTTCCTCCAGCTCGACGTGCGCGAGGCCCCGCCGGGCGGCCTCGCGGACTGGCTGGCGGGCCGGCTGCGCGCCGCGATCGCCGACGGCAGGCTCCCGGTCGGCGGCCGGCTGCCCGCGTCCCGGGTGCTGGCGGCCGAGCTGCGCGTGTCGCGCGGCGTCGTCACCGAGGCCTACCAGCGGCTCATCGACGACGGGCACGCCGCCGGGCGCGGCCGCGCGGGCACGGTCGTGGTCGCCGCGCCGGTGCTGCCGCCGGACCCCGCGCCCGCCCGGGTGCCGTCGAAGGTGATCACGCCGCTGCCCGGCGTCGAGGTCTTCGACGCGATCCGCGCGATCCCGGCCCGGCTCGACCTGACGCCGGGCGTCCCGGACCTGACGGCGTTCCCGCGCGCGGCGTGGCTGCGGGCCGAGCGGGCGGTGCTGGACGAGCTGGAGCCGTCCCACTTCGGCTACGGCGACCCGCGCGGCGCGCCGTCGATGCGGCTGGCGGTGTCGCACTGGCTGGCGCGCAACCGGGGCATCCGCGTCGACCCGGGCGAGATCATCGTGGTGGCCGGGGTCGCGCAGGCGCTGACGCTGCTGGGGGAGGTGCTGCGGCAGCACGGGATCTCGGAGATCGCGGTCGAGGACCCGGGCTCGCTGGGCGCGCGCCAGCACCTGCACCACTGCGGCCTGGCGACCCCGCCGGTCCCGGTGGACGACGACGGCGTCCGCGTGGCCGATCTGCGCGCGCCGGCGGTGCTGCTGACGCCCGCCCACCAGTTCCCGATGGGCGTGGTGCTGGGCGGCGAGCGCCGCCGCGAGCTGATGCGCTGGGTGGCCGGCGGCGGGATCGTGGTGGAGGACGACTACGACGCCGAGCACCGCTACGACCGCTCGCCGGTGCCCGCGGTGCGGTCGATGCTGCCGGAGGTCTGCTACACGGGGAGCGTGTCGAAGCTGCTGGCGCCCGCGCTGCGGGTGGGCTGGCTGCTGGCGCCGCCCCGGTTCCGCGACGACCTGGTGGCGGCGAAGCGGTTCGCGGACCTGGGCAACGCGGTGCTGGCCCAGCTGGTGCTGGCCCGGCTGATGGAGACGGGCGAGCTGGAGCGGCAGCTGCGCGTGGTGCGGGCCCGCCACCGGCGTCGCCGGGACGCGATGATCCGGGCCTTGGCGACGTCGATGCCGGCCGCGCGGGTCCACGGCGCGGCAGCCGGTCTGCACCTGACGATCACGTTCGACGGCGAGGTCGACGACGTCGCGGTGGCGGCGGCCGCGCTGGCGGAGGGGGTGAAGGTCCAGCCGCTGTCCTGGCACCGCCAGCGGCCGGGCCGCCCCGGCCTGGTGCTGGGCTACGCGGCCCGGACGGCGACGGAGATCGAGGAGGGCGTCGCGCTGCTGGGCCGGCTGGTCCCTCGGTAAAGGATCCACAAAGGACAGTCAACCCATTGTGATCATGCTCTCCCAAGTGTTTCGCGTACTTGGTTGCCATACGCAAGCAACTTGCTTAGCCTAGCTAAGGGACTTGCCAGCAGAAGGGTTGCACAGTGGCGGAACGCCGGACGTATTCGATCGCGGAACTGGGGCCGCGGTACAAGTGGATCGCGCTGTCCAACACGACGCTGGGCATGCTGATCGCCACGATCAACTCCTCGATCGTGCTGATCGCGCTCCCCGACATCTTCAAGGGCATCGGGATCAACCCCCTCGAGCCGGCCAACACCAGCTACCTGCTGTGGATGATCATGGGCTTCCTCGTGGTCACCGCGGTGCTGGTGGTGAGCTTCGGGCGGCTCGGCGACATGTACGGCCGCGCGAGGATGTACAACCTCGGCTTCGCCGTCTTCACCGTTTCTTCCGTCATGCTGGCCGTCACCTGGTTCGGCGGTGACGCGGCCGCGCTGTGGCTGATCGGCTGGCGGATCGTGCAGGGCGTCGGCGGCGCCTTCCTGATGGCGAACTCCTCGGCGATCCTCACCGACGCCTTCCCGGCCAACCAGCGCGGCCTCGCGCTGGGCATGAACGGCGTGGCGGCCATCGCGGGCTCGTTCCTCGGCCTGGTCGTCGGCGGCGTCCTCGCGCCGGTCGACTGGAACCTGATCTTCCTCGTCTCGGTGCCGTTCGGCGTGATCGGCACGATCTGGGCGTACCTCAAGCTGCACGACACCGGCATCCGCAAGCACGCGCGGATGGACTGGTGGGGCAACATCACCTTCGCCGTCGGCCTGATCGCGGTGCTGGTCGGCATCACCTACGGCATCCAGCCCTACGGCACGTCCCCGACCGGCTGGGGCAGCCCGATGGTCCTGAGCTGCCTGATCGGCGGCGTCGCGGTGCTGGTCGCGTTCGTGGTCATCGAAACCAAGGTCGACAACCCGCTGTTCCGGCTCTCGCTGTTCAAGATCCGCTCGTTCACCTGGGGCAACATCGCGAACCTGACGGCGTCGCTCGGCCGCGGTGGCCTGCAGTTCATCCTGATCATCTGGCTGCAGGGCATCTGGCTCCCGCAGCACGGCTACACGTTCGAGCAGACGCCGTTGTGGGCGGGCATCTACATGCTCCCGATGACGGTCGGCTTCCTGCTGGCCGCCCCGACGTCGGGCATCCTCGCCGACCGCATCGGCAGCCGCCTGCTGGCGTCCAGTGGCCTGCTGATCACGGCGATCACGTTCCTGCTGCTGATCATCCTGCCGGTGAACTTCGACTACTGGGCGTTCGCGGCGATCCTGCTGGTCAACGGCATCGGCATGGGCATGTTCTCCTCACCCAACCGCGCCGAGGTGATGAACAGCCTCCCGGCCGACGCGCGCGGCTCCGGCGCGGGCATGATGACGACCTTCCAGAACGCGGCGATGGTCCTGTCGATCGGCTTCTTCTTCAGCCTGATCATCTCGGGCCTGTCGAGCAGCCTCCCGTCGACGATGCACGACGGCTTGGTCTCCCACGGCGTCCCCGAGGCAGCGGCGGCCCAGGTGGCCAACCTCCCGGCGGTGGCGGTGCTGTTCGCGGCGTTCCTGGGCTACAACCCGATCCAGCAGCTCCTGGGCAGCCAGCTGTCGTCCCTGCCCCCGGACCAGGCGTCGTTCCTGGCCGGCCGCAGCTTCTTCCCGAACCTGATCTCGGGCCCGTTCCAGTCCGGCCTGGCAGTGGCGTTCGGTTTCGCGATCGTGGTCTGCCTGATCGGCGCGGTGGCGTCGTTGCTGACGAAGGACGCCCGCCCGAAGGACCGCGAGTCGGTGGGTTCGGAGCTGGCGGCGGTCGCCGGGGAGGCCGGTGGCGGGCCGAGCGAATTGGTGTCGCCTTCGCGCGAACGCTAGACAGAGCACGGAAAACGGGCCGGGTGTCACCTTCGCGGTGGTACCCGGCCCGTTGTTTCCGGTGGCTGGCACACTTCCCCGGTGGATGCTTTCGACCTCGGACGGCTGAGTCCCTACGACTTCGAAATGCTCTGCCGCGATCTTTTCGAGCAGATCACCGGGCTGGCTTTCGAGGTCTTTCCGCAGGGACGGGACCAGGGAATCGACCTCCGGCACGTCGCGGACGACGGACGGTTGACGATCATCCAGTGCAAGCACTGGCCACGTGGCAGCAGCGCCCGCCTGGTGAGAACGATGCTCGGGGACGAACGCACGAAGGTCCGGGCGCTGGCTCCGGCCCGGTACCTGCTCGCGACCAGCATCGAATTGACCGCCGCCGCGAAGGACCAACTTGCCGAGGGTCTCGCCCCGTACGTCACGGGAGTGGGGGACATCTACGGTGTGGATCAGCTTGTTGAAGAGCTTCGCAAACGGCCGGAGATCGTCGACCGGCACTTCCGGTTGTGGCTGAGCAGTACCGCGGTGCTGCAGACGCTTCTGCGCAAGGAGAGCGTGGTGCGGTCCGCCGCTCTGTTGTCGGACATCGAGCAACGCGCGCTGACCTTTGTGCCGACGCCGGCGTTCCTCGAAGCGAAGCTGCTGCTGGCCGAGCACTCGGTCTGCATCGTGACCGGCGGTCCGGGAATCGGCAAGACCAGCATCGCCAAGATGCTCGCCGCCACCTATCACCAGCAGGGTTACGAGCTCGTCGAAATATCGCGGGACGCCGACGAGATCAACGCCGCTTGGCGGGAGGACACCCCGCAGTTCTTCTACTACGACGACTTCCTGGGCCGCAGCACGTTCGGCGACAAGCTGGGGAAGAACGAAGACGGACGTCTCCTGCAGGTCGTCGAACGCGTCCGGAGCACGGCGGGGAAACAGCTCGTGATGACGACCCGTGACTACCTCTTCAAGCAGGCCGAACAGGCTTACGGGCGGCTGGGGGAGACGGATCTTTCACCGGTCATGTACTTCGTCAACCCAGTCGGGTTCGACGCCGATGTAGCCGCGAAAGTGCTCTACAGCCTCGTCCACCATTCCGGGATCCCCGTTGCCGAAAAACGCCGCTTCGGCGACCAGTGGGTCTGGTTCGGCCTGGTTTACAGCCCGAACTTCAACCCACGGCTGGCCGAGCGGACGCTCGGGCTCAGCGGGTTCTCCGGAGCTCCGGCCTCACGGGTCGCGGAAGAGATGGCGCTCAACTTCGAGAAGCCGGAGCGGGTGTGGGAGCGAGTCGTCGAGGAGGAACTGGACGACACTTGCGTCCACGTTCTCGAGCTGATCTCGGTGCTCGATGCCGGCTCGGGTGTTTCGGTGGAGGAACTGGGTGGGGTGTGGCGCCGCTACGCCCGGGCCGCCGGGAAGTCGCACGACCTGCCGGTTCTGCACCGGTCGCTCAAGGCGCTCGATGGCGCGCTGCTGACGATCTTCGACCGCGGGGCGGGGCGCCCGTGGGTGCGCCTGCACAACCCGTCAGTGCAGGAGTACCTCCAGGGGCGGCTGCATCGAGGTCGCTGCGACCTCGACGCCTTGATCGATTGTCTTGAAGAGCCGGAGCACCTGGCCCGGCTGTTCATCGTCGGAACCAACGTGCGGGATGGTCTGATCACCGAAAAGCTGAGCCAGCGCCCGCAGGTGATGACGGGAGTGGTCTTGAACCACCTCGCCGATCCCTGTCCTTTCGAAATCCGCGATGTCCCCCGGATCTTCCGGCGCAGGCCGTTCAGTCGGTCAGGTTCGATCGGCCACCTGACAGATGTCGTCGTGCACGCCAACATCTTGCGGTCGGTGCCGCTCGCCCAGCACGCCGCGGACGATCTGGCGGAGCTCGAGGATTTCCGGCCGGTTCCGGAAAATTTCCCCGACCTCGCCGACTTGCTGGCCTCCGCCGAGGACTGCGAGGTGCTGCCTCGTACCCTCGTCGCTCAGTTCCGCCGCTCGGTGCTCGCGTGCGCGCACGAGCTGGTCCGCGGCTTCGAACCCCAGTCGTATTCCGAGTCGGAGTGGACGGGCATGGGGTGGGCGGTAGATTTCATCAAGAAGTCTTCGCCGGATCATCGCCCGCCGGGGTTCGACGTCGTCGAGGCGACCGTCGAGTCACGTCGACCTCGGAACGGTTCGGCGCGGCAGCCGGCTCTCCGAACCAGTCGGGCCGGCAGCGCGGAAGGTCGGCAGGACAAACCCACGTTCGTGATCGAACAGCTTCGGGTTCTGCTGGCGACCGCCGAGGACGAATGACCTACCAGCCCACCGAAGCCCGCTGGATCTTCACCGGATGAGCCGGTGCCCCGTCCAGCGGTCCGTCCGGGTCGGTCGGGATGATCCCGTCCGCCACCATGTGATCGATCGCCGACATCCCGCGCACCACCGTCCCCAGCACCGAATAGTTCGCCGGGATGTTCGCGAACGAATGCACGATGAAGAACTCCGACCCGTTGGTCCCCGGCCCCTGGTTCCCCATCGCGACGGTCCCGCGCGGGTAGGTCTCGGCACCCGAAACCTCGTCCGGGAACTTGTACCCCGGCCCGCCCTTCTCGACCTCGTAGATGTCCCCGCACTGCAGGACACCCAACCGGGAAGAGTTCGAAAGCCGCCAGCACTGGGACCGGTCGTAGAACCGCTGCAGAATCAGCGAAACCATGTTGTGCACCGCGCACGGCGCCGCCCCCGCGCGGTTCAGCCGGACCGTCACCGGCCCGTAGTTGAACCGGAACGTCACATCCACGGTCCCGCGGGTCGAAGCGAACGGCAGTGGGCGCACCACCGGCCGCGCCGCCGGGTTCGAAGGGGTCGGCGTGAACGTGCACCGGACCACCGGCGCGGATGCAGCCGAAGCCGCCCCCGGCGCCACCAGCAACGCACTCAGGACAGCGAGCAGAGCCAAACCCCAGCGCAGCTTCATGCCCGGAGACGTTAGCGAAAAACGGACTACTTGCGCCAGGCCGTGCGCCGCTTGCGGATGTCCAGCACGAGCAGCAGGATCAGGAACAGCGAGAGGCCGACGAGCCACACGTTCTCGGTGTTGTTCTCGTGGTTGCCCTTGATCATCACCAGCAGGATGATCGCGCTGACCCAGCCGGCGATCCGGGTGCCCTTCGGGAACGAACCGTGCCAGCCCCAGGCCGCGGACGGCTCGTCGCGGGGGTCGACCTCGGGCCGCTTCTCGACCGCCTTGCCTGCCACGATGAACTCCTCAAGACCCGTGAACCACGTACGCGCCGATGATCCCACACCTCCGGGTGCGCCGCGGACACGGGCCGCGCGACAATGGCCCGCGATGACTACCTCGCGAAGCGTTCTCGTGCTCGGCTCGACCGGGTCCATCGGTGTGCAGGCCCTCGACGTCGCGGCCCGCAACCCGCACCTGTTCCGGGTGGCCGGGATCGCCGCGGGTGGGGCGGATCCGGCCGCGCTCGCCGCGCAAGCGCTCGCCCACGGGGTCGAGGCCGTCGCCGTGACCAAGGCCACCGCCGCCGAAGATGTGCAGCTTGCGCTGTACGCCGAAGCGCAGCAGCGGGGCTACTCCCGGGGCGAGTTCAAGCTGCCGCGGCTCTTCGCGGGCTCCGACGCCGTCACCGAGCTGATCGACGCCGTCGAGGTCGACACCGTCCTCAACGCCCTGCCCGGCTCCCGCGGCCTCGAGCCCACGCTCAAAGCGCTCGCCACCGGCGCCACCCTCGCGCTCGCGAACAAGGAGTCGCTGATCGCCGGCGGGCCGCTGGTGCTCGCCGCGGCCAAGCCCGGGCAGCTGGTGCCCGTCGACTCCGAGCACTCCGCCATCGCCCAGGCCCTGCGCGCCGGGCGCAAGGAAGAGGTCGCGCGGCTCGTGCTCACCGCGTCCGGCGGTCCCTTCCGCGGCCGCAAGCGCGCCGAGCTGGCCGGGGTCACCGTCGAGCAGGCGATGGCGCACCCGACCTGGTCCATGGGCCCGCTCATCACGATCAACTCCGCCACCCTGGTCAACAAGGGCCTGGAGCTGATCGAGGCGGCCCTGCTGTTCGACATCGAGCCGGCGCGGATCGACGTCACCGTGCACCCGCAGTCGATCGTGCACTCGATGGTGACCTTCGCCGACGGCTCGACGATCGCCCAGGCCAGCCCGCCCGACATGCGGCTGCCGATCGCGCTCGCCCTGCACTGGCCGGACCGCGTTCCCGCCGCCGCACCGGCCTGCACCTGGGACAAGGCCGCGACCTGGACGTTCGAGCCGCTCGACGACGAGGCCTTCCCGGCCGTCGAGCTGGCCCGGCACTGCGGCACCGTGGGCGGCTGCCTGCCCGCCGTCTACAACGCCGCGAACGAGGAGCTCGTGTCCGCTTTCCTGGCGCAGAACACCAGCTTCACGTCGATAGTGGACACTGTTTCCGAGGTGGTGGGAGCCGCCGACGAGTGGCGTCGCGAACCGCGCGACGTCGACGACGTTCTCGCCGCCGAGCGCTGGGCTCGCGCGCGGGCCGGTTCGATCATCGAGGGGAAGTAGCGGTGTCCTACATCATCGGCGTGGTGCTGTTCGCGCTGGGGATCTGCATCTCGGTCGCGCTGCACGAGGCCGGGCACATGGTCACCGCGAAGGCCTTCGGCATGAAGGTCCGCCGGTACTTCGTGGGCTTCGGGCCCACGGTGTTCTCCTGGCGTCGCGGCGAGACCGAGTACGGCCTCAAGTGGATCCCGCTGGGCGGGTTCTGCGACATCGCCGGCATGACCGCGCTCGACGAGGTGACGCCGGACGAGGCGCCGCGCGCGATGTGGCGGTTCAAGACCTGGAAGCGCACCGTCGTGATGTCGGCGGGGTCGATCACCCACTTCATCCTGGGCTTCGTGGTGCTCTACCTGATGGCCGTGACGATGGGCCTGCCGAACCTCACGCCGCCCCCGGCGGTGCTGTCGGCCACGTCGTGCGCCCAGTCGATCACGACGGAAGAGCAGGCCAAGGCGCAGGCGCAGAACCCCACCTGCGCCGCGGACGCGCTCACCCCGGCCAGGACGGCCGGGCTCCTGGCGGGTGACAAGATCCTGTCGGTCGGCGGGAAGCCGATCGCGAGCTGGGACGAGATGCTCACCGCGGTCCAGGCCACCAGCGGCCCGACCGCGTTCGAGGTGCAGCGCGGTGAGCAGCGGCTTTCGCTCACCGTCGACGTGCCGAAGGTGCAGCGCTGGACCGCCGAAGGCGTCAAAGAGGTCGGCATGATCGGTGCTTCGCCGCAGAAGTCCTCGGCGACCACGCAGTACGGCCCGGTCGCCGCGGTCGGCGCCACGTTCAGCTTCACCGGCACGATGTTCGCCGAGACGGCGCAGCGGCTCGTCGAGTTCCCGGAGCGCATCCCCGCCGTGGTCACCGCGATCTTCGGCGGCGAGCGCGACCCGAACACCCCGGTCAGCGTCGTCGGCGCGAGCCGGATCGGCGGCGAGGCCGTCGAGCGGGGCATCTGGGTGCTGTTCTTCTTCCTGCTGGCCAGCCTGAACTTCTTCATCGGCGTGTTCAACCTGCTGCCGCTGCTGCCGCTCGACGGCGGGCACATCGCGGTGGTCTGGTACGAGCGCGTCCGCGACTGGATCCGCGCCCGGCGCGGCAAGACGGCGGGCGGCCCGGTCGACTACACGCGGTTGTCCGGGATCACCATGGTCCTCGTGCTCATCGGCGGCGCGGTGACGCTACTCACGGTGACGGCGGACATCGTCAACCCGATTCGAATCGGGCAGTAGCCGCCACGGAGGGGTTCCGGCCCCTCCCTGGCGGGTCGCACAGGCCGTAATGCTGCTCACCGTGACGGTTGACATGGTGAAGGTGGCTCGGTCGGGGTAGGTACGCTGGAAAGCGTGACCGTCGCACTCGGTATGCCCGCCCTGCCCCCGCCCGTCCTCTCCGAGCGCCGCAAGACCCGCCAGCTCCAGGTGGGCGCGGTCGGCGTCGGCAGCGACTTCCCGATCTCCGTCCAGTCGATGACGACGACGCTCACCTCCGACGTCAACGCCACCCTGCAGCAGATCGCCGAGCTGACCGCCGCGGGCTGCGACATCGTCCGCGTCGCGTGCCCGTCGGCCGACGACGCCGAGGCGCTGCCCGCGATCGCGAAGAAGTCGCAGATCCCGGTGATCGCCGACATCCACTTCCAGCCGAAGTACGTCTTCGCGGCGATCGAGGCCGGCTGCGCGGCCGTGCGCGTGAACCCGGGCAACATCCGGAAGTTCGACGACCAGGTCAAGGAGATCGCGCAGGCCGCGAAGGACCACGGCACGCCGATCCGGATCGGCGTCAACGCCGGCTCGCTCGACAAGCGGATCATGGACAAGTACGGCAAGGCGACGCCGGAAGCGCTGGCCGAGTCGGCGCTCTGGGAGGCGTCGCTGTTCGCCGAGCACGACTTCCACGACATCAAGATCTCGGTGAAGCACAACGACCCGGTGGTCATGGTGCGCGCCTACGAGCTGCTGGCCGAGCAGTGCGACTACCCGCTGCACCTCGGCGTCACCGAGGCCGGCCCGGCGTTCCAGGGCACCATCAAGTCGGCCGTCGCGTTCGGCGCGCTGCTGCGCCAGGGCATCGGCGACACCATCCGCGTCTCGCTGTCCGCGCCGCCGGTCGAAGAGGTCAAGGTCGGCATCCAGATCCTGCAGTCGCTGAACCTCAAGCAGCGCAAGCTGGAGATCGTGTCCTGCCCGTCGTGCGGGCGCGCGCAGGTCGACGTCTACACGCTCGCCGAGCAGGTCACGGCCGGGCTCGAGGGCATGGAGATCCCGCTGCGCGTGGCCGTCATGGGCTGCGTCGTCAACGGCCCGGGCGAGGCCCGCGAGGCCGACCTGGGCGTCGCGTCCGGCAACGGCAAGGGCCAGATCTTCGTCAAGGGCGAGGTCATCAAGACCGTGCCCGAGCACGCCATCGTCGAGACGCTGATCGAAGAGGCCATGCGCATCGCCGAGGAGGCCGGGGAGTCCCTCGGCCAGGGCGAGCCCGTGGTCACCGCCGGCTGAGTCTGGCCTGGGGGGAGCGTCAGCCCTGCAGGTGGTGCTGAGCGGCGTCCCGGATCTGCAGGCGGACGTTCTCGAGCGCGGCCGCCACCTCGTCGATCTGCTGCGAAGCCAGCTGGATGGCGCCCTGGATCGAGGTCGCGGTGGACGTCTCCCCGAGCAGGCCGAGCACCTGGGCCTGCAGGTCTTCGAGGTCGCTCTTGGTCGCGAGCGCGATGCCGGTCGGCACCTGGTCGGCGAGCAGCTCCAGCTGCTGCGCCTGCTCCTGGATCGTCATCGGTGGTTCCTTCCGCGGTGGGGGACGCACCCTCCGTGTTAGCAGAACCGGAACTGTCGGTGGTGACGTTTACGCTGGCATTCGTGACCGTGACCTGGGCTGTTCACGAGCCGCACCCCGTGGTGCGGCCCCTGGTCACGCGCTATGTCGGGTACCGGCAGGACGAGGTGACGCTGCCGGTCCACCGCGGCCTGCCGTCCCGGCACGTGACGTTGGTCATCAGCCTCGCCGGGCCGGTCCGGATGGCCGGGCACAGCCTGCGGGCGCTGATCGGCGGGCTGCACACGAACGCGGTCCTGATCCGGCAGGACCGCGTGCAGGAGGGCCTGCAGCTGGAGCTCGACCCGCTGGGCGTGCGCACGCTCTTCGGCGTCACGGCGGCGGAGCTGAGCGGCGAGGTGGCCGACCTCGCCGGCTTCGGCCTCGGCTCGCTGCCGGACCGGCTGCGGGAGCTGCCGACCTGGCCGCAGCGGTTCGCGCTGCTCGACGACGTCCTGGCCGCCCGGGCCGTCGAGCCGGTGGCGCCGCCGCCCGAGCTGGGGGAGGCGTGGCGCCGGCTGCGGGGTTCCGACGGGCGGGTGCGCGTCGGCGACCTCGCCGGTGAGGTCGGCTGGAGCCGCCGTCACCTGGGGGAGCGGTTCCGCGCGGAGCTGGGCCTGGCGCCGAAGCAGGCGGCGCGGGTCCTGCGGTTCGAGCGGGCCGGGCGGCTGCTGCGCCGGGGCCGCACGGACCTGGCCGCGCTGGCGGTGGAGTGCGGCTACTACGACCAGGCGCACCTGAGCAACGAGTGGCGCGCGCTGGCCGGGTGCACCCCGGGCACGTGGATCGCCGAGGAGCTCCCGTTCCTCCAAGACCAGGAGGGGGCCGCCGGGCAAGACTCGCGAGCATGACTCCTGAACCGAACGTCTGGCCCGCTCTCCGGTACGACGACGCCCCGGTCGCGGTCCGGTTCCTCGTCGACGTCCTGGGCTTCACCGAGGCACTGGTGGTGCCCGAAGGCGACCTGATCGCGCACGCCGAACTGCGCTGGCCCGAGGGTGGCGCGGTGATGCTGGGCAGCGTCCGCGGCCCGGACGGCGTCCACGACGCGATGAAGCCGGGCACGGGCGCGGTCTACGTCGTCTCGGACGAGGTGGACGAGATCCACGCGCGGGTGCGGGCCGCCGGCGCGGAGATCACGGCCGCCCTGACCGACACCGAGTACGGCTCGCACACGTTCAGCCTCCGCGACCCGGAGGGCAACTCCTGGACGATCGGCACCTACCGCGGCGCGGCCTGAAGCTCGTGAACGACTCGTTCACGTCACCAGGCGACATGAACGAGTCGTTCACGCCATCAGTCCACCGGCTTCTCGAAGGTGACCAGCAGCCCCTCGACCCCGCCGGGCCCGACCCGGCCCTTCACCTCCGCCGAAGTGATCGCCTTGAGCTGCCACCCGTCGGCCGCGTGGTCGTTGAGCAGCTTCTCGAGCTTGCCGCCCGACATCTTCCCGCCGAGCAGCTTCTCGCGGACCTCGACGACCTTGTACGTGTACCGCTGCATACGCCCGATTCTGCCCGCGGAACGCGAACCGGGCTGTTCATCTCAGCGTGTCGACGACCTCGCGTTCCGTTTACCGGCCGAATCTGGCACCCTGGACCTCGTGTTGCGGCTTGCAGGTGCACGGCTGCTCGATGATCGGGACTATCCGGCGGTCCGTGCCGCGCTCGCCGCCGACCCGGTGGGCAGCTGCATGGTCAGCGCCCGGGTCGAGGCTGCCGGTCTCGACCCGTGGCGGCTCGGTGGTGAGCTTTGGGCCGCCGACAGCCGCCCGGTTCGCGCCGGGCGGCTCCAAGGGCTGTGCTTCTCCGGGCCGAACCTGATCCCCCTGCGCGGCAACGCGCCCGCGTTGCGGTCCTTCGCCGACCGCGCGCTGCGAAGACAACGCACCTGCTCGTCCCTCGTCGGCCCGGCCGAGCAGGTGCTCGGGCTCTGGGACGAGCTGGAAGACGAGTGGGGCCCGGCCCGCGAGGTCCGGGACGACCAGCCGCTGATGGCGCTCGACGCCATGCCGCTCGTGGCCGCCGACCCCCTCGTGCGGCCGGTCCGGCCGGACGAGCTCGAGCGGTACCTGCCCGCCGCCGTGTCGATGTTCATCGAGGAGGTCGGCGTCGACCCGCGCAGCGGCGACGGCGGCGCCAGCTACCGCGCCCGCGTCACGGAGCTGATCGGCGCCGGGCGCGCGTTCGCCCGGTTCGAAAACGGCGAAGTCGTCTTCAAGGCCGAGATCGGCGCCATGTCGGCGACGGTCGGGCAGATCCAGGGTGTCTGGGTGCACCCCGAACGCCGCGGCAGCGGGCTCGGCACCGCCGGCACGGCCGCGGTCGTCAACCGGCTCGTCCGCGGCCTGGGCCGCACCGCGAGCCTGTACGTCAACGCGTTCAACACCCCCGCGCTCGCGGCCTACCGCAAGATCGGGTTCCAGCAGGTCGGCCAGTACGCGACGGTGCTGTTCTAGCCACTCTTCCGTGGCGGCGTTTCAGCCCGGCGGACACCCGCTGACCAGGCATTATCCCGCCATGAGTGCACGTCGACGCCGCGGTGTGCTCGCGGTGCTGCTGCTCGCCGCCGCGACCACGGCCGGGTGCTCGGGCGACGGTCCCGAGGACGCCCTCTCCGCCTTCCTGGACGCCGTCGCGTCCGGGGACATCGCCGCCGCCGCGGCGAACACCGACTCGCCCGACGCCGCGAAGACCGTGCTCAGCCAGGTCCGGGGCGTGCTCGATCCCGAGTCGCTCGACGTCGACGACGAAGAGGTGAAGCAGCCGGACGGCGACGTCGTCACGGCCGGCTACCGGCTGACCTGGCACCTGCCGCACGGCCGCAGCTGGTCCTACCGCGCCGACGCGCAGCTGCGCGCGGCCGAGAACGGCTGGCAGGTGCACTGGCAGCCGACCGTCGTGCACCCGCAGCTGGCCGTTGGCCAGACCCTCGGCTTGCTGCCCCAGCTGCCGGAGACCGCGCCGGTCCTCGACCGCGACGGCGTGCCGCTGATGCGCCCGCAGACCGTGATCGGCGTGGTCGTCGACCCGCAGAAGGCCGGCGACCCGAGCGCCGTCGCCGGGACGCTCGCCAAGGCGCTGCACCGGTACGAGCCGTCGGTCACCGGCCGCTCGGTGCTGGACGGGATGAGCAAGACCAAGCCCGGCGACGCCTACCCGGTGATCAGCCTGCGGGCCGGCGACTACCAGCGGGTCAAGCCGGTGATCTACGACCTGCCCGGTGTCCGCTTCGCCAGCCAGGAGCGGCTGCTGCCGGTGACCCGCGGGTCCGGGCAGCAGGTCCTGCCGGGCATCCGCGCGCTGGTCGAGCAGGAGCTGGCCGGGGCGGCGGGCTGGCGGATCGTCACCCGGGACGTCACCGGCGGCGAGTCGGCCGAACTCAAGGCCGAGCCGCCGCGGCCCGCGCCCGCCGTGACCAGCACGCTCAGCGCGCGGATCCAGGTCGCCGCCGAGAAGGCCCTCGAGACCGAGGAGTACCCGGCCGCGCTGGTGGCGATCCAGCCGTCGAGCGGCGACATCCTCGCCGTGGCGCAGAACGCCGCCGCCGACGGCGAAGGCTCGCTGGCGCTGGCCGGGCGCTACCCGCCGGGGTCGACGTTCAAGATCGTGACGGCGGCGGCCGCGCTGTCGACCGGCGACGTCGACGCCGAAAGCCCGGTCGACTGCCCCGGCACCACGACGATCGAAAACCGGGTCGTGCCGAACGAAGGCCGCTTCGACCTGGGCCGGGTCCCGCTGAAGACGGCGTTCGCGCGGTCCTGCAACACGACCTTCGCCCGGCTCGCCGCGGGCCTGCCTGCCTCGGCGCTCACCGACACCGCCCGCTCGTTCGGGCTCGGCGCGGACTTCGTCGTGCCCGGCCTGACCACGGTCACCGGCGCCGTCCCGGCCAGCGACTCGGCCGTCCAGCGCGCCGAAAACGGCTTCGGCCAGGGCACGGTGGTGACCAGCCCGTTCGGCATGGCGCTGGCCGCGGCGACCGTGCAGGCCGGGAAGGTGCCGACGCCGTCGCTGGTGAAGGGGATGCCGGCGAGCACGAAGAACGTCGGCGACGCGCCGTCGCAGGACGTCCTCGACGCGCTGCGCGGGATGATGCGCGAGGTCGTCACCGCGGGGACGGCGACCGGCCTGCGGGACATCCCCGACGTCGCGGGCAAGACCGGTACCGCCCAGTTCGGCGACGGCTCCCGCTCGCACGGCTGGTTCGTCGGCTACCGCGGCGACCTGGCGTTCGCCGTGCTGCTGACCGAGGCGGGCTCGTCGAAACCCGCGGTGCAGGCGGCCCACCGGTTCCTGGCGGGGCTCGGCTGAGCGGGCCGTCGTAAAGTGGGGGCATGTCCGTTCGTGCCCCGCTGGTTCCCGGCGTCCAGACGCCGCGCCGTGACGTCCCCAGTTCCATCGCCCGTCCCGAGTACGTGGACAAGCCGGCGCCGAAGCGGGACACCGGCAACGGCGTGCGCACGCCCGAGGTGATCGAGGCGATGCGGATCGCGAGCCGGATCGCGGCGCAGGCGCTGGAAGAGGGCGGCAAGGCGGTCAAGCCGGGCGCCACCACCGACGACATCGACAAGGTGGTGCACGAGTTCGTCCTCGACCACCACGCCTATCCCTCGACGCTGGGCTACCGCCACTTCCCGAAGTCGTGCTGCACCTCGCTCAACGAGGTCATCTGCCACGGCATCCCGGACTCGACGGTGATCGAGGACGGCGACATCTGCAACATCGACGTCACCGCCTACATCGGCGGCGTCCACGGCGACACGAACGGGACGTTCCTGGCCGGCGACGTCTCCGAGGAGGCTCGCCTGCTGGTCGAGCGCACCCGCGAGGCGACGATGCGGGCGATCAAGGCGGTCCGGCCGGGCCGCCGGCTCAACGTGATCGGCCGGGTCATCGAGTCCTACGCCAAGCGCTTCGGCTACGGCGTGGTCCGCGACTTCACCGGCCACGGCGTCGGCCCCGCGTTCCACACGCCGCCGACGGTCCTGCACTACGAAGAGCCCTCCGTCGACACGATCATCGAGGAGGGCATGACCTTCACGATCGAGCCGATGATCACGCTGGGCACCATCGACTACGACATCTGGCCCGACGACTGGACCGTCACCACGAAGGACAAGAAGTGGACGGCCCAGTTCGAGCACACCCTCGTGGTGACGGCCGACGGCAGCGAGATCCTCACGCTGCCGTGAGTCAGTGGCTCGTGGCCTTCTTGTAGCAGCGCACCGAAAGCGGCACGAAGACCGCCAGCAGCACCGCGATCCACAGCACCGAAGCCAGCACCGCGTGCTGCATCGGCCAGACGTCGTGCACCGGCATCGACGCGCTCGTGTTGCCGAACAGCTCCCGCGCCGCCTGCGTGATCGCCGAGACCGGGTTCCAGTCCGCGATCACCCGCAGGGGGGTGGGCAGGCGGCCGCTGTCGACGAACGTGTTGGCCAGGAACGTGAGCGGGAAGATCGCCACGCTCGAGACGTTGTTGAACACCTCGGGCTTGCGCACGGCCAGGCCGAGCGTCCCCATCACCCACGAAAGCGCGTAGGCGAAGGCGAGCAGCAGGACGACGCCGCCGAGCGCTTCGAGCGGGCCGGTGTGGATGCGCCAGCCGACGAGCAAGCCCACGATCCCCATGATGAGCAGGCTCGTCACGTTGAGGATCAGATCCGCCGTGGTCCGTCCGATCAGCACCGCGGCCGGGGACATCGGCAGCGATCTGAACCGGTCGATGATGCCCTTCTGCAGGTCGTCGGTCAGCCCGTAGCCGGTGACGATGCTGCCCATCGCCACCGCGAGGGTGAAGATCCCCGGGAGCATGAACTCGCGGTACGACATGCCGGGGATGTCGATCACGCTGCCGAACACGTAGCCGAAGAGCAGCACGAACATCACCGGCATGAACACGATGGACCCGAGCAGGTCCAGCGACCGGACGATCTTGATCGAGTTGCGCTTGGCGACGGTCACGCCGTCGGTCACGGCCATCTGCACCGCGTTCATCACACGGCCTCCTTCGCGGTCTCGGCCACGTCGTGGCCCGTCAGAGTGAGGAAAACGTCGTCGAGGGTGGGGCGGCGGACACCGACGTCGCGGACGTCGACGCCGTCGGCGGCGAGCAGGGCGAGCGCTTCGGTAAGCGCTTTCGCGCCGTGGGTCACGGGCACGGTGAGCCGGAACGCCTCGGCCTGCGGCTCCCCGCTGGCCAGCCGCGCCAGCGCCCGCTGCGCGACTCCGACGTCGGCGTGCGTGCCGACGGTCAGCTCGATCCGCTCGCCGCCGACCAGGTCCTTGAGCTCGTCGGCGGTGCCGCGGGCGATCACGCGCCCGTGGTCGACGACGGCGATGCTGTCGGCCAGCCGGTCGGCCTCTTCGAGGTACTGCGTGGTCAGCAGCAGCGTGGTGCCGCCGGCGACCAGTTCGGTGATGACGTCCCACAACTCGGTGCGGGCGCGCGGGTCGAGCCCGGTCGTGGGCTCGTCGAGGAACAGCACCGGCGGGTTGGCCACCAGCGCGCCGGCCAGGTCGAGCCGGCGCCGCATGCCGCCGGAGTAGCCCTTCACCGGCCGGTCGGCGGCGTCTTCGAGGCTGAACCGGGCCAGCAGTTCCCGGCCGCGGGCCTTGGCCCGCTTGGTGCCCAGGTGGTAGAGCCGCCCGACCATTTCGAGGTTCTCGGCCCCGGTCAGCTCCTGGTCGACGGCGGCGTACTGCCCCGACGCGCCGATGTGCGAACGCAGCTCGTGCGCGTCCTTCACGACGTCGAACCCGGCGACGGTCGCGTGGCCGGCGTCCGGCTTCTGCAGCGTCGTGAGGATCTGGACGGTGGTGGTCTTCCCGGCGCCGTTCGGCCCGAGCACGCCGAGCACGGTGCCTTCCGGGACCCGCAGGTCCATCCCGTCGAGCGCGGTGACGGAGCCGTACTTCTTGACGAGCCCTTCGGCCACGATGGCGTCTGGCATGGTCTTCCCCTTGTCTGCGTGGAGTTCAGGCCCGGCGGATGACGATGTCGCCGGTGTAGGTGTGGGCTTTGACCTCGACCGTTTCCGTGGTCCCGCCCGGCCCCTCGGACGGGGTGAGCGTGTTGCGCACGGAGCCGGTCAGGGAGTTGAGCTCGAGCCAGGCTGCGGTGCCTTCGCGGACGCCGACCTCGATCTCGCCGACCGCGGTCTCCAGGACGACGGCGTCGCGGATGACCTCGTTGATCCGGATGTCGCCGGACGCGGTCTTGGCGTGCACGGCCGCGTGGGCGAGGGAGACGAAGATGTCGCCGTTGGCGGTGCTGACCCGCAGGTCGCCGGTGACCTCGCCGATGCGGGTCTCGCCGTTGGAGTTCTTCAGCACGGCGGTGCCGTCGATCTCGCGGATCCGCAGCTCGCCGGAGCCGGTGTGGGCCTCGACGTGCCCGGTGGCCCGCTCGACGGTGACGTCGCCGGTGGCGGTGCTCGCCTCGAGCCGGGCGGCTTCGTCGACGTGGATGTCGCCGACCGAGGTCTTGATGCGGCTGTCGCCGACGTGACCGCTGACCCGGATGTCGCCCATGGCGGCCGTGGACCGCAGGCGCGAGCCGGCGGGCAGTTCGACCGTGATGTGCAGGGAGCCGCCCCGGCCCCACAGCTTGGTGGCGTACTTCGGGCCCTTGACCAGCAGCTCGCCGCTCGCGAACTCGACGCGGGTCTTGGCGACCGCCTTCACGTCTTCGGGTTCGGACGGGTCGGCGGGCTCGACCTCGACGGTGGTTTCCGCGCGCTCGCCGGCGACGATCCGGATGTCGGCGATGCTGACGTCGAGCGTGGCCGAGATCGGCTCGGGGGTGGCGAAAACGGGCATGGCTGCGCCCTCCTGGGGTGCTCGGGTGGCGTCTCCGCAGGTCGGAGACGTGCAGGGAAGAGGGGTGGGTTACTGGACCCAGCCGGTGTACTTCTCACCGAAGGCCGAACGGCGCTGGGTCTGGCTCTTGCCGGGACGGAGTGCGGCGTTCGCGGCCCGGACGAGCCACGCGTTGGTCGAGAGCATTTCGCGGTTCGCCGCCTCTTCGACGCGCTGCTTGAGCGCTTCGGGCAGCCGGAGGTTGATCCGGGCCACGGCGCCGTCATCGGTTTCCGGGGGTGCCGGCGGCGTTTCCTGGGGCGGCGGTTCGGGAGCGGTCGGCAGCGCGACGGCGAATTCGGCTTCGCGGCGGCGCAGGCGGACTTCGACGGAACCGGGCGCGAGGTCGCGGGTGATCTCGTCGGCCGCCGCGGAAAGGGCGTCGAGCAGGGTGAGCCGGATCGCCGATTCGAGCGGCGCGGTGAGCCGCTCGGCGAGTGCGACGGCTTCCTCGCCCGCCGCTTCGGCGGCGACCGCGAGCTCCCGGCGGAGTTCGTCTACGAAGGGCGTCAGGTCCATGGCACAACTATGGCGCCACGGTGGTGCCATGGCAACCCTGAACTGGCACCCTTAGGGGTCGATCGTGGTGCCAGCGTGGCGAATGTGCAGGTCAGGCGCTTTCGATGCGCTCCAGCAACTCGTCCAGGAACCCGCACGCCTCGGCGGCGGCCCGATCCGCGTCGCGGTCGGCGATGGCCCGGGCGAGCCCTTCGTGGCCGATCTCGGGCGCATGCTCCGCGCCCGGAGTGATGCTGGACGTCGCCGCGACGCTGGCCGTGATGACCTCGGTCAGCCCGCGGTAGAGCTCGGTGAGCAGCCGGTTGTGACCGGCGCGCACGACGGCGCAGTGGAACTCCGCGTCCGTGCGCGCGAAGTCCTCCCACCGCCCTTCTCGCAGCTCGGTCTCCCGGCGGGAGAGCACGGCCCACAGCCCGGCGACGTCTTCCTCGGTTCGCTCGGCTGCGGCCAGGCGCGCGCCTTCGACTTCCAAGGTGCGCCGGACCTGCAGGACTTCGCGCAGCTCCGACCCGCAGAGCCGCCGGATCGCGCCGGACACCTCGCTCGTGGCGCGCACGTACGTGCCATCGCCCTGCCGGACCTCCAGCAGGCCGGTGTGGGCGAGCGCGCGCACGGCTTCGCGGACGGTGTTGCGCCCGACGCCGAGCTGGTCGACGAGCTCGGCCTCGGTGGGGATGCGTTCGCCGATGGGCCATTCGCCCTGCGTGACCGCGGTCCGCAGCTGGTCGATGACCTGGTCGACGAGGCCTGCTCGCCGGGTGGTGGCCAGAGGCACAGGATTATCCCTTCATCCAATCATCCTACGTATGCGATAGTAGCGGTCATGCACGTCGAACACCGTGAATCCGGCCTCGAACCCGAACTGGACGGCGCCGTGGAGTTCCGCGCGCCGGGCGTGGTCGCCGCCGGCGTGCTGCTCGCGGTCGCGGTGGTGCTCACCGCCCTCAACCTGCGCCCGGCCATCACCGGCGTCGGCCCCATGCTCGCGGAAATGCGCCAGGACCTGGGGACGTCCGGCGTCTGGGCCGGTGTGCTCACGACGTTGCCGACGCTCTGCTTCGCCGGCGCCGGGCTGGCCGCGCCGCTGCTCGCCCGCCGGGCCGGCATCGGCGCCGCCATCGGGATCGCGCTCGGGACGCTCGCGACCGGGCTCGTGCTGCGCGTGCTCGACGGCCCGGCCGTGGTGCTCGGCGGGACGCTCGTGGCCACTGCCGGCATCGCCCTGATCAACGTGCTGATCCCGGTGGTCATCAAGGACTCCTTCCCGGCCCGCATCGGCGTCATGACCGGTGTCTACACCGCGGCCCTGCAGGGCGGCGGCGCGCTCGGGTCGGCGGTGACCCCGCAGCTCGGCGACGCGTTCGGCGGCTGGCGCCCGGCACTGGGCAGCTGGGCCGTGGTGGCCGTCGTCGCGTTGCTGGCGTGGATTCTCGCAGCCCGCGGCACCGGCCGGGCACCGAGGCACACCGATGCCGCCCAGGCCGGCCGGTCGCTGCTGCGCAACCGCCTGGCCTGGATCGTCACGGTGTTCTTCGGGCTGCAGGCGTTCTACGCCTACGCGGCGATGGGCTGGTTCCCGCAGGTGCTGATGGACGCGGGCGTGTCCCGCGACGACGCCGGCCTGCTGTTCGGCCTGGTCTCGCTGATCGCCGTGCCGATCAGCCTCTTCGTCGCGCCGATGGCCGCCCGGCAGCGCGGGCAAGGTCCGTGGATCGCGGCCCTCGGCGTGTTCGGCTTCGCCGGCACCGCCGGGCTGATGCTCGCCCCGGCGTGGTCGCCGCTGCTCTGGAGCCTGCTGATCGGGCTCGGCATGAGCGTGTTCTCGCTGGCGCTGACCGTGATCGCGCTGCGGGCGCGGACCGGCGCGGACACCGCCCGGCTGTCCGGGATGGCGCAGGGCTTCGGCTACCTGTTCGCCGCGCTCGGGCCGTTCCTCTTCGGCCTGCTGCACGACGTCGCGGGCGGCTGGACCGTGCCGCTGGCGATGCTGCTCGGCCTGCTCGTCGTGCAGGTGGTGTTCGGCGCGCTCGCCGGTCGCGGCCGGTTCGTCTGATTCTTAACTGTTAACGCCGTTCGCCGGGCCGGCGCGGCTTAAGCTCGTCCGGTGGCCGTGCCGTCCCCCGACCTCGGGGCGTTGCTGCGCGAGGGCCCGTTCGACGCCGCCCTGCGCGCGGCGATCCGCGCCCGCGGGCTGAGCCTGGACCGGCTCCGCGAACACCTGCGCACCCGCGGCGTCTCGGTGACGACGGCGACGCTGAGCTACTGGCAGTCCGGCCGCAGCCGCCCGGAACGGCGGGAGTCGGTGCGCGGGCTGCGGCAGCTCGAAGCCGTCCTGGAGGTGCCGGCCGGGTCGCTCGTCGCCTTGCTCGGCCCGCCCCGCGCGCGCCGGTCCGCGGCCGCGGAGATCGGCCGGTTCTGGCCGGACGAACGGCGGATCGACGCCGCGGTGTCCGATGTGGACACCCGGTGGGACGAGCGGCTGACCCGGCTCAGCCAGCACGACGTCGTCACCGTCGGAGCCGGCCGCGAGGAGCTGGAGTTCCGGTCGCGGCAGGTGCTGCGGGCCGAGGCCGACGGCCCGGACCGGTGGGTGGTGATCCTGCACCTGGACGAGCACGACCGGCCGCTGCCGGAACTGCGTTCGCTGCGCGGCTGCCACCCCGGCCGCAGCGTGCTGAAGCCCGAAGACGGCCTCCTCGTCGTCGAACTGCTCTTCGCCCGGCCCCTCGAACGCGGCGAAACGGTGATCACCGAGCACACGCTCGTGAACCGCGCGCCGTACCCGGTCGCGACGAACTACGAACGCAAATTCCGGCTCCCGGTCCGCGAATACGTACTCGAAATCCGGTTCTCGCCGGCCGCGGTCCCGCCGGTCTGCCGCCGCTTCGCCGAGCCCGGCGAAGAAACCGAAGTGATCCCGGAAGCCGGTGCGGTGCACGGAGTCGCGCTCAACTTCGGCCCCGGCCGGTACGGCTTCGAATGGGAATGGCCCGCCAGTTAACTGTTAAAGACTTGCGGATCTGCAAAACCGGCTTTCCGGCGGCTTACCGTCTGCGCACCCCACTCGCCGATCCGAGGAGAAAATCGATGCGCAGATTCGTTTCCGTCGCCGGCGTGGCCGCGCTGGCCGCGCTCGGGCTGGGTGTCTCGCCCGCCGAAGCGGCTCCGGGGCACCCGGACGCCGAGGTGACGGGCGTCGCCGCGGCGTTCGGGCTCACCGCGGACGAGGCCCGGGCCCAGCTCACCGCCCAGGACGACGCCCACCGGCTGGCCGCCGCCCTGCCCGCTTCGGTGCGCGCGCGGTCGGCCGGGCAGTGGTTCGACGCCGCCGCCGGGAAGCTGACCGTCGCCGTCACGACGGCCGAAGCCGCCTCGCAGGTACGTGCCGCGGGGGCGGAGGCTCGCGTAGTCGCGCGGAGCCAGGCCGACCTGGACCGCACCGGCGCGGCCGTCCGCGCGCTGGTCGGCACAGGCGTGCCGGGCGTCTACGGCTGGGGCGTCGACGTCCGCGGCAACGAGGTCGGCGTGGACGTCGACCGGACGAAGAAGACCGCGGCGACCGAGAGTTTCCTTTCGCGCGTACGGGAAATCGGGGTCCGGATCACCGAAACGGGCTCGTCGCCGCGGCAGCAGTCCGGGACGATCCAGACCGGGAACCCGTGGTGGCCGGGCAGCGAGAGCAACTGCTCGGTCGGCTTCCCGGTGACGGATCCGGGCGGTGCCAAGCACTTCCTGACCGCGGGCCACTGCACGAACGACCGCGACCAAGCCGCGTACGGCGCGTCGGGGCAGCAGAACCGGATCGGCACGTCGAACGTCGGCGGCACCCACAGCGTCAACGCGCGTGAAGGCGACATGGGCGTCGTCGCGGTGACCGAGGCCGGGTGGAACCTGTCGGCGTCGGTCAACACCTGGGGCCAGCCCGCGATCACGCTGACCGGCGCGGCCGAGGCGATGGTCGGCGACCGCGTCTGCCACTCCGGCAACACTTCGCACTGGCAGTGCGGCGAGGTGAAGTACACGCACAAGTCCGCCGACTACGGCGGCGGCCTGGTCATCGACGACCTCACCTGGACGACGGCGTGCTCCCTCGGCGGCGACTCCGGCGGCGGCTGGCTGCTCGGCGACAAGGCCACCGGCCTGCACGACGGCGGCCCGTCGCAGTGCGTGGACAACCCCTCCGACGGAGACCTGTCCCTGTTCCAGCCGGTGGCCGAGGCGTTGACCAAGTGGCAGCTCAGGCTGGTGACCAGCGGTGGTACCACGCCGCCGGGCGCACCCGCCGCCCCGCGGGTCACCGGCACGACGGCCACCAGCGTCTCGCTGGCCTGGGACGCGTCCACCGGCGACGTCACCGCGTACGACGTCTACAACGGCTCCGCGCTCGCCACGAGCGTCACCGGGACTTCGGCGACCGTCACCGGGCTCTCGCCGGACACCGCGTACACGTTCACGGTCAAGGCCCGCGATGCCGCCGGCAACGTGTCGCCGGCCAGCGCCCCGGTTGCGGCGAGGACCCAGGCGGGTGGCAGCGGCCGGACGTTGACCAACGACACCGACTACGCGATCCGCGACTACCAGCAGGTGCTCAGCCCGATCACGTCCACCCTGACCGGCCAGGCGGCGACCCCGCTGTCGGTCGCGGTGACCATCCGCCACACGTGCGCCGAAGACCTCGGCGTCACGCTGCTGGACCCGAAGGGCAAGGCGTACGCGCTCAAGTACAGCGGCGGCGGCACGTGCACGGCCTGGACCGGCTTGCGGACGTTCACCGTTCCCGCGGCCGCCACGCCGGCGTCGGGCAAGTGGCAGCTGCGCGTCACCGACTACGGGCCCGGCGACACCGGCACCCTCGACACCTGGTCCCTCACGCTGTAGGACTCCCGCGGGCCGGGCGCTGAACCCCGCCCGGCCCGCGGTGACTCAGTCCAGCGGCAGGTTGAGCAGGGCGTTCTCGATCAGCTCCGGCATCGCCGGGTGGATCCAGTACTGCC
Organism: Amycolatopsis sp. cmx-4-83; assembly: GCF_046548815.1. Lineage (NCBI taxonomy): Bacteria > Bacillati > Actinomycetota > Actinomycetes > Pseudonocardiales > Pseudonocardiaceae > Amycolatopsis > Amycolatopsis sp. cmx-4-83. The sequence goes on along the minus strand of NZ_JAEBEF010000018.1, from coordinate 87,207 downwards.
CGCGCGCCATGCTCCGCGCGTCGAGCCCGAAGCTCATCGCCTGGATCAGCGGCTGGATCACCGACGACGCCTGCGGCCCGATGATGTGCGCGCCGAGCAACCGGCCGGTCGCCGGGTCGGCCAGCAGCTTCGCGAAGCCCGTGGTGTCTTCCATCGCCCAGCCGTAGGCGATCCCGGCGTAGTCCTGCTTCGAAGTCACGTAGGAGACGCCCTTTTCGCGCGCCTTCCGCTCGGTGAGCCCGACGGACGCGACCTGCGGGTGGGTGAACACCGCGTGCGGCACGAACCGGTGGTCGGCGGTGATCCGCTCGTCCGGGTGCGCCAGGTTGTGCTGCACCACACGGGCTTCGTGGTTGGCGACGTGCTTCAGCTCGTGCGGCGAAGAAAGGTCGCCGAGCGCGTAGATGCCCTCGACCACGGTCTCCTGGTAGTCGTCGACCACGACGTGCCCACTGTCCATTGTGGTCACGCCGGTGGCGGCGACGTCGAGCAGGTCCGAGTTCGGCCGGCGGCCGGTCGCGACCAGCAGCACGTCGGCCTCGACGGTTTCGGCGCCCTGCGGTCCTTCGAGGTCCAGCGCGACGCCGTGGCCGGTCTTGCGCGCCCGCACGGTCTTGCGGTCGAGGCGGACGTCGAAGCGTTCCGAAGCCAGCTCGGTGAACCGCGCACTGACGTCGTCGTCCTCGGAGCGCAGCAACCGCCCGGACCGGTTGACCAGCGTGACGTGGACGCCGAACGACGCGAAGACGTGCGCGAACTCGGCCGCGATGTACCCGCCGCCGAGGACGACGATGCGCTCGGGCAGTTCGTCGAGCCGCATCACGGTGTCGGAGGTGTGGTACTCGACGGTGTCGAGGCCGGGGATCTCCGGGATCACCGGGCGCCCGCCCGCGGCGAGCACGAACTTGTCGGCGGTCAGCACCTCGTCGGGGCGCCCGTCGGCGAAGCTGACGCGCAGCTCCTTGTGCCCGGTGAAGCGGGCGGTGCCGTCGTAGACGTCGACGTTCGCGTTGTCCTCGTGGCTGCGGCGGTACTCCGCGCCGCCCGCGGCGATCGGGTCGATCCGGCCGAAGATCCGGTCGCGGACGTCCCGCCAGCGCACGCCCTTCAGCTCTTCGTCGACGCCGTACTTCGCGCTGTGCGAAGGCGTGTACGCGACGTCGGCGGCGTACACGAACATCTTCGTCGGGATGCAGCCGACGTTGAGGCAGGTGCCCCCGAACGTGCCCTTCTCGACGATCGCCGTCTGCTTGCCGGCGAAATCCGGGCCGAGGATCGAATTCCCCGATCCCGTCCCGACGATCACCAGGTCGTAGTGGGGCACTGCATCCTCCGCGGGGTCGGCTCCGGTCGATTCACCCTAGCCAACCGGCTGCGGGGAGCGGGTGTTCCCCGATGTGCTTAACGTCGTATTACGTGGTCAGTGGCCGTTGCCGGTGAAGTGCATCCGGTCCTTGGGGCTGGTCCACGCGCCGCCCCAGCTCCAGCCGATCGCGGCGAACGCCCGCACGGTCGCGTCGCCGGCCAGGACCATGCCGGGCCGCCGGTTCGAGCGGTCGACGTAGGCCGAGGCCAGCTCGGGCAGCACGAGATCACCCTGGGTGTAGGGGTTGCAGAACGGGTTGACGTCGACGGCGAGGCCGTACGCGTGCGCCGACCACGACGTCTGCCCGCGGGCCGGGCGGCAGACGAACGCGCTGGTCGAGTTGCCGTCGCCGGTCGGCGGCAGCGTCAGTTCTTCCGGGCTGGTCACGCGCATCTCTTCGAGGGGGAAGCGCGCCGCGAAGAGCTTTCCGAAGACCTGGGTGATCCCGGCGGCGCCCTTCGCGTTGACCAGCATTTCGCCGGTGTGCGCGCGGCCGTCGAAACCCCAGAACGACATCGTCAGGTAGCGCAGGTCGGTCGCTTCGACCGGGCACCCGGCCTGCCAGGTGCTGCGCGCGAGGACGTCGGCCGGCACCGCGCTGACCGTCGAGGCGTACTGGTCGCCGGCGGGCGGCGGGAGGAGGTCTTTTGTCGGAAGTGCCCGGTTCACCAGTTCGGGTGGCGTCGGTTCGACCTCGCCGAACCCGTCCGGGCGCCGGGGGAGTGGCCGGGCACCCACCTGCCAGGTGACGGCGGGCGCGCTCGGCGCCGTCACCGGCGCTCGGGTTGTCGGCGCCGGGGTTGTCCTGGTGCTCGGCGTCGAGGGCACGGGTTGCGGCGTCGACGGCACTTCGGAGGCGCACGAGGTCAGCGTCAGGGCCAGTACCGCCCCGAACACCGCTGCCGTCCGCCGCATCCGGCCAGCTTGACAGAGGCGGCCGGAAAGCGCGGAGTCCACCCGTTCCAGTGACACCGCTTTGGGCCCACTCGGATTAGGGTATTCAGCGCACGGCGTTCACGCACCGGAGTCGCCCGGGTGCCGAGCGCTTGTTCTTTGCCGTGTCTGATGAGGGGAACGTCCCATGTCCGTGAAGTCCCGTCGATCCCTGCTGCTCGCGAGCGGCGCGCTCCTCGCCGTGGCCGCGGTGGCCGTCCCGGTCGTGGTCGGCACGGCGTCGGCGGATCCCGGATCCGGCAACCAGGCGCGCATCGTCGGCGGCGAAAAGGCGTCGCTCGGCGAACACCCGTACGCGGTGTACCTGACCGACAGCGGCGGAAACCAGTTCTGCGGCGCGGTGATCGTCAGCTCCACGGCGGTCGCGACGGCGGCCCACTGCGCGAAGGCGGTCGCGAAGCAAGACGTCCGCGTGGTGGCGGGCCGCGAGGACAAGCGCACGGAGGACGGTCAGGTCCTCAGCGTCTCGAAGGTCTGGATCAGCAAGGGCTACAGCGACCCGACCCAGGGCGACGACGTCGCGGTGCTGTCCGTCCGCGGCCAGCTCGACTACCGGCCCGCGCAGCTGCCGGGCAAGGGCGACGCGAGCCTGTACGCGGCAGGCACGAAGGCGACGGTCCTCGGCTGGGGCCGCGTCGCCGACGGCGGCGCCCGGTCGGACTACCTGCGCAGCGTCGACGTCCCGCTGGTCTCCGACACCGACTGCAGCTCCGACTACAACGTCTACAACCAGAGGACGATGGTCTGCGCGGGCTACCCCGACGGCGGCAAGGACGCCTGCCAAGGCGACTCCGGCGGCCCCCTGGTCGTGGGCGACACCCTGATCGGCATCGTCTCCTTCGGCGACGGCTGCGGCAAGGCGGGCAAACCGGGCGTCTACACCCGCGTCTCGGCGTACACCGACGACATCGAAGCCCAGGCGAAGCCGCGCACGCTCTTCCCGTAGAGCGTGGTAAGCAGGGGTATGCCGACCCTGCACGACGCGACCGGTCCCGGACTGACGGCCGCCCAGCTCCACGACATCCTCCGCCTGCGCGTGGACGTCTTCGTGGTGGAGCAGAAAGCCGCGTACCCCGAACTCGACGGCCGTGATCTCGCGCTCGACACCCGCCACCTGTGGTTCGAGACCCCGTCCGGCGTCGCGTCCTACCTCCGGGTGCTGCAAGACCCCGACAACGTCCGCCGCATCGGCCGGGTGGCGACGGCGGCGAACGCCCGCGGCCAGGGCCTGGCCGCCCGGCTGATGGACGAGGCACTGAAGATCCCGGGCGAGTACGTCCTCGACGCCCAGACGTACGTCCAGGGTTTCTACGCCCGCTACGGCTTCATCGCGGAAGGCGCGGAGTACACCGACGAGGACGGCATCCCCCACATCCGCATGCGCCGCTTAGCGCGCTGACTCGTTGCCACGCTGACTACGGCGGCCCGGTCCGACTGCGGACCTGAAGTTCACCCGCTGCTCGAGCACCCTCGCGGCGTCAGGCGATCGCGCCCGGCGGGGCGGTCGCGGTGATCACCTTCACTGCGCGGTCCACGTCGGCCTCCGTGAGGTCGGCCCGCGCGGTCAGCCGTAGCCGCGAGATGCCGTCCGGCACCGACGGCGGCCGGAAGCACCCGACGCGGATGCCGTGCTCCGCGCAGGCCGCCGCCCACGCGACCGCCGTCTCGGCCGAAGGAGCCTGGACCGAGATGACGGCGGCGTCCGGCAGGCTCGCCTTCAACCCGGCCGCCTTCAACGACATCGCGAGGTTGCCGGCGTTCTCGACGACCTTCTCCGCCATGCCGGGCTCTTCCTTCAGCGCGTGCAACGCGGCCAGCGCGGCAGCCGCACTCGCCGGCGCCAGCGCGGTGTCGAAGATGAAACTGCGAGCCGTGTCCACGAGGTGCTTGATCACGCGCCGCGGCCCCAGCACCGCCCCGCCCTGTGCACCCAGCGACTTCGACAGCGTCAACGTCGTGACGACATCGGGCGCACCCGCGAGCCCCGCCGCGTGGACCGCGCCGCGGCCGCCTTCGCCGAGGACACCGAAGCCGTGCGCGTCGTCGACCAGCAGCGCCGCACCGTGCTCGCGGCAGATGCCGGCCAGCTCGCCGAGCGGCGCGAGGTCGCCGTCCACCGAGAACACCGAGTCGGTCACCACCAGCGCGCGCGGCTTGCGCCGGGTCGAGAGCGCGTGCTTGATCGCCGACGGCGTCGAGTGCGCGACCGCGGCGACGTCGGCGCGCGACAGCCGGCAGCCCTCGATCAGCGACGCGTGGATGTACTTGTCGGTGACGATCGCGGACTCGGCGCCCGACAGCGCCGTCACCGCCCCGAGGTTCGCGGCGAAGCCGGAGGAGAACACGAGCGCCGACTGCACGCCGCAGAACCGGGCGAGTTCCAGCTCGAGCTCGGTGTGCAGCTCGGTCGACCCGGTGACCAGCCGGGACCCGGTCGCCCCGGCACCCCAGCGGAGGGCGGCGGCCGCGGCAGCCCCGGCGACGCGCTTGTCGCGGGCCAGCCCGAGGTAGTCATTGCCGGCCAGGTCCAGCTCGTCGACCCGCGCGGGACGCGGCCGCAGCTGCCGCACGAGCCCCGCGTTCGCCCGCTTCTCCGCCTCGACGTCGAGCCAGTCGAAAACCTCATCGGGCGGGGGCGTCGGCGGCGTAGTCACGTCCCGCAGTCTCCCATCCGCGATCCGCGTGCTCGTGTGGCGGGCCCTGGAAACGCCGGAAGCCCCGGACCGAGGTCCGGGGCTTCCTGGAGTGGATCAGCTGTCGTAGCCGCGACGCGGGCCACGGCTCGGGCGGCCGTAGCCACCGCCGTTGCCCGTCCGCGGCTGACGGGCACGGCCGCCGAAGCCGCCGGGGCGGCCTTCGCGGTGGCCGGAACCCTCACGCGCACCCTGGTACCCGCCACGGTCGCCACCGCGGTCACCACGGTCGCCGCCGTAGCTGCCCCGGTCGCCGCCGCGGTCGCGGTCGCCGCGGTAGCCGCCGCGACCCGAACCGCCGAAGCCGCGGTCGCCGCGGAAGCCACCGCCGCCACGACGCGGGCTCTCGCGCCGCCGCTCGATGACCGGCTCGCCGCTGGGCTCGCGGGCACCGGTGATGCGGGACAGCGCGTCGTCACCCGGACGGACCATCGTGGACTCGGCGCGCACGCCGGCCCGGTCGGTCATCCGCTTGACCATCCGGCGCTGGTCGTTGGTGACCACCGTGACGACGACACCGGACGCCCCGGCGCGCGCCGTGCGGCCCGCGCGGTGGAGGTAGTCCTTGTGGTCGGCCGCCGGGTCGACGTGCAGCACCAGCGAGATGTCGTCGACGTGGATGCCGCGCGCGGCGACGTCCGTGGCGACCAGCACCGGGGTGTGGCCTTCCTTGAAGTCGGCGAGGACTCGGTTGCGCTGCCCCTGCGTCTTCCCGCCGTGCAGCGCCGCCGCGTTCACGCCCTGCTCACGCAGGCGCTCGGCGAGGCGGTCGACGTGGTGCTTGGTGCGGACGAACATGATCGTGCGGCCCTCGCGGGCGCCGATCTGCGTGATGACGTCCTGCTTGTCCTGGTGCGAGACCTGGAGCACGTGGTGGTCCATGGTCGTCACGCTCGCGGTCGACGGTGCGACCGAGTGGGTGACCGGGTCGGTCAGGTACTGCTTGACCAGGCGGTTGACGTCACCGTCGAGCGTCGCGGAGAACAGCAGCCGCTGCCCGCCCGCCGGGGTGAGGTCCATGATCTCGCGGACCTGCGGCATGAAGCCCATGTCCGCCATCTGGTCGGCCTCGTCGAGGGCGATGAAGTTGCAGTCGCCCAGGTTCGCGGTGCCCTGCCGGACGTGGTCCGACAGCCGCCCCGGGGTGGCGATCAGCAGGTCGACGCCACGGGAGAGCGCGTCCGCCTGCCGGGCGAAAGCCATGCCGCCGACGGCGGTGCGGCACCACAGGCCGAGCGCCCGGGCCAGCGGGGTCAGCGAGTCGGCGACCTGCATGGCCAGCTCGCGGGTCGGGACGAGGATCAGGGCGCGGGGGCGCTTCGGGCGGGCCTTGCCGCCGTCGAGCCGGGCCAGCATGGCCAGGCCGAAGGCGAGGGTCTTGCCGGAGCCGGTCTGGGCGCGGCCCAGCACGTCGCGGCCGGCCAGCGCGTCCGGGATGGTCGCGGACTGGATCGGGAACGGGCTGTTGATGCCCGCGTCAGCGAGCGCGCGGAGCAGCGGCTCCGGCAGGCCCAGCTGGGCGAAGGTCTTGGTGGCCACGGTCTCGACCGCGTCGTCGCGCAGCATGTCCCCACCGGCCGGGCGGGTGCGCGGCTTGTGGTCGGGACGGTCCGCGCGCGCGGACGTCGAGGTGTGGCCGGAATTGAACGTGACTGTCACAAATGCCTCTCGGACGCGGTTCGTCACAAGGGAGGCCCGGGCTGCCCGCGCGCAGGCAGGGCAAGATGGTGTGCGGTGGGCGTTCACAGGGACGGACCCGGCACACCGTGTCTTCGCTTGCCGACACTGCGCGCCGCATGGGATTTACGGATCACCGCGAGCCATTCGGTGGCTCTGGAGGCGACGGACACCAACTCATCCACGCCGCCGGTTGCGGTCTGTACATACTGTACCCGAGTCGGAGCTGGGACTTCGCATGGAGGTCACTGGTTGTGGGCGGCGTCGCAGACGTGTTCCGCGCCACAGCCGCGACGCCGCCCCGCGTTCACCCGAGCCCGGCGGCGGACAGGAGCTCCGCCAGCAGCTCGTCGGTGTTCGTCACGTGCTCGCCGAGCCCGCGGCCGTGGAACCAGCCCGCCAGGTTGCGCACGTCCCTGGCCAGGAACTCGGCGCCGCCGGGGTTGGCCACGACGTCGACGATCTGCGGCAGGTCGATCACCATCAACCGGCCCCGGTGCACGAGCACGTTGTACGCCGAGAGGTCGCCGTGCGCGAGCCCCTCGGCGGCGAGCAGTTCGAGCGCCGCGGTGGCCTGGAACCAGAGGTCCTTCAGCTCCCCGGGCCCCGGGCGCGCCTGGGCGAGCCGCGGCGCCGCGGTTCCGTCCTCTTCCCCGAGGAATTCGAGGAGGAGTTCGGTCCCGTTGCGCTGCACCGGGTAGGGCACCGGTGCCCCGAGCGTCCACAAGCGACTCAGCGCGGCGAACTCCGCGACGGCCCACTGTTCGGCGATGAGGTTGCGGCCGAACGCCGTGCGGTGCTCGATCGCGCGCATCTCGCGGGAGCGGCGCATCCGCCGTCCTTCGAGGTAGCCCGCGTCGCGGTGGAACAGCTTGTGCTCGTCGCTTCGGTAGCGCTTCGCGGCGAGCAGCGTCCCGGGTGTGCCGGGCAACCCGCGCCGCAGCAGGTGGACGTCGGCCTCCTTGCCGGTCTTCAGGACGCCGAGGTCGGTGTCGACCGCGGCGAGCTCGGTGACCACCCAGTCCGGCCGGGGTCGCGGGCCGTGTTCGGCGTCGTCCCAGGTCGACCAGCGATCGGCGCCGTCGGGCAGCTGGTTTTCGGTGTAGGCGTCGTCACGGAGCTTGGCGAGCCGGACGCGCTCGCCTGCGGTGAGCCGCCCGCTGCGCGTGGGCTCCGGGTCGTCGAACCGCCCGCGGCGCGAACGCGCTCCGCGACGGCGGGAAGGTTGGTCGTCGAAGTGGTCGAAGTCTTCGAAGTCGTGCTGGCGCACTGGTGGGGTTCTCCTCGATCAGGGATGCCCCACCGGGCGCGTGGTCAGCTCCAGGGGGCGGGTGGGCAAGGGCGCGAAAGGGCCCGGACATCCATCACGACAGGCACCTCCCCGCTCTTGCACACCGGCTCCCTGCCGGATGCGTTCAGCTTGCCGGACCGTTCCCCGGCCGCGCAACCGAATAGCGCGAACGGTCCGTTCGTGACGTTTCCTTGAATTCCGCCCGCGGCCGTGGCCACGATGAACCGGCAGGCAGAACAAGGGAGGGCAGATGGACGCGTACGACGTGGTGATCGTCGGCGGTGGGCACAACGGCCTGGTCGCGGCCGCGTACCTGGCGCGGGCGGGCCGGTCGGTGCTCGTGCTCGAACGGCGGGGGGAGACCGGTGGCGCCGCCGTCTCGTTCCGCGCGTTCGAGGGCGTGGACGTCCGGCTGTCGCGCTACTCGTACCTCGTCAGCCTGCTGCCGAAGAAGATCGTGGCCGACCTCGGCCTCGACGTGGAGCTGCGACGGCGCCGGATGTCGTCGTACACCCCGTCGGGCGGCTCCGGTCTCCTTGTCGACACGGGCGACGACGGCCGGACGGCTGCGTCGTTCCGGGCGCTCACCGGGTCCACCTCGGACTTCGCGGCCTGGCAACGGTTCTACGAGCTGACCGGGCGCGTCGCCGGGCGCGCGTTCGGCACGCTCACCGAACCACTGTTGTCCGAAGTGGACTTCCGCGAACGCATCGGCGACGCCGATGCGTGGTCCTCGCTGTTCGAACGGCCGATCGGCGAAACGCTCACGTCGTGGTTCGGCCACGACACGGTGCGCGGCGTGGTGCTCACCGACGCGCTGATCGGCACGTTCGCCCCGGCGGGCGACGAGGACCTGCGGCAGAACCGGTGCCTGCTCTACCACGTGATCGGCAACGGCACCGGCGACTGGGACGTCCCGGTCGGCGGCATGGGCGCGGTCACCGGTTCGCTCGCGGCGGCCGCGGCCGCCGCGGGTGCGCGCCTGGTGACCGGTGCGGAGGTGCTCTCGGTGGACCCCGGCGGCGAGGTGCGGTACCGGCGTGACGACGCCGAGCACGTCGCCGTCGGAGGGCACATCCTGGCCAACGTCGCGCCGTCCACGCTGGCGAGGCTGCTGGGCGAGGAGCCGCCGAGCCTGCCGGAAGGCGCGCAGCTGAAGGTGAACATGGTGCTCTCGCGGCTGCCGAGGCTGCGTGACCCGGACGTCGACCCGGCCGAGGCGTTCGGTGGCACCTTCCACGTCAACGAAACCTTCACGCAACTGGAGGCGGCGTACCGCGAGGCGGCAGCGGGAAGGATCCCCACGCTGCCGCCGTGCGAAATCTATTGCCACTCGTTGACGGATCCGTCCATCCTCGGCCCGGCCGAACGCGCGGCCGGCGCGCACACCCTCACCTTGTTCGGCCTGCACATGCCGGCGCGGCTCTTCGAGGGGCGCAACGAAGAGGCGCGGGAAGCGGCGTTGCGCGCGACGCTCGCTTCTCTGGACAGCGTGCTGGCCGAGCCGATCGAGGACTGCCTGCTGTCCGCGCCGGACGGGAAACCCTGTGTGGAAGCCAAAACCCCGCTGGACCTGGAAGCCGAGCTGGGCCTGCCGGCGGGGCACATCTTCCACCGGGACCTTTCCTGGCCGTTCGCGGAGGATCCGGCCCAGGCCGGCCGCTGGGGCGTGGAAACACCGCACGAACGCGTTCTGCTGTGCGGCGCGGGAGCCGTGAGAGGAGGTGGTGTGAGCGGCATCCCCGGCCACAACGCGGCGATGGCGGTTCTCGGCGTCCGGTGATCCGGGTCAGGCGTCGTGTTCGGTGCACAGACACGCGACGCCCGGCTCGATCCACTCCCGGCCCGCCCATTCCGGGTGCCGTTCGACGAGCAGCGAGCGGACCTCGGCGACGACCTCGTCCACGCCCATCGCCGAGTCCCGCCGAAGCCAGGTCTCGTCCCGCAGTTCCCGCAGGTAGTCACGGACGTCGGTGAGTACGGCACCGCCGCCGACCTCTCCGTGCCCGGGAACCACCACGCGGTGCCCGGCGGCGGCCAGCCGGTCCAGGACGGCGAGCCAGCCCACGCCCGAGACGTCGGCGTCGTGCGGCGGGAACCACGGGAAGATCGCGAACTGCCCGGTTTCGGCCAGGTCGCCGGTGAACAGGACGCCGGCGTCCGGCACCTCGACGACCTGGTCGCCCTTGGTGTGGCCGCGGCCGGTGGGGCGCAGCCGGACGGTCCGGCCGCCGAGGTCGAGGTCGTACCCGTCGTCGAAGACGAGGTCGGGCACCGGCACCCGGACACCGTCGAGGCGGCGGGCGACCACCTCGCCCAGGCCCCGGAACATCTCCAGGTAGCCCGGGCCCTTGGTGGTCAGGTCGTCGGCTTGGGCGCGGTTGACCAGGTAGGTCGCCTCGCCGGCGAACACCTGGGCGCCGAAGGCGTGCTCGGGGTGGAAGTGGGTCGTGGTCAGGTACAGGCGACGGCCCTTCGCCACCTCCGTGGCGAAGGCGAGCACCTGCTCCGCGTTGGCGGTGCCGATGCCCGTGTCGACGACGAGGACGGCTTCCGAGCCGCCCACGACGCCGATGTTGGGCACCAGGTCGACCCGGCGGTTGGGGATCACCAGCAGGTCCGGGGCGATCTCGTCGGCGCCGTCGACGTGCACGGCGGGATCGGTCAGTTCGGTCATACCCCGATTCCACCGCCGCCGGTGCACGGGCGTCCAAGACCGGTTCGGTGGTGCCGATACCGGATGACTATCGTCGCCGGTCATGGAGCTGCGCACGCTGCGGTACTTCGTGGCCGTCGCCGAAGAACTCCACTTCGGCCGGGCCGCCGCGCGGCTGCACATGAGCCAGCCGCCGCTGAGCCGGGCGATCAAGCAGCTGGAGCGCGACGTCGGTGCCGTGTTGCTGCTGCGCTCGGCCACAGGGGTCACGCTCACCCCGGCCGGTGCGGCGCTGCTCGCGGAAGCACGGTCCCTGCTCGACCAGGCCGACCGCGCCCGCGTGCGCGTGGCCGCGGCGGCGGGCGAAGCGGTGCTCACCGTCGGCCTCCTGGGCGACAGCACCGACCCGCACGCGGTCCGGCTCGCCGACGCCTACCGGCAGCGGCACCCGGACGTCGAGGTCCGCGTGCGCGACACCGACCTGACCGACCCGACCTGCGGCCTGCGCGCGGGCCTGGTCGACGTGGCGCTGACCCGCGCGCCCTTCGACGAGACCGGCCTCGCGGTGCACGAGCTGCGGACGGACCCGGTCGGCGCGGTCCTGCGCGCCGACGACCCCTTGGCCACGCGCGACCGCTTGGACCTGGCCGACCTGGCCGGCCGCCGCTGGTTCCGCTTCCCGGACGGCACCGACCCGCGGTGGCAGTCGTACTGGCACGGCGGCGAACCCCGGGCGGGCCCGGTGGTGCGCGCGGTCCAGGAATGCCTGCAGGCGGTCCTTTGGAACGGCACTGTCGGCCTGACCCCGCTTGGGCACCAGCCGGCCGGCGACCTGGTCGTGGTGCCGCTGCCCGCGATGGCGCCCAGCCGGGTGGTCATGGCGTGGCAGCAGGGCACCACCAACCCGCTGGTCCACTCGTTCGCCCACCTCGCGACGGCCGCGTACCGCACCTGAGCGTCCTTGCGGCTCCGTCCTAGATCACCGGGGGGCGGCGGACGTCGTAGAGGTCCCAGTCCAGCTGCCAGAACGCGTCGATGCCGTGCTCGCGGATGAACTTGCGTTCGGCGTCGTGCACCGGGTAGCAGCCGGCGATGCTGATCGGGGCGCCGCCGACGTCGATCAGCGTGTACTGGTGCGCGTCGAGGCCCGCGGGTGCGGAGACGGCGAACGCCGTCATGGCGGACTCCTCGGCGATCGGCTGGCCGAAGTCGATGGTGTCGCCGTAGACGAACGGGCAGGTGCCGCGCAGCTGCTCGGCGAGGTAGCCGATGGCCAGGGCCCACGTCGGGTCGTCGGACCGGACGCTGATCCACAGCTCCGGTCTCATGCCGTGCCAGTCCGGGTGCTCGGCCAGCGAAAGCCCGTAGGTCGCGCCGGTGAGGTAGCGCGGTTCCGGTTCGTCGGCGTAGACGAACGCGATGACGTCGTCGAGCCCGTCGTGGGTCGACGCGATCGGCTGCAGGCGGGGTTCGCTGGTCCCGGTCAGGGTGTCGAGATGGGCGACATACCGCTCGGCACGGCTGGGCATGGCGCGCAGCATACGACCGACCGGGCGGCCGTGCGGGACAATCCCGCTGGCTCGGGCGCGGCATGTTCGGGCAGGGTGGAAACCATGCGAGTGCTCGTGATCGGAAGCGGAATCGGCGGCGCGGCGACGGCTTGGCACCTGGCGCGCCGCGGTGTGGAAGTGGTCGTGGCGGACGCGGCGCGGCCGGGGACGGCGACCGAAGCCGGTGCCGGGATCGTCAGCCCGTGGACGTCGCGGTGGGAAGACGCGGTGTACCCGCTCGCCTCGGCCGCCGGCCGGTACTACCGCGAATTCGCCGCGGAGCTCGAGGGTTCGTCGTTCGAGGTCGTCGGCGGGATGATCGTGTCGGCCGACGAGGCCGAACTCGACGAGGCACAGGAACGGCTGGCGAAGCGGGTGGCGGACGCGCCGGAAGTCGGCGAGGTCCGCCGGCTCGACCCGGCGCAGGCCCGCGAACTCTTCCCGGCGCTGGCGCCCGGGCTGGCCGCGGTGCACCTGAGCGGTGCGGGCCGCGTCGACGGGCACGAACTGCGCCGCGCGCTGCTGCGCGACGCCGAACGCCACGGCGCGAAATTCGTCGAAGTGGAGGTCGCGTTCCGGGCCGACGGCACGGTCGCGGGTGAGGCGGGACCGCTGGCGGCGGACAGCGTCGTGGTCGCGGCCGGCGCGTGGAGCCGCGGTCTGCTGGCGCCGCTGGGCATCGATCTGCCGGTGACGCCGCACCGCGGCCAGATCAGCCACTTCGACCTGCCGGGCACGGACACGGCGGCGTGGCCGGTGGTGCTGCCGCGCACCAGCCACTACCTGCTCGCGTTCGGCGGCGGCCGGGTCGTCGCGGGCGCGACTCGCGAGGCGGAGGCCGGCTTCGACTACCGCGTCACGGCCGCCGGGCAGCGTGAGGTGCTGGACAACGCGCTGGCGGTCGCGCCCGGCCTCGCGGACGCGACGCTTTCGGAGACCCGGGTCGGCTTCCGCCCGGGCACGCCGGACGGCCTGCCGATCCTCGGCTTGCTCCGCCCCGGGCTGGCCGTTTCGACGGGGTTCGGCGCGGGCGGGCTGACGAACGCGCCGTTCGCGGGCAAGCTCGTCGCGGCGCTGGCGGTGGGGGAGGACCCGGGCTTCGACCTGACGCCGTTCAGCCCGGATCGCTTCTGAACGGCCACCGCCTCCGCCCAGCGAAGGAGGCGGACCTCGCCGCGCTGCTCATGATTCTCGACGGCGCCGTCTCGTGGCTCGGCTCGCAGGGATTGGACCAATGGGCGGGAGCGCCGTGGCGTGCCGACGAGCTGCGGCCGGGCCTCGCGACCGGTGCGCTGCGGGTGGCGGAAACCGCGGGGCCGGCGCCGGTGCCGGTGCCGGTCGCGACGATGACTCTCGGCGAAGAAGCGGCGTCCTTCTGGCGTCCGGCGGACGAGCCCGCCGCCGCGCTGTACGTCAGCCATCTCGCGGTCGACCGCGCTGCTGCCGGGCACGGGGTCGGGGCGTGGTTGCTCGACGAAGCCGCGGAGGAGGCCGCGCGGCGCGGCAAGCGGTGGCTGCGGCTCGACGCGTGGAAGAGCAATGCCCGCCTGCACGCCTACTACCGGCGGTCGGGCTTCCGGCTGGTGCGGATCGCCGACGGGGCCGGCGGTTCCGGCGCACTGTTCGAGCGGGCCGTCAGCCTTCGGTGACCAGTTCGAGCGCGTGCTCGCCCGTGCGCTCGACGACCAGGCCCGCCTTCGTGATGACCTTCGCCAGCTGGTCCACAGTGGACGGTTCGGCGCGGGTGGCGGCCAGTACGTGCGCCAGACGGCCTTTGTACGCCTTGTTGAAGTGGCTGACCGTCACGCGTTCGCCGCGGGCTTTCTCGGTGACCACGCGGACCGTCACCGCGTCCGGGCGGAGCTTGGCGAAGGCCGAGTACGTCCCGGAACGCAAGTCCACGACCAGGCCTTCGACCGCTTGCAGCACCGGCTCGAGGACCGGCTTCCAGTGGCCGCGCACGGTGCCGAGGGAAGGCAGGGAGTTGCCGCCCGACAGGCGGTACGCCGGGATCGGATCGGTCGCCGAGACCACGCCGAACAGCGAGGACGTCACCGCCAGGCGGCGGTGGGCCTTCTCCAGGCCCGCTTTCGTGAAACTCTTCACGTCGAGTGCGTCGTAGAGGACGCCGGTGTAGCGGCGCAGGGCCGGCATCGTCGGGGACGTCCAGAGCTCGGCGTTGCGCGCGACCTCCCCGGCCTGGCGCTCGGTGAGGCCCAGGGTCGCGAGGCTGGCCGGGACGTCGGCGGCGAGCTCGACCAGCGCGTCCGCGAGCTTCGCGCGCGCCGGGTTCAGCTCGGGGAACGACAGCGCGCCGAGGTCGAGGGGGCCGCCGCGGCCGCCGTCGGCTTTGGTCTCTGAAGGGGGGAGGAGGACCAGCACGGTCCGAGCGTAAATCGGGGTGCGCGGGCGCCGCCGTCCGGCCTAGCCTCCCGGCATGGACCTGACCTGGCGCCCGTTGACGCTCGCCGACGTTCCGGCGCTGACCCGCCTGTACGCGGCGGCCGAGGAAATCGACCGGACGGGTGAGCACTTCAGCGAGGAAGACCTCCGCGAGGAGCTGGAAGGTCCCAGCATCGACCTGGCCCGCGCCACGACCGGCGCCTTCGCGGGCGACCGGCTCGTCGGGTACGGCCTGATCCGCCGCCGTGACGCCGCCGACCCCGTGCACATGATCCGGCTCCAGTCGATCGTGCACCCGGACCACCGCGACGACGTCCTCGGCGCGCACCTGGCCGAGTGGTTCTCGCGGACGAGCCGCGAGGTCCACGAGCGCGCCTTCCCGGGCGCGCCGCTGGAACTGCACCACGGTCTGCACGAGAACGAGCGCTGGGTCGCCGGGGTGCTCGCCGGAGCGGGCTACCGGCATCGCCGGACGATGGTGACCATGCGCGTCGGGCTGGCGGACCTGCCGCCGCAGCCGCCGTTGCCGGACGGTTTCGAGGCGGTGCCGTTCGGGTTCGAGCACGACCGCGCCGTCCTGGACGCGCGCAACGACACGTTCGCCGACCACTGGGGCAGCACGCTCTACGAGCCGGAGGCGTGGCGGCACCTGGTCACCGGCTCGAAGGACTTCCGGCCGGACCTGTCGTTCCTCGTCCTCGACGGGGAGAAGGTGCTCGCGTTCGTGCTGAGCCACTTCTACGCGTCCGACGCCGCCGCGACGGGCATCCGCGAGCTCAACGCCAGCTGGGTCGGAACGCGCGAAGCGCTGCGCGGGCGCGGGGTCGCCTCCGGCCTGCTGGGTCACACGCTCCAGGCCGCGAAGGCGGCGGGGTTCGACCGGTCGGCGCTCAACGTCGACGTCGACAACGCCCACCGGGCGCTCGGTGTCTACGAGCGGTGCGGGTACCGCGTCGCCGAAGAGTGGTACGTGTACGTGCTGGCGTGAGCCGGAGCCTCAGTGCTCCACGAGGTTGAGGAGTTCCTCACCCTGCACGTACCGCCGCAGCTGTTCGGCCGCCAGTGTCTTCGCGCGCGGGTAGAAGGACGCCGAGCCGCCCGCGATGTGCGGGGTGATCACCACGCCCGCAACAGTCCACAGTGGATGGTCGGCGGGCAGGGGTTCCGGGTCGGTCACGTCGAGGCCCGCGCGCAGCCGGCCGGTGCGGGTCTCCGCCACCAGCGCGTCGGTGTCGATCGCCGTGCCGCGGCCGACGTTCACCACCAGGGCGTCGTCCGGGAGCGCCGCCAGCTCCGCGCGGCCGACGAGGCCGCGGGTCGCCGGCGTGTCCGGCAGGATCAGCACCACGATGTCGGCGTGCGGCAGCAGCTCCGGGAGCTCGGCGACGCCGTGGACGTCTTCGTCCGGACGCGGGTGGCTCGCCACCCTCGTCACCACCGCCTCCGCCGCCACGAGCTGGCGCTCGATCGCCTGCCCGATCGAGCCGTGGCCGATCAGGAGGACACGGCTGTCGGCCAGCGACCGCGTGTGCTCGCGCACCCATTCGCCCCGCGCCTGCTGCGCGAACCAGCGGGGCAGGTCCCGCTGGGCGGCGTGGATCAGCGCGAGGGCGTGCTCGGCGACGCTCAGGTCGTGCAGCCCGCGCCCGTTCGCCAGCCGGACGCCCGGGGGCAGCAGCGGCACCAGCGCCTCGACCCCGGCCGACAGCGACTGCACCACCCGCAGCGCGGGCAGGTCCTTGATCAGCTTCGGCGGCTCGGGCCCGCGGTCGTAGGGCAGCACGTAGAACTCGACGTCGGCGAGGCCGTCCGGCACCGCCTCGCCGCCGTCGTAGTACGCGGCCTCGACCCCTTCCGGCACCTCGATGTCGGTCCAGGGCAGCAGTACGCGAGCGCTCATGCCGCCTTTCTACCCGCTCGCCGGGCGCCGCCGCGCGCTCAGTGCTCACCTCCCGAAACGCAGAACTCGTTGCCCTCGGGATCGGCCAGCACCGTCCAGGTCAGGCCCGGTACCTGGTGCACCGCGAGCTCCTTCGCACCCAGCCCCACCAGGCGTTTCACCTCGACTTCGCGATCGTCGCCGCCGAAGTCGACGTGCATTCGGTTCTTGCCCGCCCTCGGCTCCGGGACCCGCTGCAGCGCCAGCGGGAGACCGCCCTCGGCGGGCGCGAGGATGAGGAACTCGCCCGCGTAGTCCTGCGCGACCGTCGTCTCGAGCGCCGCCGTCCAGAACTGCGCCAGACCGCGCGGGTCCGCGCAGTCGATCGTGATCATGCCCATGTGGATCGCCATGCCCCGAAGCTAGCGGCGACCTCCGACGAAAACGGCCGCCGAGTAACCCGTTGGAGTCACGGCGGGGTGAGTGACTACCCTGAGCGGGACTTTCACACCCGCCCGGCGCAGGGAGCCCCGCAGTGATCACCAGGACTTCGTCGTTGTTCCTTCGCACGTTGCGCGAGGATCCGGCGGACGCCGAGGTACCGAGCCACCGGCTCCTGGTACGCGCCGGCTACGTCCGCCGGGTCGCCCCGGGCGGGTACTCCTGGCTGCCGCTGGGCCTGCGGGTGCTGCGGCGCGTCGAGAACGTCGTGCGTGACGAGATGAACGCCATCGGCGCGCAGGAGATCCAGTTCCCCGCGCTGCTGCCGAAGGAGCCCTACGAGGCGACCGGCCGCTGGACCGAGTACGGCGACAGCCTCTTCCGCCTCAAGGACCGCAAGGGCGCCGACTACCTGCTCGGCCCGACGCACGAAGAGCTCTTCACGCTGACGGTGAAGGGCGAGTACAGCTCGTACCGCGACTACCCGGTCACGCTGTACCAGATCCAGACCAAGTACCGCGACGAAGCGCGCCCCCGTGCCGGCATCCTGCGCGGCCGCGAGTTCGTCATGAAGGACTCCTACTCCTTCGACCTCGACGACGAGGGTCTGGAGCGCTCCTACCAGGCCCACCGCGACGCCTACACGAAGCTGTTCGACCGCCTCGGACTCGAGTACGTCGTCGTGAAGGCGACGTCGGGCGCGATGGGCGGCTCGGCGTCCGAGGAGTTCCTCGCGGTCGCCGAGACGGGCGAGGACACCTACGTCCGCAGCACGGACTCCGGTTACGCGGCGAACGTCGAAGCCGTCGTGACGCCCCCGCCGCCCGCGCAGCCGATCGAGGGCCGCCCCGAGGCGCAGGTGCACCACACGCCGAACACGCCGACCATCGAGTCGCTGGTGAACTTCCTCAACGCGGCCGGGCTCGGCCGCGAGTTCACCGCCGCGGACACGCTGAAGAACGTCATGCTCAAGACGCGCCAGCCGGGCGCGAAGGAGTGGGACCTGGTCTGCGTCGCGGTCCCGGGTGACCGCGAAGTGGACATGAAGCGCCTCGAAGCGTCGCTGGAGCCCGCCGAGGTGGCGCTGCTCGAAGAGGCCGACTTCGCGAAGAACCCGTTCCTGGTCAAGGGCTACATCGGCCCGAAGGCGCTGCAGGACAACGGCGTGCGCTACCTCGCCGACCCCCGGATCGTCCCCGGCACCGCCTGGGTCACCGGCGCCGACAAGGTCGACCACCACGTCGTCGACCTGCTGGCCGGCCGCGACTTCACCCCGGACGGCACGATCGAGGCCGCCGAGGTCCGCGAGGGCGACGCGTCGCCGGACGGCCAGGGCACCCTGGTCGCCGCGCGCGGCATCGAGATCGGGCACATCTTCCAGCTGGGCCGCAAGTACGCGGACGCGTTCGAGCTGGACGCGCTGGGCCCGGACTCCAAGCCGATCCGGATCACGATGGGCTCGTACGGCGTCGGCGTCTCGCGGCTGGTCGGCGTGCTCGCCGAGCAGAACCACGACGACCTCGGCCTGATCTGGCCGCGCGAGGTGTCGCCGTTCGACGTGCACGTCGTCATCGCGGGCAAGGACGACGCGGTGCGCGCCGGCGCCGAGAAGATCGCCGCCGAGCTGGACAACGCCGGTCTGGAGATCATCCTCGACGACCGCAAGGCCACGCCCGGGGTCAAGTTCGCCGACGCCGAGCTGGTCGGCGTGCCGACCATCCTCGTGGTCGGGCGCGGCCTGGCCAACGGCGTCGTCGAGGTCAAGGACCGGCGGACGGGCGAGCGCGAGGAGATCGCGGTCGACGCCGTCGTCGAGCACCTGGTGAAGCTCGTCCGGTCCTGATGGCCCGGTTCCACCGGCGATCCGACGACCCGACGCCGGGGTACGAGGACAACGCGGCGCTCCGCGGGTTCGGCGGTTACGAACCCGCGGACACGCCGGAGTTCCAGCGCGCGCGGCCGAAGCGGATCCGCCCGGCCGCGAAGCCGCTGAAGTGGCGGCGGGCGCCGTGGTTCGGCCTGGTGTTCATCGCGCTGGTCGCCGGGGTGCTCAACGCGCTGGGCGTCGGCAAGCCGCGTGACGCGTCCTCGACGCCGTCGCCGCGTTCGCCGGTGGTGGTCACGCCCTCGCCGCGCGCAGCGGTTCCGCCGGCGGTCACGGGCTGGCAGTCGGTGGCCGGCCGCGACGGTTCCTACGCCTACGACGTTCCGCCGAGCTGGAAGCCCGAGCCCGGCACGCTGCACGGCTGGGAGCAGACCGGCGCGATCCCGGGGCTCCGCCTGATCACGAGCGCGTTCCTGGGCGAGCACTTCTGCGGCACCAGCGACCTCGGTGGCGCCGGCGTGTCCACGGAGCCGCTGACCGATCTCGACGCGGCGGCCCGGAAGGCGGTCACCGACGTCGGGGTCAGCGCGTTCAGCCCGGTCGACGGTCCGCTTGCCGCGGTGACCGCCGGCGCCGGGACCGACGCGCAGCTCACGAAGGCCGACGGGACGAAAGCGCCGTCGCGGATCGTCGTCGCGGAAGTCGTCCCCACGGAAACGGGGGAGTGCGCGGCGAAGCACGCGCTCGTGGCGGCGATGGCGTTCGGCGGGGACTCGGGGACGGCCGGGATCGTGGTGGCGTACGCGGACAGCGACCGGGGCGGCCCTTCGGTGCGTGACGACCTGGTCGGGATCGTGCGGAGCTACCGGTTCGTGCCGCCGGCCGACCGCGGCACGACGACTCCGCCGCCGACCACCTACCGCTAGCCGGAATTCGGCGAGCCGCTCGCATGGGCGGTGACGCGGACAGACGGCTCACACGGATCCGGAACTGCGCGAGCGGCAGGAGCAGGCGGCGAAGGTCACCGCGTGGACCGGGGCGGGCGAGGACGACGGCACCGTGCTGATGGCCGCCGCCGACGCCGAGGCGGTCCACCACGTCGTCGTCTCGTTCGACCGCTTCCCCCTGCGGATCAGCGTGCCCGAGAGCTGCTGACCAGCTTCGCCAGCTCCCGCAGGCGGACGTCCGGCAGGTACGCCCGGCTCAGCGCCAGCCCGATCCGGGGGAGGTCGGCTTCGTCGCGGAACGCCAGGTACAGCGGGACGTGGCGCGGCTGGAACTTCGCCTTGAACGCGTGCAGCGACCGGAAACCGTAGTACGGCTCCATCACGCGGCCCAGCGACTCCAGTGCCCGGTCCACCGGCCGCGCGGAGCCGGAGCCGCTGCGGGCCAGGGGTGCGCCGGACAGCGAGACGAACCGCGCGCCCTCTTCCCGGAACGCCAGGCAGGCCGAGGCGATGAGGAACTCCATCACCGGGCGGAAGCCGTGGGCGCTGCGGCGCATGACGTCGAGCGTCCAGCCGCCGATCTTGCCCGCGCCGGTGTGGACCGGGAGCCACGACGTCACGCCGTGGACGGTGCCCTCCGCGTCGACCGCGAGGCCGACCCGGGTGGCCGGGTCCATCGCCTCGTCGAGCCCGCCGAGCGTGAAGCCCATCTCCGGCATGCCCTTGTCGGCGATCCACTCCTCCGAGAGGGCCCGGACCTGGGCGAGGATGGGTTCCGGCTGGTCGGCCAAGCGCACCAGCCGGAAGTCGATCTGCTGCTTGGCGGCCTTGTTCAGCGCGGACCGGACGTCCTGCCACGCCTTGCCGCGGAACTCGAGGCCCTCGAGGTCCAGCACGTTGTCCTCGGCGACCTGGACGTGCTGCCAGCCCTGTTCGCGCGTCGCCGCGACGGTGGCCTCCGTCGCCGAGAACACGCACGGCACCAGGCCGGAGTTCTCGCACATCGTGGTGAACTCGGTGACCGTGGCCGCCGCGGTGCCGTCCGGTGCGATCGGGTCGCCGAGCGCGACCGCGACCCCCGCGTGCCGCCGGTAGGCGAGGTAGGACCGGCCGTCCTCACGGACGAAGTAGGTGTTGCGCGGCCAGGTCGTCATCCACGACAGCGTGCTGCCGCCGTGGTGGCCCAGGAGCGTGCGGGCCAGCGCGGGACCCGGGCCCTGCGCGTGGCGCCGCAGCCGGCGTCGCGAAGGCACGCGGAAGGCGTGGCGGGCGGCGATCAGGACGCCCAGCTCGACCGTCCACAAGAGATTGTCGACGAAGAACAGCGGCAGGCCCTCGGTGTCGTAGTCCCCGCCGAAGACGTCGGCCAGCCCGACGAGCGTGGCGACGGCGAGCCCTTGCAGCGTCACGAAAGCCGACAGCGCGACGGCCCAGCGCCACGCGACGCGCCCGCCCCGGCGCAGCCCGTTGAGCATCGGTACCACGAGCACCACCAGGACCGCCAGCTCCGGCGCCGACAGCGAAACCCCTTCGTCCGAGCCGAACGGGCCGTCGCCCGGCACCAGGAACATCACGATCTCGGCGACGGTGAGCAGCAGCAGCCCGGCGACGGCCAGCAGCCGCCATTCCCGCAGGTTCGGGCCCGTCGTTTCCTCGGCGCGGTGCCGGCCGACGAGCCGCTTGCCGAGCGGGATCGCGAGCAGCAGCGCGAAGAAGTGCACGAGGTCGGCCAGGGTGCCGACGTAGACGATCGCGACGCCGGCGTACACGCACAGCCCGGCCCGCAGCCGCAGCGCCCACGGCGGCCGCAGCGTCGCGCTGGCGACCGCGACCGCGGCGAGCGCGCCGCCGGAGAACCCGACGTCGAGGCTGCCCGCGACCCGCTCGGCCCACAGCCAGCCGGAGTTGCGGCACAGCGCGAGGAACTGGGTGGCGACGAGGACGGAGGCGAGCTGGCCGCCGATGGTCACGGCCATCGTCCGCCGCGTGCCCAGCTGCCACTCGGCGAAGCCGGCGAAGAGCGCGAAGCTGCCGACCATCGGGAGGTAGTACCAGGGGATGACGGCGAAGAACGGCCCGGTGAGCATGGTCCACCACCGGCCCGCTTCCAGCGACGGCAGGCCGTAGGCGATGAACGGGTAGGCCGCGCGGTCTTCGGCCGCGCTCCAGAGCGCGCCGGACGCGACGGCGAGCACGAGCATGGCGGCCGTGACGCTGCTGGTGAACGGCAGCCGCTCTCTGAGCACCGCGACGGTCCCCCGGACGCGTCCCCCTCCGGCGAGCTTCCCCGCCGCCCCTGTTTGAGTCATGGGAAGAGTCTGTCGAGCGGTGGCGCCCGTGGACATCGGGCATGGGGACGAGATTTCCCCTAGGGGAGTCGTCCTTTCGACTGAGGGGTTTCCCCCTCCTCAGGAGGATGTCAGCGGAGGACGGCGGCCCGGACGGCGTCGGTGTCGGCCAGGTCCGGCAGCACGGTGTGCGCGCCCGCCGCGGACAGTTCCCCGGCGGAGAAGTGGCCGGTCGCGACGGCGACGGAGACCGCGCCGTTGTCCAGCGCCGCCTTGACGTCGTTGGGGGTGTCGCCGATGACGACGACCTCGTCGGCGTCGAACTCGGTGCCGTGCTTGGCCGCCGCCAGCCCCATCGCGTGCGGGACCAGGTCCGGGCGGTGCACCGAGAGCGTGCCGTAGCCGCCGATCTCCAGGTCGAGGTGCTCCTGGAGGCCGAACGCGACGAGCTTGTGCCGGGAGATCTCCGGCAGGTTGCCGGTGACCAGCGTCTGGACGACGCCGTCGTGCCCAGCGAACGCGGTCAGCGCCTCGGCCGCGCCCGGCAGCACGCGGGCCTCCACCGGGAAGCGGTGCGCCGCGCGTTCGGACTCCGCGACCAGGGCCTTGAACAGCGCCTCGATCGTCTCCGGCGCGGCCTCGAAGCCGTTCGCGGTGAGCAGGTCGGTCGTCGTGGCGAGCTCCGTGCGGCCCCCGAACACCGGGTTGACGCGCAGGGTGGCCCCGGTCGCGGCGGTGAACGCCGTCGCGTACCAGGCCGAACCCAGCTCGGTGAAGTCCACGAGGGTGTGGTCGATGTCCCAGAGCACCAGCCGCTTCTTCGTCACGGGATCGAGGCTACCGGGGACGCTATTCAACACGTGTTGACTTCTGGGGTCAGGACGTCGTAGCTTGAATTCAACAAGCGACGAATAACTGGAGGTTGTCATGACCGGTCCTGTCCGGCGTCCCGCCGGGGCGCTCGCCCTGGTCGCCGCCGCGGCCGGCGCGCTGGTGGCGGTGGTGCTCGGGTTCCTCACCTTCGGCGCGCAGGCCACCGTCGCGCCCGACGGCGTCCCGGTCGCCGTCGCCGCACCGCCCGAAATCGCCCAGCGCCTCGCCGCGCACGGCGGGGGCCAGCTCGCCTGGACCGTCGCGACCCCGGCCCAAGCGCGGCAGCTGCTGGCGGACAAGAAGGTCTACGGCGTGCTCGAACTGGCGCCGGGCCCGGTCGCCACGGTCGTGACGTCGGGCGCGGTCAACCCGGCGGGCACGCAGGTCGCGCAGCAGGCGCTGACCGGCGCCGCGACCGCGCTGGCCGGGCCGCCGAAGCAGGAGGTGCTGCACCCGGTGAGCCCGGCCGGGCGGACCGCGCCGCTGGCCGCGTCCGCGCTGACCTGGATCGGCGCGCTGGTCGCCGGCCTCGGCCTGACGCAGCTGGCGAAGCGGACCGGCCGCGAGATCGGCGCCGGAGCGCGGTTCCTGCAGGTGGTCGCAGTCGGCGTGCTGCTCACGGCGGCGGTGGCCGGGTTCTTCGCGCTGTGGGACTCCGCGCTCCCGCTGGACGCCGGCGTGCTCGGCTTCGTCTTCTTCGCGGCGACGGCGTTCGCGGCGGTGCAAGCCGGGCTGCTGCGCCTGCTCGGGCTGCGCGCGATGGCCGTGCTCGGTCCGCTCTACCTGGTCGCGCCCGCGGTCGCCGGCCAGGTGCCGGAGCTGCTGAACCCGGCCTACCGCGCGCTGCTGTGGTCGTGGACGCCGTTCCGCTTCCCGGCCGAGGGACTGCGCAGCCTGCTGCAGGGCGTGCCGGGCGCGCCCGACGTCACCACCGGGCTCTGGGTGCTGGGTGCCCTGCTCGCCGCGGGCCTGCTGGTGACGCTGTGGCCGGCCCGCTCAGCCCGCCAGGAGGCTGAACCGCACCCGGCGGACCGGGTTGTCGAGGTTGGTGTCCACTAGGCAGATCGACTGCCAGGTGCCCAGCGCGAGCACGCCGCCGAGCACCGGGATCGTCGCGTAGGGCGGCACCAGCGCCGGGAGCACGTGGTCACGGCCGTGACCCGGGGTCCCGTGCCGGTGCCGCCAGCGGCCGTCGCGGGGGAGGAGCTCGTCGAGCGCGGTCAGCAGGTCTTCGTCGCTGCCGGCGCCGGTCTCCAGGATCGCCAGCCCGGCGGTGGCGTGCGGGACCCAGACGTGCAGCAGCCCGTCGGTCGCGTCGGCGTCGCGCAGGAAGGTCTCGGCCTCGTGGGTGAGGTCGTGGACGACGGCTTCGGAGCCGGTGCGGACCTCGATCTCGGTGGAGTACATGACTCCCAGCGTAAGGCTCAGGAGTCCAGGTAGCGCAGCACCGCGAGCACCCGGCGATTGTCCCCTTCGGACGGTGGCAGGCCGAGCTTGCCGAAGATGGACGTCACGTACTTCTCCACCGAACCGGCCGAGAGGAACAGCTTCGCCGCGATCGCGGAGTTCGACCGGCCTTCGGCCATCAGGCCCAGCACTTCGCGTTCCCGCGGGGTGAGGCCGCCGAGCGCGTCGGTCTGGCGCGTCGCGGAGAACAGCTGGCTGACGACTTCGGGGTCGAGCACGGTTTCGCCGTCGGCGACCCGGCGCAGCGCGTCGAGGAAGTCCGACACCTCCGCGACGCGGTCCTTCAGCAGGTAGCCGACGCCGCCGGCGCGGTCGGCCAGCAGCTGGGCGGCGTACTTCGTCTCGACGTACTGGGAGAACAGCAGGATCGCGCAGCCGGGGAGCTCACCGCGCAGGGCGATCGCGGCCCGCAGGCCTTCGTCGGTGTGCGTCGGCGGCATCCGGATGTCCACAATGGACACGTCGGGGGTGTGGCTCTCGACGGCGGTCCGCAGCGCGTCGGCGTCCTTCACCGCGGCGACGACTTCGTGGCCGCGGAAGGTCAGCAGCTCGACGAGACCCTGGCGCAGGATGGTGGAGTCCTCCGCGATGACGATCCGCATGCCGCGACCCTAGCGGGGGAGCGGCACCCGTGCGATCACTTCGGTCGGACCACCCACCGGGCTCGTGACGGCCAGCTCGCCGTCGACCGTCCGCAGCCGTTCGGCGACGCCGGCCAGCCCGCCGCCGGGCACGATCCGGGCGCCACCGGTCCCGTCGTCGCGCACGCGCAGCCAGAGGACGTCGCGCTCCTCGGTGACTTCGACGGACGTCGTCCCGCCGTGCTTCGCGGCGTTCGTGAGCAGCTCGGCGGCGCTGAAGTAGACGATCGTCTCCAGCGACGGCGGCGGGCGGCGCGGCAGGTGCACGGTGACCCGCGCGTCGATCCCGGACGTCGCGACGAGCGTGGCGAGCGCGACGTCGAGCCCGGCGTCCAGAGCGGGCGGGTGGATGCCTCGGGCGAGGTCGCGCAGCTCGGTCAACGCCTGCTTCGCGTTGGCGTGCGCGGCGGTGACCAGCTCCTTCACCTGGGGCAGGTCAGCGCCTTCCAGCTCTTCCTTGGCCAGCCCGAGTTTCATCGACAGCGCGACGAGCTGCGCCTGGGCGCCGTCGTGGAGATCGCGTTCGATGCGCCGCAGCCGGAGAGCGGCGTCCTCGACCGCGGTCGCGCGGCTCGCCTCGAGGTCGCGGACCCGTTCGGACAGCACGCGTTCGCCGAGCAGGCCGACGACGAGCAGCCGGTCGAGCGCGGTGAAGGCGTGGGTCACCCACGGAAGCACCACGAGCACCAGCAGTCCCGACGCGGACCAGGCGAGCGCGCCCGCCCAGTGGTCGGCCCGGATGCCGAAGGTCGGCAGCTCCCGTTCGCCGAGCGGGAACCAGAAGAGGGCGAAGCTCGACGCGGCCACGCCGTAGACCGTCGCGGAGCCCACGGCGAGCAGGCCGGCGAAGGTCAGCGGGAGGCGCAGCAGCAGGTAGCCGGCCGTGCGCCAGCCCGCGGGGTCGCCGACGCGGGCCTTCACCCAGCTCCAGAGCCCGGGCTTCAGTTCGGGACGGCGCGGCGCGGGGACGCTGACGCCGAGCAGGGCTTTCGCCAGGCCGCGGTGGGCGGCGCCGAGGGCGCGGGCGTAGAGGAGCGCGCCGGCGAGGACGAGGAAGCCGAGCAGGACCGGCGTCAGCCAGAGGCCGGCGATGACGACGACGACGAAGGTGAAGAGGGCGAACAGGCTGAGCGGGCCGGCGAGCCACAGCCAGGCGTACTCGGCCCAGAAGTCCCGCGCGGCGAGGGGGCCGAAGACCCGGCGGAGCGGGTGGGGACGGGGCAGGTCGAGGCTGGTCACGCGTTCAGTTTCGCCGGGGTGGGGAGCGTTGCCCATCCGGTTTTCCCCCGGGGCGGACTCGGGGAAGCGCCCGGGTTGGGGCCGGTTCGGATGTTGTGAACGGGTCGTTCACGGCGTCTGGTGACGTGAAAGGGTCGTTCATGACGTCCCGGGCCGGGCTCTCCGCGGTCGGCGAGGCGGCTCGCTCGCGTCGCGAATGACTCGCTGGGGACCTCGGAGGTCGCGAATGAGTCATTCGCGACCTGCGCGGCGAGCGGAGGTGGCCCGGTGCGGATGACCGGGCTCGCGGGGCGCCGCTCTTGCCGTTGCGGTGGGGCGTGGAGCGGCGGTCCGCAGACGGGTCGGTTCGGCGGCCGGCCGAGAAATCGCGGAAGCCGGCGCGGACGACCGGTGCCCGCGGGGGCGCCCCCCCGTCTTCCACGCTACCGGGGACCACTGACAGTTCCGGACCGCGAAAGCCGTGAAGGCCACCTTGAGGAACGCTGGGTTCCTCGAGGTGGCCTTCACGAAGGTCGGGTCACGGGGTGTCCGGGTCGTCCTCCCGGGCGCGCTGCGCGGCCTCGCGCATCTCGATGACGTCCGTGAGCCAGTCGCCCGTTTCGCGGGCGATGTCGCGGATCGCGCCGGTGATGATCGACGCTATGTTGCCGACGTGCGTCGCGGCCGATTCGGTGATCACCTGCAGGGTGTCCTTGTCTCGTTCGAACTGGCCCACCATGTCACCCTCACGCTGCTCGGAGCTGCCGGTCGGGTTCCACGGTAGTCGGCGACGGCGAAGTCTGCGGGAGAGCCAGCTTCACGATCTTCTTGGCGACCGACCAGAGCTGCTTGTGCAGCGGCCCCGTGTGGTACGGCAGGCCGTACTTCTCGCAGATCGCGCGCACCTCGCCCGCGATCTGCGGGTAGCGGCGAGCGGGGATGTCCGGGAACAGGTGGTGCTCGATCTGGTGGGACAGGTTGCCGCTCATGATGTGGAACAGCGGGCTGCCCGAGATGTTCGCCGAGCCGAGGATCTGGCGCAGGTACCACTGGCCGCGCGACTCCGAAGCCGTCTCCTCTTCGGTAAAGCTCTCGACGTCGGCGGGGAAGTGGCCGCAGAAGATGATCGCGAACGCCCACAGGTTGCGCGTCAGGTTGGCCGTCGCGTTGCCGAGGAACGTCAGCGGCGCCAGCGGACCCGTCAGCAGCGGGAAGAGGACGTAGTCCTTGCCGACCTGCCGGGACGCCTTGCGCAGGATCTTCTTCAGGACCGGCACGTTGTCGGCCCACGACCGCTCGCCCTTGACGACGTTCTCGACCTCGAGGTCGTGCAGCATCACGCCCCACTGGAAGAACAGCGCCAGCAGCGTCGCGTACACCGGGTTGCCCAGGTAGTACGGGTGCCACTTCTGGGCGGTGTCCATCCGCAGGATGCCGTAGCCGACGTCGCGGTCCTTGTCGACGATGTTCGTGTACGTGTGGTGGATGTAGTTGTGCGAGTGCCGCCAGTTCTCCGCCGGCGCCACGGTGTCCCACTCGAAGCGCTGCGAGCTCAGCGCCGGGTCGCGCGTCCAGTCGTACTGGCCGTGCATGACGTTGTGGCCGATCTCCATGTTGTCGAGGATCTTCGCCACCGACAGCGCGCCGACGCCGGCGAGCCACGCGGGCGGGAAGAACCCGGCGAACAGCAGCGCCCGGCCCGCGACCTCGAGCCCGCGCTGGGTCTTGATGACGTTGTGGATGTAGTCGACGTCCTCCTGGCCGAGGTCGTCGACGATCCGCTGGCGCAGCGCGTCGAGCTCGCGGCCGAACTCCTCGACCTGGTCCGGGGTCAGCCGGTCCTGCAGTCCCGTCATGGCAGTCTCCTCACGCGTCGATCTCGACGTCCCCGACGGGGACGGAGATGCAGAGCTGGATTTCTTCGTCTTCGTCGCCGGAGATCTCGCCGGTGCGCGCGTTGCGGACGCGCCCGGCGGTCTTGAGCTGGGTGCAGGAGAAGCAGATGCCCATCCGGCAGCCGTGCTCCGGCGAGAGCCCGGCCTCCTCGGCCTGCTCCAGCAACGGCTTCCCCGAATTCGCGCACTCCCGGCCACTGCGCTTGAAGCGCACCTGGCCTTCCGCGTTCGCCGTGTCGAAGGTCAACGCCGGCGGCGTGAACTCTTCGGTGTGCACGCGTTCACCGAGCTTTTCGCGCACCGCGTCCATCAGCGGCTTCGGGCCGCAGACGAACGTCTCCGCGTCGCGGAACCACGGCGCCACCTGGTCGAGGTGCGCCGGGGAGAAGAAGCCGTGCAGTTCGCCGCCCTCGGCGTGGGTGTGGGCGTGCACGACCCGCAGGCCCGGGTGCCGCGCGGCGAGCTCGGCCAGTTCGGTGCGGTAGAGCGCGTCGGCCGGGCCGTTCGAGTACTGCACGAACACGATCTCGCCGGTGTGGCCCTCGTCGACCAGGGTGCGCGCCATGGCGAGCACCGGCGTGATGCCGCTGCCGCCCGCGATCAGCAGCACGCGCTCCGGCCGGGTGGCGGGCAACGTGAAGCCGCCGTCCGGAGTGGACAGGTTGACGACCGAGCCGACGCCGAGCGCGCGGTTGAGGTGCCCGGACACCAGGCCCTGCTCCTTGACCGTGAACTCCAGTTCGCCGTCGTACTGCGAACCGCACGGCGAATAGCACCGCGTGCGCCGGACGCCGTCGATCTCCACCTGCACGCGGACGTACTGGCCGGCGGTGAAGCCCGGCCACGCGCGGCTCGGCCGTACGGTGAGGGTGACGCTGTCCGGCGTTTGCTTGCGCACCGCCGTGACCAGCCCGCGGATCTCGCGGCGGACCAGCATCGGGTCGACGAGCTCCAGGTACCGGTCCATCCCGTGCGGCGTCAGCAGGGCCTCGGCCAGCGAGGCGAGGCTGCGCACCCGCCGGGGGATGAGCGCCGTCATCTCGTCCTCCTCGATTACAGTGAACGACTGTACACTGAACAGTGCACTGCAGGAGTGGAGCCGCTGTCAACGCGGGAAGGCGAGGATGTGACGTGAGCAACGCGGTGGACATCCGTACGCTGGTCGATGTGTCAGAGGAGCCGGTGAGCCGTCAGGAGCGCAAGCAGCGCACGCGTCAAGCGCTGCTGGACGCCGCCCTCGACCTGCTGGCCGACCGCCCCTTCGCCACACTCTCCCTGCGTGAGGTCGCGAAGGGCGCGGGCCTGGTGCCGACGGCGTTCTACCGGCACTTCGCCACGATGGAGGAACTCGGCGTCGCGCTCGTCGAAGAAGCGACGCGGACGCTGCGCGGCATGATGCGCTCCGCCCGCACCGACCCGGACACCTACCAGGGGATGATCAGCGCCTCGGTGGCCACCGTGCACCAATTCGTGCGCGCGAACGAGGACCATTTCCGGTTCCTGACCCGCGAGCGCTACGGCGGCGGGCCGCTCGCCCGCGCCATCGCCGTCGAACTGCGCATGTTCTCCGGCGATCTGGCGATCGACCTGGCCCGGTTCGCGCCGCTGCGGTCGTGGAGCACCGAAGACCTGCACATGCTGGCCGACTTGATCGTTTCCGTGATGATCACGACGACCGTCGAACTGTTGGAAGCCCGCCCAGGTGAAGACGCGAAAATCACCGGAACGGCGGAAAAACGGCTGCGGTTGATCCTGCTCGGCATCCCGCACTGGAAAACTCGCTGAACGTTTCCCGCACGACGTTCGTATTTCCCGGCAGAACCCCGAGACTTGCGACTCACGTCACTGGGGACTGTCGGTCCGGCGTGGTACAACCCTCGGACCGTGCCTCGCCGATGAGGAGGTCGTGTGACGGACAGCGAACAGAGTCAGCAGCTCACCGTGGGTGTGGTGACCGAGTCACGCCCCGGGGAGCGCCGGGTGGCGATGGTGCCCAAACTGGTCGGGCGGCTGGCGCAGCGAGGGCTGCGCGTGGTCGTCGAACCGGGTGCCGGGGCCAGGGCGCACCTGAGTGACGACGCGTACACCCAAGCGGGCGCCGAGCTCGGCGACGCGTGGGGCGCGCAGATCGTCGTGAAGGTCAACGCGCCCGCGCCGGAGGAAGTCGCGAAGCTGAGCCGGGGATCCGTGCTCGTCGGCTTCCTCGACCCGCGCGGCAACCCGGAGGGGCTCGCGAAGCTCGAAGAAGCGGGCCTGCGCGCGTTCGCGATGGAGGCGATCCCGCGGATCTCCCGCGCGCAGGCGATGGACGCGCTGTCGTCGCAGGCCAGCATCGGCGGCTACCGCGCCGTGCTGCTCGCGGCGCAGAAGCTCCCGCGCTTCTTCCCGATGCTCACCACCGCGGCGGGCACGGTCCCGCCGGCCAAGGTGCTGGTGCTCGGCGCCGGTGTCGCCGGCCTGCAGGCGCTCGCCACGGCGAAGCGGCTCGGCGCGCAGACCACCGGCTACGACGTGCGGCCCGAGGTCGCCGAGCAGGTCAAGTCGCTCGGCGCGCAGTTCCTCGACCTCGGCATCGAAGCGGTCGGTGAAGGCGGGTACGCCCGCGAGCTGACGGCCGAGGAGCGCGAGGAGCAGCAGCGGCGGCTCACCGAGGCCATCACGAAGTTCGACGTCGTGATCACCACCGCGCTGGTGCCGGGCCGCAAGGCACCGACGCTGGTCACCGCGGACGCCGTCAAGGGCATGCCCGCCGGGTCGGTCGTGGTCGACCTCGCGGGCGAGACCGGCGGCAACTGCGAGCTGACCAAGCCGGGCGAGGACGTCGTGGAGCACGACGTCACCATCTCGTCCCCGCTCAACCTGCCCGCCGAAATGCCTTCGCACGCGAGCGAGCTGTACGCGCGCAACGTCACCGAGCTGCTGGAGCTGCTGGTGACGAAGGAAGGCGCGCTGGAGCTGAACTTCGAAGACGAGATCGTCGCCGGTGCCTGCGTGGCCGGGCGCGAAGGGAGCCCGGCATGAGTCCCCTGGTGCAGAACCTCGCGGTGCTCGTGCTCGCCGGGTTCGTCGGCTTCGCCGTCATCTCCAAGGTGCCCAACACCCTCCACACGCCGCTGATGTCCGGCACCAACGCCATCCACGGCATCGTGCTGCTCGGCGGGCTGGTCGTGCTCGGCCTCGGCGTCGACGGCGTCTTCAACAAGATCCTGCTGGTGATCGCCATCGCCTTCGGCACGATCAACGTCGTCGGCGGCTTCCTGGTCACCGACCGGATGCTGTCGATGTTCAAGGGCAAGAAGCCCGCTCCCGCCGATGAGGAGGAGCAGAAGTGACCGACTTCGTCGCGATCCTCTACATCATCGCGTTCGCGCTCTTCATCTACGGCCTGATGGGCCTGACCGGCCCGCGCACCGCCGTCCGCGGCAACTGGATCGCCGCGGTCGGCATGGGCATCGCGGTGCTCGCCACCCTGCTCACCCCGGGCATGGGCAACTGGCTGCTCATCGTCCTCGGCGTCGCGATCGGCGCGGTGGTCGGCGTCCCGTCGGCGCGCAAGGTCAAGATGACGGCAATGCCGCAGATGGTGGCCCTGTTCAACGGCGTCGGCGGCGGCGCGGTCGCGCTCATCGCGTGGGTGGAGTTCAACTCGACCGACGGCTACGCGCACGAACCGGCCTACATCGCGATCGCGTCCCTGTTCGCCGCGATCATCGGGTCGATCTCCTTCTGGGGCTCGAACGTGGCGTTCGGCAAGCTCCAGGAACTGATCAGCGGCCGCCCGATCAGCATGGGCAAGCTGCAGCAGCCGGTCAACGCGCTGTTCCTGCTGGTCGCGCTCGCCTGCGCGGTGGCCATCATCGCCGGCGGCGACTCCTGGCTGCTCATCGTCGGGCTGCTCGTCGCGGCGGGCATCCTCGGCCTGACCGTCGTGCTGCCGATCGGCGGCGCGGACATGCCGGTCGTCATCTCGCTGCTCAACGCCTTCACCGGCCTGTCGGCCGCGGCGATGGGCCTGGCGCTGGACAACACGGCGCTGATCGTGGCGGGCATGATCGTCGGCGCGTCCGGCTCGATCCTGACCAATCTGATGGCCAAGGCGATGAACCGGTCCATCCCGGCGATCGTCGCGGGCGGCTTCGGCGGCGGCCCGGCGGTCTCGGCCGGCAGCGGGACGAAGGAAGAGCGCCCGGTGCGCTCGACCAGCGCGGCCGACACGGCGATCCAGATGGCGTACGCGAGCAAGGTCGTCGTGGTGCCCGGCTACGGCATGGCCGTGGCGCAGGCCCAGCACACCGTCCGCGAGATGGCGAAGCTGCTGGAAAAGAAGGGCATCACGGTCGCGTACGCGATCCACCCGGTCGCCGGCCGGATGCCCGGGCACATGAACGTGCTGCTCGCGGAGGCCGACGTGCCCTACGAGCAGCTCAAGGAGATGGACGAGATCAACTCCGAGTTCGCCCAGACCGACGTCGCGCTGGTGATCGGCGCGAACGACGTCACGAACCCGGCGGCGCAGACCGACCCGAGCTCGCCGATCTACGGGATGCCGATCCTCAAGGTCAACGAAAGCCGGTCCGTGATCGTGTTGAAACGCGGCATGAGCTCCGGCTTCGCGGGTATCGACAACGACCTGTTCTACGATCCGAAGACCAGCATGCTCTTCGGGGACGCCAAGTCGTCGGTGGGCGAGATCGTGGAGGAACTCAAGGCGTTATGACGACCGGGTCGGATGTGCGTGCCGCGTTCACCGACCCCGCCGAGAACCTCGCGTTCGACGAAGCACTCCTCCGGGTTGCGCCCGAGTCACCGGTCCTGTGGCTCTGGCGCAACCCGGTTTGCGTCGTGGTGGGGCGCGGCCAGCGGATCGCGCGCGAGGTGCGCGTTCCGGAGTGCGAGCGCGACGGCGTCCCGGTGCTGCGGCGGGCCAGCGGCGGCGGCACCGTGTTCCACGACCCGGGCAACCTGAACGTGACCCTGGTGCTGCCCGGCCCGGCCGACCGGCCGCTGGAGGCGCTCGGCCAGGTGATGAGCGCCGCCGTCGACCAGCTCGGCCTGGTGCCGCGGATCGGCGACCGCGGGCTGTTCATCGGCGACGCGAAGCTGTGCGGGTTCGCCGTGTTCCGCACCAAGACCGGGCTGCTGGCGCACTCGACGCTGCTGGTCGAGACGTCGGCGGCGCTGGTCGGGCGCTACCTGACGAGCGCGCCGGCGGACCCGCGGCCCCTCGATTCGCACCGCAGCCCGGTCGCGTCGCTGGCCGAGCACGGCGTCCGGCCCGGCTTCCCGGCGGTCGAGGCGGCGGTGCGGGCGGCGGCTTCGCAGATCCTCGGGACCTTCGTGCCGCGCCCGCCGACCGAGGCCGAACGGACGCGGCAGCGGGCGTTGCTGCACACCCGCTACCACTACCCGTCGTGGCACGCGGACGGCGCCCAGCGCGCGGCCTGATCGCTGTCTACAGTGGACTTACTCGGCGGCCGAAAACGTGACGCCGGGCACCTTCCGCGTCGTCGCGCGCGTGGTCTTCTTCGGCTCCGCCGCCTTCCGGGTGCGGGTGGTCTTCGCCGGTTCGGCCTTCGCGGTGGCCGTCTTCGCCTTGGCCGCGGCCTTCGGCGCCGCCTTCGTGGTCTTGGCAGTGGTCTTGGTGGTGGTCTTCTTCACCGCGGCCTTCGCACGGGGCCGCTTGGCGCCCGGCACGATCCGCGGACGGCGCTTGCGGCCCCCGGTGCGGCGGCCGGCGTCGGCGTAGCGCTGCAGGAGCTCGCGCAGCGCGTCGGCGTTGGCGAAGGAGAGGTCGATGTCGTAGTCGATGCCGTCCAGCCCGAACCCGACCGTCTCCGCCGCGGCCTCGCCGGTCAGATCATCCAGCACCCGCACAGCCGTGTTCTTGGCCACGACAACCTCCCGTGCTCCGGTCTTCGCGCGCACCGGGCCGACGGCACCCGGTACCGCCGAGGAAAACTTGCAGCTTCCTGACGAGGATAGCCGCTGGCTTGCGCGATCCCGCGCGGTGGTGTGCGCTGAACCCATGGCTGCACAGACTTTTGACGTAGTGGTGATCGGCGCGGGCCCGGTGGGGGAGGTGGCCGCCGAACGGGCCGCTCGCGGCGGCCTGAAGGTCGCCCTCGTCGAGCACGAACGCTTCGGCGGCGAGTGCTCGTACTGGGCCTGCATCCCGAGCAAGGCGTTGCTGCGGCCGGGAAACCTCCTCGCCGCCGCTAAGCGCGTGCCCGGCGTGCCGGTCGGCGACCGGGTCGACCCGGAGGCGGTCTTCGCGCGCCGTGACTGGTTCACCGGCAAGGGCGACGACTCGGGACAGGTCGACTGGGCGCGCGGCGCCGGCATCGAACCGGTCCGCGGGCACGGCGCGATCACCGGTGAGCGGGAGGTGACCGTCGGCGGCGACCGCGTGCTGACCGCGCGGCACGCGGTGATCGTGTGCACGGGCAGCGTGCCCAGCACGCCGAAGATCCCGGGCCTCGACACGATCCGGCCGTGGGGTTCGCGCGAAGCGACGTCGGCGGAGTCGGTCCCGGCGCGGCTCGGCGTCCTCGGCGGCGGTGTGGTCGGTGTCGAGATGGCGCAGGCGTTCGCCTCGCTCGGCTCCGAGGTGCACCTGGTGATCTCCGGCGAGCGCCCGCTGCCGCGCAACGCGCACTTCGCCGGCGACCTCGTGCTGCACGGGCTGCGCGAAGCCGGCGTGTACGTCCACACGGAGTCGGGCGTCGAGCGGGTCGCCGCCGGGGCGGCCGGCACCGAGCTGACCTTGAAGGACGGCGAGACGGTCGTCGTCGACGAGTTCCTGGTGGCGACCGGGCGCCGTCCCGCGACCGCCGGGCTCGGCCTGGAGACGCTCGGCGTCGAGGCGGGCTCCGCGCTGGAGGTCGACGACACCGGCCGGGTGTCCGCAGTGGACGGTGGCTGGCTGTACGCGGCGGGCGACGTCACCGGGCGCGCCCCGCTGACCCACCAGGGCAAGTACGGCGCCCGCGCGGCCGGCGACACGGTGGCGGCGCTGGCGGCGGGGACCGAAGTGGCTCCGGCGCCGTGGAGCCGCTTCACCGCGACGGCCGACCACCACGCCGTGCCGCAGGTGGTGTTCACCGACCCGGAGGTCGCGGCGGTCGGGCTGGCGGACGCGCGGCCGGGGTCGGCCGACCGGGTCGTCGACATCGACATCGCGGTGGCGGGCTCGTCGCTGCACGCGGACGGCTACACCGGCAAGGCCCGGATCGTCGTCGACACCGAGCGGAACGTGCTGCTCGGCGTGACGTTCGTCGGCCCGGACGTCTCGGAGCTGCTGCACTCGGCGACGATCGCGATCGTCGGCGAGGTGCCGCTGGACCGGCTGTGGCACGCGGTGCCGTCGTTCCCGACGATCAGCGAGGTGTGGCTGCGGCTGCTCGAGGCCTACGGGCTCTGAGTCACTGCGTGGGCAGGTCGAGCGCCGCCTTCGCGGCGCGGCCGAGGCCGGGATCGTCCGGAGTGGACGGTCCCGGCGCCCAGACGGCCTGCACCAGCCGCACGGACGTGCCTTCGACCTTGGAGGCGTAGGCGGCGTTCTCGAAGCGCGGCGGGGCGGTGTCGCCCCACTTGCCGGTCTCGGTGGCGAGGTCGAGGATGCCGCCCCCGCCCGGCGTGTCCGCGACGGCCTTGAAGGCGGCCGCCTGCGAGGCGTCGGGGAACTGGACGATCCCGACGGTGACGGCCCCGGGCCGCCCGTCGACGGTCGCGGCGTAGCTGGCGCGCCGCACCCCGGAGCAGCTGGTCCGCTGCAGGCTGGCTTGGGCGTCCCCGAAGGCGTGCGATGCGCACCGCTGATCGGCGTCGGCGGCGCGCAGGGCGAACTGCAGGCTCTGCGCGGGAGCGGCGTTGCTCGGACTGGCCGGCGGCGGCTGGGTACCGGGCGTGGGCGGCCCGGTCGGCGCGGCGGCGGTGTCGTCCCCGGTGGTGGCGACGGCGATCGCGGCGACGACCAGGAGCACCAGCAGGCCGATGGCGCCGAGGGGGAGCCAGCGGACGGTGCGGGAGGTTTCTTCCGGTTGGGGCTGGGGTCGGGGTCGCGGCTGCGGCGAGGGCTGTGGCGCTCGTGCTGCGGGGAGGGGGAGCTTGTCGGTGCGCTCGGTGCGCTCGGTGTCCGGGGTGGACGGTGCGGGCTCACTCGGCCGGGTGGACTTCGGTGCTTCGGTGCCCGGGAACACCGGCGGTGCGAGGGGGAGGACTTCGGTGCGTTCGGTGTCCGCGAGCGCGGGGTCCGGAGCCGACGCGACCTCGGCGAGCGAGATTTCGGCGGCGATGGGGA
Organism: Amycolatopsis sp. cmx-4-83; assembly: GCF_046548815.1. Classification (NCBI taxonomy): domain Bacteria; kingdom Bacillati; phylum Actinomycetota; class Actinomycetes; order Pseudonocardiales; family Pseudonocardiaceae; genus Amycolatopsis; species Amycolatopsis sp. cmx-4-83. Next base: position 50,844 of record NZ_JAEBEF010000018.1, on the reverse strand, counting down.
GTTTCGGCTGCGGCGCGGGCTTGGCGGGCGAGGTATCGGCGGCGGGAGGTGCCGGCATGGGCTTGGCAGCCGCGGGTTCGGCGGTGGGAGGCTCGGGCACGGCTCCGTAAGCGGCGGACGGGCTCAGCACGGCCTCGGCGGGCGGGGTTTCCGAGGTGGCGGGTGGGTTCGGCGTGGGCTGAGCGGCCGCGGTTTCGGAGGTGGTGGGCGGGTTCGGCGCGGCCTCGGCAGGCGTGGCGTCGGTGGCGGGAGCTTCCCGCTCCGGCGCGACCTCGGCTTCCGCGAGCGGTGCGGCGAGCGCGGGTTCGGCCGGTGGGAGTTCCGGCTCTGGCGCGACTGCTATTTCCGCGAGCGGTGCGGCGGGCTCGGCGGCCGTGGGCTCGGCGGCCGGAAGGAGTTCTGGCTCCGGTGCGGGCTCGGCGAGTGCGGGTTCGGGGGCCGCACTGGTGTCGGCGAGTGCGGTTTCGGGCTCGGCGACGGGCGCTTCGGCCGGCACCGGCACCGGCATCGGCACCGGCTCGGGCTGGGGCTGGGGCGGGACCGGGGTCGCGGTCCGCCAATCGGACACGCCGGACGGGGCCGAAGCCGCGGCCGGGCCGGCGGCGGCCGCCGGGCTCGCCGTTTGCTTCGGGACCTCCGGGCCGCTGTCCCAAAGGGACTCCGGGGGCGCGTCGTCCGTGAAGCGGCTGAAACCCTCGCCCACCAGGATGTCGTCCGAAAACTCCGGGGCCTCCGGGGCCAGGCCGCGGATCAGCGCCCTGACCTGGTCGACCGACCGGGGCCGGTGCGCTGTTGCCAGCGAGACCGTCGCCGCCAGCATCGTCGTCGGGGTCGGGTGCAGGACGCGGACCGGGCCGGCCAGGTCGCTCGCCGGCTGGTCGACCGTCTCCACGTACGGGCCCACCGCGATGATCGTGCCCACCGGGGCCGTGCCCGGGACCACCGCCGCGATCTTCCGCTCGCACGCCTGGGAGACGTCCAGGGCCTCCGTGGCCGGGTTGACCGCGTCGTCGTCGGCCACCAGGGGCCAGCCGTCCGCGCGCCACGACGCTCCCAGCGGGGCTTCCAGGCGCAGGGCCGGGTCCGGGAGGTCCACGCCGATGACGATGATCACGCCGTGGGGCAGGATGACCACCGCTTCGATCGGGCGGTCCGTCACCGTGCCGACGCCGATCAGGGCGATGCCGCCGATCACGGTGCTGCCGCGGCCCAGGGATGCCAGTGCCGCCCGGATGTCGTCCGCCACCCGGGACTGCTGCCGCTCCAGGCGCACCAGTCGCACCGAAAACCCCTCCCTGCTCGTCGTTCCGGGTCATCACGCTAGCGCGCGTGGCCGTATCCATCGTGCGACACGGGGACGACGCGGCCGCGTGCCCTCCGAAAGTGGTGCCCCGGGTGACTTGTGGTGTTCATGTGGCCAAACAGCACGGTTGGGGTGCAGAATGTGCTTCAACGCATCGGAGGCGGCATTCGGGAGCCGCACTGAAGCCGTTCCGCAGCTCGAGTCAGGGCGTAGGGGAAGACGTCCCTCGTCGAGCAACAAGCGGAGGTAGCAGTGAGCACCCGTGGCAGCACCCGAGGTGTGGTGTACGTCCACTCGTCGCCGTCTGCGGTGTGTCCGCACGTCGAGTGGGCCATTTCGGGCACCCTGGGTGCCCGCGTTGACCTGAAGTGGACGGCGCAGCCGGCCAGTCCGGGTCAGCTTCGCGCCGAATGCGGTTGGCGCGCGCCCGCGGGCACCGGCGCCAGACTGGCGTCCGCCCTCAAGGCGTGGCCGATGATCCGGTTCGAAGTGACCGAAGAGCCCAGCGCGGGCGTCGACGGCGAACGGTACTGCTTCGCGCCCGGCCTCGGCCTGTGGCACGGGCGGACCAGCGCCAACGGCGACATCGTGGTGGGCGAAGACCAGCTGCGCGCCCTCGTCGCCATGACCCGCGGAGGTGAGTCCCTCGCGCACAAGCTCGACGAACTCCTCGCCGCGAGCTGGGACGAGGCGCTCGAGCCCTACCGCCACGCCGGGGACGGCGCCCCGGTGACCTGGCTGCACCAGGTCGGGTAGCCGCGGGACGGGGGCCGGTACGCTCACGGCGTGACCACCCCCGCCCCCAGCTCTCGCCAGCGCTGGCTGGTGCCCGTCGTGGTCGTCGTGCTGTCCGTGACCGTCGGGGCCGGCCTGCTCGCGCGCGAGCTCTACCGCCGTCCCGACCAGTCGGCCGACGACACCTCCGCCGCGGTTTTGCCGCCGTCGACGTCGGGCAGTGGCGAGCCGGCCGCCGCGGACGCCGTGCGGATGACCGACGACGCGCGGGCGCACCCGCAGGCCGACGCCGTCCGCCGGGTCATCGAGACGTACTTCTCGGCCATCAACACCAAGCAGTACCAGCAGTGGACGAGCGTGGTCAGCGCACAGCGGGTGGCCGAACAGTCACTCACCGCCTGGAAGAACGGCATCCGGACCACAAAGGACCGGGACGCCGTCGTCTACCGGATCGAGCGTGGCTCCGGCTCGTCGTTGCGGGTCCTGGTCGGGTTCACCAGCGTGCAGAACCCCGAGGACGCCCCGCAGTTCTTCCAGGAGCCGTGCATCAAGTGGCGGCTGGTGCTGCCGATGGTCGTCGAGCAGGCGGCGCTGAAGATCGATTCGATCGACAAGGGCCCGCCGCCCGAACACGAAAAGTGCTGACGAAAAAAGGGGCCCGGCCGAAGCCGGGCCCCTTTTCTTTCGCGTCCGTCAGGCCGCGGGGGTGAACAGCAGGGCGGTGTTGTGACCGCCGAAGCCGAACGAGTTGCTGATCGCCGCGGTCAGCTCGACCTTGCGCGGCTCACCCGAAACGACGTCCAGCTGCACCCGCGGGTCCAGGTCGGTCAGGTTCATCGTGGCCGGCACGATGCCGTGGTAGAGCGACAGGATCGTGATGATCCCCTCGACCGCGCCGGCGCCGCCGACGAGGTGGCCGAGCGCGCCCTTCGGCGCCGTCACGACCGGGTGTTCCCCGACCGCGTTGCGGATCGCCGCCGCCTCGCCGATGTCACCGACCACAGTGGACGTCGCGTGGGCGTTCACGTGCCCGACGTCCGCCGCGGTGACGCCGGCCATCTTCATCGCCGCGCGCATCGCGGCGATCTGGCCGATGCCCTCGGGGTGGTTGCCGGTGATGTGGTAGGCGTCCGAGGTGATGCCGTGCCCGGCGATCGTCGCGTAGATGCGCGCCCCGCGGGCCTTCGCCAGGTCCGCGCGCTCCAGGATGACCACGCCGGAACCTTCGCCGAGGACGAAGCCGTCCCGGTTGGCGTCGAACGGCCGCGAGGCCGCGCCCGGGTCGTCGTTGCGCGTGGACACCGTGCGGGCCTGGGCGAACCCGGCCAGCGTGATCGGGTGGATGCACGCTTCGGCACCCCCGGCGACCACGACGTCGGCGCGGCCGGAGCGGATCATCTCGACCCCGCTCGCGATGCCTTCGGCTCCCGAAGCGCAGGCCGAAGCCGGCGAATGCACGCCGGCCCGCGCCTTCAGGTCGATGCCGACGTGCGCGGCCGGGCCGTTCGGCATCAGCATCGGCACGGTCAGCGGCGACACCTTGCGGAGACCCTGCTGGTGCAACAGATCGTTCTGGGTGAGCAGGGTGACCGGGCCGCCGACGCCGGTGCCGATCGACACGCCGAGGCGGTCGGGGTCGACGTCGGTGTGCTCGTCGGTCGGCTCGCTGTACCCGGCGTCGGCCCACGCCTGACGCGCGGCGATCAGCGCGACCTGCTCGCAGCGGTCGAGCCGGCGGGCCTGCACCCGCGGGAGGACCTCCGAGGGATCGACGGCCAGCTGACCGCCGATCTTGACCGGCAGCTGCAGTTCCTCGACCCAGTCGGCCTCGATCGCCCGGACCCCGCTCCGCCCGGCCAGCAGACCGTCCCAGGTGGACGTCACGTCCCCGCCGAGCGGTGTGGTGGCGCCGAGACCGGTGATCACGACGTCGATGTTGCTCATGGGAGTCTCCTCAAGGAGGGGAAGAGGACTTACTTGGAGTTGGCCGAAACGTAGTTCACGGCGTCGCCCACGGTCTTGAGGTTGGCGAGCTCGTCGTCCGGGATCTTGACGCCGAACTTGTCCTCGGCCTGCACGGCGATCTCGACCATCGACAGCGAGTCGATGTCCAGGTCGTCCACGAACGACTTCTCGGCGGTGACGTCGTCCTGAGCCACACCGGCCACCTCTTCGACGATCTCGGCGAGGCCGGCGAGGATCTCAGCGTTGTCAGCCATGGGGTAGTTCCCTTCTCGGTGTTTCTGGGGTCTCTGGTCCGCGGGCGAAATTGCCCGCGGGGAGCGTAACGGTGGTCAGGGGCAGACGAACGCCTGCCCGGCGTAGGACAAGCCCGCGCCGAACCCGACCGCCAGCACCACGTCGCCGGACTTCGCCGTCCCGGCCTTGCGCATGTGGTCCAGCGCGAGGGGGATGGACGCCGACGAGGTGTTGCCGGAGTACTTGATGTCGTCCGCGACGACCATGTCCTCACGGGCGCCCTGCGCCCGCAGCTTCTTCGCGATCGCCTCGACGATGCGCAGGTTCGCCTGGTGCGGGATCAGCACGTCCACATCGGACGGCTTCAGCCCGGCGACCTCCAGCGCGCGCAGGGCGATCGGCGCGATCTGGGTGGTCGCCCACCGGAAGACCGACTGGCCCTCCTGGTAGATGAACTTCTCTTCGGTCATCCCGATCAGGTCGACCAGGTCGCCCGCGCTGCCCCAGGAAACCGGGCCGATCATCGGCTCGTCGGACGCGCCGACGACCGCGGCACCGGCGCCGTCGGCGAAGATGATCGCGTTCGCGCGGTCGGTCGGGTCGATCGAGTCGGTGAGCTTCTCGGCGCCGATCACGAGGACCTTCTTGGCCGAGCCGCCGCGGATCAGGTCGGAGGCGACGCCCAGGCCGTAGCAGAACCCGGCGCACGCGGCGTTGAGGTCGAACGCGCCGGGGCTCGGGATGCCGATCCGCGCGGCGACCTGCGCGGCCGCGTTCGGGATCGGCGTCGGCATCGTGCAGTTCGGCAGGATGACGGTGTCCACTTCGGACGGATCGACCCCGGCGTCGGCCAGCGCGGCGGTGCCGGCGGCGACCGCCATGTCGGTGAGCAGCTCGCCCTTGTCGGCGAAGCGGCGCTCGATGATGCCGACGCGCGTCCGGATCCACTCGTCGTTGGTGTCCATGACCTTCGAGAGGTCGTCGTTGGTGACGACCTTCTCGGGCTGGTAGCTGCCGACGCCCAGCACGCGGCTGCCGCGGGAGCCCGGGTTGAGGCTCAGGGCCGGTCGGTCGGTCACGAGGCGTCCTCCTGGCGCAGCGCGGCCAGTTCGGCCGGCGTCTTCAGCGCGGTGGTAGTGGTGACGACGCCCTTGAGCTGCCGCTTGACCAGGCCGGTCAGCGTGCCCGCGGGCGCGAGTTCGACGGTGCGGGTGACGCCGAGCGAGACCAGGCCGTCCATCGTCAGGTCCCAGCGGACCGACCGGGTGACCTGGGCGACCAGGCGCTCCAGGTACTCGGCCCCGCTGGTGACGACGGTGCCGTCCGCGTTGGACAGCAGCGGCCGGGTGGGGTCGGCCGGGGTGAGCTCGGCGGCGTGGGCGCGCAACGCCTCTTCGGCGGGCGCCATGTACTGCGTGTGGAACGCGCCGGCGACCTTGAGGGCGCGGATCTTCGTGCCTTCCAGGGGCTCGGCGACGATCTTCGCGACGGCGTCGGCGGCGCCGGAGGCGACGATCTGCCCGGCTCCGTTGCGGTTCGCGGCGGTCAGGCCGCGTTCTTCCAGCCAGGCGACGACCTGCTCGGGGTCCCCGAGCATGACCGCGGCCATCGACGTCGGTTCGAGCGCGCAGGCCTTCGCCATCTCGGCGCCGCGGACGGCGGCGAGCGCGACGGCGTCCTCGGGCTTCAGCACGCCGGCGATCGCGGCCGCGGCGAGTTCGCCGACGGAGTGGCCGGCGACCGGCGCGTCCGCGGCGACCGGGGCGGTGGCCTGCAGGTGCTCGAAGGTGAGCAGCGAGAGGGCGACGATCAGCGGCTGTGCGACCGCGGTGTCCTGGATCTCGTCCGCGTCCGCCTCGGTGCCGAGGTGGAGCAGGTCGAGCCCGGCGTGGTCGGACCACTGGGCGACGCGCTCGCGCGCGCCGTCGAGGTCGAGCCAGGGCGTGAACATGCCGGGGGCCTGGGACCCCTGACCGGGAGCGAGGACTGCTGCTGTCACCCTCTAAGACAACACGGCGAGGGTGCTTTCCCGGGATGCCGACGCTCACAGTGTCTACGCGGCGTCTTTGTCGGAACCCTCCAAAGACGCGCCGGAGAAGCTCGCGCGTAACCCGGATGCCTTGTCGGGTTCAATCACCTTTCGCTGTTAAGTCCATCACGTGACGCGGCCCTCACCAGAGGCCGCGGGCGCGGGCCAGCCTGCCCACCGTCAACGCGATCCGCAGCACCAGCGCGTCCCGCGGGTCGGTCGGCTGGCAGCCGGTCAGCTCCGCCGCCTTCCGCAACCGGTACCGGACGGTGTTCGGGTGCACGAACAGCGTCTTCGCGCACGTCTCGAGCACGCCGCCGCTCTCCAGGTACGCCTCGACCGTGCGCTGCAGCGTCGGGCCCGCTTCCTCCAGCGGGCGCGCGATCGAGTCCACCAGCAGGCGCTCGGCCTCGGCGTCCCCGGACAGCGCGCGCTCGGGCAGCAGGTCTTCCGACCGGACCGGCCGGGGCGCGTTCGGCCAGCCGACCACCGCGCGCAGCCCGGAGAGCGCCTCCGTCGCGCTGTGGTGGGCTTCGGCCAGCGACGGGACCGTCGGGCCGGCGACCACCGGGCCCTCGGCGAACGCGACCGACATGCGCGCCAGGATTTCCCGCTCCTTCACCCCGCCGTCGGTCGGCCCGCCGACCACGACCACCAGCCGTGAGCCCTGGACCGAGAGCAGCACCGGGCGGCCGACGCGGGCGGCGCGGCTGCGGACCTCGAACACCACGGCGGGCGGGTCGTCCGACGGCGGGTTGCCGACCAGGACGGTCGCCGCCGCGGTTGGGTCCCACCCCAGCGCCGTGGCGCGCGAAAGGACCGACTCCTCGGCGTCGCCGCGGACGATGCCGTCGACGACCAGCGCCTCCAGCCGGGCGTCCCACGCGCCGCGCGCTTCCGCCGCGGCGGCGTAGGAATTGGCCGCCGCGAACGCGATTTCCCGGCCGTACCGCAGGATTCCTTCGATCAGCGCCGCGCGTTCCCCTTCGCTCGCGGCGAAATCGGGCAGCTGCTCTTCGAAAACCTCGATCGCCAGCCGCACCATGCCGACGGCCTGGCGCAGGCTGATCCACCGGGAGAGCTCGGCCGGCGCGTCGCGGAACGCCTCGGTCGTCAGCTTCAGCGCTTCCTCCGAGTCCCGCAGCCAGCTGACGAACCCCGCGGCGCCGGCCTGGGTGATCAGCAGCACGCTCGCGCGCTGGTCGGCGGGCAGCCGGGCGAACCAGGTCAGCCGCTGCTCCATCACCGCGATGCTGGCGCTGGCCAGGCTGCCGGACGCGTGCTCGAGCCGCCGGAGCGTCTTCGCGGACAGTCCGTGGTGCTTCGGCACCCGGCGCGGCGTGGGGGTTCCATCCATGGCTGACGCGATCCTACGTGCTCCGCAACTTTCGTAGCCCCCGGTGGCAACGCCGGACGCTATGCGGTGCGTGCACGTACTGCCTAGGATCGCGGGCACCGGGGAACACAAGAGAATGGGGGACCGGGATGACCGGTTTAGAGATCGACGCGATCTCCAAACGCTACGGCGACGTGGTCGCTTTGCGGGAAATGACCTTCGACGTCCGGCCGGGCGAATTGTTCGGGTTCGTCGGCAGCAACGGGGCGGGGAAGACCACGACGATGCGCATCGCGCTCGGCGTGCTGTCGGCCGACGCCGGCGAAGTCCGCTACGACGGGCGGCCGGTGACGCACGAAACGCGGCGCCACATCGGGTACATGCCCGAAGAACGCGGGCTCTACCCGAAGATGAAGGTCGCCGAGCAGCTGACCTACCTCGCGCGGCTGCACGGCATGTCCGCGGCCGAGGCGCGGACGTCGACGGAGAAGTGGACCGAACGGCTGGGCGTCGCCGCCCGCCGCGAAGACGAGGTGCAGAAGCTCAGCCTCGGCAACCAGCAGCGCGTCCAGCTGGCCGCGGCGCTGGTGCACGAGCCGCGGATCCTGGTGCTCGACGAGCCGTTCTCCGGCCTCGACCCGGTCGCGGTCGACGTGATGAGCGCGGTGCTCAAGGAAAAGGCCGCCGAGGGCGTGCCGGTCGTGTTCTCCAGCCACCAGCTCGACCTCGTCGAGCGGCTGTGCGACCGCGTCGGGATCGTCCGGAGTGGACAGATGGTCGAGGTCGGCACGGTCGGCGAGCTGCGCTCCGGCGGCGCCGTGCGGCTGCGCGTCGACGTCCCCGAAGCCGGTGACGGCTGGGCCGACGGCGTCCCGGGTGTGCGGGTGCTCGGCCGCAAGGGCACGGTCACCGAGCTGGAGCTGGGGGAGGACGCCGACGACCAGGACGTCCTCAAGGCGGCGCTGGCCTCCGGGCCGGTGCGCGAGTTCGCGCGCGAACAGCCTTCGCTGGCCGACCTGTTCCGTTCCGTCGTGACGACCGAGGAGGTTCCCGCATGAGCACGCCGCTCCCGGACGTGCGGATGAGCCCGATGAGCGCGGTCGGCCTCGTCGCCTCGCGCGAGATCGGCACCCGCGTCAAGTCGAAGGCCTACCGCGTCACCACCGTGGTCATGCTGCTGCTGATCGTGGTCGGCATCGTGCTGATCAAGCTGATCTCGGGCGGCGGCAGCGCCGACTCGACCGTCGGCTACACGCCGGCGACCGCGCCGCTCTCGGCGTCGCTGAAGGCCGGTGGCCAGGCCGTCGACGAGAGGATCGACGTCACCCAGGTCGCCGACGAGGCCGCCGGGCGCGCCAAGCTGGCCGACGGCTCGATCGACGCGCTGCTCACCGGCGACGGCAAGACCGTGCACGTCCAGGTGAAGAAGGACCTCGACGGCAAGCTCGCGAACGTCCTGCAGCTGCTGTCCCGGCAGGTCGCGCTCGACCAGCAGATCACCGCGCTGGGCGGGAACCCCGCGCAGTTCGAGGCGGCGATCGCCTCGGCGAAGTTCATCGAGGACCCGCCGCTGGAGCAGCCGTACGACTACAACGGCCAGCAGCTGGTGCTGGGCATCGCCGCGGGCATCCTGATCTACCTCTCGCTGATGATCAACGGCCAGAGCGTGGCGCAGGGCGTGGTCGAGGAAAAGACGTCGCGGGTCGTGGAACTGCTGCTGTCGACGATCAAGCCGTGGCAGCTGATGGCCGGGAAGGTGCTCGGCATCGGCGTGGTCGGGCTGATCCAGATGCTGGTGATCGGGGCCGGCGGGGTGATCGCCGGATTGGCGTCCGGCGTGCTCACCATTTCCGTTTCGGCCGCCGTCGGCACGGTCGTCTGGCTGATCGTGTGGTACCTGCTCGGGTTCTTCATGTACTCGATCGTGTTCGCCGCGCTGGGCGCGCTGGTTTCGCGCCAGGAAGACGTCGGCGGCGCGACGATGCCCGCGTTGATGTTCGTCATCGCCGGGTACGTCGTCGGCATTTCCGTGCTGCCGTCGGACCCGGGGAACACGTTCGTCGAGGTGCTTTCCGTGATTCCGGTGTTCGCCCCGACGCTGATGCCGATGCGGCTGGCGATGGGCGGGGTCCCGGTCTGGGAAGCCGTGTTGTCGGTGGGGCTCGTGGTGCTGATGATCCCGGGGTTGATCTGGCTCGCCGCGCGGATCTACCGGAACGCGGTCATGCGCAGCGGCGCGAAGGTGAAACTGCGCGACGCCCTGCGCGCCGCCTGAGGTTCGCCGATTGTTCATCCGGCCCTCGGACGCTCAGGTGTCCGGGGGCCGGAACACTGATGTCCGATAATTGCTCGAGGCCGCCCGGCGCTCGCGGTTTACGCTGCGCCGGACGGCCTCGTCTCCCCGGTCCCCACCGGTAGAACCAGTATGGCCACCGGTGATCTTTCCGCGCCAGTCGTCTCACTCGATCGTGGGGCGCACGAGTTGCCGTCGCTGGGTACCTGATCAACGATCCGGTGCAACACAGCGGCACCACCCCGAATCCGCGGGTGGAGATTCGGGCGCAAAACCCGTGGAGGGAGTCATATGGGCCAGCAATTGAAGGACGGGCTCGGGCAGGCGTGGAACCTGGTGGCCACGTTCGTCCCGAAACTCGTGGGATTCTTGATCATCCTGCTGATCGGCTGGCTGATCGCGAAGGCGATCTCGAAAGCGCTGGGGCTCGTCCTCGGAAAGGTCGGGTTCGGGAAACTCGTCGAGAAGACCGGGCTTTCCGGCAGCGTCGGCAGCCAGAAGATCGACGCGGCCGGGATCCTCGTGAAACTGGTCTACTACTTCGTCCTGCTGATCGCGCTGCAGCTGGCGTTCGGCGTGTTCGGGCCGACGAACCCGGTGAGCCAGCTGCTCAACGACATCATCGCGTTCCTGCCGCGGATCGTGGTCGCGCTCGTGCTCGTCGTGGTGGCCGCGGCCATCGCGAAGGTCGTGCGTGACGTCGTCGCGTCGGCGCTGTCCGGCCGGGGCGCGGCGCGGCCGCTCTCGATCGGCGCCTACTGGCTGATCATGGCGTTCGGCATCATCGCGGCCCTCGGCCAGGTGAACATCGCGACGGCGATCACCGGCCCGGTCCTGATCGCGGTCCTCGCCACGATCGGCGGTGTGATCGTGGTCGGCTTCGGCGGCGGCCTGATCAAGCCGGCCCAGGACCGCTGGCGCGGCTGGATGGCGAACATGGAGCACCAGCTGGAGACGCCGCAGCAGCGCACCGGCGAGATGGGCACCGCCGCGCGCCCGCGCACGCCGGTGGGTGCGGACAACACCCCGACGCCGCCGGCGGGCACCCCGCGTCCGCCGGTCTGATCCGGCAGCGGTGAAAACGGGAACGGGCCCGGCGGACGAGGAAGCCGCCGGGCCCGTTCCCGCGTTCCTGGCTTTCTCCTGCCGGTCCAGGCGCCGCAGGCGACGTCATGAACGAGTCTTTCACCGCGTCGGACGCGGTGAAAGGGTCTTTCACTGCGTTAGGGGGAGGCCCGCGACTCCGTTCGGGCTTGGTGGAGGAGGAAGCTCCCGTTCAGGCGAGTCTTGAATGGGTCATTCAAGACCTCCGAAGACCTGAATGACCCATTCAAGACGGGCGGGCGGCCGATACCCTGGGGCGATGGGGGTCGTCGCGGCGCTCTGGCGCTATCCGGTGAAGTCGATGGCGGGGGAGCGGCTGACCGAGGTCGCGGTCGGGGAGCGCGGCCTCGACGGCGACCGCCTCTACGCGGTCCACGATCCCGGCGGCAAGTTCGGCAGCGGCAAGAACTCCACCCGGTTCCGGCGGATGCCGGGGCTGCCCGCGTTCGCCGCCCGCTACGACGGCGACGTCCCGGTGCTGACCTTCCCGGACGGGCGCGTGCTGCGCGGTGACGACGGCGGCGTGCACGCCGAGCTCGCCGCCGCGCTGGACTTCCCGGGCGTCAGGCTGGTGGCGGAAGGCGAGCTCCCGCACCACGACGAAGCCGCCGTCCACCTGGTCACGACGTCGTCGCTGGCCTGGCTGGCCGAGCGCACGCCGGGTGTCGCGCTCGACGAGCGGCGCTTCCGGGCCAACCTGCTGCTCGACACCGGCCCGGCGCCCGGGCTCCCCGAAGAAGCCTGGGTGGGGGAGCGGCTCCGGATCGGCGAGGTCGAGCTGGAGGTGCTCCGCAAGGCCGTCCGCTGCGTGATGGTCGGGCTGCCGGCCGGCGGGCTGCCCGCCGCGCCCGGGCTGCTGAAGACGATCTCCGAGGTGAACGGCGTGACGTTCGGCGTGCAGGCGCGCGTGGTCCGCGGCGGCGCGCTGCGCGTCGGGGACGTCCACGAGGTGGGATGTTCCGCCCCTCACACTCCCTAGGGAATTCACCTCCCGCGGAGCATGTTGGGAGCGGTAGGACGAAAGGGGCGTGCCGTGGACTTCCTGCTGCACCACGGAATCACCGTGCTGGGCCAGTGGATCTCGATCGCCGAGCTCGCCGGGCAGGTGTTCGCGCTGGCGGTCGTGTTCCTCGCGCAGCGTCGCACGCTGTGGACGTGGCCCGTGCAGGTCGGGGCCACCGTGCTGCTGTTCGCCGTCTACGTCTCCGCGCACCTCGGCGGGCTCGCCGCCCGGCAGGTCGCCATCCTCGCCATCTCGCTCTACGGCTGGTGGGCCTGGACGCGCCGCAAGGACCCGGTGTTCGGCGTCGTCGTCCGCTCGGGCCGGCTCGCCGAACGGCTGGCCATGCTGGGCGCGTTCGTCGTCGGCACGACGGTGATGGCGCTGGTCCTGGACGCGCTGCACGCCTCCTGGGCGCCGTGGCCGGACGCCGCGATCTTCGTCGGCACCCTCGTCGCCTTCGGCGCGCAGGGCGCGGGGCTCGTCGAGTTCTGGCTGGTCTGGCTGGTCGTCGACGCGATCGGCGTGCCGCTGCAGATCTCCTCCGGCCTGTACTTCTCGGCCGCGATCTACATCGTGTTCGCCGGGCTCGTCGTGCACGGCTGGTGGAGCTGGAACCGCTCCGCCAAGCGCGTCGCGGCCTCGGCCGGGGTCATGGCAGCATCCAGCTGAGCACCGGCGTGCTCTGCCCGAGCACGATCAGGCACATCACCAGCAGCAGCCCCAGGCTCCACGGCAGCACCTTCCGCAGCAGCTTGCCCTCCTCACCGGGCAGGTTCGCGGCCACGCAGGCGATCGTGAGGTTCTGCGGCGACACCATCTTGCCGAGGACGCCGCCGGAGCTGTTGGCCGCGGCCAGCAGGTCCGCCGGCAGGCCGGTCTTGGTCGCCGCGGTCACCTGCAGCGCGCCGAACAGCGCGTTCGCCGAGGTGTCGGAACCCGAGACGGCGACGCCGAACCAGCCCAGCACCGGCGACAGGAACGCCAGCCCGGCGCCGGCCGCCGCGATGAACGTGCCGATCGCGGGAGTCTGGCCGGACAGGTTCATCACGTAGGCCAGCGCGAGCACCCCGGTGACGGTGAGGATCGCGAACCGCAGCTCCTTGACGGTGGCCAGCCACTCCTGCGCGGTGCCGCTCGCCGGGACGGCCAGGATCACCGCCGTCAGCACGCCAGCGATGAGCACGAGCGTGCCGCCGGTGTTGAGGAACGGCAGCGAGAAGGTGTTGCCGGACACCGGTTTCCCGTTCGGCCCGGCCACGTCCAGCCCGGGCCAGTGGAACTTCCAGGTCGCCTTGTCCAGCAGCTTCTTCACCGGTGGGAGGACGGCGATCGAGAAGATCACGATGATCAGCGCGTAGGGCAGGTAGGCCTTCACGACGTCGTTGCGGGAGTCGTGCGGCGGCTCCTCGGCGGTCGCCGTCCCGCCGGTGCCGATCCGGACCTCCGCCGGGACCGGGCGGCGGGTCTGGGGCAGCGCCACGAGCGCGGCGGCGCCGGCGAGCGCGGCGCCGATGTCGGCCAGCTGCGGCGACACGAAGTTGGACGCGAGGAACTGCACGAGCCCGAACGCGACCCCGCAGACCAGCGCGGGCAGCCAGGTGTCCTTCAGTCCGCGCTTGCCGTCGACGATGAGCACCAGCAGCAGCGGCACGACCAGCGCGAGCAGCGGCGTCTGGCGCCCGACGATCGAGGACACCTCCTGCAGCGGCAGGCCGGTGACCTGGGCCAGGGTGACCACCGGCGTGCCCATCGCGCCGAACGCGACCGGGGCGGTGTTCGCGACCAGCGCGACGACCGCGGCCTTCACCGGGTGGAAGCCGACGGCCACGAGCATCACGGCGCTGATCGCGACGGGCGCGCCGAAGCCGGCCAGTGCCTCCATCAGGGCCCCGAAGCAGAAGGCGATGATCAGCGCCTGGATCCGCGGGTCGTCGGAGATCCGGCCGAACGAGCGGCGCAGGACGTCGAAGTGCCCGGTCCGCACGGTGAGGCGGTAGATCCACAGCGCGTTGACGACGATCCACATGATCGGCCACAGCCCGAACGCGGCGCCCTGCAGCGCGCCGGAGACGGCCTGCACGACGGGCATCCCGAACGCGGCGATCCCGACGACGAGCGCGACGAGCAGCCCGATCAGGGCCGCGTGGTGCGCGCGCATCCGGACGGCGCCGAGGAGCACGAGGACGGTGGCCAGCGGCAGCACGGCGACGAGCGCCGACAAGCCCAGCGAGCCGAGGGGAGTCACGTCTTGCACGAACACTGCCTGCACGAACACGGGCGACCTCCGTTTTCCACGATGCGAAAACGGCCTTTCGGCGGGTGCCCGAGATCTTCGTCACAAACCGGTCGGTCCGTCAAGAACTTGAGACCGGTTGGCCCAACGCGTCAGCCGTTCACTTCCGGGGCAGCACGGCGAGCGCCGTCTCGGCGATGGCGCGGAGCTCCGCCGGCTCGACGCCGCCCTTGCCCAGCGCTTCGAGGCCGCGCAGGACGGCCAGCACGAGCCCGGCCAGGTGGGCGGGGTCCGCACCGGCGTCGAGGTCGCCCGCGCGCTGGGCGCCCGCGATGCACGCCGTCAGGTAGTCCTGCAGGTCGTGGAACGCCCGCCCGGTCCGCGCGGCGACGGCGTCATCGTGCTCCGAGCATTCGGCGGCGCCCTTCGCCATCAGGCAGCCGCGGCGCTCCCGGTCGGCGGCGACCGACTCGGCGATGGCCCGCACGTGGTCGCCGAGCCGCCGGAGGGCCGTGTTGTCGGGGCCTTCGAGCTGGTGCCGCACGCCATCGGTCGATTCGGTGCAGTAGTAGTCGTAGACGCGCAGGTAAAGCGCGTGCTTGTCCCCGAAGGCGCCGTAAAGGCTGCCCTTGCCGAGGCCGGTCGCGGTGGCGATGTCGTCGACCTTCGTGCCCGCGTAGCCGTGCTCCCAGAACTGGTCCCTGGCCGCGCGCAGGACCGCTGCCTCGTCGAAGCTCCGGGGTCTCGCCATGAGATCAGCCTACCCATTCTTGACTATCTCGTCCAGAACGGCGTACGTTCTGGACGAGATAGTCAAGAACTCGGAGGGCATCGTGAACCTGGAAAACAAGACCGCCGTCGTGACCGGCGGGAGCACCGGCATCGGCCTCGCCATCGCGAAGCGGTTCGCGGCCGAAGGCGCGCACGTGTTCATCACGGGCCGGCGCAAGGAGGCCCTCGACGACGCGGTCGCCGAGATCGGCGGCGACGTGACGGCGGTGCGGGCGGATTCGGCGAACCTGGCCGACCTGGACGAGCTCTACCGCGCGGTGGCCGAGCGCGGCCGCGGCCTGGACGTCCTGGTGGCCAACTCCGGCGGCGGCAGCTTCGCCCCGCTCGGCGAGATCACCGAAGAGCAGTTCGACAGCACCTTCGCCACGAACGTCAAGGGTGTCATCTTCGCCGTCCAGAAGGCGCTGCCGCTGCTGAACCCGGACGCCTCGATCATCCTCACCGGCTCGACGGCGTCGACCCGGGTCGACCCGGCCTTCAGCGTCTACGGGGCGACGAAGGCCGCGGTTCGCAACCTCGCCCGCGGCTGGGCGGTCGACCTGAAGGGGACCGGGACGCGGGTCAACGTCCTGAGCCCGGGGCCCACGCGCACCCCCGGCCTGCTCGGCCTCGTCGCCGAGGACGAGCAGCAGGGCTTGGTCGACAACCTCGCGGCGCAGGTCCCGCTCGGCCGGGTCGGCGAACCGGCCGAAATCGCGGCCGCCGCGCTGTTCCTGGCTTCCGCGGAGTCGAGCTTCGTCAACGGCGTCGAGTTCTTCGTCGACGGAGGCCTCGCGCAGGTCTGACTAACGCAGGGTGGCGTGGCCCGGGGTCAGGTCCTTCAGGGTCCGGACTCCCAGCAGCTGCATCGTGCGGACCATCTCCGTGCGCAGGATGTCGACGCAGCGCTGGACCCCGCGCTCGCCCCCGGCCATCAGGCCGTACAGGAACGCGCGGCCGATCAGCACAGCGTCCGCGCCGCGCGCGATCGCCGCGACGATGTCGCCGCCGGAGAGGATGCCGGTGTCGATCCAGACCTCGGCGCCGCCCTGGAGCTCGTCCAGCACCGCCGGGAGGAGCTCCAGGGGCGTCGGGGCGCGGTCGAGCTGGCGGCCGCCGTGGTTGGACAGCAGGACGGCGTCCGCGCCGTGCTTGACGACGTCGCGGGCGTCGTCGACGTTCTGCACGCCCTTGACCACGAGCTTGCCGGGCCAGGTCTGGCGGACCCAGTCGAGGTCGTCGAAGTTGAGCGTCGGGTCGAAGAGCTTGTTCAGCAGCTCGGCGACGGTGCCGTCGAAGTGGCTGAGCGAGGCGAAGTTCAGCGGCTCGGTGGTGAGCAGGTTGAACCACCACGCCGGGTGCGTGGCGCCGTCGAGGAACGTCTTGAGCGTCAGCGCCGGCGGGATGGTCAGGCCGTTGCGGACGTCCCGTAGGCGCGCGCCGCCGACCGGGGTGTCCACGGTCAGCATGAGCGTGTCGAAGCCGTTTTCCCACGCCCGATTCATCAGATCTTCACCGGCGGCGTGGTCGCGCCAGACGTAGAGCTGGAACCACTTGCGGGCGCCGGGCGCGGCCGCCGCGAGGTCCTCGATCGACGTCGTCGCCATCGTCGAGAGGCCCATCGGGATGCCGTTGCGCTCGGCGACGCGCGCGACCGCGCTCTCGCCCTCGTGCTGCATCATCCGCGTGAACCCGGTGGGGGCGAAGGCGAACGGCAGCGCCGAGGTCTTGCCGAGGATCTCCCGCGTGGTGTCCACATCGGACACCCCACGCAACACGTTCGGGTGGAACTCGACCCGGCGGTAGGCCTGCCGGGCGCGGAGCAGGCTGTCCTCGAGCTCGGCGGCGCCGTCGGTGTAGTCGAAGGCCGCTCGCGGGGTGCGCTTGCGCGCGGCCGTCCGCAGGTCGGCGATGGTGTGCGCGTTCGCCAGCCGCCGTTCGGTCGGGTTCAGGACGATCGGCTTGGGTCGCAGGATCTGCTTCAGCTCGGCCGGCTTCGGCAGGCGGCGCTTGGTCACCTTCATCAACTCCCTAACGAACTACGCG
This sequence comes from Amycolatopsis sp. cmx-4-83, assembly GCF_046548815.1. Lineage (NCBI taxonomy): Bacteria > Bacillati > Actinomycetota > Actinomycetes > Pseudonocardiales > Pseudonocardiaceae > Amycolatopsis > Amycolatopsis sp. cmx-4-83. Next base: position 33,792 of record NZ_JAEBEF010000018.1, on the reverse strand, counting down.
GCAAGAGGAGCCCGGCAGACATCGGATGTCTGCCGGGCTCCTTTCTAGCACCAGGTCACGCGCTCCCGGAATCCGACGTCTGCGGCCCGGCGGCCGCGATGTCGTCGAGCCGGTACTTCGTGGCCGCTTCGAGGACCTTCGCCTGCTCGACCTCGCCGCGCTTGGCGAGGATCGACAGCGCGCCGACGGTGATCGACTCGGCGTCGACCAGGAACTTCCGCCGCGCCGCCGGCCGGGTGTCGGAGAACCCGAACCCGTCGGTGCCCAGCGTCAGCATGTCGGTCGGGACGTACGGGCGGATCAGGTCCGGCACCGCGCGCATCCAGTCCGACACCGCCACGACCGGCCCGTTCGCGCCCTGCAGCTTCTCGGTCACGAACGGCACGCGCGGCTCGCTGCCCGGGTAGAGCAGGTTGTCGTGGTCGATCGCGACGGCTTCGCGCCGCAGCTCGGTCCACGACGTCGCCGACCACACCGCGGCCCGCACGCCCCACTCTTCGGCCAGCAGCTGCTGAGCCTTGAGCGCGTCCGGCATCGTGACGCCGGAGACGAGGATCTGCACCTCCGGGCCGTCGCCTTCCGGGGCCTCGGCGTACTTGTAGAGACCCTTGAGCAGGCCGTCGACGTCGAGGTTCTCCGGCTCGGCGGGCTGCTGGTACGGCTCGTTGTAGATCGTCATGTAGTAGAAGACGTTCTCGCCGTTGCCGTCCGGGCCGGTCTCGCCGTACATCCGGCGCAGGCCGTCCTTCACGATGTGCGCGATCTCGAACGACCACGACGGGTCGTACGCCACGGCGGCCGGGTTGGTCGCCGCCAGCAGCAGCGAGTGCCCGTCGGCGTGCTGCAGGCCCTCACCGGTCAGCGTGGTGCGCCCGGCGGTGGCGCCGATGACGAACCCGCGGGCCATCTGGTCGGCGGCGGCGTAGAGGCCGTCACCGGTGCGCTGGAACCCGAACATCGAGTAGAAGATGTAGATCGGGATCATCGGCTCGCCGTGCGTCGCGTACGACGTGCCGACGGCGGTGAACGACGCGGTCGAGCCCGCCTCGTTGATGCCCTCGTGCAGCAGCTGGCCCTTCTCGGACTCCTTGTAGGCCAGCATCAGGCTCGCGTCGACCGACGTGTACGTCTGGCCGTGCGGGTTGTAGATCTTGGCCGTCGGGAACATCGAGTCGAGGCCGAAGGTACGGGCCTCGTCCGGGATGATCGGGACGACGCGCTTGCCGATCTCGGAGTCCTTCGCCAGCTCGCGGACCAGCCGGACGAACGCCATCGTCGTGGCGACCTCCTGCTTGCCGGAGCCCTTGCGGACGCCTTCGTAGATCTTGTCGCCGGGCAGCACGAGCGCCTTCGCGGCCTTCGGTCGGCGTTCCGGCAGGAAGCCGCCGAGCGCCTTGCGTCGCCCGATCAGGTACTCGATCTCGGGCGAGTTCGCACCCGGGTGGTAGTAGGGCGGCAGCTTCGGGTCGCGCTCGAGCTCCTCGTCGCTGATCGGGATCCGCTGCGAGTCGCGGAACAGCTTCAGGTCGTCGAGGGTGAGCTTCTTCATCTGGTGCGTGGCGTTGCGGCCCTCGAACGCCGGGCCCAGGCCGTAGCCCTTGATCGTGTGGGCCAGGATCACCGTCGGCTGGCCGTGGTGCTCCAGCGCCGACTTGTAGGCCGCGTACACCTTGCGGTAGTCGTGGCCGCCGCGCTTGAGGTTCCAGATGTCGGCGTCGGAGAGGTCCTTGACCAGGTCCTTCGTCCGCGGGTCGCGGCCGAAGAAGTGCTCGCGGACGAACGCGCCGTCGTTGGCCTTGTACGTCTGGTAGTCGCCGTCCGGCGTCACGTTCATCAGGTTGACCAGCGCGCCGTCGCGGTCGGCGTGCAGCAGCGAGTCCCACTCGCGGCCCCAGATGACCTTGATGACGTTCCAGCCGGCGCCGCGGAAGTACGACTCCAGCTCCTGGATGATCTTGCCGTTGCCGCGCACCGGGCCGTCGAGCCGCTGCAGGTTGCAGTTGATCACGAAGGTCAGGTTGTCGAGGCCCTCACCGGCCGCGATGTGGATCAGGCCGCGCGATTCGGCCTCGTCCATCTCGCCGTCGCCGAGGAACGCCCAGACGTGCTGGTCGTTCGTGTCCTTGATGCCGCGGTCGCGCAGGTAGCGGTTGAACCGCGCCTGGTAGATCGCGTTCATCGGGCCGAGGCCCATCGACACCGTCGGGTTCTCCCAGAACTCCGGCATCAGCCGCGGGTGCGGGTACGACGGCAGGCCGCCGCCCTCGCCGGCGTGGCTGTACTCCTGGCGGAACCCGTCGAGCTGCTGCTCGGACAGCCGGCCCTCGAGGAACGCGCGGGCGTAGATGCCGGGGGAGGCGTGGCCCTGGATGTAGATCTGGTCGCCGCCGCCCGAGTGGTCCTTGCCGCGGAAGAAGTGGTTGAACCCGACCTCGTACAGCGCCGCCGAGGAGGCGTAGGTCGAGATGTGGCCGCCGACGCCGACGCCGGGGCGCTGCGCGCGGTGCACCATGATCGCCGCGTTCCAGCGGATCCAGGCGCGGTAGCGGCGCTCGATCTCCTCGTCACCGGGGAACCAGGGTTCGTTCTCGGTGGGGATCGTGTTGACGTAGTCCGTCGAGGTCAGCGCCGGGACGCCGACGTTCCGCTCGCGGGCCCGCTCGAGGATGCGCAGCATCAGGTACCTGGCCCGCTGCTGCCCGCCCCTCGCCAGAGCCTCGTCGAACGAGTCCAGCCACTCGGCGGTCTCCTCCGGGTCGATGTCGGGCAGGTGCGCCGCCAGTCCGTCACGGATGACGCGTACGCGTGCCGGGGTCTCCTTGCCGGAGGCGCCGTCGTTCTGCGGGGCCAAGGGGTCTCCTTGCGAAAAAGTCGTAGCCGGTGGTGCTCGTGCGCGGGCGTGTACGACTCTCCATCGTCGTCTTCCGTCCCGGCTTCCGCACCGCTACTTGGCGGTAACATGGGCCGACCCGGTCGGGCCACTCCCTGCGCGCGGTGTATCGCGCGCGCGTTTTCTTCTCCCCCACCCTAGGGGACGGCCCCCGGCGGGGTGGCAGACCGGTGGTGCGAGGCACCCGAAACGCCGTCGCGGCGAGCCCCTCCCGGGCCGTATCCTGCGACACGAGTTGTCACAGATCCGGTGTGGACGGTTGCGCGCGGAGCCGCACCAGTGTTCGCTATCGGCAACCGGGTAGCCGAGTGTGGCGGAGCCGTACTCTCCGAAAGAGGGTGGGGAACGCCACGCTCCGTCGCAGTTGGAGGAGTGAAAGCAGTGGTCGCCGCGGGAGACGCTGATCAGAGCAGCGTCGCCGAGAGGCTCGGCATCAAGCCCGAGATGGTCGTCCAGGAGATCGGCTGGGACGAGGACGTCGACGACGACCTCCGTGCGGCGATCGAGGAACAGATCGGCGGGGACATCCTCGACGAGGAGGCCGACGAGGTCATCGACGTGGTGCTGCTGTGGTGGCGCGAAGACGACGGCGACCTCGGCGACGCTCTCATCGACGCGAGGGGTCCCCTCGAAGAGACCGGCGTGATCTGGGTGCTGACCCCGAAGACGGGACAGCCCGGGCACGTCGAGCCGAGCGAGATCGCCGAAGCGGTACCCGTCGTCGGACTGGCCCAGACCGCCAACATGAGCGTCGGCGCGAACTGGATCGGCACCAGGCTGGTGTCCCCCAAGTCGAAGTCGAAGCAGCGCTGACCCGGCCCGGGCCGGCGGACACGATAGGGTTGTCGTCGCAGGCACGTGTCCGTACGGGAGAGGAAACGCGGTATGGCAGTCGAGGTCGGTTCCGAGGCCCCTGACTTCACGCTCAACGACTACAACAAGCAGCCGGTCCAGCTGTCCTCCTTCCGGGGCGACAAGCCGGTACTGGTGGTCTTCTACCCGTTCGCGTTCAGCGGCATCTGCACCGGCGAGCTCTGCCAGCTCCGCGACGAGTTCGCCGACTACGACGGCAAGGGCGTCCAGGTCCTGGGCGTCTCGGTCGACACGCCGTTCTCGCTCAAGGCGTGGGCCGAGAAGGAGGGCTACCAGTTCCCGCTGCTGTCCGACTTCTGGCCGCACGGCGAGGTGGCGCGCGCGTACGGCGTGTTCAACGAGCAGGCGGGCCTGGCCGTGCGCGGCACCTTCCTGATCGACACGTCCGGCGTCGTGCGCTTCGCCGAGGTGAACGCACCGGGCGAGGCCCGCGACCAGCAGGGCTGGAAGAAGGCCGTCGCCGAACTGGTCTGATTTCTTCCCGGCGGCGGTCCCCCTGGTGGGGGGATCGCCACCGGCGGGGCGCATAGCTCAGCGGAAGAGCACTCGGTTTACACCCGAGCGGTCGCAGGTTCGAACCCTGCTGCGCCCACCGAACGACCACCCGGGAGAGGACAGGCTGAGCTCGTGCCCGCTTCCGCCTGGATCTTCGTGGTCCTCGGTGCGCTCGAAGCCGTGGCCGGCGGTGTCTGGCTGTGGTTGCGCCGGTGGTTCGCCCGCGGGCTGAGGCCGTTCCGGGTGGAGGCCGTTCGCCCGCTGCCGTCGATTCCCCGCGTTCCCCTGGTGGCCGGGACCGTCGTCGACGAGCGGACCGGCGAGGAACGCGAACTGCTGCGCACCACCGTGCCCGTCCTGGCCGGTGACGTCGCGCGGTGCCGGCCCGCCGGTGGCGGGCGGGCGCGGTTGCTGCCGACGCCCCGGACCGCCTTGCCCGGCACTTTCCTCGTGCGGGGCGCGCTGCTCGTCGTGTTCGGGGTCGCGGTCGGCCGGACCGGGCTCGACGAGGACGTCACCGGTGGTCAGAACGCTTCGTACCTGTTCGTGGCCTGGTTGTTCACCCTGTTCGGCGCGGTCGCGGTCGGGATCGCGGCGGGCCGCCTGCGGTTCGCGCGGCACGTGCGCGAGGTCGAAGGTCACGTCGTCGACGAGCGGCGGTGGCTGAACCGGGCGCCGAGTGAGCCGAAGGTGCGCTACACCGCCTACGGCCGGACCCGTTCGGCCTGGGCCGGCCGGTACAGCTTCCGGTCGCCGCGGCCCGGGAAGCCGGTCGTCGTGCTGCTGGACCCGCGCACCGAAGCCGTCGCCCGCAGGGTGGGCGGCAGCTTCGGCCTCCTCCAGTTCTTCGGCGTTCTCGCCGGCCTGCTCGGCGCGCTGCAGTTCGTCGGCGCGCTCGGCCTGCTCGGCTGACGCTCACCCCGCCATGGCGGGTTCCGGAGCGGGCGCCGGGCGCATCGCCCGGACCAGCACCGCCAGTCCCGCGAACAGCACCGCCGCGAGCACGCCCGTCACGTTCAGCGCCGTCGTGAACGCCTCCTTCGCCTGGGCCGCCAGTTCCGGGTGCGTGACGTCCACGGCGAGCGTGGAACCGGCCGGGAAGACGCCGTGGTAGATCGTCGTCGCGGTCAGGCCGATCAGGGCCAGGCCCAGGGAGCCACCCAGGTAGTTGCCCGTGTCCGCCATCGAGGCCGCCGAACCCGCGCGCTCCGGCGGGACCGCGCCCATCACCAGGCCGATGCCCAGGGCGAACAGCGGGCCCGTGCCCAGCGTCAGGATCGCGATCGCCGCCATCACCGGGGCCGCGCCGTCGGCGAAGACCAGCAGGAGGCTGCCCGCCGCCGAGACGACCAGGCCGCCGGCGATCGCCGTGGCCGGGGTGAGCCGGCGGGTCAGGGACAGGGCCGTCATCGTGCCCAGGGCCACGCCGAGGCCCATCGGGGCGAACATGACCGCCGACAGCAGCGGGGAGTAGCCCAGGACGCTCTGCAGGTACTGCGTCACCAGCAGGCCGACGCCCGCCATCGCGACACCGGCGAAGACCAGGGCCACCAGGACTGCCGTGAACGGGCGGTTGCGGAACAGGCGCAGGTCCAGCAGCGGGGACGCCGTCGTCAGCTGGCGGTGGGCGAAGACCGCACCGAGCAGAGCGCCGAGGGCGATGGCACCGAGGGGGACCAACAGGCCGCCGGTGGTCAGCTGCTTCAGGCCGAACACGATCAGCAGGACCGCCGCCAGGGACAGCGCGACGCCGGGGAAGTCCAGGCGGCCGGCTGCCGGGGCGCGGAACTCCGGGAGCAGGAACGGGCCGGCCGCCAGCAGCACCGCCACCGCCGGGACCGCGACCAGGAACACCGAGCCCCACGTGAAGTGCTGGAGCAGGAAGCCGGCGAACACCGGGCCGGCCGCGCCGCCCGCGAACTGGCACGTCGCCCAGATCGAGATGGCCTTTCCGCGCCGGCGGCCGTCGCGGAACATGTTCGTGATCAGCGCCAGCGTCGACGGCATCAGCGTCGCCCCCGCCACGCCGAGCGCGCCGCGGACCACGATGAGCATCTCCGGGCTCGTCGAGAACGCGGCGACGATCGAGAGGATCCCGAAGGCCGCGCCACCGATCAGGAGCAGGCGGCGACGCCCGATGCGGTCGCCGAGGGTGCCCATCGTGATGACGAACCCGGCGACGACGAACCCGTAGCTGTCGGTGATCCACAGCTGCTCCGTGGCGCTCGCCCCGAGATCCGCGCTGAGCTGCGGCAACGCGAGGAACAGCGAGGTCATGTCCATCGCGACGAGCAGCGTGGGCAGCACGAGCACCGCCAGGCCCAGCCACTCCCGACGTCCGGCGACGTTCTCCATTTCGACTCCTTCTCGGTGGTGCGGACACCAGGGGGTCGGAGCCGCCCGCGCGGACCGGACACGGCGCGGAAACTTTCTTGAGGCGATCTTGAGGAACGGCGGAGGGACGCCGGAGGTCCGGGCCCGAACCTGGTTCCAGCGCACCACACCGGGTGGTGCCCGCCGGACAAGGACCGCCATGGCCGACCACGCCCTCCCCGCCCGCCGCCGCTCCCCGTGGCGCCCCGTCGCCCTCGCCGTCGTCGGCGGCTCCGTGCTCGTCGCCATGGGCGCCGGCGTCTGGGCGACGCTCTCGGCCACCGCCGCGAACGTGACGCCCGAGACGATCAGCAGCGGCACCCTCAAGCTCACCCTCGCGGCCAACGGCGCCGGGTTCGACCAGGCCGTCGCCAACCTCGCCCCCGGCGACACCGTCAACCGCTACGTCGACCTCACCAGCGGCGGCAGCCTCGACGCCCAGGCGCTGACCGTGCAGGTCGCCGCCACCGGCTCGGGCGCCCTCGTCACCGACGGCGCCACGACCAAGGCGCTGCGGGTCACCGTCAAGCAGTGCCCGGGCACCTGGAACACCTCGACCGGCGCGTGCGGCGGCGGCACCGCGACGACGCTGCTCCCGGCGACCGCGCTGAGCGGCCTCAGCAGCGCCCAGTCGCTGATCGCCGGCGCGGTGACCGCGGGCTCCGTCTCGCACCTGCAGGTCTCCGTGCAGCTGCCGGACCAGGCCGAGACGACGGTCAACGGCGCGCTGCCGGCGTCGACCATCCAGGGCCTGACCGCGAACCTGACCTACACCTTCGCCGAGACCCAGCGCTCGGCCACCACCACGAACTCCTGAGCCGTGCGCCGGTCCTGGTCCGTCCGGGCGGCGGCCGTCACCGCGACGGCCGCCGCGCTGGCCGCCGTGCCCGCCACCGCCGGCGCCGCCGGTCTCGCCACCGCCGCCGACGCGGTCCGCGCGACGACGGTGACGTGGTCGGCGGTGCTGGCCGACAGCTCGGGCGCGGTCCAGACCGGCAAGCCGCTCACCGTCTCGTGGGGGCTGTTCGACACCTCGCCGCGCTACGCGTCGGTCCGCAACAACGGCACGGTCGCGCTCACGGGGGAGACCTACGCGGTCGCCGTCACCGGCGGGTTCCTCCCGGCGGGCGTCCGCCTCGACGCCTGCGCCGGCGGCAGCTGGTCGGGCGGCACGTGCCCGGGCACGGTCGTCGCGCTGACCGACTCGGCCGCGGGCCCGACGGCCGTCGTCCGCGCGCTCGCCGCCGGCGACCAGCTGAGCCTGCGGATCGCGCTCACCGGCACCGGGGTCACGACCACGGCGACGGTCGGCGTCTCCGTGTCCCGCACCCAGATCCGCGCCGCCACCACCACGAACTCGTAGGAGCCACCCGATGGTCACCACCGCGCCCGCCCCCGGACGGCACCGCACGAGCCGCCCGCCGCGCCGGCTGCCGGGCGTGCTGCTCGGCCTGGTCGCGGTGCTCGCCGTCGCCGGTGCCGTCGCGGTCTTCGTGCTCCGGGCCGGGTTCGCGCCCGTCCTGTCGCCGAGCATGGAGCCCGGGTTCGCGCCGGGAGACCTGCTCATCACCCGTCAGGTGGACGCCCGATCGGTGGATGTCGGCGACGTCGTCGTGCTGCCCCGCCCGGACGCGCCGGCGGAGCGGTACGCCCACCGCGTCGTCGAGGTCGACCGGTCGCAGGCCGAGCCGCGGGTGCGGACGAAGGGCGACAACAACGCCGCCGCCGACCCGCAGCGCCTGCGCATCACGTCGCCGGCGGTGCCGGTGGTCGCCGGGCACGTGCCGTGGATCGGGCGCGTGGCGCTGCTCGGCCAGTACGGCGGGGTGCGCGTCGCGGTGATCGTGTTCGCCGGGCTTTGCCTGCTGGTCGCGGCGAAGCGGGCGTTGTGGTGAAGCTGCCGGCCCGCCGCCGGGCCGTCACAATCGCGACCATGGCCAAGGTTCTGGTGGTGGAGGACACCGACAGCATCCGGGAGGTCGTCGAGCTCGCGCTGGACGACGCCTGTTTCGACGTGCGCACCGCCGCCGACGGCGACCGCGCGCTGGCCGAGCTGCGGGCGTGGGACCCGGACGTGGTCGTGCTCGACCTGAACATTCCCGGTCCGGACGGCCTTGAAGTGTGCCGACGGCTGCGCGGGTTCTCCGAGGCCTACGTCGTCATGCTCACCGCGAAGTCCGACGAGGTCGACAAGCTGGTCGGGCTGGCCAGCGGCGCCGACGACTACCTGACGAAGCCGTTTTCGCCGCGCGAGCTGGTGGCGCGGATCCAGGCGATGCTGCGGCGGCCGCGTTCGTTCGCCGCCCCGGCTGCCGGCCGGGTGGTCGGGCCGGTCCGCATCGACGTCGAAGCCCGCGACGTGACGGTCTCGGGGGTGCACGTCGAGCTGACCCGGATCGAGTTCGAGCTGCTGGACGCGCTCACCGAGAACGTCCGCGCGGTGTGCGGCCGCGAGGCGCTGCGCCGCCGGGCGTGGGGCGAGAGCTGGCTGGCCGACGACCACGCCGTCGACGTCCACCTGTCCAACCTGCGCCGCAAGCTGGCGGCGGCGGGCGCGCCGGGACTGATCGCGACCGTGCGCGGGGTCGGCTACCGGATCGACCGGGGCGTCCGGTGACGCGCACGGTCCTGGTGGTCGACGACGACCCGGACGTGCGGGAGGTCCTGAGCCTGGCCCTGAGCGCTTTTGCGGACTGGCGCGTGGAGACGGCGGCGGGCGGCGCGGAGGCGGTGCTGCGGTGCGGCTCCGGCGGGGTGGACGCGGTCGTGCTGGACGTGGAGATGCCGGGCTACGACGGCCGCCGCACGTTGCGTGAACTGCGGGCGGCGCACGCGGCGCTGCCGGTGGTGTTCCTGACGGCGGCCGCGGACACGACGGGGCTGGCGGAGCTGGGCGCGCTCGCGGTGCTGGCGAAGCCGTTCGACCCCCTGGGCATCGGCACGCGGCTGGCGGGCCTGCTGCGCTGGGACGGCTGAAGCCGCCGAGCTACCACCAGGCGCGTTCGGTGTCCGGGCCCGCCGAGGGCAGGCGGACCGTGAACGCGCTGCCGCCGCCCGCTGCCGCGCTCGCACGGACCGTGCCGCCGTGGGCCTGGACGATTCCGCGCGTGATCGCCAGGCCCAGGCCCGCACCGCCGGTGGGAGCGCCTGCTTGGGCGAACGGCTCGAAGATGCGCTCCTCCTCACCCGGGGGTACGCCGGGGCCGTGGTCGCGGACCGAGACCTCGGCCCACGTCCGGTCGTCGCGGGCGCCGACCGTGATGGCCGTGCCTTCCGGGGCCACTGCCGCCGCGTTGGCCAGGAGGTTCGTGAACACCTGGACCAGGCGGTCGGCGTCACCGCGGACCGGGCCGGTTTCGCCCGCGCGCTCGATGCGGACGCCCATCCGCTCGGCCGCGCCTTCGACGCTGTCCACCGCGCTCTCCAGCACTGCCGCCATGTCCACATCGGACAGCCGGAGGCGCAGTCTGCCGCCCTGCAGGCGGGTCAGGTCGAGGACGTCGTCGGACAGCCGGATCAGCCGGTCGGTGTTCTTCGCCGCGATCGCCACCAGACGGGCGGCGCGCTCGCCGAGCTCGCCGAAGCGGCCGGAACCCACCAGCTCCAGCGAACCGTGGATCGACGTCAGGGGCGTCCGCAGCTCGTGGCTCACCAGCGAGACGAGCTCCTCACGCACCTCGCGGGCGCGGTTCGCGTCCCGCCGCGCCTGGACGACCGCCACCTCCAGTTCGACCCAGTGCGCGAGGTCCCGCAGCCGGCCGCGCTCGGCCGCCGTCAGGCGCCGCGGTTCGCGGTCGATCAAGCACAGCGTCCCGGCCTTGTGCCCGGACGGCGTGGTCAACGGCTGCCCGGCGTAGAACCGGATGTACGGCGGCCCCGTCACCATCGGGTTGTCCGCGAAGCGCGGATCCAGGTGGGCGTCCGGGATCTCCATCAGGTCGTCGCGTTCGATGGCCCGCGCGCAGAACGAAACACTGCGCGGGGTTTCCCGCTCGTCGAGCCCGGCGCAGGACTTGAACCACTGCCGGTCCAGCTCCACCAGCGACACCAACGCGATCGGCACGCCGAAGGTGTGCTGGGCGAGCCGGGTGATCCGGTCGAAGCGTTCTTCGCTGGGGGTGTCGAGCAGGTCGAGCGCGCGCACGGCGGCGACCCGCGCCAGCTCCGCGTCCCCGTCCACGGCCCCAGTATCGAAGCGCGCGGCCCCGCTGTCCTGCCGGCGACCCGATCAGGTGACGGTAGCGTCAGCGGGGTGAAGATCATCGTGCTGGGCGCGACCGGGCTCGTCGGGCGAGCCGTCGTCGCCGCCTTGGAGCCCCGCCACGACGTCGTCCGTTCCTCGCGGACGTCCGGGATCCGGGCCGACCTGGGTGCTCCCTCCTCTCTCGACGCGGTGCTTTCCGCCGGTGCCGATGCCGTTGTGTGCTGCGCCGCCAACGTGCCGCTGCGGGCACTCGCCGACCTGACCGACGAGCAGGTGCTCGACGACCTGCGCGGCAAGCTGCTCGGCCAGGTCGCCCTCGCCCGGCGCGCCGCCGGGCACCTGAGCGACGGCGGCTCGATCACGCTCACCGGCGGCACGTTCACCGAGCCGATCCCCGGCAGCGGGCTCGGCGCGCTGGTGAACGCCGGGCTCGAGGGGTTCGTCCGGTCGGCCGCCGCGGAACTGCCGCGGGGCCTGCGGATCAACCTCGTGAGCCCGGGCTGGATCAGCGAAACCCTTGAGGCCATGGGGGAAGACGGCGCCGGCGGGACGCTGGTGGCGGCCGTCGCCGAGGCCTACCGCGGCCTCGTCGAAGGGGACGCCACCGGCACCACCGTCGTTCCCCGGTAGCCCGGCTCAGCGGGGCACGAAGCCCACGTCGTTGTTGGCCTTGTACTGGTCCGGCCACACCGGCATCGGGTCGGTCGACAGCGTGCTTCCCAGTCCACCGTGGAAGTCCGAGTCCAAGTACCACTCCGTCGCCGCGTGGAACTTCGTCGCCGTCAGGCCCGGCGGGGGCGTCGTCCGCAGCTTGTACGTACCTTGCGGGACGTCTTCGAAGTAGTAGACCTCGCCGCCCGTCGTGGTCACCGTGCGGTTCAGCAGGCCTTCGAACGCGCTCGGGCCCACCAGCGAAATCTGCGTTTCGCGCAGGGGTTCCGTGCTCTGGCGGACGCCGTCGCCGTTCGTGTCGTCCCAGGCGCGGCCGTGGATGCGGGCGCCGATCTGGGCGAATTCGTCGTACCCGGACCAGTACTGCGCCGTCAGCGTCCGGTCGTGGGTGTTCGAGCTGATCGACCGGTAGCCGTCGTCGACCGCGTGGATCCGGTAGTCGCCCAGTGGCAGGCCGGTGAACGCGTAGCCGCCTTGGGCGTCGGTGAACGTGACGTAGTCCGTGGGTGGCGCGACCAGGTGCAGCGTCACCTTGGCGCCCGCGCGGCCGGGGTCGCCCGGGTCGTGGCGGAAGTCGCCGTTGCGGTCGAACCAGACCAGGCCGGTCAGGTCACCGATGTCCGCCGCCGCCGCGGCCGGGCCGGCCAATACCCCCGTCAGCACCGCGGCCACGGCCCCCAGAACAGCCGCTCTTCGCCGGAACTCCATGGTGGATCCCCCTTCTCGGGCGGCCCCTCGCCGCCGGTGGAAAGAAACTACCGCGAGGCACCGACAGTTTCGGGATCCCAAGCGTGAGCAGCGAAAGCTTCGTCCAGCGGCGCCTGGATCAACCGGTTCGCGTACGTCGAAACCGTGTACGTCCCGATCCCCAGCACCACCTCCAGCGCGTTGCGCGGGGTGAAGCCGGCCTCGACGAAAGCGGCCAGCGACGCGGGCGGGACATCGCCGGTCGTGTCCATCACGGTCGACGCGAACCGACGCAGCGCTTCCAGCCGCGCGGACGGCAGGGGAGCCTGCGCCCGCAACGCCGTCACCAGCTCCGGCGCCGCCGACAGCCCTTCCAGCGAAGCGGTGTGCATCGCGACGCAGACGTGGCAGCCGTTGCGCGTGGCCACCGTCATGATCACGACCTCGCGCTCGAGCGCCGGCAGCGTCGTGGCTTCGAAGATCGCGTTCAGCTTGAGGAAGCCGTTCAGCAGTTCCGGGGACGTCGCCATCCGGGCGACGGCGGCCGGGACGTGGCCGAACTTCTTCGCGGTGGCCGCCATCGTCGGGCGCGCGGCCGGGGGTGCAGACTCCGGGGTGTGATCGGGGAACAAGACGTCTCCAGAGGTAGGATCGACAACGTGGTTGTCGAAACCGTAAACCTGGTTGTCGAAAAGGGCAAGGGGCGATGACCGAACCGCCGGGCTACGAGCTGCCCTTCCTCCTCTTCGGCGGCTTCCGCACGCTCATCGACCGCCTGCACGCCGAGCTCGCGCGCCGCGGCCACCCGGACGTCCGGCCGTCGTACGGCTTCGCCATGCAGGCCATCGGCGCACAGGGCGCGACGGCGTCGGAGATCGGCCGCCGCCTCGGCGTGTCCAAGCAGGCCGCGGGCAAGACCGTCGAACGGCTGGAAGCGCTCGGGTACGCCGAACGCGCCGACGACCCCGCCGACGCGCGCCGCAAGATCGTGCGGCTCAGCGCGCACGGCGTCGACGCGCTCACGAAGTCGGCGGAAATCTTCGACGACCTGCGCGCGGAGTGGGCGCGCGCGGTCGGCGCCGAGCGGATCGGCGCGCTCGAAGCCGACCTGCGCAAGGTCGTCGGGCCCGCGGCCTACCGGCTGGACGCCGCGGGCTGGTTCACGAGCTAGTACCCGCAGCCCGGGTCCGGCGCGTCCTCCGACAGCGGGCTGCCCGCCGGCAGCACGTACAGGACCTCCAGCACCAGCGGCGTCGACCCGAGGTTGCGGCCGATGTGCACCTGGTCGGGCTTCTCGGTGAACGCGCGCCCGGTGCCGAAGACGCCGTCGAGGCTGCAGTCGGCCAGGTTGTGCGTCAGCGTCCCGGCCTTCACGTACGCGTAGAGCGTGCCGTCGTGGAAGTGCCAGCCGGTGTAGCCGCCGGGCTGGATGGTGATTTCCCGCAGGGTGTAGTCGGTTTTGCCGATGGTCTTCTGAGCCAGGACGGTGCCGGCGACGCCGCTGCCGGGCGTCGCGGACGCGGTCCCGGAGGCCAGCGTGACGGCCAGGGCGGTCGTGGCGAGGATCGTGACGAGTTTGCGCATCGGGCGGTACTCCTCAGGACGGGCGCAGGGTGCGCCGCATCATCTTGCCCGATTCGGTGCGCGGCAGGCGATCGGTGAAGTCGAACCGCTTCGGCGTCTTGAACCCCGCCAGCTCGGCCCGGCAGTGCTCGGCCAGCCGCGCGGCCAGGTCGTCGCCCGGAAGAACGCCGGGCACCGGCTCGACGACGGCGACCACGCGTTGTCCCCATTCGTCGTCTGGCTCGCCGATCACGGCCGCGTCGGCGACGTCGGGGTGCGAGAGCAGCCGCGCCTCGACCTCGGCCGGGTAGATGTTGACGCCGCCGGAGAGGATCAGGTCGGTCCGGCGGTCGAGCAGGAAGACGCGGCCTTCGGCGTCGCGGTGCCCGAAGTCGCCGACGGTGATGAACTCGCCGGACCGGTTCGCCGCGGTCTTCTCCGGATCGCCCAGGTAGTCGATCGCGGTGTGGGCCGAGCTGAACCAGATCGTGCCGGGCTCGCCGTCCGGGACCTCGGTGCCGTCGTCGTCGAGGATCTTCAGCCGCACGCCGGTCAAGGGCCGGCCCACGGTGCCCGGCGCGGCCAGCCACTCGGCTGCCGTGACGCCGCAGATCAGCCCTTCCGAAGCGCCGTAGTACTCGTGCACCACCGGGCCGAGCCAGGCGATCATCCGCTCCTTGACCTCGCGCGGGCAGGGCGCCGCGCCGTGGATCACGCTCACCAGGCTCGACGTGTCGTACCGCGCGCGGACGTCTTCGGGCAGCCGCAGCATCCGGTGGAACATGGTCGGCACGAGGTGGGTGCTCGTGACGCGGTGCCGTTCGATGAGCCGCAACGTCCCTTCGGCGTCGAAGCGGTCCATCAGCACCGCGCTGTGCCCGAGGTGCATCGCGTTGACGGCGAACGAACCGGGCGCCGCGTGGTAGAGCGGGCACGCCACCAGGTGCACCCCCGGCCCCGGGAGAACGCCGAACGCGGCCAGCAGGTCGCGGTGGATCGGGTGCAGCGCGGGCGGGTTCCCGCTCAACGCGCGCCGGACGCCCTTGGGCCGCCCGGTGGTCCCCGACGTGTAGAGCATCGTCTGGCCCGCGGTCCGCGGCTCGGGCGGCGTCGACGGCTCGTCCTCGCCCCAGGTCGCGTAGTCGCCCCAGCCCCCGGCCGCACCGATCGAGAACCGCGGCACGTCGAGGTCGCACTCCCGCGCGATGGCCGCCTCCGCGACGACGACCCGGGCGCCGCTGTTCGCCACCACGTAGGCGACTTCGGCAGGCGAAGACCGGTAGTTGACCGGGGTGAAGTACATCCCGGCCTGCAGGGTCGCGAACAGCAGCTCGAAGTACGGGAGTCCGTTGTGGACGATCGCGACGACGCCGTCGCCCGGGCCCAGCCCGAGCCGGTGCAGCGCGTGCGTCAGCCGGTTCGCCCGCGCCGCCAGCTCGCCGAAGGTCGCGGCGGTCCCGTCGGGCGCGAGCACCGCGAGCCTGCCCGGGTGCTGCTCGGCGACGTCGAAGAAGGTGCTCACGCACCGCACGCTACCGGGTACCGTGCGACGCATGGACGCGGACGTTTTCGGGCAGGTCCTCGGCGCGGTGCGGGAGTTCGTGCGCAAGGAGGTCGTGCCGCGCGAGGCGGAGATCGACGAGCACGACGAGATCCCGGCCGGGATCCGGGAGAAGGCCGCCGAACTCGGGTTGTTCGGCTGGGCGCTGCCGGAGGAGTACGGCGGACTCGGCCTCGCCATGGCCGAGGACGTCCGGCTGGCGATCGAGCTCGGCTGGACGACGCCCGCGTTCCGGTCCCTCTTCGGCACCAACAACGGCATCGCCGGCCAGGCGATCGTGCACTACGGGACGCCCGATCAGCGCACCCGCTGGCTGCCGCGGCTGGCCGCCGGGCAGGCGATCGCCTCCTTCGCGCTCACCGAGGCCGAGGCGGGCTCGGACCCGGGCGGGCTGACCAGCCGCGCGGTCCGCGACGGCGACCGCTACCGGCTCTCGGGCACCAAGCGGTTCATCACGAACGCGCCGCTGGCCGAGGTCTTCGTCGCCTTCGCGCGCACCGACCTCGAAAGCACCGGCAGCCGCGGCATCTCGGCGTTCCTGGTTCCCGCCGGCGCGGAAGGGGTCACCGTCGGCCCGCACGACGCCAAGATGGGCCAGGCCGGGGCGTGGACGTCGGAGGTGGTCTTCGACGACGTCGAGCTGCCGGTGGACGCGCTGGTCGGCGAGGAGGGCAAGGGCTTCGGCATCGCGATGGCCTCGCTCGCCCGCGGCCGGCTGCACATCGCCGCGCTGTGCGTCGGCATGGCCGAACGCGCGCTCGCCGAAGCCGTCGAGTACGCGCGGACCGCACGGCAGGGCGGCCGCGTGATCGGGGAGTACCAGCTGGTCCAGGCGCTGCTCGCGGAGTCGCACGCGGAGCTGGCGGCCGGTCGCGCGATGGTGCACGAAGCCGCCGCCAAGTACGACTCGGGCGAGGACCGCAAGCTCGGGCCGTCGTCGGCGAAGCTGTTCTGCACGGAGATGCTCGGCCGGGTCGCCGACCGCGCGGTGCAGGTGCACGGCGGCATGGGGTACGTCCGCGGGGTGACGGTCGAGCGGATCTACCGGGACGCGCGCCTGTTCCGCATCTACGAGGGCACCAGCGAGATCCAGAAGCTCGTGATCGCGCGCCAGCTGCTCAAGGACTGAACTTGCGCTGGAGTCCGCTCCAGCTCTTACTGTCGGGAGCATGAGCACCCCACAGCACAAGATCGGCTCCGGGTTCGGGGCCGAAAGCACCGCGGCCGAGGTCGTCGCGGGGATCGACCTGACCGGCGAGCTGGCGATCGTCACCGGCGGCTACTCCGGCCTCGGCCTGGAAACCACCAGGGCGCTGACCGCGGCGGGCGCGCACGTCGTCGTCCCGGCCCGGCGGCGGGCCACCGCCGAAGAAGCGTTGCGGGGCATCGGGAACGTCGAAGTCGACGAACTCGACCTGGGTGATCTCGGCAGCGTTCGCGCCTTCGCCGAGCGGTTCCTCGCTTCGGGCCGGGGGATCGACGTCTTCATCGGCAGCGCCGGGATCATGGCGTCGCCGGAGACCCGCGTCGGACCGGGCTGGGAGGCGCAGTTCGCGACCAACCACCTCGGCCACTTCGCCCTGGTGAACCGGCTCTGGCCTGCGTTCACCGACGGCGCCCGCGTCGTCTCGGTGTCTTCGCGCGGCCACCACTACGGCCCGGTGCGCTTCGACGACCTCGAATTCCGGCAGGGCTACGACAAGTGGCTCGCCTACGGCCAGGCCAAGACGGCGAACGTGCTTTTCGCGGTCCGGCTCGACAAGCTCGCCGGGGACCGCGTCCGCGCGTTTTCCTTGCACCCGGGCCGGATCCTGACCGACCTCGTGCGCCACCTCGACCGGCAGGAGCTGGTCGACGCCGGGATGGTGGACGCCGACGGCCGGGTGACCGGCGGTGCCAAGACGCCGGAGCAGGGCGCCGCAACACAGGTCTGGGCGGCGACGTCCCCGCAGCTCGACGGCCTCGGTGGCGTTTACCTCGAAGACTGCGACGTCGCCGAGCCCGCCCCGGCCGACGGCACGCGCACGGGCGTCAAGGACTACGCGATCGACCCCGCCCTGGCCGAGCGCCTGTGGACGGTGTCGGCCGAGCTCACCGGCGTCAACGCCTTCTAGAGCTTCTCGATCTGCCGCACGAGCAGGTCGATCTCGTCCTCGGTGTTGTAGTAGTGCACCGAAGCGCGGAGCAGGTCCGGCAGGCCGCGCGCGGTGAAGTCGTACTGGGCCGACGGCCGTGACGACACCGACGTGTTGATGCCCGCTTCGGCCAGCCGGGCCTTGATCTCCTTGGCCGGCGTGCCCTCCACGGTGAAGGTGACGATGCCGCACCGGCGGGCGCCGATGTCGCGCACGAGGGCGCCGGCTTCGGTCAGCCGTTCGCGCAGCGTGGCGGCCAGCGAAGTGACCCGCGTTTCGATGGCCGGCAGGCCCCACTCGAGCGCGTAGTCGATGGCGGCGCCGAGGCCGAGGACGGCGGCGAAGTCCTTCTCCCACACCTCGAAGCGCTTGGCGGTCGGGTCGACGACGTACTCCGCCGGCGACGTCCAGCTCGCGGAGTGCAGGTCGAGCATCGCCGGCTCCAGCCGCTCCCGCAGCCGGGGGTGCGCGTAGAGGAAGCCGGTGCCGCGCGGGCCGCGCAGGTACTTGCGGCCGGTCACCGACAGCGCGTCGCACTTCAGGCGGGAGACGTCGAGGTCGAGCTGGCCCGCCGACTGGCAGGCGTCGAGCAGGAACGGGATGCCGGCGGCCTCGGCGATCGCGCCGATCTCCTCGGCCGGGTTCACCAGGCCGCCCTGGGTGGGCACGTGGCTGACGGCGATCAGCTTGACGTCGCCGCCCACGCGCCGGCGCAGCTCCTCGACGTCCAGCTGCCCGGACTCGTCGTCGCCGATCACCTCGACGACCGCGCCCGTGCGCTTGGCGACCTGCAGGAACGCGATGGCGTTGCTCGCGTACTCCGCGCGGGAGGTGAGGATCCGGTCGCCGGGACCGAACGGCAGCGCGTAGAACACCGCCTGCCACGAGCGCGTCGCGTTGTCGGTGAGGGCGATGTCGTCGGGTCCGGCGCCGACCAGCCGCGCCGCGGACACGTACACGGCGTCGAAGCGGTCCGACGCCTCGGCGATCGCTTCGTACCCGCCGGTCAGCGCCTCGTGGCGCAGGTAGTCGACGACCGTGTCGGTCACGACGGACGGCGGGAGCGCGGAGCCCGCGTTGTTCAGGTGGACAACTTCGGCGCAGCCGGGGGTCTCACGGCGTGCGCGCTCGACGTCGAAGGCCATACCAACTGAATACAGTAGATGGGTACTGTATGCAATACTTCCGGCCATGGCCCGGACCCCGCTGCGCAGCGACCTCATCGAGCGGATCACCGCCCGCGTGCTCGACGGCCGGCTCGCCGCCGGCAGCCGCGTCAACGAGGTGCACCTGGCCCATGAGCTGGGCGTCAGCCGGACGCCGCTGCGGGAAGCGCTGATCGGGCTCGCCGACCGGGGCCTGCTCGTCTCCGCGCCCGGCCGCGGTTTCCTCGTGCCGCCGTTCGACCCGGACGAGGCCCGCCGGCTTTACCCGCTGGTCGCCGAGCTCGAAGCCCTCGCGCTGCGCTGGACGTCGCCGCTGGAGCTGGCCGGGCTGCCGGACGCGCTCGACGCCGTCGCCGAAGAAATGGACGCCGTGCTGGCCGACGGCGGCGATCTGTCCGATGTGGACGACCGGTGGCACGCGCTGCTGCTGTCCCGCTGCCCGAACCCGCACCTGCTGCGGCTGCTCGGGCAGACCAAGCCGCTGCTCAAGCGGTACGAATCGTGCTACTTCGGCGGGGTGGGCCGGGCCGCGGAGAGCATCGGCGAGCACCGCCGGATCGCCGCGGCCCTGCGCGAGGGCGACCTGCCCGCCGCGTCCGCGGTGCTCGTCCGGAACTGGGTGAAAGCACTGGCCTACCTGGGGAAGGACGATCGATGATCATCGCGCACCTGAGCGATCTCCACCTCGACGGCGAGCCGCGGGCCGAAGAACGCGTCGCCGCCGTGATGGCCTACCTGGGCGGGCTGGCGCGGCCGGTCGACGCCGTCGTCGTCACCGGCGACATCGCCGACCACGGCGCGGCCGCCGAGTACGCGCGCGCCGCCGAGCTCCTCGAGCACCCGGCGCCGGTGCTGGTCTGCCCGGGCAACCACGACGTCCGCGCGGAGTTCCGGGCCGGGCTGCTCGGCTCTGCGCCGTCCGACGAGCCGATCGACTTCGCCCGTGAGGTCGGCGGCGTGCTGTTCGCCCTGTGCGATTCGACGATCCCCGGTGCGGGTGCGGGTTTCCTCGCCGACTCGACCTTGGACTGGCTCGACGGCGTGCTTTCCGGCGGGGACGGCCCGGCGATCGTCGCCTTCCACCACCCGCCGGTCGAGGTCGGCGTCCCGCTGGTGGACGCGATCCGCCAGAGCGGCGAAGAGCGGCTGGCCGCCGTCCTGGCCCGGCATCCCCGCGTGAAGGCGCTGCTGGCCGGGCACGTGCACACCGGCGCCTCGACGGTGTTCGCCGGGGTGCCGCTGCGCATCGCGCCCGGCGTCGTCTCGCAGTCGCTGCTGCCGGTCGAGCCGGGCGCGGACCGCGGCTGGGCCGACGGCGGCCCGCTGGACCACGAGCGGCCGCCGTCCCTGCTGCTGCACGTCCTGCACGACGACGGCCGGGTGACCAGCCACCACCGGGTCGTCGGCTGACCGGTCCTCGGCGAGGCGCGCGCCCGGTGCCGTCTGACCGGGTGGCGGCGATGCCCACAAGCGGCCGGTGCGCATCGCACACCGAGTGACTCCGCTTGACACGCGGTGGTGGAGGTCCTGAACGACGGCCGGGAAACCAGCCACCACCGGGCCGTCAGCGGCTGAACACCGGCAGCGTGATCCGGGACGGCCGGGCCGCGTCGTGGAAGATCTCGAAGCGGTTCGGTTTGCCGTCCACCGCCGACGTGATCGGTTCGCCCGTGCCGTGGTTGCGCGCGAAGCGGGGGAAGCCGCCGCCCGCCACCTGGACGCGCAGGCGGTGGCCGCGGCGGAAGCGGTACGCCGTCGGGTCGAGGTCGATCTCCGCCGTCACCACGCCGTCGGGGTCCGCGGCCGGGAAACCCGGGCGCAACCGGAGGATCCCGTCGGTCACGTTGCGCGACACGCCGTCCGGGTCGACGTCGCAGAGGCGGACGTAGACGTCGGCGTGGCCGAGCTCGGTGCGCACGTGCACGGTCGCGGCCACGTCGCCGATGACGTCGAGGTCCGCGGGCAGCGGCTCGCCGGTGAAGACGAGCACGTCCGGGCGGGCCTCGACCTCCTGGTTGTCGCGCTGCTTCGTGTCGCCGGTGAGCAGGGGACCGCCGACCGCCGGGGTCGGGTCGGCCGGGTCGTAGGTGAACGTCGCCGGCAGCGCCTGCTCGGCCACCTCGCCGAGCCCGCCGACCGGCCGCAGGTGCGACGCGGTCGCCGTCGACGGCGGCGGCCACGATTCGAAGTCCAGCCAGGAGTTCGCGCCCTGCAGGAACAGCCGGACCGGCGAGCGCTGCAGCTGGGCGCGGTCGCCGAGCAGGTGCGCGCGGAGAAACCCGAGCTGGTCGCGGATCATCGGGCCCATGCTCGCCGGCTCGCCGTGCGCCCACGGCCCGATGGTGATCCGAGGCTTCTTGCCCGCTTCGGCGAGGATCCGGAAGTCGCGCAGCTGTCCGCGGATGAACAGGTCGTACCAGCCGGTGACCATGGACACCGGGACGTCGAGCTTCGCGACTTCGGCGCTGTGGTCGGACATCACCCAGTAGTCGTCGTCCGGCACGAAGTGGGTGGTGATGTCCTGCAGGAACCGCACCGGCTTCCCGATCGCGGCGACGTCGGCGCCGCTGAGCGGCAGGTGCGCCATCGCGCGGCGGGTCTTGCGCTTCTGGATCGGGTTGGGCAGCGCGGCGAACCGCTCTTCCTGGCGGCCGATCATCGCCGACCAGGACACCATGTTGTCCGCCGCGAGCACGCCGCCCGGGTAGAACGTCGAGACGAACTCCGACGCGGTCACGCCGAGGCACATCGCCTCGAGGGGAGGTTCGAGGTACGGGCCGACCGCCCACTGCGTGTGCCCGAGGTAGCTGGCGCCGGCCATGGCGACCCGGCCGTCGCACCACGGCTGCTCCCGCAGCCATTCCGCGGTCGCCACGCCGTCCTCGCGCTCGAGGTGGAACGGCCGGAACTCGCCGCCGGAGCCGAACGAGCCGCGCGTGCTCTGGATGACCGTCTGCAGCCCGTGCCGGGCGAACGTGTCGCCGAAGAGCTTGGACAGCAGGCCCGTGCGCCCGTACGGCGTGCGGATCAGCACCACCGGCGCCGGCGTGGTCCCCTCGGGGGCGTACCGGTCGGCCAGCAGCGTGACGCCGTCGGGCATCGTCGTTTCGAGGTCGCGCGTCACGACCGGCTTCGGCCCTTCGGCACGCGGGAGCCCGAGCAGCTTGTCGACAAGTCGGTCCAGCACGGGGTCCCCTGTCAGCCGAAGCGGAGTCGATCCTTCCGGATCCGACCGTACCTCAGTTCGCGCGGGCGAGCGTCTCGGGACGCAGCAGCCTGGCCAGCTCTTCGGCCGGGATCAGGCCCTTTTCGACCACGAGTTCGGCCACGCCCCGGCCGGTGGCCAGCGCCTCCTTGGCGATCTCCGTCGCGGCCGCGTAGCCGATGGCCGGGTTCAGCGCGGTCACCAGCCCGATGGAGTTCTCGACGTAGGAGCGCAGGACGTCGACGTTGGCCGTGATCCCCGAAACGCACTTCTCGGCCAGCGTCCGGCAGGCGGCGCCCAGGTGCGTGATGCTCTCCGACAGCGCGTGCAGGATGATCGGCTCGAACGCGTTGAGCTGCAGCTGCCCGGCTTCGGCGGCCATCGTCACGGTGACGTCGTTGCCGATCACCTCGAACGCGACCTGATTCACCACCTCGGGGATGACCGGGTTGATCTTGCCGGGCATGATCGACGACCCGGCCTGCACCGGCGGCAGGTTGATCTCGTTCAGGCCGGCGCGCGGGCCCGAGGACAGCAGGCGCAGGTCGTTGCAGCTCTTCGAGAGCTTGACGGCGATCCGCTTGAGCACCCCCGAAAGGTGCACGAACGCGCCGCAGTCCTGAGTGGCTTCGACGAGGTCCGCTGCCGTTTCCACCGGCAGCCCGGTGATCTCGCGCAGGTGCCGGCACGCGGCTTCGGCGTACCCCGGCGCGGCGTTGAGGCCGGTGCCGATGGCGGTCGCGCCGAGGTTGATCTCGTGCAGCAGGGCAACGGCTTCGTTCAGCCGCAACCGGTCCTCGCCGAGCATCACCGCGTAGGTGCCGAACTCCTGGCCGAGCGTCATCGGGACCGCGTCCTGCAGCTGCGTGCGGCCCATCTTCAGCACGTCGTGGAACTCGACGGCCTTGGCCGCGAACGCCTTTTCGAGCACGACCATCGACTCGGCCAGCTCGCGCACGGCGATGATCGTCGCGACGTTGACCGCGGTCGGGTAGGCGTCGTTCGTGGACTGCCCGAGGTTGACGTGCTCGTTGGGGTGCACGACGTGGTAGTCGCCCTTGGCGTGCCCGAGCAGTTCGAGCGCGCGGTTCGCGATCACTTCGTTGGCGTTCATGTTGGTCGACGTCCCGGCGCCGCCCTGGATGACGTCGACGACGAACTCGCCGTGCAGCGCGCCTTCGCGGATCTCCCGGCAGGCCGCGGTGATGGCGTCGGCGATCTCGGGCTGGAGCAGGCCCAGCTCGGCGTTGGCGCGCGCCGCGGCCTCCTTCACCGACGCGAGCGCCTCGACCAGGTGCGGGTACGCGGCGATCGTCGTGCCGGTGATGGGGAAGTTCTCGCGGGCGCGGGCGGTGTGCACGCCCCAGTACGCGTCGGCGGGGACGTCCTTGTCGCCGAGCAGGTCGTGTTCGCGGCGGGTGGTCATCGCAGGCTCCCCACGGGCAGGTTTCCGACGAAACGCAGGTTTTCCGGGCCGGGCGGCACGTCGATGCCGCACAGCTTCAGCGCGGCGGCCAGCACCGGGTAGCGCGCCCGGTCGCCGCCGTCGGCGATCTTGACGGCGATCGCCGTGCCGTCCGGCAGCGCGGCGACCTGGACGGCCTCGAAGCCGTCCTTCGCGAGCAGCCCCGGCACCGCGCGCATGACGGCGGTGACGTCGCGGCGGCTGCCGCCGACCAGCTCGGGGTGCCGCCGGACGCCGTCGGCGACCAGGTGCTCCGGCGTTCCGGGCGCGGCCGTGGCGATCTTCGAAACGGCGGTGGCGAGACCGCGCAGCGTCGTCGCGAACAGCGGCGCGCCGCAGCCGTCGACGGCGACGCGCTCGATGCCGTGCCCGGTCAGGTCCTCGACGGTGGCGGCGATCGCGCGCTGCAGCGGGTGCGCCGGATCGAGGTAGCCGCCGGTGTCCCAGCCGTTCAGGTCGCACGTCGCGAGCATCGCCGCGTGCTTGCCGGAGCAGTTGTGCGCCACGCGGCTCGGGGTGCGGCCGGCCGCGAGCCAGGCGTCGCGCTCGACCGGGTCGTAGGGGAAGTCGGCCGGGTTGCCGAGCGCGTCGGCGGAGCGGCCGCCGAGCACGTCCGCGACGGCGTCGAGGTGCATCCGCTCGCCGGAGTGGCTGGCCGCCGCGATCGCGAAGCCGGCGGGGGACAGGCGCAGCCCGAGCCGCGCCATCGCCGTGGCCTGCAACGGTTTCGCCGTCGAGCGCGGGTACATCGGGACGTCCGGGTCGCCCGCGGCGAACAGCGTCGTGCCGTCCGGGGCGAGCACGACCAGGGAGCCGTGGTGCACGCCCTCGACCAGGCCACCGCGGACCAGCTCGACCAGGGGTTCGTGGCTCACACGCCCTCCTCGTCGAACGCGCGCATGTCGATCCGCTTGCGCACGGCGAACCAGCCCACGACCAGCGCGACGAGGATCACGGGCAGCGCCAGGAGGGTGATCCGGCCGGTCTCGTCGAAGCCCATCAGGACGACGACGGCGGCGAGGAACACCAGCGTCGCGATCTCGGTGCAGGGCGAGAACGGCAGCCGGAACGACGGCCGCTCGAAGCCTTCGCGCTCGGCCTTGCGGACGAACAGCAGGTGGCAGAGCACGATGATGGCCCAGGTGGCGAGGATGCCGATCGCGGCGAAGTTCAGGACGATGTCGAAGGCGTCCTTCGGCACGACGTAGTTGAGCCCGACGCCCAGCACGCAGACGGCCGCGGTGAGCAGGATCCCGCCGTAGGGCACGTGGTTGCGGTTCATCACGCCGGTGAACTTCGGCGCCGAGCCCGCCGTCGCCATCGACCGCAGGATGCGGCCGGTCGAGTAGAGGCCGGAGTTCAGGCTGGACAGCGCGGCGGTGAGCACGACCAGGTTCATCACGCTGTCCGCGGCGGGCACGCCGAGGTGGGAGAGCACGGTGACGAACGGGCTCTGGTCCTTCGTGTAGGAGCTCCACGGCAGCAGCATCGCGAGCAGCACGACCGAACCGACGTAGAAGACCGCGATCCGCCACATGATGGAGTTGATCGCCTTCGGCATGATCTTCTCCGGGTTCTCGGTCTCGCCGGCGGCGACGCCGACCAGCTCGACCGAGGCGTAGGCGAACACCACGCCCTGCACGATCAGCACCATCGGCAGGAGCCCGGTGGGGAAGATCCCGCCGTGCTCGGTGATCAGCTGCGGGCCCGGCACGCTGCCGTCGATCGGCGTCTGCGTCACCAGCAGGAAGATCCCGATCGCCATGAACAGCACGAGCGCGGCGACCTTGACGATGGCGAACCAGAACTCCATCTCGCCGAACAGCTTCACCGAGACGAGGTTCAGCGTCAGGACCACGGCGAGCGCGATGAGCGCGAGCACCCACTGCGGGATCGGCGAGAAGAACGACCAGAAGTGCGCGTAGAGCGCGATCGCCGTGATGTCGGCGATGCCGGTGGTCGACCAGTTGAGGAAGTGCATCCAGCCGGCGACGTACGCGCCCTTCTCGCCCATGAACTCGCGGGCGTAGGAGACGAAGGCGCCGCTGGAGGGCCGGTACAGGATGAGCTCGCCGAGCGCGCGGACGACGAAGAAGGCGAAGAGCCCGCACACGGCGTAGACGATCGCGAGCGCCGGGCCGGCCTGGGCGAGCCGGCCGCCGGCCCCGAGGAAGAGGCCGGTGCCGATGGCCCCGCCGATGGCGATCATGTTCACGTGCCGGGGCTTGAGCGCCTTCCGGTAGCCGGCGTCGCCCGCGTCGGCTGACGGCGTGAGGGTCTGTTCGGTCACTGGTCCCCGTTCACGATGCTGGTCAGGGTGGCCTCGACGTGCTCGAGGTGCGCGGTCATGGCGGCGACGGCGTCCGCTTCGGAGCCGCTCGCGATGGCCGTGACGATCTCGCGGTGTTCGGCGTCGGACCGCGCGCGCCGGTCGCCGAGCTGGTTGAGGAAGGCGGACTGGCGGGCCAACGCGTCCCGGATCTCCTCGATCACCTTCCCGAACACGGGGTTGCCCGAGGCCTGGGCGATGGTGATGTGGAAGAGCGAGTCGAGCGCGACCCACGCGGTGTTGTCGGTCTCGGCGTCCATCCGGTCCAGGAGATGGCCGAGCAGGTCGAGGTGGTCCTGGTCGCGCCTGAGGGCGGCGTACCCGGCGACGGGGATCTCGACGTGCCGGCGCACCTCGATGAGGTCCCGGGCGGAGTAGGGCCCGAAGGTGGGGTTCTCGGCGGGCCCGGTCGCGGTGACGAAGGTGCCCTTGCCGGTCTTGGACTCGGTCATCCCGAGGGCCTGCAGACCGCGCAGCGCTTCCCGGATGACCGACCGGCTGACCTCGAACTCCCTGCTCAGGGAGGCTTCGGAGGGCAGCTTGGCGCCGACGGGGTAGTCCCCGCGTTCGATCAGCTGCCGAAGATGCGCCAGCACGGCTTCCATGGCACTCACCCGGCGAGGACCACCTTGTCCGGCTGTCTGGCTGTCAGACAGGTTCATGCGGGGAATGCTCGGTCCCGCACCCCCGGGTGTCAACGCGAGCGGGCGCGGCTGTGGCTCACCTCACCGGCGGCTTCACGGGGCCCGCCACGCGCGGCTCGGCGCTTGCGCTCGGTCCGGCGGGGGGCTAATGACTCATTCGCGACCCCGCCACGGCCGCCCGAGCCGCCGTGACGCCGTACCCGCGGCGGTCGTCCTCGCCCACCCCGCCGGCCGCTCCGCGTGATCGCCCGGCCGCACCGCGTGCCGTGATCATCACCGCCCGAAATGAGTGCGAGTCGTGCCTCCGCTCCCGGCCCCCAGAGGCGCACAATCGAGCCCGGTGAGTGCGGGATAGGCTGGGGGACCCGGGCGCGCCGGTCCCATCCAGACAGGGGAGGTTTTCGCTGGTGTCGAACGATTCTTTCGTCCACCTGCACGTCCACACCGAGTACTCGATGCTCGACGGTGCGGCGAAGATCGCCCCTCTCTTCGCGGAGGCGGCGCGCCTCGGCATGCCCGCGGTCGGCATGACCGACCACGGCAACATGTACGGCGGCGACGAGTTCTACCAGCAGTCGAAGAAGCACGGCCTCAAGCCGATCATCGGCATCGAGGCCTACATCGCGCCGGAGAGCCGCTTCCACAAGAAGCCGGTCTTCTGGGGGCAGTCGAACCAGCGCGGCTCCGACGAGCTGGGCGAGGGCGGCGACGTCTCGGGCGCCGGTGCCTACACCCACATGACGATGCTCGCGCAGAACGCCACCGGGCTGCGGAACCTCTTCAAGCTGTCCTCGCTGGCCAGCATGCAGGGCTACTACCGCAAGCCGCGCATGGACCGCGAGCTGATCGCCGAAAACCACGCCGGCATCATCGCCACCACCGGCTGCCCGTCCGGTGAGGTGCAGACCCGGCTGCGGCTGGGGCAGAAGGAAGCGGCGATCCAGGCCGCGTCCGACTACAAGGACATCTTCGGCGCGGACAACTTCTTCCTCGAGCTGATGGACCACGGCCTGCCCATCGAGCGGTCGGTCCGCGAGGGCCTGCTCGAGGTCGGCCGCCTGCTCGACCTCAAGCCGATCGCCACCAACGACTCGCACTACGTCACCAAGGACCAGGCCGACACGCACTCGGCGCTGTTGTGCGTCCAGGCGGGCAAGACCCTCAACGACCCGACCCGCTTCAAGTTCGACGGCGACGGCTACTACCTCAAGGCCGCCGCCGAGATGCGCGAGTACTGGGACAAGGAGGTGCCCGGCGCGGCCGACAACACGCTGCTGATCGCCGAGCGCGTCGAGTCCTACGACGACGTCTACGCGCACAAGGACCGGCTGCCGTTCTTCGAGGTGCCGGAGGGCTACGACCAGGGCGGCTGGCTGCGCGAAGAGGTCCAGCGCGGTCTCAAGTGGCGCTTCCCGGACGGCGTGCCGGACGAGTACTACAACCAGCGGATCGAGATCGAGCTCGACGTCATCATCGGGAAGGGCTTCCCGGCCTACTTCCTCATCGTCGCCGACCTCATCAGCTACGCCCGCCGCGTCGGCATCCGGGTCGGCCCGGGCCGAGGTTCGGCCGCCGGCTCGCTCGTCGCGTACGTCCTCGGCATCACCAACCTGGACCCGATCCCGCAGAAGCTGCTGTTCGAGCGGTTCCTGAACCCCGAGCGCGTCTCGATGCCCGACATCGACATCGACTTCGACGACCGCCGTCGCGGCGAGATGATCCGGTACGCCACCGAGAAGTACGGCGCGGACAAGGTCGCCCAGGTCATCACCTTCGGCACCATTAAGACCAAGGCGGCGATCAAGGACTCCGCGCGCGTCCACTTCGGGCAGCCGGGCTACGCGATCGCGGACAAGATCTCCAAGGCGCTGCCGCCGCCGATCATGGCGAAGGACATCCCGCTCTCGGGCATCGTCGACTCGAAGCACGAGCGCTACGGCGAGGCCGCCGAGGTCCGCGCGCTGGTCGAGACCGACGAAGAGTGCAAGACGATCTTCGAGACCGCCCGCGGTCTCGAGGGCCTGATCCGCAAC
This sequence comes from Amycolatopsis sp. cmx-4-83, assembly GCF_046548815.1. NCBI lineage: Bacteria > Bacillati > Actinomycetota > Actinomycetes > Pseudonocardiales > Pseudonocardiaceae > Amycolatopsis > Amycolatopsis sp. cmx-4-83. The sequence goes on along the minus strand of NZ_JAEBEF010000018.1, from coordinate 5,497 downwards.
GCGGGCGTGCACGCCTGCGCGGTCATCATGTCGTGCGACCCGCTGACCGACGCCATCCCGCTCTGGCAGCGCGACGACGGCTCGATCATCACCGGCTGGGACTACCCCTCGTGCGAGGCCATCGGCCTGCTCAAGATGGACTTCCTGGGCCTGCGGAACCTGACGGTCATCGGCGACGCGATCGACAACATCAAGGCCAACCGCGGGATCGACATCGACCTCGACACCCTGGGCGTCGAGGACCCGGAGACCTACAAGCTGCTCGCCCGCGGCGACACGCTCGGCGTGTTCCAGCTGGACGGCGGGCCCATGCGAGACCTGCTCCGCCGCATGGAGCCCACGGTGTTCGACGACATCGTCGCGGTCGGCGCGCTGTACCGCCCCGGCCCGATGGGCATGAACGCGCACAACGACTACGCCGACCGGAAGAACAACCGGCAGAAGGTCAAGCCGATCCACCCGGAGCTCGACGAGCCGCTGCGGGAGATCCTGGCCGACACCTACGGCCTGATCGTGTACCAAGAGCAGATCATGCACATCGGCCAGAAGGTGGCCGGGTACACGATGGGTCGCGCGGACGTGCTCCGCCGCGCGATGGGCAAGAAGAAGAAGGAAGTCCTCGACCTCGAGTACGAGGGCTTCGAAGCCGGGATGAAGGCGAGCGAGCTGGTCCCGGGCGGGTTCTCCGCCGAGGCCGTCAAGGCGCTCTGGGACACGATCCTCCCGTTCGCCGGCTACGCGTTCAACAAGAGCCACGCGGCCGCGTACGGCCTGGTCTCCTACTGGACCGCGTACCTCAAGGCGAACTTCACGCCGGAGTACATGGCCGCGCTGCTGACGTCGGTCGGCGACAACAAGGACAAGTCGGCGGTCTACCTGTCCGAGTGCCGCCGGCTCGGCATCAAGGTGCTGCCGCCGGACGTCAACGAGTCGGCCCTGCGGTTCGCGGCCGTCGGGGACGACATCCGCTTCGGCATGGGTGCCGTCCGCAACGTCGGCGCGAACGTCGTCGAGTCGATCATCAAGACCCGCGAGGAGAAGGGGAAGTACGCCTCCTTCACCGACTTCCTCGACAAGTCCGAGCTCGTGGCCTGCAACAAGCGGGTCATCGAATCGCTGATCAAGGCGGGCGGGTTCGACTCGCTCGGTCACACGCGGCTGTCGATGATCCAGGTCCACGAAGACGCGGTCGAAGCCGTCGTCCCGCTCAAGCGCCAGGAGGCGATGGGCCAGTTCGACCTGTTCGGCTTCGGCGGGGACGACGGAGACGACACCGCAGCGGCTTCTTCCTCGCCGCTCGCGCACCTGAAGTTCGGCGAGGAGGAGTACCCGCGCAAGCAGCTGCTCGCCTACGAACGCGAGATGCTGGGCCTGTACGTCTCGGCGCACCCGCTGGACGGCGCCGAGCGGATCCTGCGCAAGCACGCCCCGAAGCCGATCGCCGGGATCCTCGCCGATCCGCCGCGGGAAGGCGAGATCGTCATCTCCGGGCTGATCACGTCGCTGGAGCGGCGGGTCAACAAGAAGGGCGAGCCCTGGGCGATCTGCACGGTCGAGGACATGGACGCCTCGCTCGAGGTGCTGTTCTTCCCGAAGTCGTACGCGCTGTTCTCGAGTGAGCTGATCGAGGACAACGCGGTGCTGGTCAAGGGCCGGGTCAACTGGCGCGAGGACAAGATGTCGATCTTCGGCGGCGGCCTCGCGACGCTCGACCTGTCCGAGGTCGGCACCGGCAACGGCGACGACGAACCGCCGCTGGTCCTGCTGGCCGCGGCGGAGAAGATCGACCAGTCGGTGGTGAGCGAGCTGAGGTCCACGCTGCTCGCCCACAAGGGCGAAACGATGGTCCACCTCAAGCTGGTGGGCCGGAACCAGACGGTGTTCGCGCTCCACGATTACCCGGTGAAGGTCAGCTCCATGCTGATCGGCGAGCTGAAGGGCATCCGCGGCATCACCGCGTCGACGTGAGCCCCCGGAGGGCGGGGTTCGCGGGCACAACGCGCGCGGACCCCGCCCTTCGTGTTTGCTGGACGGGATGACCCACGAACCCGACCCCCGCCGCTGGAAAGCGCTCGCCGTCTCGCTGACGGCCGGGTTCATGGGGCTGCTCGACGTCAGCATCGTCAACGTCGCCCTCCCGTCGATGCAGTCCGGGCTGCACGCGAGCAGCGGCGGGATCCGCTGGGTCGTGTCCGGGTACGCGCTGGCGTTCGGGCTGGTCCTGGTCACCGGCGGCCGGCTCGGGGACGCGTTCGGCCGCCGGAACATGTTCCTCGGCGCCCTCGCCGCCTTCGTCGTCACGAGCGCGCTGGCCGGCGCGGCCCCGAACGAGACGACGCTGGTGCTCGCCCGCCTCGCCCAGGGCATCGCGGCGGGCATGCTGACCCCGCAGAACACCGGCCTGATCCAGGACCTCTTCCGCGGCGCCGAGCGCGGCCGGGCGTTCGGGATGTTCGGCGCCGTCGTCGGGATCTCCACGGCGGTCGGCCCGATCCTCGGCGGCGCCATCATCGCGGTCTTCGGCGCCGAGGACGGCTGGCGCTGGGTGTTCTACGTCAACGTCCCGATCGGCGTGCTCGCGTTCGCGCTGGCCCTGCGGCTGCTGCCGCGCAGCGAGAAGAAACAGCTCAAGATCCGGTCGGAGATCGATTTCGTGGGCATCGTGCTGCTCGCGGTCGCGGTGCTCGGCGTGCTGCTGCCGGTCGTCGAATCGGACGACGACGGCCTGGCGCGCCTGTGGTGGCTGTTCCCGATCGCCCTGGTCTTCGGCGTCGCCTTCATCCGCTGGGAGCACTCGGTGTCCCGGCGCGGCCGGACGCCGCTGCTGGACACGCGGCTGTTCACCGGCACCCCCGGTTACGCGACCGGCGCGGCGGTCGGCGCGCTCTACTTCTGCGGGTTCGCCGGGATCTGGCTGGTCTTCGCCATGTTCTTCCAGCAGGGCCTCGGCTACTCGCCCCTGCAGTCCGGGCTTTCGGTGACGCCGTTCGCGCTCGGCTCGGCGGTGTCGGCGGCCGTCGCCGGGCGGCTGGTGCCCCGCTTCGGCAGGCGGCTCACCGTCACCGGGCTGGGCATGGTCGCCCTCGGCCTGCTCCTCGTCGCGCTGCTCGCCGAGCTGGTCCCGCCCGCGTCGTCCGGCTGGGCGTTCGCGCTGCCGCTGCTGTTCGCCGGCGTGGGCGGCGGGATGGTGATCTCGCCGAACACGACGTTGACGCTCGAATGCGTGCCGGTCCGGATGGCCGGCGTCGCGGGTGGCGCGCTGCAGACCGGGCAGCGGATCGGCACCGCGATCGGCACCGCGGTGCTCGCTTCGGTGTTCGGCGCGGTCGTGGGCACGGGCTCGGCCTACCCGGTCGCGCTGACCGTCGCGCTCAGCTGCGCGGCCGTCCTGACGTGCTGCGCGCTGGCGCTGGCGGTCGCCGAGCTCCGGGCGCGCCGGCACCGCGCCTCGGTAGAAGAGCGCGAAGCGCGGGAGGCGCACAGCTCGGCCGCGGACGTCCAGCGGGGCTGAGACACTACTTTCCGCAGACCTTCGATGCTCCATCCGGGTGACGAGCGCGGGAATTCCCTGGTGCTACGCAGAGCGACCGGGTAGATCTTATGGAGCCTTCACTGCGCGGCTTCGGCTACCGACAGTGGCAATCAGTCGGCCACCCGGGGATGGGGTGACCGGCTTGAGCGATCGAGGCGTCCGGAGTTCGAGGGAATGGACACGCTCGGTCACCTTCCGTCCAGTGAGTTGTCGGCGTCCGCGGGGGACCGTCCGGCACTCGCGGAAGGGCTGCCCGTCGGTGCCGCCGGCGCGTGACGGCGCGGGCGGGCCCGGGGGAGGGGGAACCGGGCCCGTCCGTCACACCTGGGGCTTCGTGTCGGGTTTTGCGCACCGGCTCGTGATCATGTGGGATGACGGCGTCCGACAGGCACGAGCCCGGGGAGCACCGATGACCGAACAGCCGTTGCGCCCGGAGATCCGGGTGTGGCGCCGCCCCATGCGATCGCGAGACCGCGGTGAGCACCACCGCGTCGCGACGCCGCTGGAACTCCTGTTCGACCTCTGCTTCGTGGTCGCGGTCGGCCAGGCGGCCGCGCAGCTGCACCACGCGCTGGCCGAAGGCCACACCGCCCACGGCGTCCTGTCGTTCGCGATGGTGTTCTTCGCGATCTGGTGGGGCTGGCTGAACTTCAGCTGGTTCGCCTCGGCGTTCGACACCGACGACGTGCCGTACCGGCTGGCGACGCTCGTGCAGATCGCCGGCGGGCTGACCGTCGCGGCGGCCGTGTCGAGCGCCTTCGAAGGCGACTTCCGGCTGATGGTCGCCGGCTACGTCCTGATGCGGCTGGCGCTGGTGGTCCAGTGGCTGCGCGCCGCACGGTCCGACCCGTCGTGCCGTCCGGCCGCCCTGCGGTACGCGGCCGGCATCGCGGGGGTGCAGGTCCTGTGGGTCGCGTTCCTGTGGGTGCCGCACGGTGCCCAGCTGCCCGCGTTCGTCGTGTTCGCCGTCCTGGAGATGGCCGTGCCGGTGTGGGCGGAACGCCGGCAGGGCACGACGTGGCACCCGCACCACATCGCCGAGCGGTACGGCCTGTTCACCCTGATCGTGCTCGGCGAGGTGATCCTCAGCGCGACGAACGCGCTCAAGGAGGGGACCGCGGAGCCGGGCCACCTCGGCGCGCTGATCTCGCTGGCCGCGGCCGCGCTCGTCCTGGTGTTCTCGATGTGGTGGCTGTACTTCGACCGCCCCGGCCACGCGCGGCTCGTCCGCCGCCCGACCATGTTCACGTCGATGAGCTGGGGCTACGGCCACTACTTCATCTTCGCGTCGGCCGCGGCGGTGGGCGCGGGGCTCGAGGTGGCGGTCGCCTACGACACGGGCGCGCTGTACGACCTCGGCGGCGTGGCGGCGGCGATGGCCACGACGGTGCCGGTCGCCGTCTTCCTGCTGAGCGTGTGGCTGCTGCACATCGGCCCGACCAACGAGTGCCGCCCGATCGCCATCGGGTTCCCGGTGACGGCGGTCCTCGTCCTGGCGGCGTCGTTCACGCCGGCGCCCGTCCACGTGACCGCCGTGCTGGCGGCCGCGCTCGTCGCGCTGACGGTCGTCGCGACGCACGGGGAGCCGCAGCCGCGGTGAGCGCCGATCGGTGCAGGTCAGCGGCCTGGCGTGAAAAAAGGGACCCCCCTGTGCAAGGGTGTTTCGGGGGCATGTAAAGTTCTCCAAGTCGCCAGGGAAACCGGGTGGCCGCCGGGAACACGAACCAAGCTCCCACAGTCGTGGTAGAGTGGGTGGTCCCGAACCAGGGTGGTATCCCTGGAACAAAGCTTGAAACAAAAGCCGAAAACCAAGGCGCTTCGCAGCGCGGCGGTCCGAAGTGTGTTGCTTGAGAACTCAACAGTGTGCTAGTGAACTAAGCCAGTAGAGCTTATGTATTGAACCTCGTATGAGGTTCCTTTGAGAGCATTAAATTGCCTCGATTAAACTGTTCATTGTTGGAGAGT
>NZ_JAEBEF010000017.1:0-219487 GCF_046548815.1 Amycolatopsis sp. cmx-4-83 | reverse complement strand
CATCCGCTGCCTCAAGCGCTACATCGCCCGCGAAATCTACGCCAACCTTCCTCGAACAACACCCCACTCACAACCACCGCACCCCCATGCCGCTTGACGAATATAGGAGCATCGAACGGTTCCACCGGACACTGACCGAGGGATGGGCCTACGCCCGCTTCTGTCCCTGCGAGCAGCAACGCCGAGCAGCGCTACCGGGCTGACTGCACTTTTACAATCACCACCGACCCCACAGCTCAACCGGCGGCAAGCCGCCGGTCACCCGGCTGACCAACTTCCCCGGACATCACAGCTAGGTCCGCAGCAGGCTCCCGAGCCAGCCGCCCAGTACCTGCTGGACCTCGGCGCGGGTCGTCGCGGGGTCGGCCGCCGCGGCGATCATCCGCGCCGCCTCCATCACCGCGCTGAGCACGAGCTGGGCCAGGGCGCGGACGGGCTGCTCGACGATCAGCCCGTCCGCCCTGGCCTGCTCCAGCACGGTGACGAGCAGGCCGAGGCCGTACTCCGCCTCGATCTCGCGCCAGACCTCCCAGCCCAGCACGGCCGGGGCGTCGGTGAGCGAGATGCGGCGGACCTCTTCGCGCAGGCAGGCGTCGAGGAAGACGCCCAGGCCCTGCAGCATGCCGGTCAGCGGGTCCGCGGCACCGGCGAACGCGGCTTCGACCTCTTGGGTCAGCTCGCGCTCGAGCTCCTCGACGACGGCGCGGAACAGGCCCTGCTTGTCGGCGTAGTGGTGGTACAGCGCGCCCCGGGTGACGCCGGCGGCGCGGGTGATCTCGTCCGCCGGCACGGCCTGGTAGCCACGGCTGGCGAACAGCTCGCGCGCGGCGGTGACCAAGGCGGCCTTCGTGCCGGCGGAACGGTCCTGCTGGGTACGTCGCACCCGCCTAATCTGCCACGGCAACCGCGAACTCGACGACGTGGCGGGCCAGCACGGCGGGCTGGTCCTCGGAGATGAACGTGTAGGAGTCGGGCACCTCGACGAGTTTCGCGTCCGGCAGCAGCGCGGCGAGCCGGTGCGCGAGCCGGATCGGGAACAGCTTGTCCTCGGCCGCCCAAGCCAGGAGCACCGGCCGGTCGAAGGTCCGCAGCTTTTCGGCCGCGGCCAGGGTGTGCCGCGGATGGACTTCCCGGAGCAGCTTGCGCAGGTCCCGCCGCACCCCGGCCGACTTCCGCAGCTGCCCGAGGTAGGCCTGCGCGACCGCGTCCGGCAGCGGCCGCTTGGTCACCCAGCCGAACAGCAGCGGAAGCCGGTACAGCGCGCGGATCCGCAGCAGCTGCCCCAGCACGGCCATCGACCCCGGGATCCGCGCGATCGGCGGCAGCGCCTTGAAGATCGGCGGGAAGAAGTACTCGAAGCAGTCGGACGGCGTGAGCACCACGCGCCCGACCCGCTCCGGACGGCGGCTGAGCACGATCTGCGTCAGCGCGCCGCCGGTGTCGTTCGCGACGAGCGTGACGTCGCGGAGGTCGAGCACCTCGAGGAAGCCGGCGATGACGTCGGCGTTCCCGGTGGGGGACAGGTCGGCGTCCGCGCGCATCGGCAGGTCGTGCGCGCCGAGCGGCAGGTCGGGCGCCAGGCACCGGAACCCGGCCGCGGCGATGTCGGGGACGACTTTCCGCCAGAGTTCCGCGTTCGTCAGCACCCCGTGGACGAACACCACCGGGGCGCCGGAGCCCCGCTCGAAGTACCGCACCTCGCCGGCGGGCAGCCGGACGCGGTGCTCCTGACCCAGGGTTTCGCTCCGTTGCGTCATGCGGTCAGGTTACATACATGATGTATGTATGTAAATCAGTTCGCGACGGTGAACCGGGTCCGGTGGTGGCGCGGCCGTTCCGCTTCGTCCAGCAACGCGACCGCGAAGTCCTCCATCGAGATCGCCGACCGGCCGTCGGAGTCGACGAGCAGTTCGTCGCCGCCGAGGCGGTAGTGGCCGGTCCGTTCGCCCGGTTCCAGGAGTGCGGGCGGGCTGGCGTAGGTCCAGTCGACGGCGGTGTCGGTCCGGTATTCGTCGTGCTGCGCCTGGCATGCCGCGGCGATCGGGCGCAACTCGGCGGGGAAACCCGGGTCTTCGAGCACCGTCGTGCCGGCGGGGGTGAGCAGGCTCGCCGCGCCGCCGACGGCCAGCAGCCGGATGCCGGTGCCGGCGAGACCTTTGAGCAGGCCCCGGGTCGCTTCGACCAGCTCGTGTTCCCGGCCGGGTGCGGGGCGGGTCGCCGTGATCACGAGGTCCTGGCCCCGGCCGAGCGCGGCGACGTCGTCGGGGTTCGCGGCGTCGCCCGGGCGGACGGGGACCGGCAGATCCTCGGCGCGCCGAGGATCGCGGGCGACGGCGGTGACTTCGTGACCTCGGGCGACGGCTTCGGCGACGACGCGGCGGCCGACGTTGCCGGCCGCGCCGAACACGGTGATGCGCATGGGGACTCCTCTGCGTCAAATTGCTTAGCGCTAAGAAGTCTAGCTTAGGGCTAAGGTAACTGTGCGCGTCAGGAGCCGGGTACGAAGGACTGGCGACGGGAAGGCGGCGCGATCGGCCGGGGAGGCGCGGCGGTGCCCCGGACTTGGCTTCGGGGAAAGGTCGGACCCGGGGCCCCGCCGCCCGCGGGACAGCTGACACGGTGTCCTGCGGTGGATCCACCCTACGAACCGCCGGGGCGCCTGACCAGGGCCTCGATCCGGTGTCGAAGGTTTGTCGCCCGGTCGGTCACGACACCTACCGAGAGTGGTCCGTGGTAGCCTGAAGTTGAAACTTCAATCGATTACGTACCGCGTGCGGGAGTCCCGATGTCGATCTTTCGCCTGAACCACGCCGTGCTCTACGTCCGGAACCTGGCGGAGAGCGTCGCTTTCTACCGGGACGTGCTGGGTTTCGGCTACATCGACGGCGGCGACGCCCACCGCGGCGCGGCCTTCCTGCGCGCCCCCGGCTCGACCAACGACCACGACCTCGGCCTCTTCGAGATCGGCGCGCACGCCGAGGATTCCGGCGCGGGCCAGACGTCGGTGGGGCTCTACCACCTCGCGTGGGAGGTCGACACCCTCGGCGACCTCGAGCGGATCGCGGGCCGGCTCCGCGAGGCAGGCGCGCTGGTCGGGTCGTCGGACCACGGCACCACGAAGTCGCTGTACGCCAAGGACCCCAGCGGCATCGAGTTCGAGGTGGTCTGGATCATCCCGCGCGAGCTGCTGACCGACGCGGACCGCGCGAAGAGCGCGGCCATCGGCCGGCTGGACCTCGCGGGCGAGCTGGCGAAGTACGGCCCGGACGCCCGCAGCGGCGTGGGCATCTCCCGCTAGGCGAACCCGGCGGCGCACCGGTGGAGCGGGCGCCGCCGAGCCCTCCCTTCGTCAGGCGGTGACGCTGGTCCGGTCCGGCTGTGCTTCCCGCTGTCGCGTCGCGAGGTTGCCGAGCGCGAAGCGGCCGGGGCCCACGAACGCGACGATGAGCAGCGACCAGCAGAACAGCGTCGCCGCTTCGCCGCCGTTCTGGATCGGGAACAGGCCGTCCGGGGCGTGCGAGGAGAAGTACGCGTAGGCCATCGAGCCGGAGCCGAGCACGGCGGCGACCCGGGTGCCGAAGCCGACGCAGACGAGCACGCCGCAGACGAGCTGGATGAGCGCGGCCCACCAGCCCGGCCAGGCGCCGACGGCCGTGGGGGCCTTCGCGCCGAACAGGCCGAACAGGGTCTTGAGGCCGTGGCAGGCGAACAAGAAGCCGATGACGATGCGGTACAGCCCGATGACGTGCTCGCGGGCCGGGTCCAGGCGGTGCATGGTGCCTCCGGTGTCGGTGCTGGGCGGCATCGAACCGGCCGGGGGAGGGACCGGCCGCTGCGAATTCGGTACGCGCCCAGATATACCGTCCGTCAGTGACTCGTCACAAGGTCCTAAGGTCGGTTAAGCACATTTAAGTAATGGTATTCACTGGAGTTTCCGGCCGCAGGCAACGTAAAACCGCCGTCCGGGTGATCTTGATCCAGTGGTCCAGACCAGTTTGCGGAGTGGTCCGCTCCGGTGTTTCGGGAATGTTTCCGAACCATTGACCCTGAACATTGTTCTGAGAAAATTCTGAGGACTCGAACCGTACCCTGACGGTGACGTGGCACACCCGAACACGTTCGTCACGAACATGTTCGCTATGGTGGTGGCATGGCACCGGACAGCACGTACAACCGGCGGGAGCGCCCGGCGAAGCCGGCGTTGACGCGGGACGGCATCGTGGCGACAGCGGTCGCGCTGATGCGCGCCGAAGGCGTCGAGCGCGTCACCATGCGACGGCTCGCCAAGGAGCTCGACACCGGGGCCGCGTCGCTCTACGTCTACGTCAAGGACACCGAGGAACTGCACGCCGCGGTGCTCGACGAGCTGCTCGCCGAGGTCGACCTCGGCGGGGAGGGGGACTGGCGCGAACGCCTGTGGGCGGTGCTGGACTCCTACCGGGCGGTGCTGTTCGCGCACCCCAGCCTGGCCCGCGTCGCGCTGGTGACGCGGCTGAGCGGGCCGAACTACTTCACGCTCGTCGAGCGCGTGCTCGCGCTGCTCGACGAAGGCGGCATGGCACCGGGGCAGGCGGCGTGGGCGGTCGACGCGCTGCTGCTGAGCGCCACCGCGGCCGCCGTCGAGCACGGCAGCCGCCGGGAGAAACCCGGTGCCGCCCGCGAGCACGACGTCCTGGTCGAGTCGGTGGCGACGGCGTCGCCGCGGACCCACCCGCACATCGCCGCGCTGGCCGCCGACCTGGTGTCCGGCCCCGGCCCCCGCCGCACGAGGTGGGCGTTCGACGCGCTGCTCAACGGCGCGCTCGCCACCCCGCGCCCCGAACCCGAGGAGTCCTGATGCCCGCGATCGCCATCACCGGCGGCGGCCTGGGTGGGCTCACCCTGGCCCGCGTCCTGCACACCCGCGGCATCGCCGCGACGGTGTACGAACTGGACGCCACGCCCACCGCCCGCGACCAGGGCGGCACGCTCGACCTGCACGAAGAATCCGGGCTGCGTGCCCTGGCCGAAGCCGGCCTGCTCGACGGATTCCGGGCCCTCGCCCGGGAAGAAGGCGAAGCCCTGCGGATCCTCGACCGCCACGGCGTCGTCCGGTTCGAAGAGGCCGCCGAAGACAGCGGGGGCACCCGGCCCGAGATCGACCGCGGTGCCCTCAAGCGGATCCTCGTCGAATCGCTGCCGGACGGAGTGGTCCGCTGGGGTGCCAAGGTGACCGCGGTGGCGCCCGGGCGGCTCACCCTGGACACCGGCGAAGTCGTCGAAGCCGATCTGGTGGTCGGCGCGGACGGCGCGTGGTCGAAGGTCCGCCCGCTGCTGTCGGACGCCGTGCCGCGCTACTCCGGGCTGTCCTTCGTGGAGGCCCGGCTGTCCGATGTGGACGACCGGCACCCGGCGGTGGCGGCGCTGGTCGGCGCCGGGTCGATGTTCGCGCTCGCCGCGGGGAAGGGGCTGATCGCCCAGCGCACCGGCGGCGGGTGGATCCGGGTGTACGCCGCCGTCGAGACCGCGGATCCCGCCGCGGTCGCGGACTTCGCCGAGCGGGACCGGTTGCTCGAGGTCTTCGCGGACTTCGACGCCGGGCTCCGGGCGCTCATCGCGGAAAGCGACGGTGCCCTGATCCCGCGGCCGATCCACGCCCTGCCGGTCGGGCACCGCTGGGCGCGCGTCCCGGGTGTGACACTTCTGGGCGATGCCGCACACGTGATGTCACCCTTCGCCGGCGAGGGCGCGAACCTCGCCATGCTCGACGCCGCCGAACTGGCCCTCGCGCTGGCCGGGCACGACGACGTCGAAAGCGCTCTCTCGGCCTACGAAGCCGCGATGTTCCCCCGTGCGGAAGCCGCCGCCCGGGACTCGGCGGACAACCTCGAAGCCTGCTTCGCCCCCGGCGCGCCCGCCGCGATGGTCGAGCAGATGACCCGGTTCGCCGCCCACCGCTGACGAAAGGGACCACCATGACCTTCGACCTTCTCGACACCGGTGCCGGCGACCGGACGGTGCTGGTGCTGCACGGCGGCGCCGGACCCCGCGGCGTCACCTCGATCGTCGAGCACTTCGCGCCGCGCGCCCGGGTGCTCGCCCCGACGCACCCGGGCTGGTCGGGCACCCCGCGCCCCGACTGGTGCACCGGCGTCGACGACCTCGCGCTGGCCTACCTCGAACTGCTCGAGGACGAAGACCTCACGGACGTCACCGTGGTGGCCAGCTCCTTCGGCGGCTGGGTCGCGGCCGAGCTGGCCGTCCGCGACCGGGGGCGGCGGCTCGGCAAGCTCGTGCTGCTCGACGCCATCGGTCCCGAGGTCGACGGCGTCCCCGTGCGGATGCCGCAGCCGCCGGCCGGTGCGCCGCAGCCGCCGCCCGGCGCGCCGGGGCCGAACCCGGCCGACCTGGAGGCGCTGCGGACCTACGCCGGCCCCGGCCTGGCCGATCCGAAACTGTTGCGCCGCCTGGCGCGGGTCCGGATCCCGGCGCTGCTCATCTGGGGCGAGGACGACACCGTCGTCCCGCCGGCCTTCGGCAAGGCCTACGCGGCCGCGTTCGCCGACGCCCGGTTCGAGGTCGTCCCGGGCGCCGGGCACATGCCGGCGCTGCAGGCTCCCGATGCGACGTTCGACTTGATCGACGTGTTCCTCGAATAGCTTGATCCATACCCCGTAGAGTGGCTCCATGGTGGACGAAGAAGTCGTCTCGGAGCGCATCCGGCAGATGGCCGCCGCACTGGCGGGCCGCGCGGACGAACTCACCGGCGAACTGATCCAGCTGTACGCGGCCGACCTGCCGCAGCTGGTCAACGACGACGAGCGCATGGTGAGCCTGCTGTCGGCGAGCGTCTACCAGAACATCGAGACCGCGCTGCAGATCTTCCGGCACGGCATCGACCCGGCGACCGTCGAGCCGCCGGCCGCGGCGATGGAGTACGCGCGGCGGCTGGCGCAGCGCGGCACGCCGGTGTTCGACCTGATCCGCGCGTACGACCTCGGCCAGGCCGCGATGCTCGACTTCGGGTTCCAGGAGTGCATCCGGGTCGTCGACGACGCGGCGCTGCTCGGCGCCATGATGCGCCGGCTGCTGAAGGTCGCCTACGAGTTCATCACCCGGGTGGTCCGCCAGCTCGTCGGCGTCTACCAGGACGAACGCGACCGGTGGCTGCTCAACCGGAGCGCCGCGCGGGCGGCCAAGGTGCTGGACCTGCTCAGCGAGAACGGCGGCCCGCCCGACGTCGACGCCGCCGAGGCGGTGATCGGCTACCGGCTGCGCGGCACGCACGTCGGGCTGGTCGTCTGGCACGCGTCCGAAGCCCACGACGTGCTGTCGCACCTGGAATCGGTCGCGGGCGCGGTGCTCGAACGCGCCGGTGGTGCGGGCCGCCCGCTGTTCGTGCCCCGCGACGAAGCCGGCGCGTGGGCGTGGCTGCCGGTCGAGGCGGTCCGGCGGGAAGACCTCGACGCGGCCCTCGCGGACGCCGATCCGGGCGTGCGGGTGACCGTCGGCGACCCCGGCACCGGCGTCGACGGCTTCCGCGACACCCACCAGCAGGCCCGCCGGGTGCACGCGCTGGCCCTGGCCGCCGGCGAACACTGCGACCGCGTCCTGACGTTCCGGGAAGTCGGCACGGTCGCGCTGATGACGAGCGACCTCAACGCGGCGCGCCTGTGGGTCGCGAGCACGCTCGGGCCGCTGTCGGCCGACGACGAGAACTGCGGGCGGCTGCGCGAGACGCTGCGGGTGTTCCTCGCTTCCGGCGGCAGCTACACCGCGTCGGCGGCCGAGCTGACGATGCACAAGAACTCCGTCCAGTACCGCGTCCGCAAGGCGCAGGAGCTGCTGCCGCGCGGGCTCGGCGAGGGACGGCTCGACGTCGAGCTGGCGCTCAACCTGTGCCGCCGGCTCGGGGCAGCCGTGCTGGCCGCGGCGTGACTTTGGTGCCGCGGACCACCGGTGGCGGAGATCATTGGGTCGCGGGCACGAAGCCGTGATCGGCCGTTCGGCCTACCGTTCGGCTATGGGTGAGAACGGTGGGATGCTCGCGCTGGTGCGGCTTCGCCGAGGCGTCGTGGGCGAAAGCAGACGCGTCTGCCACCTGATCCCCGTCCCGGCGGGCCCGGTCCCGGGGCACCTGACGGCGCTGTGCGGCGAGGCGATCTTCCCCGGCGAGGCCGAGGTGCTCGACGGGCTGCGCGGCATGCCGTGCCACGCGTGCCTGATGCAGAGCGCCCCGGCGGGCGGAGACCTCCTGGCCAACGCGGGCTGAGCCGCGCGCGGCGGGGAGTGAGCGCGGCGGGAGCCCGCTAGAGCGAGCCCCAGGCTTGGGCGCGCTGGAGCAGGCGGTCGCGCACCAGGCTCACCGCCGGGCGGGGCGGCGTCGTGCGGGTGACCAGGTACCAGGTGTTGAGCGGTGGGGTCTCGGGCTCGTGGACCAGCTCGACCGAGCCCGCCTCCAGCGCCGCCGCCGCGAGGTAGCGGGGCAGGACCGTCGCGCCCGCGCCCGCGATCACCACCGCCAGGACCGCGCGCAGGTCCGGGACCACCACCGCGACCCGGTTCGGCGGGCGCCTGCCGAACTCGCTGCGCCAGTAGCGGCGGATGATCGGCAGCTCCTCGGCGTAGGCCACGAGCGGCAACGCCGCCAGCGCGCCGATCGGGTCGGCCGCCAGCCGGGCCGGGTCGACGCCGCGGGCCAGGGCCGGGGCGGCGACCAGGACGAACTCTTCGTCGATCATCGGGGTCGCGGTCAGCGCGCGGTCGCGCGGCCGCACCGACGAGACGACGAGGTCGAGGCGGGCCGCGGTGAGCGCGGCCAGCAGTTCCTCGGCGAGGCCGAGTGTCACGGTGAGCTGGAGCCCGCGCGTGACCAGCGGGGTGAGCGCGGGCAGCACCCGGGTCGCCATCGCGTCGCTCGCGCCGCCGAGCGCGACCTTGCCGAGCGGGACGGCGTCGTCCGGGCCGGGCGTGAGCGCGCCCCGCAGTTCGTCGATCCGGGTGCCGACGCGCGCGGCCAGCTCGACCGCGCGGGCAGTCGGCGCGGCGCCGTGGCGGGACCGGGTGAACAGCGGCTCGCCCAGCTCCTTCTCCAGCCTCGACAGCTGGCCGGTGACGGCGGGCTGGGTCAGGCCCAGCTCCGCCGCGGCGGCCGAGAGCGAGCCGCGGCGGTAGACCGCGACGAACGTGCTGAGCAGATCCAGACTTGGCACGCAAGCCACCTTCCATAAGCACCGTTATGGATGGTACCGGCCGCGGCGGACTACCGGCCGGGCTCGCGCGGTTGACCCCGGCGTGCGGGGCACCGGGTCCCGCGGACAAGGAAAACCCCGACATGGCACGGATCCTGATGATCGTTTCGGCCGCCGGCCGGCTGCGCCTCGCCGACGGCACCGACCACCCGACCGGCTTCTGGGCCGAGGAGGTCGCCGAGTCGCACCGGGTGCTCACCGAGGCCGGGCACCGCGTCGACGTCGCCACCCCGGAGGGGCGGCAGCCGGTCGCCGACCCGGTCAGCTTCGACGAGCGCGGCGGCGTCGACCCCGTGGCCGGCGCGAAGTACCGCGCGTACCTCGACGCGCTCGACGACCTGGCCGCGCCGCTGAAGCTGGCCGACGCGACCGTCGACGGCTACGACGCGCTCTACCTGCCCGGCGGGCACGGGCCGATGGCCGACCTGGCCACCGATCCCGCGCTCGGGCGGCTGCTGGTCGCCGCGGACGACGCGGGCAAGCTCGTCGCGGCGCTGTGCCACGGCGTCGCCGGGCTCCTCGCCGCCCGCCGGGACGACGGGACGTTCGCCTTCGCCGGGCGCGTGATGACTTCCTTCAGCGACGACGAAGAACGCCAGGGCGGCCTGGGGGAGCGGACGCCGTTCTTCGTCGAGGCGCGGCTGCGTGAGCAGGGTGCCGCCGTGACGCCGGGCGCGCCGTGGTCGAGCACGGTCGTCGCCGAGGCGAACCTCGTCACGGGCCAGAACCCGCAGTCCAGTGTGGACACCGCGGCCCGCGTCGCGCGGCTGCTCGATTCTGGATCGATTTCGTGAAATGGATTGTCGGTGAATATCCGACCGGCAAAGGGAACAATTCGCCGGTGGTCACGTGCAGTAGTGGATCGGGTGTCCACAGTGGCGGGTGGGCCGGGTTCGATCATGGATCGCGTGGCGAACTCGTGCGTCTGGTCCAGGATCGATAGGTCATTCGGCTGAACTCTGCGGATTGCGTATCCCCCTGCGGCGTCTTGAGCCTTAACCTTGCGTGATTCTTCACCATGAATCGCACTGGGGAGTGAGATGAAGTCGACGTCACCGCCGTGGTTTCCGCGCGCCCATTCGCCGTCGGGAGCCGATACCCGGCGATGACGCAAGACGGCTGCATCAGACGTTTCGCGGGAATCGCGCGGCAGTCACCCGACCGGATCGCCGTGGTCGAGCACGACTCGGTGGTCAGCTACGCGCGGCTGGCGGAGCTGGCCGGCGGGCACGCCGCCCGGCTGCTCGACGCCGGCGTCCGGCCGGGTGAGTTCGTCGGCCTGCTCACCGGGCACGGGACCGCCGCGATCGCCGCGATCCTCGGCACCCTGGCCGCGGGCTGCGCGTACGTTCCGCTCGACCCGACGTTCCCGCGGGACCGCCTCGCCCACCAGGTCGCGGCGGCCCGCGTGTCGGCCGTGCTCACCGTCCCCGAGCACGGCGACCTCGCGGAAGCGTTGTGCCGCAACGCTTCCGCGCGGGTCGTCCGGTCCGGTGCGGACACCGCGCCGCTGCCGGTGCCCGACCCGGACCCGGCCGCGCCGGCCTACGTGCTGTTCACCTCCGGCTCCACCGGCACGCCGAAGGCGGTCGCGCAGACCCACCGCAACCTGCTGCACGTGGTGGACAACCAGATCGCGACGCTCGCCGTCACCGCCGCCGACCGGCTCAGCCTGCTGGCTTCCTTCGGCTTCGACGCGGCGATCCCGGACCTCTACCCGGCGCTGCTGACCGGCGCCGCCGTGGTGCCGGTGGACGTGCGCGCCCACGGCGTGGCCCACGCCGCGCGCGAACTCGCCCGGCACCAGGTCACCGTCTACCACTCGACGCCGACGGTCTACCGCTACCTCCTCGACGCGCTCGAGGGCGACCTGCCCGCGGTGCGGACCGTCCTGCTGGGTGGTGAGCAGGCGACCTACGCCGACGTCCGCCGCGGCCGCTTCGCCGCGGATTGCGTGTACGTCAACGGGTACGGCGCGACCGAGGTGACCTTCGCCGCGCAGTACCGGCTGACCGCCGCCGACGTCCCGGCCGACGCCACCGGCCCGCTGCCGATCGGCACCGCGCTGCCCGGCTACGCGCTCACCGTGCTCGACGGCGGCGAACTCGAAGTCAGCGGCGAGTACCTGGTCGACGGCTACTTCGACCAGCCGGGCCCAGCGTTCGGCACCACGGCCGGCGGCGTCCGCAGCTACCGCACCGGCGACCTCGGCGAGGTCCGGCCGGACGGCACCCTGGTCTGCCTCGGCCGGCTCGACCGGCAGGTCAAGGTACGCGGGTTCCGCGTCGAGCTGACCGAGGTCGAGGCCCGCCTCGGCGAACAGCCCGGCGTCGCCGAAGCGCGCGCGATCGTGCGGGACGGCGAGCTGCTCGCCTACGTCGTGCCGGCCGGGGAACCGGACGTGACGGCGTGGCGGGCCGCACTGGCCGACGTGCTGCCCGCGCATTCGGTGCCCGCCGCGGTCGTCGCCGTCCCGGCTTTCCCGCTCACGGTCACCGGGAAGCTGGACGAGGAAGCTCTTCCGGACCCGCGCCCGGCCGCGCCCGTCGAGGCCGGGCCGATGACCGCGGCGCAACGGCGGGTGCACGCGATCTGGGCCGCGGTGCTGGGCCACGACGGGTTCGGCGTCGACGACGCCTTCTTCGACGTCGGCGGGCACTCGCTGCTGCTGGGCCGGGTCCAGCAGCGGCTGGCCGCGGCGTCCGGCGCGGACGTCCCGCTGCTCGGCCTGCTGGAGCACCCGACGGTCGCGGCGCAGGCCGCCTACCTGGAACCGGCTGCTTCGGACGGTCCGCGCACCGCGGTGGCCGAGCCGGACGACGACGAGCCGGGCAGCGACCTGATCGCCGTCGTCGGCCTCGCCTGCCGGTTCCCCGGCGCGCCGGACGCGGACGCGTTCTGGTGGAACCTCTGCGCGGGCGTCGACGCGATCCACGACTACGCCGACGACGAGCTGGCCGCGCTCGGCATCGGGCCCGGCCTGCGCGCCGACCCCGCGCACGTGCGGGCCGGCGGCCGCCTCGACGGGGTCGAAGACTTCGACGCCGGGTTCTTCGGGTTCACCGCGGAGGAAGCGGCGCGCACCGACCCGCAGCACCGCCTGTTCCTGGAGACGGCGTGGCGGGCGCTGGAGGACGCGGGCCGCGACCCGGCGCGGGAACACGGCCCGGTCGGGGTGTTCACCTCCGCCGGGGTCAACCGGTACTTCCTCTTCCACCTCTTCGGGAACCCGGCGGTGACCGGCGACGTCGACCCGGACGACTGGGAAGGCCGGCTGCTCGGGCGCCAGCTCACCGACCACCTGCCCGGCCAGGTCGCCTACCGGCTCGGGCTGACCGGGCCCGCGCTCGCCGTCCAAAGTGCCTGCTCCAGCTCGCTCGCCGCGGTCGGCCTGGCCGCGCAGAGCCTCGCCGAATACCGCTGCGACCTGGCGATCGCCGGAGGCGTGAGCGTGACGTGGCCGCGGTACCGCGCGGGCGGAATGGCCTCGGCGGACGGCCGCTGCCGCTCGTTCGACGTGGCCGCGGACGGGGCCGGCTTCGGGTCCGGCGCCGGGGTCGTCGTGCTGCGGCGGCTGTCGGACGCGCTCGCCGACCGCGACCACATCCACGCCGTGCTGCCCGGCTGGGCGATGACCAACGACGGCGCCGACCGCGCCGGGTACGCCGTGCCGAGCCCGGCGGGCCAGGCGGCCGCGATCGCCGAGGCGCTCGCCGTCGCCGAGGTCGATCCGGCCGACGTGGGCCTGATCGAAGCGCACGGCAGCGGCACCCCGCTGGGCGACGCGATCGAGGTCGCCGCGCTCAACCGGGTGTACCGCGACGTCCCGCCCGGGACGTGCGCGCTCGGTTCGGTCAAGACGAACATCGGGCACCTGGACGCGGCCGCCGGCGTGGCCGGGCTGATCAAGGCCGTGCTTGCGGTGCGCCACGGCGTGATCCCGCCGAACCTGCACTTCACCGCGCCGCACCCGGAGGTCGACCTGGCCGGCGGCCCGTGCTTCGTGCCGGTCAAGGCGACCGACTGGCCCGACGCGCCCCGCCGGGTGGCGGGGGTCAGCGCGTTCGGCATGGGCGGGACCAACGTCCACGTCGTCGTCGAAGAAGCACCGGCGCCGGGCCCGCGCGTGACCGCCGAGGGCCCGCACGTCCTGCCGATCTCGGCGCGCGACCCGCAAGCGTTGCGGGAAGCGCTGTCCGCGGTGCGTGACCGGCTCGCGGCCGACCCGCCGGACCTCGCCGACGCCGCTTACACCCTCGCCGTCGGCCGCCGGGAGTTCGCCAGCCGCGCGGCCGTGGTCGCTTCGACCGCCGAGGAAGCCGTCGAGGCCCTCGACACCCTGCTGGCCGAGGCCGGCGACGTCGCCGGCCCGCCGGGCGCGGCCAGGGAGCTGGCCCTCCGCTGGACCGGCGGCGCCGACGTCGACTGGACCGCCCGCCACGACGGCGCGGAGCCGGGCCGGGTGCCGCTACCCGGCTATCCGTTCCAGCGCGGCAGGTTCTGGATCGACCCGCCGGTTCCGGGACACCACCCGTGAGCCGCACGCACCACCACCCGGCCGCCACCGCGGCCGGACCGAACTGGGGAGTTCTTCGTGACCGACACGCTGCCCGTCGCGGGCACGCACGGCCCGCCGCCGTCCTTTCCGGACACCACGGTCGCCGGCCTGGTCCTGGCGCAGGCGGAGAAGACGCCGGACGCGCTCGCCGTGCGGCAGGGCACCACCCGGCTCACCTACGCTGAGCTCGTCGCCGCGGCCTGGGGCGTCGCGGCCGCCCTGCGCGAACGCGGGGCAGGCCCGGGAAGCCGGGTCGGGGTGTGCGCCCACCGGACGCCCGCCCTCGTGAGCACGGTGCTCGGAGTGCTGCTGTCGGGCGGCGCCTACGTCCCGCTCGACCCGGGCGGGCCACGTGCCCGGCTGACGGGGATCGCCGCCGACGCCGGGGTGTCCGTCGTCGTCGGCGACGCCGCGGTCGCCGAATTCGGTGCGGGAACGGGGATCGGCGTCCCGCCGCCCGCCGCGCCCGGCACCTGCCCGGCCACGCCGGACACGACCGCGCACGTGCTCTACACCTCCGGCTCGACCGGACGGCCCAAGGGCGTGCTCACCAGCCACCGCAACGTCGTCGCGTTCGTCACCGGGTTCGCCGGCCGGCTCGGCGTCGGCCCCGGCACCCGCACGCTCGGCATCTCCTCGCTGGGGTTCGACGCCTTCACGATGGACGTCTTCGTGCCGCTGGCGGTCGGCGGCTCGGTGCAGCTGGCCGGGACGGCCGACCGGGCGGACCCGGAACGGCTGCGCCGGTTCGTCGTCGAGCACGACGTGAACTGGGGCTTCATCACCCCGACGCTGCTGTCGCTGCTCGACCCCGCCGACGTACCCGGCTGGCGGGCCGTGGCCTGCGGCGGCGAGCCGGTGCCCGCCGAACTGGCCGCCCGCTGGCTGCCCGGGCGCCGGTTCTTCCACGTCTACGGCCCGACCGAGACCACCGTCGTCGTGGTCACCGACGAGGTGACCGGCGTGCCCGCCGACCCGCTGCCGCTGGGGACGCCGACGCCGTGGCACCGCGCCCACGTCGTCGACGGCGAACTGCGGCCCGTCGCGCCGGGTGAGGTCGGCGAACTGGTCATCGGCGGGCCCGGGCTCGCCGCGGGCTACCTCGGCAGCCCGGAGCTGACCGCGCGGAAGTTCGTCGAGGACCCGTTCACGCCGGGGGAGCGGCTCTACCGCACCGGCGACCTGGCCCGGCTCCGCCTCGACGGCAGGCTGGAGTTCGCCGGCCGCGCCGACCGGCAGGTGAAGATCCGCGGACAGCGCATCGAACTCGGCGAAGTCGAGGCCGCGCTGGGCGCGCACCCGGACGTCGGTGCCGTCGCCGTCGAAGCCGTGCCCGGTCCGGGCGGCACCCGGCTGGTCGCGTTCCTCAGCCCGGCGTCGGCACCGTCCGATGTGGACCTGCACGCGTACGCGGGGGAGCGGCTCACCGAGGCGATGCGCCCGGCCGTCGTCCGGCGGCTGGACGTGCTGCCGGTCAACCCCGTCACCGGGAAGGTCGACCGGCCCGCGTTGCGGGCGCTCGCCGAAGAGGCACCGGTCGGTGACCTGGGCGGCTCGCCGGTCGCCGAGGTGTGGCGGCGGGTGCTGGGGGCCGGTGCCGGACCCGACTTCCTGCTGTCCGGTGGCGACTCGATCGCGGCGATGCGGCTGGTGGCGGCCCTCCGGAAGGACCTCGCCGCCGATGTGTCCGTCGAGGACGTTTTCGCGGGGCGGACGCTCGAGGAGCTGACGCGGCGGGTGGCCGCGGCCGCCCCGCTCACCGGCCCGGGCTTGACCACCGGTCACGCGCCCGCGCTGTCCCCGCCCCAGCGGCGGCTGTGGTTCCTCGACCAGCTCGCCCCGGACGCGGCGCCGTACAACATCGCGATGGCGTTCCGGCTGACCGGACCGCTCGACGTCGGCGCGCTGCGCGCGGCCCTTCGCGCGGTCGCCGAACGGCACGACGTGCTGCGCTGGCGGATCCGGCCGGTCGACGGCGTCCCGCGGGCGGACTGCCTGCCCCCGGCCGACGTCGAGCTGCCGGTGCGCCCGCTGACCGAAGCCGCCGTCGGTGAGCGGCTGGCCGCCGACGCGGCGGCACCGGTCCGGCTCGACCGCGAAGCGCCGTGGCGCGTGCGGCTCTACGAGCTGGGGCCCGAGGACCACGTGCTCGGCTTCACACTGCACCACGCCGTGTTCGACGGCTGGTCGCAGGAACTGCTCTGCGCGGACCTCGCCGCGGCCTACCGCGGCGAACCCCTGCCGCCGCTGCCGGTGTCCTATGCGGACTACGCGGTGTGGCGCGCCGAGCGCGACGGCCGTCGCGAAGCCGTCGACCTCGCCTGGTGGACCGAGCACCTCGCGGGCGCGCCGTCCACAGTGGACCTCCCGCGGGACCGGCCGCGCCCGGCCGTCCAGACCTACCGCGGCGCGACGCACCACCAGACCTTCCCCGACGGCGTCGCCGAGGCCGTCGCAGCGCTGGCCACCCGCACCGGAACCACCCGCGCGGGCGTGGTGCTCGCCGCGTTCGGGCAGCTGCTGCACCGGCTCACCGGCGGGGACGACCACCTGGTCGCCACCGTCGTCGCGGACCGGCAGCTGGCCGAAACCCAGGACGTCGCCGGGTTCTTCGTGGACATCGTCCCGGTGCGGCTGCGCGCCGCGGACGCGGACTTCACCACGCTCGTCCGGCGCGGCGGCGAGGAGCTGCTGGCCGCCACCGCGCACCCGGCGGCGCCGATCGACCGGCTCGTCGGCGCGCTCGGCGTACCCCGCGATCCTTCGCGAGCGCCGCTGGTGCAGGTGATGGTGAACGTCCTCAACTTCACCGAACCCCGGCTCGACCTGCCCGGGCTGCGGGGAACGTGGGTGCCGGTCGAGAAGCCCGGTTCGCCGTTCGACCTGACCGTCTACGTCCTCGGGCACGGCGTCGAGCTGCTGTACAACCCGGACCTGTTCGACGCGGCCCGGGTGGCGGCGCTCGCCGAGGACTTCACCGCGCTCCTCGCGGCGCTGGCCGCCGAGCCGGACCGGCCGGCCGGGGCGTGCGCGCCGGAACTCCCGCGGGCCTCGGTCCGCACGGCCGCACCGGAAGCGGCCGCGCGGCCGAAAGCCGAGCCGGCACCGGTCGTCGACCCGGCCGCGCTGGCGGCGACCGAGGCGCTGATCGCCGCCACCTGGCGGGAAGTGCTCGGCCTCGACGCCGTCCGGGTGACCGACAACTTCTTCGACGTCGGCGGGCATTCGCTCGCCCTGGCGAAGGTGCACGCCGAGGTCACCGCCCGGCTCGGCCGCCGCATCCCGATGGTCGACCTGTTCACCCACCCCACCGTCCGCGCCCTCGCCACCCACCTCCACGCGGGGGCCGCGCCCAGCCCGGAACTCGCCAGGGCCGCCGAGCGGGTCGCCGCCCGCCGGGGGCGCACCCCGTCCAGAAGACCCCGCCGCAGTGCCGGCACAACCGGCCACGAACAGGAGCGACACCAGTGACGAACGACCTCGAACCGGGCGCCGAACCCATCGCCATCGTCGGCATGGCCGCCCGTGTCCCCGGCGCCGGTGACCTCCGGCAGTTCTGGCGCAACCTCGTCGACGGCGTCGAGTCCATCAAGCCCGCCACCCGGGAAGAACTGCTCGCCCGGGGCGCCGACCCGGCCACTTTGGACGATCCCAGCTGGGTCAACGCGACGACCGTGGTCGACGGCTTCGACGAGTTCGACGCCGACCTGTTCGGGATGACCAGCCGCGAAGCCGAGATCACCGACCCGCAGCACCGGGTCTTCCTCGAGGCGTGCCATTCGGCGCTGACCGACGGCGGCTACGACCCGGCCCGCTACGGCGGCGCGATCGGCGTCTACGGCGGCACCGGGCGGACCGGCTACCTGATCGAAAACCTGCTGCGCAACGAGCGTGTGCTGGCCTCGCAGCACGGCGGCATCGGGATGTCCACCGGCAACCAGCCCAGCTACCTGACCACGTCGGTGTCCTACAAGCTGAACCTGCGCGGCCCGAGCCTCGCGATCCACACGGCGTGCTCGACGTCGCTGGTCGCGGTGCACCTGGCGTGCGAGGCGCTGCGCAACGGCGAGTGCGACCTCGCGCTGGCCGGCGGCGTGAACCTGGAGATGCCGCACGGCATCGGGTACATGGGCGTCGAGGGCTTCACCTCGCCGGACGGGCACGTGCGCGCGTTCGACGCCGGCGCCAACGGCACGGTGTGGAGCAGCGGCGTCGGCGTCGTCCTGGTCAAGCGGCTCTCCCAGGCGCTGGAGGACGGCGACCACATCCGCGCGGTCGTGCTCGGCAACGCGATCAACAACGACGGCGCCACGAAGGTCGGCTTCTCCGCGCCCAGCGTCGCCGGGCAGACCGAGGCCATCGCGCAGGCGGTCGGCATGGCCGGGGTCAACCCGCGCACGATCGGCTACGTCGAGGCCCACGGCACCGGAACGGCGCTGGGCGACCCGATCGAGATCACCTCGCTGTCCACTGTGTACGGCCACGGCGTCCCGGACACCGGCTGGTGCGCGATCGGCTCGGTGAAGTCGAACATCGGCCACCTGTCCCAGGCCGCCGGTGTCGTGGCGCTGATCAAGACCGTGCTGGCGATGGAACACGGCCTCATCCCGCCGACCATCAACTACGAAGAAGCCAACCCGGGCATCGACTTCCCCCGGAGCCCGTTCCACCCGGCGACCACCGTGACCAAGTGGGAAGCCGCCGACACCCCGCGCCGGGCGGGCGTGAGCTCCTTCGGCGTCGGCGGCACCAACGCCCACCTGGTGCTGGAAGAGGCACCCGCGCCGCGGCGGCACCGCCGTCCGCGCCCGGCGCACCTGCTGCGGGTGTCGGCGAAGACGCCGGAAACGCTCGCCACCGCGGTCGAGCGGCTCGCCGACCGGCTGGCCGGCGACGTCGACCTCGACCTGGCCGACGTCGCGCACACCCTCGCCGCCGGGCGGACCGAGTACCCGCACCGCGCGGTCGTCGTCGCCCGCGACTCCGAAGACGCGGTCGACGGCCTGCGCGACCCCCGCCGGCTCGCCACGGCCCAGGCCGGTGAGCTCAAGGTGGCGTTCCTGTTCTCCGGGCAGGGATCGCAGTACGCGGGGATGGGCGCCGAGCTGTACCGCAGCGAGCCGGTCTTCGCGACGGCGTTCGACGAATGCTGCGAGCTGTCCGGTCTTCCCGGCCTGAAAGAGCTGGTGCTCGGCCGCGGCGGGGACGCCGAGCTGAAGGAGACGCGCTACACGCAGCCCGCGCTGTTCGCCGTCGAGTACGCGCTGGCCCGGCTGTGGCGGAGCTGGGGCGTGCGGCCGGGCGCGATGATCGGGCACTCGGTCGGCGAGTACGTGGCTGCGACCGTGGCCGGGGTGTTCACCCTCGCCGACGCGATGCGGCTGGTCGTGCGGCGCGGCGAGCTGATGCAGGCGATGCCCGCCGGCGCGATGCTCGCCGTCCAGCTCGACGAGGAATCCGTCGCGAAACGGCTGCCGGAAGGGCTTTCGATCGCCGGGGTCAACGGGCCGGGGACGTGCGTCGTCGCCGGGCCGTCCGGTGCCGTCGCGGACTTCGCGTCACTGCTGAAGTCGAGCGACGTGCAGTGCCGGGAACTGGTGACCTCGCACGCCTTCCACTCGCCGATGATGGACCCGATCCTGGCGGAGTTCACCGAGGCCGTCGCCGCGGTGCCGCGGTCGGCGCCGTCGCTGCCGTTCCTCTCGAACCTGACCGGCGGCTGGATCACCGCCGAGCAGGCCACCGATCCCGCGTACTGGGCCGCGCACCTGCGCCGGGCGGTCCGGTTCGGCGACTGCGTGCGGACGCTGGCCGGCGGCGGCGAGCGGTGGGCGCTCGTCGAGTGCGGCCCCGGCCACCAGCTGGCCGGCCTCGCCCGTGGCCAGGTGCCGAAGGGCTCGCCCGCGCCGCAGCCGAGCCTGCCCGGCCGCAGCGACCGCGAGGGCGACGTCGAAACGCTGTACGCCGCGGCCGGTCTGTTGTGGACACACGGGGTGTCGGTCGACCTCACGACGGACGGCCACCGCGTGCCGCTGCCCGGCTACCCCTACGCGCGCAAGCGGTACTGGGTCGACCCCGATCCGAAGGGGACACTGGCCGAGCTCGCACAGCCGAGCGGGCCGCTGCCGCTCGACGAGTGGTTCGCGGTCCCGTCCTGGCGGCAGGCGGGTCCGGAACTGCGGCGCGAGCCGTTCGCGTCCTGCCTCGCGTTCGTCGGCGACGACGTCCTCGCGGACCTGCTGCGGGACGCCGGGGTCGCGGTCACCGAGGTCCGTCCCGGCGACGCCTTCACGACGACCGAGCGCGGCTTCACCGTCCGGCCCGGGGTGCGCGAGGACTACGACGAACTGGTCGCCGCCCTCGGCGACCGCCCCGAGCGGGTGGTCCACGCGTGGGCCCTCGACGGCACCGAAACCGGGATGGCCGCCCAGGAGCGCGGGTTCTTCAGCGTGCTCAACCTGGTCCAGGCCTGGGGCGAGCCGGTCCGGATCGACGTGCTGAGCACCGGCACCGCGGACGTCACCGGCACCGACCTCACCCGGCCCGAACACGCGACCCTGGCGGGCATCGCGCGGGTACTGCCCCTGGAAGTCCCCGGCACGCTCGTGCGGCGGATCGACGTCGAGGCCGTGACCGAGGACGTCGTCGCCGAGCTGTTCCGCGCGGCCGGCACCGAAGCCGAGGTCGCCCTGCGGCGGGGCCGGCGCTGGGTCCTGGAGCACACGCAGCTCACCGTGCCCGAAGCGGCGCCGGTGCTGCGCGACGGCGGCCGGTACCTGATCACCGGGGGCACCGGCGGCATCGGCGTCACCCTCGCCGAGGACTTCGCCCTGCGCGTGCGCGCGAAGCTCATCCTGCTGACCCGCAGCGGCCTGCCGCCGCGCGAGGAGTGGGACGCCCATGACGGAACCGACCGGACCGGGCGCGCGATCCGCGCGATCCGGCGGATGGAGGCCGCCGGGGCGGTGGTGCTCGTGGTCGCCGCCGACGTGACCGACCCGGCCGCCCTGCGGCGGGTCCGCGAGCTGGCCGAAGCCGAGTTCGGCGGGCTGGACGGCATCGTGCACGCGGCCGGCCTGCCCGGCGGCGGCGTCGCGGAGGTCAAGGAGCGGGCGGCCGCGGAAGCGGTGCTGGCCCCGAAGATCGGCGGCACCCTGGCGCTGGCCTCGGCGTTCGCCGATTTGCCGATGGACTTCGTGGCCCTGTGCTCGTCGGTCACCGCGGTCTCCGGCGACTTCGGGCAGGTCGACTACTGCGCGGCCAACAACTTCCTCGACGCCTACGCGCGCGGCGACCACGGCTGGCGGGCCCGGGTCGTCTCGCACAACTGGGGTGGCTGGGACGAGGTCGGTATGGCCGCCGAAGTGGCCGCGCCGGCGACGATCCGGTCCACCCGCACGAAGGCGGACGGCCCGATCGCGCACCCGGTGCTCAGCACGCGCACCGGCGAGGACTGCCACGGCCTGGTCTCGGCGGCCGCGCACTGGCTGCTCGACGAGCACCGGATCGCCGGCGTCCCGGTCGTGCCCGGCACCGGGCACCTGGAAACCGTGCGGGCGGCCGTCGAGGCGGCGCTGCCGAAGCCCGGCGACGGCCACGTCGTCGAACTGCGCGATGTCGCCTTCCTCGAACCGTTCTCGGTGCCCGAGGGCACGGTCGCGGAGTACCGGGTCGGCTTCGACGGTGACGGGTTCGCGGTGACCAGCCGCGCGGGTGGCGTGACGAAGACGCACGTCCGGGGTTCCGCGGGCTGGGTGCCGGCGCCCACGGCGTCCACTGTGGACCTCGACGCGGTGCGGGACCGGACGAGCGTGCTCGACGACGGCAACGCGTTCGGCACCGGCCGGACCAGCATGGTCACCTTCGGCCCGCGGTGGGCCGCGCTGCGCACCCACCACGTCGGCGCGCACGAGGAGCTGGCCTCGCTCGTCGCGCCGGTCTTCGACACCGGCTGGGGGCTGCACCCGGCGCTGCTCGACGTCGCGACCGCGTTCGGCCGCGGCCGGGGGAGCGGCACGTACCTGCCGATGAGCTACGGCCGGGTGGTCGTGCACGACGTGCTCCCGGCGAGCTTCCACAGCCACCTGCGCTACCGCGACTCCGGCGGTGACCAGGTCATCGCCGCCGACCTGACGCTGTGCGGCGACGACGGCCGCGTGCTCGTCGAGATCGAGGACTTCGTGCTCCGCCAGGTCGACGAGGGCGCGGTCAGCGGCGGGCTCACGGCGCCGGTGGCCAGGTCCACTGTGGACTCCAGCGGGATCCGGCCGGTCGACGGCGCCGAGGCGTTCCTCCGGGCGCTGACGCCGGGGCTCGGCGGCCAGGTGGTGATCAGCACCCGCCCGGTGCGCGACCTGTTCGCCCGCCGGGTCACCGCCGAAGCGCTGGAAGAAACCGAAGAGGTCGCCGAAACCGTCCAGCCGACGGCCCAGGACGACTACGTCGCCCCGCGGACCGACCTCGAAGCCGAGATCGCCCGGCAGTGGGCCGAGGTGCTCGGCGTCGAGCGCGTCGGCGTCGACGACGACTTCTTCGCCCTCGGCGGCAACTCGCTGGTCGCCATCCAGCTCATCGCCCAGGTCCGCAAGACCACCGGCGCCCGGCTGGCCATGAAGACGCTGTTCGAATCCTCCACGGTGGCCGCGCTGGCCGAGCGGATCGAGGAGCTGCGGACCGCCGCGGCCCCCGCCGCCGAGGCGCCGGCCGCCACCACCATCCCCAAGCTCGAGCGCTGAAGCAGGAGACATGACCGACACGAAGGAATGGACGTTCCCGGCCTCGTTCGGGCAGGAGCGGATCTGGCTGTCGAACCAGCTCGACCCGGCGTCCCCGGTGTACAACCTCCCTTGCCAGGTGCGGCAGGACCTGCCGCTCACCGAGGGGCAGTGGCGGGCCGCGCTCGGCGTGGTCGTCGGGCGGCACGAAGCCCTGCGCACGGCGTTCCGGATGGACGGCGGCGAGCTCGTCCAGGTGGTGCACGCCGACGTCCCGATCGACCTCGAGGTGCACGACCTGCGTGACCTCCCGGAGCGGGAGGCCCGCGCGGCCGAGCTCGCCGAGGCGATCGCCCGCCGCCCGATCCCCCTGGACTCGGCCCCGCCGTGGCGGGCCCAGCTGTGCCGGCTCGGCGACGCCGACTGGCTGCTGACGTTCGTCGTGCACCACACGGTGTTCGACGCCGGCTCGGTCCTGGTGCTGGCGAGCGAACTCGACGAGGCCTGCGACGCGGCCGCGGAGGGCCGGCTGCCGAAGCTGCCCGAGCTGGCCATCCAGTACCCGGACTACTCGGCGTGGCAGCGCGGCCAGCTGCCGCTCGTGCGCGCGCAGCTGGACTACTGGCGCGAGCGCCTCGCCGGGCTCCCGCCGGTGCACAGCCTGCCCACCGACCGGCCGCGGCCCGCGGGCTTCGGCTTCGACGGCGGCCAGGTCGACTTCACCCTCCCGGACGGCCTGCTCGACCGGGTCGGGGAGGTCGGCCGCGAGCTGTCGGCGTCGCCGTTCATGGTGCTGCTCGCCGGGTACACCGCGCTGCTGGCGCGGCTGTCCGGGACGACCGACGTCGTGGTCGGGGTGCCGGTCGCCGGGCGCGACCTGCCCGAACTCGCGCCGCTGATCGGCATGTTCGTCAACCAGCTCGCCATCCGCGTCGACTGCGGCGGCGACCCGGCGTTCGCCGAGCTGGTCGGCCGGGTCCGCACCGCCGTGCTCGACGCCATCGAGCACGGCCGCGTCCCGTTCCAGCTGGTCGCCGACGCGGTGCGCCCGGAGCGCGACCCGGCGGTGCAGGCGCTGTACCAGATCGGCTTCAACTTCATCCCCGACTCGGGCATCGAGCCGGTCCGCTACGCCACCGCCAAGGACGACGTCGCGATCGACCTCACCGCGACCGGTGGCCGGCTGCTGTACCGCACCGACCTGTTCGACCGCGAGACCGCGGAGTCGATGGCGGAGCGGTTCCTGCGCCTCCTCGTCGCGGCGGTCGAGGACCCGGCCGTCGCGGTCACGGACCTGCCGCTGCTGTCGGACGCCGAACGCCGTCAGGTCGAAGAGTGGAGCGGCTCGTCCACCGAGGACGCTCCGCTGTTCGTCGAGCGGTTCGAAGAGCAGGTGCGGGCGACGCCCGACGCGGTCGCGGTGGACCTCGGCGGCACATCCCTGACGTACGCCGAGCTGAACGCGCGGGCCAACCGCGTCGCGCACCGGCTCGGTGCCGGCGGGGTCGTCGGCGTCTGCGCACCGAACTCGGCGGAGCTGGTCGTGGGCATCCTGGCCGCGCTCAAGAGCGGCGCGGCCTACGTCCCGCTCGACCCGGCGAACCCGGCCGCGCGGCAGGCACTGGTCCTCGCTGACGCCGGGGCCGGCGTCGTGCTGACCGCAGGCGACGGCACCCTCGACGTCGAGACGCTGGACCTGGGCGATCCGGCGGTGTGGGCGGAGTCGTCCGAAGCGGACCCCGCGCGGCCGGGGCCGGACGACGTCGCCTACGTCATCTACACCTCCGGCTCGACCGGGCGGCCCAAGGGCGTCCAGGTGGGGCACCGGGCGCTCGCCACCTACCTCGGCTGGGCGCGGGAGGCGTACCCGAGCCTGGCCGGCCGCGCGCTGCTGCACACGTCGGCGTCGTTCGACCTCACCGTCACGACGCTGCTCGGCCCGCTCACCGCCGGCGGGTCCATTGTGGACTCGGGGCGGCCGGACTTCGTCAAGGCCACCCCGACGCACCTCGCCGTGCTGCCGGAAGAGTCGTACCCGACCGGTGACCTGGTCCTCGGCGGCGAGGCGTTGCCGGGCGAGGCCGTGCGGCCGTTCGCCGAAATCTCCGTCACCAACGAATACGGGCCGACCGAAGCGACCGTCGGGTGCATCGCCCACCGGCTGGACGGCCCGGTCGACGGGCCGGTGCCGATCGGCCGCCCGACCCCGGGCACCCGCGCCTACGTCCTCGACGAGCGCCTGCGGCCGGTGCCGCCGGGCGTCGTGGGCCAGCTCCACCTGGCGGGCGCCCAGCTCGCCCACGGCTACCTCGGGCTGCCCGAGCTGACCGCGGAACGGTTCCCGGAGGGCCCGTACGGGCGGATGTACGCCACCGGCGACCTCGTCCGCTGGCGCCGCGACGGCACCCTCGACTACCTCGGCCGGACCGACGACCAGGTCAAGCTGCGCGGCTTCCGAATCGAGCCGGGGGAGGTGGAAGCCGCCCTGCGCGAGCTGCCGGAGATCCGGGACGCGGCCGTCGCGGTCCGCGAAGGAACCCTCGTCGGGTACGTCGTCGGCAACGCGGACGGCGCCGCGGAGGCGCTGCGGGCCACGCTGCCCGAGTACCTGGTGCCGACAGTGTTCGTCACGCTCGCCGCGCTGCCGGTGGCGGCGAGCGGCAAGCTCGACCGGGCCGCGCTGCCCGATCCGCAGCTCGGCGGCGAGGCGGAGTACGTGGCCCCGAGCACCGCGGCCGAGGAGCTGGTCGCCGAAGTGCTGGGCGAACTCCTCGGCATCGAGAAGCTCGGCGTGCACGACGACTTCTTCGCCCACGGCGGCAATTCACTGCTCGCGATCCGCGCGATGGCCCGGATCCGCAAGCAGGTCGGCGTCGAACTGCCGGTTCGCGGCCTGTTCTCGTTCACCACGGTGGCCGGGCTCGCCGCCGAGGTCGAACGGCGGCTCGAAGCCGACCTCGACCAGCTCAGCGACGAAGAGGTCCGGGCCCAGCTGGCCGAAGGTGAGCAGGCGTGACGACGATCGACGAAACCAGCAGCGCGGCCGCGCGCCGGGCCCTGCTGGAACGGCGGCTGCGGCGGCGCGCCGAGCCGGCCGCGACCATCACCCCGCGGCCGGAGTGCGACGACGTCCCGTTGTCGTACCAGCAGGAACGCGTCTGGTTCATGGAGCAGTTCGCGCCCGGGACCACGTCGTACAACATCCCCGTGCCGATCCGGCTCACCGGCCGCCTCGACGTCACCGCGCTGCGGGCGGCCCTCGATTCCCTGCCCGTGCGGCACGAGGCCCTGCGCATGCGGTTCCCGGCCGGGGACGACGGGCAGCCGTCCGTCCACGTCGAACCGGTCGTCACCGTCCCGCTGTCCCTGGTGGACGCGGCGGACGAGGAAGCCGCCCGGGCGGCCGTCGACGCCGCCGCGGCCGAGCCGTTCGACCTGGCCGGAGGACCGTTGCTGCGCGCGACCCTGGTGCGTGTTGCCGATGACGAGCACCTCCTCGCCGTGTGCACGCACCACATCGTCGGCGACGGCTGGTCGGTCGACCTGCTGCTGCGCGACCTCGCGGCGGGCTACCACGGGACGGCGGCCGCGTTGCCCGCGCTGTCCATCGGCTACGGCGACTTCGCGCACTGGCAGCGCCGGACGCTGACCGGCGCCGAACTGGACCGGCAGCTCGACCACTGGCAGGAGACCCTCCGCGGCGTCGAACCCCTGGAGCTGCCCACCGACCGGCCGCGGCCGGCGACCCAGACGTTCGACGGGGCGATCCACGAGTTCTTCGTCGAGCAGGACCTCGTCCGGGCGCTCGGCGACCTGAGCCGCGAGCACGGCGTCACGTTGTTCATGACGTTGCTGGCCGCCTACCAGGTGCTGCTGTCCCGGTATTCCGGGCAGGAGGACTTCGCGGTCGGTTCGTCGTCGGCCGGGCGCGGGCTGCCGGAGCTGGAAGGCGTCGTCGGCATGTTCATCAACATGCTGCCGCTGCGCGCCCAGCTCGAGGGCGACCCGGGCTTCACCGAGCTGCTGGCCCGGACCCGGCGGCACGTGCTCGACGCGTTCGACCACGCCGACGTCCCGTTCGAGCGCCTGGTGAACGCGCTCGGCGTACCGCGTGACGTCAGCCGCTCGCCGGTGTTCCAGGCGATGTTCGTGCTGCAGAACTACGAAATGGGCCGGCTGGGTGCGGCGGGGACGTCCGAAGTGGACTTCCGCTGGCTGCCGATGGACCTGCCCTCGACCCGGTTCGACTTCGAGTTCCACGCCATCGAGGTCGAGTCCGGGCTGATCGGCAAGTTCGTGCACAACACCGCGCTGTTCGGCGCGGAGACCGTCGCCGGCATGGCCGGGCGCCTGGTCACGCTGCTGCGTTCGATCGTCGCCGACCCCACGCGGCCGCTGTCCGGGCTGGACATCCTGGGTGACCAGCGGGACCTGGTCGTGCACCGGTGGAACGACACCGCGGGGGAGATCCCGCCGGGCACGCTGCACGGCCTCGTCGAGGCGCAGGTCGCGCGCACGCCGGACGCGCCCGCGCTGACCTTCCGCGGTGAGTCGCTGTCCTACCGGGACCTGGACGCCCGGGCCAACGGGCTGGCGCACCGCCTGCGTGAGCTGGGCGTCGGGCCGGGCGCCCTGGTGGGTGTCTTCGCGAACCGCTCGTTCGAGCTGGTCACCGGCCTGCTCGGGGTGCTCAAGGCGGGCGGCGCCTACGTGCCGCTCGACCCCGAGTACCCGGCGGACCGGCTCGCGTTCATGCTCGAAGACGCGGCCGCGCCGGTCGTGCTGACCCAGGCCGCCCTCCGGGACACCCTCCCGCCCGGCGACGCGACCGTCGTGGTGCTGGACGAGCTGACCGGCCCGGCCACCCCCGTGGAACCCCTGGCGAGCGCGGAAGATCCCGCGTACGTCATCTACACCTCGGGCTCCACGGGACGGCCGAAGGGCGTGCCCAACGGGCACCGCGGCATCGTCAACCGGCTCGACTGGATGCAGCGCGAATACGGCCTCGACGGTTCGGACGCGGTGCTGCAGAAGACCCCGGCGAGCTTCGACGTCTCGGTGTGGGAGTTTTTCTGGCCGCTGATGACCGGCGCCCGGCTGGTGCTGGCCGAGCCCGGCGGGCACAAGGACGCCGCCTACCTGCGGGAACTCCTGGGCACCGAGGGGATCACGACCGCGCACTTCGTCCCGTCGATGCTGACCTTGTTTTTGAATGAGCGGGGCATCGAGTCGGTGACGGCGTTGCGCCGGGTCGTCTGCAGCGGCGAGGAACTCCCGCTCGACACCGCCCGCGAGTTCGTCCGGCGGCTGCCGCACTGCGAGCTGCACAACCTGTACGGCCCGACCGAAGCCGCGATCGACGTCACCGCCTGGCACTGCACGCCCGAAGCGCTGGCCGAGGTGGCGTCCGTGCCGATCGGGGCGCCGATCCGCAACCTCCGCGTCTACGTCCTGGACGGGCGCGGCAACCCGTGCCCGGTCGGCGTACCCGGCGAACTCCACATCGCCGGCGTGGGCTTGGCGCTGGGGTACCACAACCGGCCGGAGCTCACGGCGGAGCGGTTCGTCACGGATCCGTTCCACGGCGGCCGGATGTACCGCACCGGCGACCTCGCGCACTGGCGATCCGACGGCACGATCGCGTTCCTCGGCCGCCTCGACCACCAGGTCAAGCTGCGCGGGCTGCGCATCGAGCTGGGCGAGATCGAGGCCCGGCTGCGGGAACAGCCCGGCGTGGCCGACGCCGTCGTGCTCGTCCGGGAGGACACGCCGGGGGACAAGCGGCTGGTCGGGTACGTGGTCGGCGAGGTGGAAGGCCTGCGGACCGCGTTGAAGGAGACGTTGCCGGACTACATGGTGCCGCCGTCGTTCGTCACGCTCGACGCGCTGCCGCTGACGCCGAACGGGAAGCTCGACCGCAAGGCGCTGCCCGCCCCGGTCGCCGCCCGGGACGCGAGCACCGCGCTCGTCGCACCGGCCGGCGCCCTCGAAGTGCTGCTCGCGGACATCTGGCGGGACGTGCTCAAGGTCGAGGAACTGGGCGTCGACGACGACTTCTTCGACCTCGGCGGCCACTCGATGCTCGCCACGCAGGTCGTCGCGCGGATCGCGAAGGCCGGGCACCAGGCCGGCGTGATGGACCTGTTCCAGCACCGCACGATCCGCGAGCTGGCCGGGTTCCTCGACGGCGACCGCGACGACTCGGGACACCTGCTGTACGAGCTGACCAAGCCCGTCGCTAAGCCGACCCTGACGTACGTCTGCTTCCCGTACGGCGGCGGCAGCGCGATCGTCTACCAGCCCCTCGCCGACGCGCTGCCCGGCGGGTATTCGCTGTTCTCGGTCGCGATCCCCGGTCACGACGTCGGCCTGTCCGAGGAGGCCGTGCCGTTCGACGAACTGGTCGAGCGCCTCGCCGGCGAGGTCCTCGAGCGGATCGACGGGCCCCTGGCCATCTACGGCCACTGCGGCGTCGGCAACGCCCTCGCCGTCGGCGTGGCCCGGCGCCTGGAGGAGCGCGGACGGGAGCTCGAAGTCGTGCACATCGGCGCGATCTTCCCGTTCGCGCGGATCAAGGGTGCCGTCGGGACGCTGCGGACGCGGCTGGAGAAGCTGCGCAGCAACCGGTACTACGCGAACTGGCTCAAGGGCATGGGCGTCGACACCGACGACCTCGACCCGGCGCAGGCCGACCGGATCATCAGCAACATGCGGGCCGACAGCCGCGCCGCCGAGGAGTACTTCAGCGGCCTGCTCGACGCCCGCGTCGCCAAGCTGCGCGCGCCGATCATCTCGGTCGTCGGCTCGGAGGACCCGGTCACCGACTACTACGCCGAGCGCTACCGCGAATGGGAGTTCCTCACCGACCGCACCGCGCTCGTCGTGCTCGACCAGGCCGGGCACTTCTTCCTCCGCTACCGCGCGGAAGAACTGGCGGAGATCATCACCCGGGTGCACCCCGCCGTGGACGAGCCCGGCGACCTGCACGTTTCCGCCCGGGGCGAGGACGCGGGCTGGGCGGTGCACGACACCCACCGGTCCGAAGTGGACGACAAGCCCGCCGTGCAGCCGAGCATGGCCCGGTTCGTCACGGTCACGGTGGGCCAGCTGGTCTCCTCGACCGGCTCCGCGCTGACGTCGTTCGCGGTGCCCATCTGGCTCTACACCAGGACCGGCTCGGTCACCGACCTCGGCCTGCTCTGGGCGCTGGCCCTGCTGTGCGGGGTGCTGGTGCTGCCGGTGGCGGGCGCGCTCGTCGACCGTGGCGACCGCCGCAGGATCATGATCGCGGCCAGCGCGCTCGCCGGCGTCATCCAGCTCGCGCTCGCGGTGCTGCTGACGGCGGGGAACCTGCAGCTCTGGTGGCTCTACACGCTGATCCCGCTCGGGTCGGTCGCGGGGTCGATCCAGCGCATCGCCTACCAGTCGTCGGTCGCGCAGCTGGTGCCCAAGCAGTACCTGGGCCACGCGATGGGGCTCGCCCAGCTGTCCAACGGCTTCGCGCAGCTGCTGATGCCGGTGATCGCGGCCGGGCTGCTGGCGGCGATCCAGCTGACCGGGATCCTGGTCCTCGACATGGCGAGCTACGTGTTCGCCATCGTCAGCCTGCTGTTCGTCCGGTTCCCCGACCTGCTCGGCTGGCGCCCGCGCGAGCCGCTGCTGACGGCGATCGCGGGCGGGCTCAAATACTCGTGGAACCACCGCGGCTTCCGCACGATGCTGCTGTACTTCGCGCTGGCCAACGTCTTCCTGGCGCCCGCGCTGGTGCTCGTCTCGCCGCTGGTGCTGTCCTTCGGCACCGTCACCGACGTCGCCCAGGTCGCGCTGGCCGAGGCGGTCGGCGCGGTGGCCGGCGGCATCGGCATGGCGCTCTGGGGCGGCCCGCGCAAGCGGCGCATGGTCGGCGTCCTCTTCGGCAACGTCGGCATCGCGCTCGGCAGCCTCGTGATGGGGCTGCGGCCGTCGCTCATCGTCGTCGCCGCGGGGGTGTTCCTGCTGGCCGCGGCGATGGCCGTGTCGCAGGGCATCTACGCGACGCTGGTGCAGGTCAAGGTGCCGCAGCGCTACCACGGGCGGGTGTTCGCCATCAACCAGACGATCACCTGGTCGACGCTGCCGATCGGGTTCGCGGTGCTCGCGCCGCTCGCGGTCGGCTGGTTCTCGCCGCTGCTCGCGCCCGGCGGCGCGCTCGCCGGGTCGGTCGGCACGGTCCTCGGCACCGGCGAAGGCCGCGGGGTCGGGCTCGCCTTCGTCGTCTACGCGCTGATCCTGCTGCTGATCAACGCCGGCGGGTTCGCCGTGAAGCTGCTGCGCCGGTTCGACACCGAGGTCCCGGATTCGCTGCCGGACGACCTCGTCGGCGCTCAGGAACGGGAGCGCAAGCTCGCCGGGAAGGAGGCCGCGTGAGCGACGTCGTGCTGATCAGGGAAGCGCGCGGGCACTGGGTCGGCGAGGTCGCCGCCGCGGTGCACGCGGCCGGGCACCGCGCGGTGCTGTTCGCGCCGTCGGTGGCCGCGGCCGAGCGGACCTCGCTCGCCGCGGTCGTGGACGAGGTGGTCGCCGTCGACGACGTCTACGACGCCGAAGCCGTCGCCGCCCGGATCCGCTCGGCGGTCGGGGTGCCCGCCGCCGTGCTGACCGGTTCGGACGGGGCCATCGCGAGCACCGCCCGGGTCGCCGAGCTGCTCGGCGTCGCGCGGTGCCCGGCGTCGGTGTTCGCCCTGTGCGCGGACAAGTTCGCGGTCCGGGAAGCGCTGGCCGCGGCCGGCCTGCCGGGTCCCGCGGTGGCGCTGATCTCCTCGGCCGCTTCGGCGGCCGAGGTGGCGGAGCGGGTCGGGCTGCCCGCGATCGTCAAGCCGGTCAACGGCGCCGGAAGCAACCTCGTGCGCACAGTGTCCACTGTGGACGAGCTGGCGGCCGCGTACGAGCTGCTGGCCGCGCGGCTGCCGGAGTCCGCGGACCCGCGTTATCACCGCCGGTTGGGGACGCTCGACCCGGCGTCGACGTTCCTCGTCGAAAGCCTGCTGCGGGGGCCGGAGTACGCGGTGGACGTGCTGGTCCGCGACGGCGTCGCCGAGCCGGTCGAGATCCTCGACAAGCCGCTGATCGACGAGCGCAAGTTCGAGCTGGTGCTGTCCTGCCCGCCGGCCGGGCTCTCCGGCGAGCGGGCCGCACTGGTCACGTCGGCGGCGTCCGCCGCGGTCCTCGCGCTGGGGCTCGACAACACGATCGCGCACGTCGAGGTGATCGACGACGAGCGGCGCGGCCCGACGATCGTCGAGGTCAACGCGGGCCGCCCGGCGGGCTCGATCATGCCGCTGCTGGCCAAGCTGCGCACCGGCGTCGACGTGTTCGCCGAGCTGACCGCCCTCGCCCTCGGCGCGCCGCCGCCCGCGCGCGAGCCGGCGAAGCTGCCGATCCCGCTGGGCATGCTGATCCTCTACGCGACCGGGTCCGGCACCCTGACCGGCATCGGCGGCCTCGACGAGGTCGCCGCGCTGCCGGAGGTCGTCGACGTGGTCACGACGGTCTCGCCCGGCCAGGTGCTCACCGACGAGCAGGAGACGTACGCGGTCAACCTCGTCGTCGCCGGGTTCGCCGACCACGAAGACCTGGCCGCGCTGCACGCCGAAGCGAGCAACCTGATCCGGCTGGAGGTCGCGTGAAGACCGCGTTCATCGTGCGGGAAACGCACGGGCAGTGGATCGCGGACTTCGCGGCCGCCGTCCGGGACGCCGGCTGGCGGGCCGAGCTCGTCACCGAGCCCCTGGACGACGGCGAGCCGGAGTACCAGGTCGACGGCTTCGTCGTGGTCGACGACGTCCGGGATGCGCCCGCGGTGGCCGAAGCGCTCCGCGACCGGGAGCCCGCCGCGGTGCTGACCGCGGCGGAGGGGATCATCGCGAGCACCGCCCGGATCGCCGAGCTGCTCGGTGTCGCCCGCTGTCCGGCGGACGTGTTCACGCTGGCGCACAACAAGTTCGCTGTCCGGCAGGCCCTCGCCGCGGCCGGGTTGCCGGGGCCGCGGGCCGCGTTGTTCGCCGATCCGGCGCAGGCGCCCGCGATCGCCGCGGAGGTCGGTCTCCCCGCGATCGTCAAGCCGGTCAACGGCGCCGCCAGCACGCTCGTCCGCACGGTGTCCACCGTGGAGGAACTGGTCGCGGCCTACCACCTCCTGGCCACCCGGCTGCCGGAGAACCCGGACGCGCGCTACCACCGCCCGCTGCCGGGACCGCTCGACCCGTTGCGGGTGTTCCTCGTCGAGAGCCTGCTCGACGGGCCGGAGTACGCGGTGGACGTGCTCGTCCGCGACGGGGCCGCCGAACCCGTCACCGTGGTCGGCAAGCCGCTGATCGACGAGCGGAAGTTCGAGCTGGGCATGGTCTGCCCGCCGTTCGGGCTGGCCGGGGAGCGGGCCCGGCTCGTCACCGAAGCCGCGTCCGCCGCGGTGCTCGCCCTGGGGCTGGACTCGACGTGCGCGCACGTCGAGGTGATCGACGACGCCGTCCTCGGCCCGGTGGTCGTCGAGGTCAACGCCGGGCGGCCCGCCGGGGGAGCGCAACCGGCGCTGCTGAAGCTCGCCACCGGCATCGACGTCACCGCCGAAGCGGTTTCCCTCGCGCTCGGTACGCCGCCGCCCGCGCGCGGCACCGGGCTGCCCGTGCCGGTCGGCTACCTCGTCCTCTACGCCGAGGGCACCGGACGGCTCGTGCGCGTCGAAGGCACCGAAGAAGTCGCGGACCTGCCGGAGGTCCTCGACGTCGTCACCATCGTTTCGCCCGGCCAGGTGCTCAGCGACGACCAGGAGATCTACGCCGTGAACGTCCTCGTCGCCGGCTTCGCCGACGTCGACGACCTGGCCGCGCTGCACGCCGAGGCCGCCAAGCTTGTTCGATTCGAACTGGAGGGGTCATGACCGCCGATCTCGCGGCGCCGCTGGGGCAGCTGCAGGGCAACGAGCACACCAAGATCGCCGTCTTCCCGGCCGCGGACTTCGCGGCCGTCGAGGCGCAGCTGCCGCAGGTGCGGGAGCACCTGCGCGACCACGGCGCGATCCTGCTGCGTGGCCTGCCCGCCGACCTCGACCTGTTCAACCGGGTCACCGAGACGATCGGTGGCGCGCTGCTCAGCTACACCGAACGCTCGACGCCGCGGTCGAACGTGGCGGGCAACATCTACACCTCGACCGAGTACCCGCCCGCCGAGTCGATCCCGATGCACAACGAGAACTCGTACTCGGCGAGCTGGCCCGCGCGGCTGTTCTTCCTGTGCGACACCGCGGCGGAAACCGGTGGGGCCACGCCGATCGCGGACAGCCGGGCGATGTACCGGCTGCTGCCGGCAGACCTCCGCGAGCGGTTCGCCGGCGGCGTCACCTACGCGCGTGCTTTCCGCGAGGGGCTCGGGCTGACGTGGCAGGAGGCGTTCCAGACCGAGGACCGCGCGGTCGTCGAGGACTACTGCGCGCGCAACGGCCAGACGTTCGAATGGACCGAGGAGGGGCTGCGCACCCGGCACGTCCGGCCGTCGTTCGTGGTGGAAGAGCACACCGGGGACACCGTGTGGTTCAACCAGGCCAACCTGTTCCACGTCTCGAGCCTCGGTGAAGAGGTCAGCGAGGCGTTGCTGGAGCTGTACCCGGAGGCGGACCTGCCGCGCAACGCCTACTTCGCCGACGGCAGCCCGATCCCGGTCGAGGACCTGGCGAAGGTGCGGGAGGTCTACGACGAGGTCAGCTACGCGTTCCCGTGGCAGGCCGGCGACATCATGGTGATCAACAACATGCTGATGGCGCACGGCCGCGAGCCGTTCACGGGCAAGCGGCGCATCCTGGTGGCGATGACGGGATGACCGCCCCGGTGGTGGTACTGCTCGCGCACCCGCGG
Organism: Amycolatopsis sp. cmx-4-83; assembly: GCF_046548815.1. Lineage (NCBI taxonomy): Bacteria > Bacillati > Actinomycetota > Actinomycetes > Pseudonocardiales > Pseudonocardiaceae > Amycolatopsis > Amycolatopsis sp. cmx-4-83. The sequence goes on along the minus strand of NZ_JAEBEF010000017.1, from coordinate 185,100 downwards.
CCCGGGAGCTTCAACCACGCGCTCGCCGGCCGGGTCGTCGCGGCGCTGGAGCGGGCCGGGGTGCCGGTGCGGTTCCACGACCTGTACGCCGAGGGCTTCGACCCGGTGCTCACCGCGGAAGAGGCCTACACCAGCGGCACCCGGGCGGAGGAGTTCCTCGCCGCCGAACCGGACCCGCTGGTGCGGCGCCACCGCGAGGAACTGCGCGAAGCGGGCGGGCTCGTCGCGATCCACCCGAACTGGTGGGGCAAACCACCGGCGATCCTCAGCGGCTGGCTCGACCGGATCCTCGTCCCCGGCGTCGCGTACCGCCTCGACGACGCGGGCGGCGCCCCCGAGTCGCTGCTTTCGTTGCGTCGGCTGCTGGTGGTGAACACGTCCGACACGACGGAGGAGCGCGAGCGAACGCTGTTCGGCGACCCGCTCGACGCGATCTGGCGGCGCTGCCTGCCGCCGTACCTCGGCGAGCCGGAGGTCCACCGGCTCGTGCTGCGGGTGGTGGCCGACGCGGGCGGAGACCGCCGTGCGGAGTGGCTCGACGAGGTCGAAGCAGCGGCGGCCCGGCTCTTCGGGGCGCGGGTGACGTCGGACGGCGGGTCTTGACCTCAGCGCGGTAGGGCGGCCGGGTGGCCAATCCGCCAACCCGACGCCTTCCCCGACCCGCCAACCCAACGCCCGACCCAGCGCTCGCCCGACCCGGCAACCCAGCGCTCGCCCGACCCAGCGCTCGCCGGACCCGCGCAACCCCCTCGGCCGCCCGAGCCGCTACCCGCCTACCGGCGGCCGCCGCCCGCTGGCGGGGTTGGCCGGGGCCAGGGAGCCGGTGCGGTGAACGACCCTTTCATGAGCTTCTCCGGGCCCTCAGCGGTAGGTGTCGAGGGCCAGCTTCGCCGCCTGGGCGAGCAGGCGGTCGTCCGGCTTGGCGTTCTTCGCCTTGCGGTCGGACAGCACCACCAGCACGATCGGCGCGCGGCCCGGCGGCCAGACGACCGCGATGTCGTTGCGCGTCGCGTAGTCGCCGGTCCCGGTCTTGTCGGCGACCGTCCAGCCGGCCGGGGTGCCCGCGCGGATCACCGCGTTGCCCGTGAGGTTGGCGCGCATCGTGTCCGTGTAGAAGGTCCGCTGCTCGGCGGGCAGCGCCGTGCCGACGGCGAACGCGCGCAGGTCGGCCGCCATCGCGTGCGGGGTGCTCGTGTCGCGGACGTCGCCCGGGGCCAGGTCGTTGAGGCCCGGCTCGATCCGGTCGACGTGCGTGGTGGTGTCGCCGATCCCGCGCAACACCGCAGCCAGCCCGGCCGGGCCGCCGAGCTCGCGGAACAGCAGGTTGGCGGCGGTGTTGTCGCTGTAGCGCAACGCCGCGTCGATCGCGTCGCGCAGGGACAGCCCGGTGTGCTTTTCGCCGATCGGCGAGTTCGGCTGGACGTCGACCTTCGTGTAGGGCAGCACCTTCGCCAGCCCCGCCATGTTCGTGCGCTGGAGGACGGCCGCGGCGGAAAACGCCTTGTGCGTCGACGCGTAACCGAAGCGCTCGTCGGCCCGGTGGGCGATCTCGCGGCCGGAGCCGGTGTCGATCGCGTACACGCCGAGGCGGGCGTCGAATTCGCGTTCGAGCGGAGCGAAGTCCGGTTGAGGCGCCACCGCGATCGAGGACGTCGACGGCGCTGCCGGGGCCGGCGTTTCGGCGGCGCACGCGGTGAGCGGGACGAGGGCCAGCGCGGCGAGCGCGGCCCACCGGACGTGGGGGAACGGCACGGTGCTTCCTTCCGGTCTTGATCGACATCCGCAGTGTCGCCGCAGCCGCTCATGCTGTCCAAGACGCGAACGCACGGTTTGATGCCGGAATCGCATAGAGTGAGGTCGTGGACCTGGTCGGCGGCTGCAGAGCGTTCGTGAGCGTGAGCGAGACGGGGAGCTTCACGGCGGGCGCGGCGCTCGCGCGCATCCCGCAGCCGGTCGCGAGCCGGCGGATCGCGGCGCTCGAGCGGCACTTCGGCGAGCGGCTCTTCGACCGCTCCACCCGCCGGGCTCGGCTGACCGCGTTCGGGCGTGACGTGCTCCCGTCGGCCCAGCGGCTCGTCCGGCTGGCCGACTCGCTGGAGCACGACGCCCGGCGCGCGCGGCTGCGGCCGATGCGGGTGGCGGTGCCCGGCACGTGCGGGGTGCGCGAGCTCGCCGAACTGGCCGCCGAAGCCCGGGCGCTCGACGTCCACCTGGAGTTCCGCGCCGCGGAGCCGGGGGAGCGGGCCGAACTCGTCCGGACGAGCGAAGTGCGGGCCGCGCTCACCGCCGTCCCGGCCGAGGAGGGCGTGTGGTCGGTGCCGCTGGGCGTCGCCGGGGTGGCGCCGCCGGGAGCGCGGGTCGTGCACCTGGAGACGCTGCGGGCGGGCCGGTCCGGCGGCCCGCGGCGGCGCGTGTGGATCCAGCCCGAGGACGACGTCCCGCACGTCCGCGACCGGGTGCTGCGGGTCCGCGACGCCGTCGGGCTGCCCCCGGCGCAGGTCGCGGTGGCCGGCTCGCTGACCGCGGCGGCCGCGGAGGTGTTCGCCTCGGCGGACCTGCTGGTCTGCTCGGTCGCGCAGGCCGCCGACCTCGGGCTGCACTGGCGCCCGATCGGCGAACTCGACCTCGCGCGCGGCTTCGGCGTCGCGGCCACGCTGGGCGAAGACGCCGAACGGCTGCGCACGGTGCTGCGGGAAGCCGTCGGACGCTGCCTGGGAGCCGCGTCGTGAGCACCGAAGCACTGGTCCGCGACCTGCGGGCGGAACTGGACGACGGCGGCCTGCGCGGCTCGTTCCTGGTGCGGGACCTGCGGTCGGGCGCCGAGGTGGGGATCGACCCGGACCGCGAGTACCCGATCGCGTCCCTGGTGAAGGTCCCGCTGGCGGCGGCGACCCTGGAGCGCATCCGCCGCGGCGAGCTCGATGGCGCCACTCAGCTGGAGGTCCCACCCGGCCGCGTCACCACGCCCGGCCCGATCGGCGTGACCCGCTTCCGCCACCCGGCCCGCATCGCCGTCGAGGACCTGCTGTACCTGAGCACGTGCCTCAGCGACGGCCAGGCGGCCGATGTCCTGTTCGGTCTGACGCCGCCGGCCGAGGTGGCGGCCCTGCTGACCGGCTGGGGCCTGAGCGGGATCGCGCTCCGGCACGAGCTCCGCGACCTGGTGGACACCCCGGCCGAGCGCTTCGACGCGGCCGAAGCCGACCTGGCCCACGCCCTGGCGATCGGCGCGGGCACGGCGGGCCAGGGCCACCGCCTGGCGCAGCTCGACGTATCGCGCGCGAACACGGCGTCCGCCCGGGCGGTGCTGGAGCTGTTACAGGCGCTGTGGACCCCGTCGAAGATCGACCCGACGGTGGCCGCGGGGGTGCGCGAGCTGATGGCGAACAACGTGATCCGCCACCGCCTGACCCCGGACTTCGCCTCCGACGCGGCGAAGTGGTCGTCGAAAACGGGAACGCTGCTGAACATGCGCCACGAGGCCGGCGTCGTCGAGCACGCGGACGGCGGGGTGTTCGGTGTGGTGGCCTTGACTGAATCCCGTGTACCGGCGGCGGTCCAGCCGGAGGCGGACGTGCTGATGTCCCGCGTCGCGCGGGCGTTGCGTGACCACTTGCGTGGTGCGTGAACGTCGATGGCTACGCGGCAATGGACGAGCACGGACGCGAGCTGACGGTCCTGTACTACCGCGACGCGGCGGCGATCGAGGGCTGGAAACAGCAGTGGTACGCGAACTACTACATCGAGGTGACGAGGGTGGAGCGCGCTTACGGCTTCACGCGGCAGGAGGAGCCGAGCGAACCGGCGTGGCTCGGCAGGCGCGCGGGAGGACCTGCGCGCGAAATCGACCGTTGGCCGACGAGCTTTCCTGTTGCGCCTTCGCTCGCGCGCGGATCGGCCTGAGTCCGCAACCCGCTGTCGCACCGCGCTCGGCTCACCCAGAGCCCTCGGCCCGCCGTCGGACCTCGCGTCCGAAGCCCTGCCGACCCCAGCCGCCGGCCCGCAACCCGGTCTCTCTCAAGCCGGCGTGGTCACCCCGAACTCCACCTCCTCCGTGGTCATCGCGCCCGCCGTGCGGCCTGGCGCCGTCTGGTACTGCCAGTACAGGTTCGTGTGGGCGATCACCTGCCCCGGCGGCGGAGCACCATAGGCCGACAGGTCCTCCGTCGTGTGCGCGTCCGAAACCAGCGCCGCGTCGTACCCCCGCGCGAGCGCCCCGTGCAGCGTCGACCGGATGCACGCGTCCGTCTGCGCCCCAGCCACCACCAGCGCACCTACCCCTCGTTCGGCCAGCACCGCCTCGAGATCGGTGGCCTCGAACGAGTCCCCGTATTCCTTGTGCACCAGCGGTTCCGCCTCCCGCCGCACCAGCTCCGGCACATAAGCCCACGTCTCGCTGTCTCGTGGCAGCTCGTCGCTGGTGTGCTGCACCCACACCACCTCCGTCCCCGATGCACGGGCTTTCTCCACCAGGGTCACGATGTTGGCGAGCACGGACGAGCGGTCGTGGGCCGACGCCATCACGCCGTTCTGGACGTCGACGACGAGCAACGCGGTCTTCGGCCGGTCAGTCAATGTGGTCATGGCGGAACCCTAGCCACCACCACCGACAATTTCCGGAAGTAGCATGTCCCGCCATGGACTACGGGATGGTGTTGCTCGGTGTCGCCGTGCTGGCCGGGGTCGTCGCGCTGGGAACGTCGGCCACCGACCGGCGGCTGACGCGGGTCGACCGGCGGCTGGCGCGCGTGGAGCGGAAGCTCGACGCCATCGCCGAAAAGCTCGGGGTGGCCGTCGAGGAGCCGGCGCTGCCGGAGGTCGTCGCGCTGGTGCGAGAAGGCAAGAAGATCCAGGCGATCAAGGTCTACCGCGAACGCACCGGCGCCGACCTCAAAGACGCCCGTGACGCCGTGGAGCGCCTCGGCTGACGCCTACGGCGCCCCGCCGATGTGCTTGGCCGACACCGCCTCCCAGACGGCGTCGAAGTTCTCGTACCGGTCGCTGTGCGGCAAGCCGCCCAGTGAGCCGAGGACCGAGTCGCCGCCGCCGGCCGCGGCCGCTCGGCGGAGGAGTTCGTCGCGGCCGCATGGGTACTCCGTCTCGGCCAGGTGCTGTTCGAGGCTGGTTCGGTCCGGTGCAGGCATGCTCGTCGCGTACCCGCCGCGCCCGGCCCGAAACTCAGCCGACGACGATCGTGTGGTCCCCGCGCGGGACCAGCTCCCCGATCACGGGGTGCCCCGGCAGCTCCCCGGCGACCAGCAGCCCGCCGGACGTCTGCGCGTCCGCGAGCAGCAGCGCCTCGTCCTCGGACACCCTCGACAGGTCCGTGTGCGGCCGGACCCAGTCGAGGTTGCGCCGGGTGCCGCCGCTGACGTACCCCTCGCGCAGCGCCGAACGCGCGCCGTCGAGGTACGGCACCGCTGCCGGGTCCAGCCGGGCCGTGACGCCGCTGGCCCGCGCCAGCTTGAACAGGTGGCCCAGCAGGCCGAACCCCGTCACGTCGGTGGCGCACGTGGTCCCGGCCGCCAGCGCCGCGCGGGAGGCGGGCGCGTTCAACGTCGTCATGACGTCGATCGCCTGCTCGAACCGTTCCCCGGTGGCCTTGTGCCGCGAGTTCAGCACGCCGACGCCGAGCGGTTTCGTCAGCGTCAGCGGCAGCCCGGCCCGCCCGGCGTCGTTGCGCAGCAGCCGCGCCGGATCCGCAATGCCGGTGACGGCCAGGCCGTACTTCGGTTCCGGGTCGTCGACGCTGTGCCCGCCGGCGAGGTGGCAGCCCGCCTCGCCGCAGACGTCCAGGCCGCCGCGCAGCACTTCGGCGGCCAGCTCGAACGGCAGCGTCTCCCGCGGCCAGCCGAGCAGGTTGAGCGCCACCACCGGCGTCCCGCCCATGGCGTAGACGTCGGAGAGCGCGTTGGCCGCCGCGATCCGGCCCCAGTCGTAGGCGTCGTCGACCACCGGGGTGAAGAAGTCCGTCGTCGCGATGAGCGCGGTGTCCCCGGAAATCCGGACCGCGGCCGCGTCGTCGCCGGTGTCCAGCCCGACGAGCAGCTCGCCCGGCGGGTCGACGGGCGAGGCGCCGGTGAGGCCGCGGACGGCCGCTTCGAGTTCGCCGGGCGGGATCTTGCACGCGCACCCGCCGCCGTGCGCGTACTGCGTCAGTCGGTAACCCACGGGTTCATCGTGCCCGCTCGCCGCGACCTTGGCAGGATGGCTGCCATGGTTCAGGGAGGCGTATCCGGCCTGGTGACCGGCGCGATCTTCAAAATCGCCGAGCGGCAGGTCCTGCCGCTGGCGGGTTCGATTCCCGTCCGCCTCCGCCATGCCTGACCCCCGCCGCGCGATCCCGCGCACCGACGCGCTCCTGGCCGAGCCCGGGATCGCCGAAGCCGCCGCTGAACTGGGTCGTGACCTGGTGAAATCCGTCGTCCAGGACGTCCAGCGGGCGGCGCGGGCGGGGGAACTCGCCCCGGCCGACGTCACCGCCACCGTGCTCGCGCGGTTGCCCGGGAGTGCCGCTTCGCTGCGGCCGGTGATCAATGCGACCGGCGTCGTCGTGCACACCAACCTCGGCCGCGCCCCGCTGTCGGCGGCCGCGCTCGCCGCCCTCGTCGCGGCCGGCGGCGCCACCGATGTCGAGTTCGACCTCGCGACCGGTGACCGGGCCCGCCGCGGCCGGAGCGCGCTGTCCGCGCTGGCCGCCGCCGTGCCGGACGCCGGCGCCGTCCACGTCGTCAACAACAACGCGGCCGCCCTCCTGCTCTGCGCGCTCGCTATGGCCCCCGGCCGCGAGATCGTCGTCAGCCGCGGCGAGCTGGTCGAAATCGGCGACGGCTTCCGCATCCCGGACCTCCTGGCGTCGACCGGCGCGCGGCTGCGGGAAGTCGGCACCACGAACCGGACGTCGGTCCGCGACTACGCCGCCGCGCTCGGCCCGGACACCGGCTTCGTGCTCAAGGTCCACCCGTCGAACTACCGGATCACCGGGTTCACGGCGGAAGCACCGCTCGAGGAGCTGGCGAAACTCGGCGTACCGGTCGTCGCGGACATCGGCTCCGGCCTGCTCGCCCCGCACCCGCTCCTGCCGGACGAACCGGACGCGGCGACCGCGCTGCGGGCGGGCGCCGCGGTCGTCACCGCGAGCGGGGACAAGCTCTTGGGCGGTCCCCAGGCCGGGCTGCTCTTCGGCGACGAGGACGTGATCGAACGGCTGCGGCGGCACCCCGCGGCCCGCGCCCTGCGCGTCGACAAGCTCACCCTCGCCGCGCTCGAAGCGACCCTGCGCGGCCCGGTGCCCCCGGTGCGCGCCGCGCTCGAAGCGTCCGTCGAGGACCTGCGACGCCGCGCCGAAGCCTTGGCGCGGAGCCTGCGGGACCTCGGCGCGGAAGCCGTCGAATCGGCCGCGGCGGTCGGTGGCGGTGGCGCGCCCGGCGTCGAACTGCCCAGTGCCGCGGTCAGCCTGCCCGCGCGGTACGCGGCGGCCCTGCGGACGGGCGAGCCGCCGGTCGTCGGCCGGGTCGTGCGCGACCGCTGCCTGCTCGACTTGCGGACCGTGCGCCCGGACGAGGACGCGAAGCTGCGGGAAGCCGTGCGCCGATGCGGGTGATCGTCACCGCCGGCCACGTCGACCACGGGAAGTCCACACTGGTCCGCCGGCTGACCGGGATGGAGCCCGACCGGTGGGCCGAGGAGCGCCGCCGCGGGCTCACCATCGACCTCGGGTTCGCGTGGACGCGGATCGGCGGGGAGGACGTCGCGTTCGTCGACGTGCCGGGCCACGAACGGTTCGTGCCCAACATGCTGGCCGGGGCCGGACCCGCGCCGGCCGTGCTGTTCGTCGTCGCCGCGGATGAGGGCTGGATGCCGCAGTCGGCGGAGCACCTCGCCGCGCTGGCCGCGTTCGGCGTCCGCCGCGGCCTGCTGGTCGTGACCAAGGCGGACCGCGCCGATCCGGCCGCGGCCACCGGGGCGGCGCTCGCCGAGATCGCCGGGACGTCGCTGGGCACCGTGCCGAGCGTCGCCGTCAGCGGCCGGACGGGCGAGGGTCTCGACGAGCTGCGCACGGCGATCGGCGAGCTGACCGGCGGCCTGTCCGCACCCGATCCCGCCGCCGACGTCCGGTTGTGGATCGACCGCGCCTTCACGGTGTCCGGGGCGGGCACGGTCGTCACGGGCACCCTGGCCGCGGGGACGATCGCCGTCGGCGACGAGTTGCACCTGGGCACGACGCCGGTGAAGGTCCGCGGCCTGCAGGCGCTCGGGGAGCCGCACACCAGCGTCACCGCCGTGGCCCGGGTGGCGGTGAACCTCCGGGGCACGCCGCGGGGTGACGTCGGCCGCGGCGACGTCCTGCTGACGCCCGGCCGCTGGCGCACCACGGCCGAGTTCGACGTGCGGCTGCGCGGTGCGGCGGCCGCCGACCTGCACCGGGACCTCGTGCTGCACCTGGGAACGGTGGCGCGGCCGGTGCGCGTCCGTCCACTGGGGACGGACACCGCACGGCTCACCACGACCACCGCGCTGCCGTTGCGCGTGGGGGACCGGGGCCTGGTGCGCGACCCGGGCGAGCACCGGATCGCCGCCGGGTTCGACGTCCTGGACGTCCGCCCGCCGCCGTTGTCGCGCCGCGGCGCCGCGCGGGACCGCGGCCGCGAGCTGACCGACCCCGACCTCGCCCGGAGTTACCTGCGCCGCCACGGTTTCGTCCGCGCGGACGACTTCACCGCGATGGGCCTGCCCGAGACGGGGGAGCGCCTGGGCGGCTGGTGCGCGGACCAGGACCGGTTCACGGCGTTGCGCGCGGAGGCGGCGGAGATCGTGGGCGGCTGGGACCGGATCGCCGCGGGCGTGCCGGTGGAAGCGCTGCGGCAGCGGCTCGGCTTGCCCGCGCCCGAACTGGTCGTCCCCGTCCTGCGCGGGACGGGCTTCGAGGTCGCGGGCGGGCTGGTCCGCCGCCCCGGCGCCGGGCTCGCCCCGGCGGTCGAGGAAGCCCTCGAAGCGGTGGCGAAGCGGCTGGTCGAGCACCCGTTCCGCGCCCCGGAAGCGGACGAACTGCGCGCACTCGGCCTCGGCCGACGCGAACTGGCGGCGGCGACCCGCCTCGGCCGGCTGACAGCGCTCGCCGAAGGGGTCGTGCTCGGCCCGGACGCGGAGGACCGCGCGGTGGCCGAGCTGAGCAGGCTTCCGCGCCCGTTCACGGTTTCCGAGGCGCGCAAGGCGCTCGACAGCACTCGCCGGGTGATGATCCCGCTGCTGGAACGCCTCGACGCGGCGGGCCGCACGGAACCGCTCGGTGACGGGACCCGCCGGGTGCGCTAGATCCCGCCGTCACGCGTCCGAGGTGCGTCGACCGCGGCCCGGCTCGGCCCGGCCGTCGAACAATCGCGACCCTGGATCCCGCCGAAGAAGTCGCCGAGCGCGGTGGCCAGTGCTTCCGGGTTCTCCTCGGCCATGTGGTGCCCGGACTCGATCGCGTGCCCGCGCAGGTCGGTCGTCCACCCGCGCCAGACGTCCAGGACGTCGCCGTAGAGGTCTGCCAGGTCGTCGTCGCTGGACCACAACACCAGTGCCGGGCAGGTGATCCGCCGCCCGGCGGCTTGGTCCGCGTCGTCGTGGGCGCGGTCGATGCCCAGGCCCGCGCGGTAGTCCTCGAGCATCGAGGTGACCGTCGCCGGGTTGTGGATCGCGCGGTGGAAGTCGGCGAAGTTCGCTTCGCCGAGCCGCTCGGGCGTGTTCTTGGTGCCGACATTGTACCAGGCGTCGGGGTCGGCGGTGATCACCCGTTCGGGCTTTTCCGGCTGGGCGAAGAAGAACCAGTGGAACCACTCGCGCGCGAACCGCGCGTCGCAGCGGGCGAGGGCCTCACCGATCGGGACGGCGTCCAAGATCGCCGCGCCGCGCACCACCGTGGGGTGGTCGAGCGCCAGCCGCGTCGCCACGTACGCGCCGCGGTCGTGCCCCGCCACGAAGAACCGGGGGTGCCCGAAGTGCTCCATCAAGGCGACGCAGTCGGCCGCCATGACGCGTTTGCTGTACGGCGTGTGCCCGGCGTCGGTGGGCGGCTTGGTGGACTCGCCGTAGCCGCGGGTGTCCGGGCACACCACCGTGAACCGCTCCGCCAGCCGCGGGGCTACGCGGTGCCACGTCGTGTGCGTGCGCGGGTGCCCGTGCAGCAGCAGGACCGGCGGGCCGGAACCGCCGTGGCGCACCCGCAGGGTCACGTCGCCGACGTCGACGTGGTCGAGCGTGAAGCCGTCGAACATGGTCGCCCCCGAACGCGAAAAGCTGCCGCACCCCGGGAAGCCCGGGGTGCGGCAGCGGCAGGACAGGTCAGTTCTTGTCCTTGACGCCCTTCACGGCGTCTTTGATCTTCTCGCCGGCCTGCTTCAGCGAGCCCTTGGCCTGGTCGGACTTGCCCTCGGCCTGCCACTGCTCGTTGCCCGTGGCGTCGCCGACGGCTTCCTTGGCCCGGCCCTTGAGCTCTTCGCCCTTGTTTTCGATCTTGTCGTTCATCGGGGTGCACCTTCCCGTTGCGGCGACATTTCCGGATCGGCCAGTCGCCAAAAGGGCCTTGACAAGTGGTTACCCGGCCGTCGCGGATCTACACATCAGGTCGCCGGGAGGTGGCCGCCCATCCGTTCGATCCGCTGGATCGCCGGTTCCGCGATAACGCCGTGCACCAGCACCGACACGGCGACGGCGAGCGCGCCGACCCGCCACAGCACGTCCTGCTGCGGCACCGGGAGCCGGTTGAGCGCGTAAGCCAGGTAGTAGAGCGTGCCGATGCCGCGGACGCCGAAGAACGCGATCGCCGCGGTGGCCGGGCGCCCGGCGGAGCTGCCGAACAGCGAGAGCCAGCCGATCACCGGCCGCACGACCAGGACCGCGGTGACGGCGATCACCACTTCGAGCACGCGCAGGCCGCGCAGCAGCCCGTCGCCGATGGCGAGCCCGAGCCCCAGCAGGGCGAGCGGGACGAAGAGCCGCTCCAGCTGGTGGCCGAAGGCGTGCAGGACGCCGTGGTAGTCGTGCTCCCGCTCCAGCTTGCGGACGACGACCGCCGCGACGAACACGGCGGCGAAACCGTTGCCGTGGGCCACTTCCGCCAGCGCGTACGGCAGGAAGGCGAGCGCGAGCAGGACCAGTCCGTCGCCGTATTCGGCCAGCCGCAGCCGGTCCGACGACGTGTGGAAGATCGCCCAGCCGAGCGCGCGCCCGGCGAGCAGCCCCACCAGCACGCCGATCGCCACGGGCAGCAGGAGGTCCACCAGCACCCACGAGAAGTCGAGGTTCGGCCTGCTGCCCGCCAGGGCGAGGCCGAGGAGGACGAACGGCATGGTCAGGCCGTCGTTGAGCCCGGCCTCCGTGGTCAGCGTGAAGCGGATTTCGTTGTTCCTGGCCAGGTCCGGTTCGACGTCGGGGTGCGGCACGCCGACGTCCCCGGCCAGCACCGGGTCGGTCGGCGCCAGCGCGGCGGCCAGCAGCAGCGCCACCCCGGGGGCGAGCGCGAGCCACCAGTACCCGAGCACGGCGATCACCGCGATCGACAGCGGCATGGTCAGGGCCAGCAGCCGCCACGTCGAGCCCCAGCGCTTCAGGCCGAACCGGCGGTCGACGGACAGGCCGGCCCCGGCGAGCGCGACGAGGATACCCAGCTGGGTGAAGGATTCGACGCCTTCCAGGTGGGCGGCGGGATCGCTCCAGCCGTTGCCGTAGGGCGCCGGCAGCGGCAGCAGGCCCAGCACGATCCCGGCGATCAGCATCACCAGCGGTACCGAGAACGGCCGGTCGGCCACGAGTTTCGGGACGATCGCGGCGGCGAGGGCGAGCAGTCCGGCCACACCGAACAGCACCGTCAACGACGACAAGGGTTCCTCCTGCCCGCTCAAGCCGTGCCGCCCGGGCGGGAGGTCCGTGCCGGGACCAAGCCGAGCGTGAGCCGGGTCCGCCGTCGCCCCGGATCGGCCGTGCCGGAGTAGCGTTGGCCGTCAAGGTGCGTCGCGCCCGGAGTTCCCGGCTGTGCGTGCGGCGAAACCGGTGAGGAGGCGGCGTGACGGCGAGCAACGGGGCCGGCCGGCCGTGCCGGTTCTGCGGCCGGAACCTCTACCCGCGGGTCCCCGGCCGGTCCGGGCCGATCTGCCTGGACTGCGTGCGGGCCGGCCTGCGGGTGATCCGGGACGGCGCGGACCGCCGGACTCCGGCGGGTGACGTGCTGGCGGCGGTGACGTCGCCGCTGGCCGCGGTCTGCGACTTCTGCGGCCGTCGCGAGCGCCGGACGTTCCTCGGCCTGCGGCGTCCGCTGCTGCGCGTGGACTGCGCCGCGCGGGACGCGGTGATCTGCGCGGACTGCCTCGACCACGCGGGGGACGTGCTGAACGTCGCACTGCGCGGCTGACGGCGTTTCCGGCGGGGCGGCCCAGGGTAGCCGGGCGCCATGACCTCCACCCAAGGGAAGATCGACACCGCTTCGGTGGCCGAGACGGTCAAGGTCGCCATCGGTGTGGCACTGCCCACTTTGGTCGGCGGGGTGATCAAGCGCCGCCCGCCGGCGATGGCGCTGGTTGAGAAGCTGCAGGCCGACCGCCCGGCCGTGAAGCTGTTGCGGCGCCTGCGCGAGCGCCACGAGGGGCGGCCGCTGAAGCTGCGCGTGCCCGGCCGGTCGGTGGAGCTGGCGTTGTCCGGTGAAGACGTCGGCGCGCTGCTGGCCGCCGCGCCGACGCCGTTCAGTCCGTCCACAGTGGAGAAGCGGGCCGCGCTGCGGCACTTCCAGCCGCACGGCCTGCTGATCTCGGACGCGGCGGAACGCGAGCCGCGCCGGGCCTTCACGGAAGCCGTGCTCGAGCCGGGCCGTCCGCTGCACGAGCTGGCCGGGCCCTTCGCCCGGGCGATCGCGGACGAGACCGCCGTCCTGCTGGGTGAGGCGACCCACGAGGGCGAACTGAACTGGGACGCCTTCAACGTCGCTTGGTGGCGGCTGGTCCGGCGCGTGGTGCTCGGCGAGCGGGCCCGCGACGACGAAACGCTCACCGACCTGCTGGAGAAGCTGCGCTTCGACGCGAACTGGGCGTACGCGCACCCGCGGCGGAAGCGGGTGCGCGCGGAGTTCCACGAACGCCTGACCGCCCACCTCGGCCGAGCGGAGCCGGGCAGCCTGGCCGCGGCGATCGCCGCCACGCCCGGCGACGGCACGGCGGCCGACCAGGTGGCGCACTGGCTGTTCGCCTTCGACGCGGCGGGCATGGTGGCCTTCCGGACCCTCGCCCTGCTGTCCACCCACCCGGCGGCGGCCGATCGCGCCCGCGGGGAAATCGCCGGGATCGACCCGGGGGAGCCGCACCAGCTGAGCTACCTGCGGGCGTGCGCACTGGACGCGATCCGCCTGTGGCCGACGACGCCGATGCTGCTGCGCGAGAGCACCGAAGAGACGCCGTGGGGCCCGGCGGGGACGACGGTCCTGGTCTACACGCCGTTCTTCCACCGAGACCCGGAGCTGCCCTACGCCGACAGCTTCGCCCCGGACATCTGGCTGGACGGCCGCGCGGCGGCGAACCCGGCCCTGGTCCCGTTCAGCGCGGGCCCGGCGATCTGCCCGGGTCGTGACCTGGTCCAGTTCTGCGTCAGCACGCTGCTGGCGAACCTGCTGCGCAACCACGCGTTCGAGCAGACGGCGGGCGGGGTACTGGCCCCGGACCGCGCACTCCCGGCAACCCTGGACAACTTCCACCTGAAGTTCACCGTGCGGCCGGTGCCGCCCCGCGAAGGCGGCGGCACCGGCTGACTCCCTACGCGGGAGCGGTGAACACGTACGAACCCGCCGGCACGAAGTACGTCCCCGCCGCCGACGGGACCGCCTCCGCCGGGGCCACCACCGCGCCCGGGTTCGACGTCGGGACCTTGACCGTCGCCGACGACCCGGGCGGGACAGTCACCCGCAGCGTCAGCCTCCCGGCCGACACCGACCAGTCGCTGACAGCGCCGCCGTACGGCGTCTCGTAGGCCGACTTCGCCGACGTCAACCCACCGCCCGGCCTGGGCGCCACCAGCAGCGACCCGTACCCCGGGGACGCCGGTGACAGCCCGCCGACCGAGCGGTACAGGAAGTCGCCCACCGAGCCGAGGCCGTAGTGGTTGAACGAGTTCATGCCCGGGTCGTTGAAGGTGCCGTCCGGCTTGATGCCGTCCCAGCGCTCCCAGATCGTCGTCGCGCCGTGGCCGATCATGTAGCCCCAGCCGGGGAAGCCCGGCTGCAGCAGCACCTGGTACGCGACGTCGGCGTGGCCGTGCGCGGCCAGCACCGGCAGCAGGTTCTCGACGCCGAGGAAGCCGACGCTGAGGTGCCCGTTCGCCGCCGCCACCCGGGCGGCCAGCTTGTCCGCCGCCGGCTGGACGCGGGCCGCCGGGAGCAGCCCGAACGCCAGCGCCAGGACGTACCCGGCCTGGGAACCGGACCCCACCGTGCCGTCGGCCTGCGAGAAGCGCGAAGTGAACGCCGCCCCGATCTGGTCGGCGAGCGTCCCGTACTTCGCCGCGTCCGCCGTCCGGCCGGTGGCCGCCGCCATCCGGGAGACCAGCCGCGCCGACCACGCGAAGAACGCGGTCGAAATCAGGTCCTGCGCGGTGTTGTCGTTGACGTTGAGCCAGTCCCCGAACGTCTGGTGGTCGCGGATCAGGTCCGCGCCGGAGGTCGAGCGCAGGTACTCGACCCACTTGACCATCGCCGCGTAGTGCTCGTCGATCACGCCGGTGTCGCCGTAGCGCTGCCACAGGGTGTAGGGCACGATGACGCCCGCGTCGCCCCAGCCCGCCGTGCCCGAGCCGCCCAGCACACCCGGCGCGACGTCGGTGAACGAGCCGTCGTCGTGCTGCGCGTCGACCAGGTCGTCGCTGAACTTGCCGAGGAAGTTCGCGACGTCGAGGTTGAACGTCGACGTACCCGCGAAGATCCCGATGTCGCCGGTCCAGCCGAGCCGCTCGTCGCGCTGCGGGCAGTCGCTCGGGACGGACAGCATGTTCGACCGCTCACCCCACAAGATGTTGTGCTGCAGCTGGTTGACCAGCGCGTTCGACGTCGTGAACGTGCCCGTCTGCGCGCCGGACGTCCACATCGCCCGGCCGGTCAACGTCGAGGCCGTCGGAGCTGACGGCAGGCCGGTCAGCTCGACGTACCGGTAGCCGTGGACGGTGAACCGCGGCTCGTACGTCTCCGCGCTCCCGGTACCCGCCAGGGTGAAGCGGTCGGTCGCCTGCGCCGCGCGCAGGTTCGTCGTGTAGATCGTGCCGTCCGGGTTGAGTACTTCGGCGTGCCGGACGGTCACCGTCGTACCCGCCGCTCCGGTGACCGAAAGCCGGTTCCAGCCGCTGAAGTTCTGGCCGAGGTCGGCCACCCACACACCGGGCTTCGGCTGCGTCCACGCGACCGGCTCGAACTCCTGCTGCACCGTGACGCGGTTGTCCACTTGGGACACCAGGTTCGGCTTCGCACCGGACCGCAGGCGGGGTGCCGCCCAGCCGCGGTCGTCGAAGCCGGGCCGGTCCCAGCCCGCCGGGGCGAGCCGGGCGTCGTACGTTTCGCCCTGGTAGAGGTCGTCGGCGCGGATCGGGCCGTCGGCGGTCTTCCAGGTGCCGTCGGACGCGACCGTCGTGCTGGTCCCGTCGGTGAACGTCAGCACGAGCTGCGCCGAGTACCACGGCTCGGTGCCGTACTTCTGGCTGCCGGCGATGCCGACGCTGCCGGAGTACCAGCCGTTGCCCAGCATCGCGCCCAGCGCGTTCTCGCCCGGCCGGATCTGCCCGGTGACGTCGGAAACCCGGTACTGGACGCGTTTTGCGTAGTCGGTCCAGCCGGGTGCGAGGACCTCGTCGCCGACCTTGACGCCGTTGAGGTGCGTCTCCTGCAGTCCGAGCGCGGTGGTCAGCAGCCGCGCGCTGGCCACCGGCTTCGAGACCGTGAAGCTCTTGCGCAGCAGGGGAGAGGGCGCCGAGACGGCGACGTTCGCGCCCCACGGACCGGTGCCGTACGCGGTCAGCGCGCGGGCCGCGGTCCACGAGCTGTCGTCGAACGTCCGCTGCTGCCAGCCGTCCGGGCCGGTCTGGCTCGCCTTCCACGAGCCGTCGGTGCTCACGGCCGGTCCACCGGGGACGGTCAGCTTCGCGATCAGCCCGGCCGGGCTCTGCGTGGTGTTCTCGGCGCTGATCGCGACCGTGTTGGACCCCGCCGTGAGGAGGCTGCCGACGTCGACGACGGCGGCCGTCTTCCACGAGTCGGTGACCCGCGGGGAATCGCTCACCTTCGTGCCGTTGACCCACACGGTCGCGGTGTCGTCGCCGGTCACGACCAGCGTCGCCTTCCCGGGCGCCGCCGCGAGGTCCACGGTCTTGCGGAAGAACCGCGTGGCCGGGGGCACTCCGCCGAGCGGATCGCCTTCGGGGTACCAGATCCAGTTCGCGCCGGCCAGGTCCGGGCCCGCGGTGGCGCGGCCGAGGAACGCGCCGGTCCATTCCGTCGTCGGCGCGCGCAACGCGGTTTCGAAGCGCTGCACAGCGCTCCAGCCGCTCTGCCGTCCCTGGCCATCCCAGACGCGGACGCGCCAGGTGTACGCCGTGAGCGAGGCCAGCGCCGGACCGCCGTAGGCCACGTCGGCCTGCTGCGCGGAAGCGACGCGGCCGCTGTCCCAGACGTCCGTCCCGCCGGCGGACACCACGAGCTGGTACGCGGACTGCCGTTGCTGCGGTGCGGAAGAGCCCAGTTTCCAGCCGAACCGCGGCTGCGCCGGGTCGACGCCGAGCGGGTTGACCCGCTGCCCGACCGTGGCGCTCGCGACCGACAGCGGGGTCTGGTCCGAGCCGTTCGGCGCACTGATGCCGGTGCCCCACGGTGCCGTGCCGAACGCGCCGAGGTCTTGGGCCGCGGCCCAGCCGCCGTCGGCGAAACCGGGCTGTTCCCAGCCTTCCGGCGCGGTGGTCGCGCTCTTCCAGGTGCCACCGGTGGTCACGTCCGTGGTGCCCGAGCCGGTGGTGACGCGCAGCCGCCCGAGCAGGCCCGCCGGTCCGCCGGCGTTGCGGGCGGCGACGGCGAGGGTGTTGACGCCGGGCTTGAGCGCCGGCTTCAGGTCCACGGTCAGCGCCGTCCGCCAGGAATCCGCGGTGCGCGCGGAGGAAGCGAGCGGCGTGCCGTTGAGCCAGACGTCCGCGGTGTCGTCGCCGGTGACGGCGAACCGGGCGTCGGTGACGGCGCCGGCCGGGATGGTGAACGTCGTGCGGAAGTACCGGGTGGCGGCGGGCGCCGAGACGCGGGCGTCGCCTTCGGGGTACCAGATCCAGTGCGCGCCGGCGAGGTCGACGGGTGGCGCGGCGCCGGCCGGGGGCACCGCGGCGGCCGAAAGGACCAGGATCGCGGCGAGCGTGGTGGTGGTCGCGCGCCAAAGCTTGGAGGGCAGCATACGGGCTCCCTGGTGGCGGGGATGGGCGACGAATTTGAACGTTTCAATAAGACGTGATACGTGACTGTAATGACGAACTCACACGTTGGCAATACTCCACCGGGGCGCACGCGCTGCATCGGTGCAGGTAAATGTAAATCGTTTTAGATCGCAAGGATGTCCGTTTCGCGACTGATGGGGGCGTTGACGAACGGGGGATCGGACTGGATAGTGCTCGCTGGTAACGCTCACATCATTCGGCCAAGCCATGGAGGCTTTTATGTCTCACCGTCGAGACGGCAAGAATGTTAGCGCTAACAGTCGGCCGAGGTTTTGGCTCTCGCTCGCCGGTGCCGTGGTACTGGCACTCGCGAGCTTGATGACCGCCTCGACCGCGTCGGCCGCCGCTTCGCTGCCGTGCGACATCTACGGGGCCGCGGGCACACCGTGCGTCGCCGCGCACAGCACCACCCGCGCCCTCTACGCCGCCTACAACGGCCCGCTCTACCAGGTCCAGCGCGCGTCCGACGGCGCCAAGACGAACATCGGCCTGCTGGCCGCGGGCGGGTACGCCAACGCCGCCGCGCAGGATTCCTTCTGCGCCGGGACGACGTGCCTGATCACCGAGCTCTACGACCAGTCGCCGCGCCACAACGACCTGACGATCGAAGGCCCCGGCGGCGCGGGCGGGCAGGACACCGGCGTGCCGGCGGACGCCCTGCCGGTGACCGCGGGCGGCCACCAGGTCTACGGCGCTTCCTTCTCCGGCCGCATGGGCTACCGCGACAACTCGACGTCCGGCGTCGCGAAGAACGGGCAGCCCGAAGGCATGTACATGATCACCTCCGGCACCCACGTGAACGGTGCCTGCTGCTTCGACTACGGCAACGCCGAAACGAACAACCAGGACACCGGCAACGGCCACATGGACGCCCTCAACTTCGGCACCGAGTGCTGGTTCCAGCCCTGCCACGGCGCCGGCCCGTGGGTGCAGGCCGACCTCGAGAACGGGTTGTTCCAGTCGAGCGCGGGCGGCAGCCAGAACACCGCCAACACCGGGATCACCGCGCCGTTCGTCACCGCCCTGCTGAAGAACAACGGCCAGAACTTCTTCGCGCTCAAGGACGCCAACGCCCAGTCCGGCGGCCTGCGGACGACGTACTCCGGTCCGGAACCGACGCGCGCCGGGTATTCGCCGATGCACCAGGAAGGCGCGATCGTGCTGGGCACCGGCGGGGACAACAGCAACGGCTCGATCGGCTCGTTCTTCGAAGGCGTCATGACCGCCGGGTTGCCGTCGGACGCGGCGGACAACGCGGTCCAGGCCAACGTCGTGTCGGTCGGTTACGGCGGCCCGACCGGCTCCACCGGCACCTTGAACCCCGCTTCGGAGATCTCCCTGCGCGCGACCACCGCGTGCTGCACGAGCGACTACATCCGCCACCAGAACGACAACGCGGTGATCTCGGCCGTCAGTTCCACTTTGGACAAGGGCGACGCCACCTGGATCGTCCGCCGCGGGCTGGCCAGCGCGTCCTGCGTGTCGTTCGAATCCCGCAACTACCCCGGTGACTTCCTGCGGCACTTCAACTTCCAGGTGTACCGCCAGCCGATGGACGGCAGCGCGGCCTTCCGCGCCGACGCGACGTTCTGCCCGGTGACCGGGAAGAACGGCCAGGGTTCGTCGTTCCGGTCCTACAACTACTCCGGCAAGTACCTGCGGCACTACAACAACACCCTCTACATCGCCGACACCAGCGGCGCCCACGCCTGGGACGCCGCCGGATCGTACAACGACGATGTCAGCTGGGTCGTGGCCCAGCCCTGGGCGCCCTGATCCGGCGCACGGCCACGACCACCGCCGCGCCGAGCAGGATCAAGACGATCGGCACGGCGGTGGGCAGCCACGGCCAGGCCCGGCCTTCGAACACGACCCCGTCGGTGGGCAGCTCCAGCACCTTCGCCGTCCAGCGGGCGGTGGCCACGTCGGTGCTGCGCGCGAGCCGGCTCACCGCGGTGTCGTAGGCGAAGCCGGGCCGGTCGTGGACGTACTCGGGGGCCGGCCCACCGGCCGGTGGCGTGATCCCGCGGGCCGCGCCCGGCACGAGCAGCCGGTCGAGGCCCGGCGCGGTGAGCGCCGCCCGCGGCAGGAACGTCAGCCCGTGCCGCGACCGGACCGGGCCGCCGCCGGCGCTGAGGGCGAGCGTGCGCGAGGACAGCGACTGCCCCTCGGTGTCGAACACCGAGGCCAGCTCGATCTCCCCGACACCGTCGGTGAGCAGCACCCCGACGGTGTCGGGGTTCCAGCGGAACCCCGCGTTGACGATCGCGGCGGCGTCCGGGACCCCGGCGGGCGGCGTCACCGGCACCTGGGTGCCGTAGTGGCGCCAGCCGATCTTCGCAGCGGTGGCGGCCGCCACCGCGGGCCCGGCGAGCCGCTCGACCCAGTGCAGCGTCCCGTCGATGCCGGAGAGGACCCCGGCGGTGGTGACGACGTCGCCGTCGTCGACGAACCGCTGCCCGCGCACCCACTTCACGGCCGGGTACTCCTTCGCCCAGTCGTCGAGCTTCAGCCAGTGCGCGGTGGCCGGGCGCCCGTCGAGCAGCCCCGCCGAGGCGAGCACCCCGCCGCCGTTGCAGACGCTCAGCAGGTTCGCGCCGTGAGCGGCCTGGGCGCGCAGCCACGCCGTGACGACGTCGCTGCCGGGCTCGCCGACGTCCGGCAGAGCGAGTACGACGACCAGGTCCGGCGCCTTCGGGCCGAGCCGCGCGGCCAGGTCGTCGAAGCCGAAGTCCGGCACCAGGTCGAGGCCGCCGGTCAGCGGCTCCGGCTCGCGGTGCGGTGCGACCGTGTAGACGTTGAACTTGCCGGTCGAGGCGAGGATTTCGTACGGCGCCAGCGCGTCGGAGACGACGGCGCCGTGGTCGCCGACGACGATCACCGCGGTCGGCTTCGCCGGGTCGTGGGGGACCGGCGCCGCGGCCGGGAGGGGCCGCGCCGGACCGGGGGCGTAGAGGGCATCGAACGCCGAGAGGGCGGAGACGGTCGCGCCGACGGCCGGGACGGCGAGCACGGCGACGACGAGTGCGCACCACTTCAGGAAGGTCCGCACGTCAGTGCCAGTACTCGGCGCGGCGCCACACCATGGCGGCGAGCATCAGCGGGACCATGAGCACGTGCCCGGCGACCATCAGCGCGGTGCCGGAGAGCGCGCCGAGCCAGTAGGGCACGAGCAGCGCCACGAACGGCAGGTACATGGCGGCGGCCATCTCGGCGATCCGTGGCCAGGAGTGCCGGCGCAGCGCCATGGCGAGCACCATCGCGACGGTCATGTCCGTGGCCATCACGAGCGCTTCGACATCGGCCCGCTCGAGCCAGGCCGACGGCCACAGCGGGGCGAGCGCGACCATGCCGATCAGCATGGCGACGACCATTTCGACGTAGTGGCCGGCGAACCGGGCGAGCTTGCGGGTGGTGGATCTCGGTGTCTCGGCGGTGGTCATCGCGGGTCCCTCCAGGTTTCGTCCTGGACGAGAATCCCGGTCCGGCGCCGTGCTGCCAGGTGCCGGAAGTCATGACCCGGGTCATGTGACCGCGTCAGAGCAGGCCGAGGTCCCTCGCGCGCAACGCGGCTTGCGTGCGGTCGCGGGCACCGAGCTTGCCCAGCAGGTTCGTCACGTGGTTCTTCACCGTGCCCTCGGCGAGGAACAGCGTCGTGGCGATCTCGCGGTTGCTGCGGCCGCCGGCGAGCAGGCGCAGCACCTCGAGTTCGCGGTCCGACAGCGGTACGACCAGCGGCTGCGGCCGCGGCTCGGGCGCGTCGGCCAGCTGCGCGAACCGCGCGACGACCTTCGCGGCGACCGAGGGCTGCAGCACGGACTCCCCGCGCGCGGCGGCCCGCACCGCCTCGATCAGCCGCGCCGACGAGACGTCCTTGAGCAGGTAGCCGACCGCACCCGCGCGCAACGCGGCGAAGACGTCTTCGTCGTCGTCGAACGTGGTCAGCGCGATGACCTGGACGGCCGGGTGCGCCCGCCGCAGCCGCCGGGTGGCGCCGACGCCGTCGAGGACCGGCATGCGCAGGTCCATCAGGACGACGTCCGGGGTCAGCGCGGCCGCCTGGCTCAGCGCTTCCTCGCCATTGCCCGCTTCGCCGACGACGTCGATGCCGTCGTGGGTGGCGAGGAGGGTGCCGAGGGCTTCGCGGAAGAGGGCCTGGTCGTCGACGAGCAGGACGCGGACCGGCGTCATCCCGGGACCTCCATGCTCAGCGCGCTGCCCTCGCCGGGCGCCGAGGTGAAGTCGAGCTTGCCACCCAGGTTCTCGGCGCGTTCCCGCAGCCCCAGCAGCCCGAAGCCGGCGGGCGCACCGTCGTCGCTGCCGACGCCGTCGTCGCGCACCGAGACCCGCACCGACGTCTCGGCGTAGTCCAGCAGGAGGTCCACCCGCCCGGCGGACGCGTGCTTCCGGACGTTCGTCAGACCCTCCTGCGCGGCCCGGAACAGGGCCTCCCGGTGTGCTTCGGGCAGCGGGCGTTCGGCGCCGGACACGGTGAGCCGCGCCGGCACCCCGGCTTCGGTGGCCAGTGCCTCCAGGGCGTCCGGCAACGGCGCCGGCCGCGGTTCGCGCAGCGCCTTGACCGACCGGCGGACTTCCGCGAGGGCGTTCTCGGCCTGGTCCTGAGCCTTGGCCAGGACTTCGTCGGCCTTGCCGGGATCGGTCGGCAGCACCGCCCGCGCGGCCTTGACCTGCATCTGGACGACAGTGAGCGAATGCCCGAGCCCGTCGTGGATGTCCCGGGCGACCCGGTTGCGCTCCTGCGCCGTGGCCAGCCGTTCCGCCTGGGTGGCGTAGTCGCGCAGCTTCGCGTGCGCTTCGGCGAGTTCGCCCCGGGACCGCTGCTCGCGCACGAGGAGTTCGGTGATGACGGCCGCGAACAGCACCGAAACCAGGGTGCCGAGCCCTTCGCGCAGGCCTTCGCCGAGCGACATCCCGAGGTGCACGAGCGGCACCACGGCGATCACCAGCGCGACCACCGGGAGCGGCAGCCGCAGCAGCACGCACTGGCTGACCAGCACGACCAGGAACAGCGTCGCCCCGACGCCGGCGTTGACCGTGAAGACGAAGAAGGACAGCGGGAGCTGCACGGCGACGTAACCCGCCGCCCAGCCGAGCCGGCCGCGGTCCTGCACCCAGCCGAAGCCCAGTGTGGCGAGGGCGGCGAAGACGGCGCCCAGCACGAGGGAGAGCACGGGTTCCCCGGAACCGAGGACCCCGAGCACGACGGAGAGGAAGGCGCCGCAGGTCAGCACCCCGAGGGCCCGGTTCGTGGAGCCACTCTGGGGCGTCGCCGGGCCGCGGTCAACCACCGCGGACCGGAGGAAAGCGCTCTCTGCTCACGCGGCCGCCCGCCGCCACAACCCGTAGGCTGGCGGTGACGGCGAAGCCGAGACGGGAGTCCGACATCGATGTCAGTGCTCTGGGGCGTGTCCTTCGACGCCACCCCGCTATCCGGGGTCGTGGTGGAGTTCCTCAAGACGGCGGGCCGGCTGCGCGGGCGCCGGGTGCACCTCGACCTCGGCTACGACATCAAGGCCGACAAGGGTGCTTTCTTCCGGCCCTACCGCGACGAAGCGGGCCTGCTGCCGGACTGGGTCACGCTCGACCGCGTCGAGGGCGTCGAGCAGATCCGCGGCTACGACCGCGCGTTCGTCGAACGGGTGCTCCGGGAAGTGGTCCAGGGCGGTGACGAGACGCTGCGCCCGGAGATCGACCGGATCGCCGGGGAGCTGGCCACCCGCATCGTCGCGACCTGGGAACGCCTCGGCGTGACCATGGTGGCGGTCGAAAACGGGACCCTGCCGGAGAACCTGACCTACACCGAAGCGCTGTACCGGGCGATCGACCGCTACGGCGCCCGGCACCGGCTCGGCCGGTTCGTGTTCTGGCGCGACCACGACCTGATGTGGCAGAGCGAACCGGGGATCGCCAAGTACGGCCGGTTCCCGTACCCCGGCGTCCCCGCGCCGCGGAACTCGCCGCACATCCACTACTTCGCGCTCCACGAGCAGGCGAAGGCCCGGACCCTGGAATGGGTTCCCGGTCTGCGGAACATCGACGTCCTGCCCAACGCGTTCGCCATCGCCCCCGCGCGGATCGACGAGCGCAACGCCGGTTTCCGCCGGGACCACGGCATTCCCGCGAACGTCCCGCTGCTGGCCCGGATCACCCGGATCATCCCGCAGAAGCGCGTCGACCGGGACCTGCACCTGCTGGCGCTGCTGCCGGACGCCTGGCTGTTCGTCGCCGGCGACGTCGAAGAGGCACCCGCCGAGCACACCCGGCTCGTCGCGCTGGCGGACCGCCTCGGTGTGCGCGACCGCGTCGTCTTCGGCGGCTGGCTGACGCCGTACGACACGGCGCTGCCCGGCCGCTACTCGGTGCGCGACCTGCTCGCGCACGCGACGGTCGTGTCGTTCCTGACCTCTTACGACTACGAGAGCTACGGCAACCCGGTCAGCGAAGCCATCGCCTCCGGGACGCCGTACATCACCAGCGGGTACGAGCTCTACGACGTCGTCTACGGCGGGTTCCGGGCCCCGGTGCTGGACATCCGGGCGCGCGACCTGCCGGACGCGGCGTTCGCCCGCGAGGTGGCCGAGCTGATCACCGACGAAGGGAAACGGGCGGAAGTGGTGCGGGCGAACTCGGAACTCGGGCGGGCGCGGTTCGGCACGCCGGTCGTCGACGGCCTCGTCGACCGGCTCTACCCGCCGCCGATGGGGGCGGGCACGCGGCTGAGCGTCGTGCTGCCGGTGTACAACGAAGCCGCGAACCTGCCGGAGGTGCTGCGGACGCTGCACGACCAGCGCGACGGCGACGGGCCGCTCGACCGGGGCCGCTACGAGGTCGTGCTGGTGGACAACAACTCGACCGACGACACCGTGTCGATCGCCCGCGACTTCGCGGCGGCCCACCCGGACCTGGCGCTGCACGTCATCCACGAGTCCGAGCAGGGGGTTTCGTGCGCGCGGCGGGCCGGGATGGACTTCGCCGCGGCGCGCAGCCGCAACCGGCCCGACACCGATCCGGGGGAGCGGTTCTACCTCGTGTCGGCCGACGCCGACTGCCGCGTCGACGCGCACTGGCTCAGCGAGCTCTTCGCCGCGATGGAGACGAGCAAGGCCGCGATCGGCGTCTGCGACTACTACTACAACGCCGGGCACTTCACCGGCCGCCCGCGGCTGTGGGACGCGATCCAGCGGACGCTGCGGTGCCGCGCGGTGACGTTCTCGCTGTTCGGCGGCTTCCCGGACGGCAAGGGGTTCGCCGTCGAGCGCGACGCCTACGAGCGCGCCGGCGGCATCGAGATCTTCTACCAGCTGCAGGACGGGAAGTTCGTCAGCCACCTCTCCGACGACTGGGACTTCGGGATCAAGGTGGCCAGCGGCGGCGACGCGATCACGTACGCGCCGCGCTCGCGCGTCGAGATCAACCCGCGGCGCGTGGAC
The DNA here is from genome assembly GCF_046548815.1 of Amycolatopsis sp. cmx-4-83. Taxonomy (NCBI): domain Bacteria; kingdom Bacillati; phylum Actinomycetota; class Actinomycetes; order Pseudonocardiales; family Pseudonocardiaceae; genus Amycolatopsis; species Amycolatopsis sp. cmx-4-83. The sequence continues at coordinate 160,174 of NZ_JAEBEF010000017.1, read as the reverse complement.
CACGCCATCGACGAGGTGATCGCGGGCCGGGCGTACGGCTCGGACGGCATCATCGTCATGCGCGACATCCGGCCCGCGACGCCCGCCGCCGCGGCGGACCTGACCGAAGCCGAGGCGCGGCAGGCGTGGGAGTTCTCGATCAAGGACTTCACGCCGAAGAACACCATCCTGCCGGTGCTGCTGACCCCCGCGCTGCTCGAAGACGACGCCGTCATCGCGTTCTTCGGCGCGGAGCTGGCCGCCCGGCTGGCCCGGCGGATCGCGGAGATCCGGGACGAGATGCGCGTCGTCGACTTCACGCCGATCCACGCCTACAAGACGCCGTCGTACCGGCTGTACTTCGAATTCGCCGACGAGCTGTTCGCGTGCCTGCGGGAGCACGTCGGCGAAGACATCGGCTTCCCGCCCCCGCTGCCGCCGTGCTTGGCGGAGATCCCTCCCGCTCGCTTCGCGGAGTTCGTCCACTACTACTGCGAGGATCGCGAATCGGGGGAAGCCCACAACTACTTCGGCAACGGAGGGGTGTTCTGATGACGCTCGCCTACGAAGCGGCGATCGGGTCGCTGCACGGTCTCGACCCGGCGTGGCCCCGGCCCGCCGTGCTCGACGCCCTGGAAGCGCCCGAGAACCGGCACCTGCTCGAGTTCGTCCGCGAGGACCCGTTCGGGGCGCACGTGTTCCCCGGCAACGTCCCCGGCACGCCGGCGGAGTTCCTGCGCGACCTGGACGCGCAGCTCGCGTCCGCCGGCCCGATCCACCTCTGGTCCTACATCCCGACGTGCGCCTACCGCTGCCGCTTCTGCCAGTACCCGGTGGTGCTGGTGAAGGGCAAACCCGAGGTGACGTACGAAAAGGCGAAGCACTGGGTCGACCTGAACATCGCCGAGGCGAAGCTGTGGCTCGACGCCGTGCCGAACCTGGCCCGGGCCGAAGTGGGGGAGTTCAACGTCTTCGGCGGCACGCCGTCGCTGCTGCCGGAGCCGGAGATCCGCCGGCTGCTGGAGTTCTACCGCGCGCACTTCGGGTTCACCGGCGACACCACGATCCGCTTCGAGGGCGATCCCAGCACGTTCACCCCGGCGAAGCTGGACCTGCTGCGGGAACTGGGCTGCACCAAGCTGTCCAGCGGCGTCCAGTCGTTCGACGACCACGTGCTGGAGCTGTGCGGCCGCGAGCACAGCGCGGCGATGTGCGTCGACTTCGTCCGCAACGCGCAGCGCGCCGGGTTCGACTGGATCAGCATCGACCTCATGTACGGCCTGCTCGACCAGACCCTCGACAGCGTCCGGCGCGACCTGGACGTCGTGCTGGAGAACGAAGTCACCGCGGTCGTGTGCACGAAGCTGCACCTGGCGTCCTACAGCGACACCCGCACCGGCGTCACGGGGGAGAAGCCCGCCGCGTGGCAGCTGCCGTCCTACCGGGACAAGCTGGTGCGCGACGGCCACCGCTGGCCGACCCTCGGCGAGCAGTACCAGATGCGCGAGCTGCTCACCGACGGCCTGCGCGCGGCCGGCTACACCGAGCACCCGACGATGTACTTCGCGCGCGACGGCCTCGGGCCGGAGAAGTGGAAGTCCATCATGGTCGACCAGGACAAGCAGGAGGCCGAAGTCGCGATCGGGCTCGGCGGCAGCTCGAGCTGCCACGCGTCCGAGGCGATCACCGACGTGAACTCCCGGCGCTACCCCGAAACCGTGGCGGCCGGGCGCATCCCGCTGGGGTCGGCGACGCGGTTCACCCCGGAGGCACAGGAGGCGCGGGCGGTCAAGATGGCGCTGACGACGTTGCAGCCGCTGCGGGACTCGCTGCACCGCTCGCGGTTCCCCGGCCGGTCGCTGTTCGCGGAGCCGTGGCTGGGCAAATTCCGCTCGCTGGCCGCGCGCGGGCTCGTCCGGTTGGACCCGGACGACGGCGTCGTCGAACTGACCCGGGTGGGGGAGGTCCTCGTGGAAGCGATCATCACGACCGAGCTGTGAGTCACTACATCGAGTGACAGAAGTGTCGCGAAGAGCGACACGGGCGGGCAGCATGGGCTTCGGACGTGCCAGTACCGAGATCGGAGCCCGGATGAGCCGAAGCCTGGCCGAACAACCGAAGTGGCGGGCGCGGCTCGCGGGAGCGGGCGCGCTGGCCGCGCTCGCGGCGGTCGTCACCGCCCCGCCCGCGGCGGCCGCCCCCGACTATTCGCTGGCGGACGCGAACTACGCCGGCACGCAGATCGCGCTCCACGAAGGCGTCCAGGGCACCCCACGCCTGGACGACGTCGGGCAGACGCTCGGCCACGACGTCAGCGGGCACCAGGGCCCGGTCGACTGGGCCGCCGCGGCCGGCGCCGGCGCGCAGTTCACCTACGTCAAGGCGACCGAAGGCACCGGGTTCGTCAACCCGCAGTACGGGCAGCAGTACGACGGCGCGCACGCGGCGGGCATCATCCGCGGCGCCTACCACTTCGGCCGCCCGGACGTCTCCGGCGGCGCCGAGCAGGCGGAGTACTTCATCGCCCACGGCGGTGGCTGGCGCGCCGACGGCACGACCCTGCCGGGCGCGCTGGACATCGAGTACAACCCGTACGGCGAGGTCTGCTACGGCAAGAACGCGGCCGACCTGACGGCGTGGATCGCCGACTTCACCCGCACCTACCTGGCGAAGGTGAAGCGCAGCGCGCTGATCTACACGAGCACGGCGTGGTGGAAGCGCTGCACCGGCAACGCGGGGCAGTTCGGGAACACCAACCCGCTCTGGCTCGCGCGTTACGGCGCGGACGTCGGCGAACTGCCCGCCGGCTGGGACAAGCAGAGCATCTGGCAGTTCGCCCGCGGCGGCGGCCTGCCGGGGGACCAGAACTACTACAACGGCCCGTTCGGCCGCGTCCAGGCACTGGCCAAGGGCGCGGCGGCCGGCGGCGCTTAACGGCGCAGGGAGACGTCCGGCCACGGCGGCCGCCGCAGCACCGCGAGGGTGCCGAGCGTCGCGGCCACCAGGCCGGTCGTCACCGCCAGCAGGGCGACGCGCGTGGCGTCGACGGCCGGTTCCCACTTGACCTGGCCCTCGCGGATCGCGAACACCCCGACCGGGCGGCTGACGGGGATCACCGTGGTGCCGTCCTGCGTTTCGTACGGTTCGCCGAAGAGTGGCGGCAGCTGCTCCATCACGCCATCGAACCGTGCGGGTGCCTCCGCTGACAAGATCGGACAGAATCCTGTCGGTTCCGTGATCGGCTGCTTACGATCGGCTGCAGGGCCGTCGCCGCCGACTGTCCTCAGTGGACAAGGGAGCCGCCGTGCGCAGGATCGCCCTTCTGACCGCGTTTTCCGTGGCCGCGGCCGTCGTCGCGTCGGCGCCGGGAGCTGCCGGGGCCGGGCCCGCGTGGTTCACGTCGTGGGCGCAGTCGCAGGACGGCCGGGCCGACGCGCCGGTGTCAGCGCAGTCGGTGCGCATGATCACGCACCTCAGCCAGGGTGGCGACGCGGTCCGCGTCCGGTTCCAGAACACGTTCGGAACCGGCCCGCTGACCATCGGCCACGCGACCGCCGGGCCGAGCGCGGGCGGCGCCGCGGTGTCGGCGGTGCGCGGGCTGACGTTCGCCGGCCGCGCGGGCGTCACGATCCCGGCGGGCGGTGAGGTCTGGAGCGATGAGACCAAGCTGGTGACGAAGCCGGACACGAACCTGGCCGTGAGCATGTCCGTCGAGGGCACGGCGGTGGTGGGCCGCCACGGCGCGGCCCTGCGCGACAACTACCTCACCCCGCCGGGCTCGGGCGACCACACGGCCGACGGTCCGGGCACCGCTTATACGTCGACGGTCGGGTCCACGTACGTCGTCAGCGCGGTCGACGTGCACAACACGGCGCTGAAGGGCACGGTCGTCCCGTTCGGCAGCTCGGTGGTCGACGGCATCGGCAGCACGAACTGCGGCCCGGGCTGCACCCAGCTCGGCGCGGATCGCCGGTGGACCGACGACCTGGCGCGGCGGTTCGTCGCATCGTCGGCGCCGCTCGCTGTCGCCAACGCCGGCGTCTCGGGTACGACGAGCGCCCCCACGTGTCCCGGCATGCCGCCGTCGGTCGCGGGCCTGGACGCGGCGAGCCGGCTGGACCGCGACGTCCTGGCGCTGCACGGCGTCCGGTCGGTGATCTACTACTACGGCACGAACGACCTCGCGTACGGCTGCGACGCGGCGGCGATCCTGGCCAGCTACCGCGCGGTGTTCCAGCGCCTGCGCGCGGCGGGCATCGCGGTGTACGTCACGCCGAGCACGCCCCGCCCCGGCTACGACGACGCGGCGAACCTGGCCCGCCACGAGATCGGCCTGTTCGTGTCCAAGTGGAGCAGTTGCGGCGGAACGTGTTCGGGCGTCGTCGACTTCGACCAGGTGCTGAAGGACCCGTTGAAGCCGAACAGCATCCTCCCGGCGTACGACAACGGCGACGGCATCCACGCCAACGCGGCGGGTCAGCAGGCACTGGCCGATTTCGTGTCGGTTTCGCTGCTCGCCCGATAGGGGCCGGTTCTTCACACGATGGGCTGACCACGCGAGTCGGACCGGCGGTTTTGTGCGGGGATGCGCAGAGTACGCCGTGTGATCGCTGACTCGATGGACGACGCCGGGTGCTGCCTGCTGTCGGTGGCCTGGAACGTCGCCCCGTTGGCCGAAGCCCACCCGGATTCCCGCCGCGGCTCCTTGCGACGCCGCGTCGTGGCCGCGTGCCGCACGGCGGGCCACGGCGCCCGCGACTGGGCGGCGGCGCACGGGCCGGGTGTCGAGGCGGAGTACCGCCCGTTCCTCCAGCTGGCCGACGTCGCGTACGAGATCGCGACGTTGTTGTTGCTGGTGGAGGACTTCCTGGTCCCGGACCTCGAGAGGGAGCACCGGCGCTGGGCCGAGATCGAGGAGCTGACGGTCCGGTTCACGGAGCTTTCGGAGTGGACGTCGTCGTTCCTCTTGTCAGGCGCTCCCTTACGCTTGTAAGGTCAGCCCTGACAAGGGAGGTCCCATGGCGGTCATCGCCCGCTGTTCGTTCTGTTCGAAGCCGAACACGGAAGTGGAGACGTTGGTCGGCGGCCCAGGCGTCTTCATCTGCGACGGCTGTGTGCAGCTCTGTGTGTCGGTGATCGAGGGCAAGCCTTCCGACGCGCCGCTGATCGCTCCGTGGGAGCACGACCTGCCGCTGGCACAGGTCCTCCAGAACCTGGCTCCCGTGTCCGCGGCGACCACCCAGGTCCAGCAGAACCTGGCGGCGTGGGTCGGAAAGGCCCGATCACTGGGCGGCACGTGGTCCCAGATCGGCGAGGCATTGGGAATGACCCGCCAGTCGGCGTGGGAGCGCTTCGGTTCTACCGCTTGACGCCCACGCCGGCGTAGAGCCCGTCTTCCTCAGGATCGACGACGGCGGCCAACCGGTCCGGTCGCCAGTTCGCGGAGGTCGTCAGCCCGGGTTCGACGAGCTCGAAGCCGTCGAAGAGTGCCAGTACTTCGCTCTTCGTCCGCGGGAAGATGTGGTCCTGGGTCGACCGCATGGTCTCGGCCACCCGCGGATCGTTCAGGACGGCGAAGTCGTTCGTCAGGTGGGTGAGCGCGAGGTGGCTGCCGGGCGCGAGGACTTCACGGTAGTTTTTGAAGATCTCGCTGACGTCGGGGAGGTAGTGCCCGAGGGTGATGGCGAGCAATCCGACGGGTTTCCCGAGGTCGAGCAACCTCTTGGTGGCTTCGGCTTGCAGGACCGCGTCGGTATCGGTGGCATCGGCCTCGACGGCAGCGGCGTTGCTGTTCCCCTTGAGCAACATCCGGCTGTGCGCGACGGCGACGGGTTCGTAGTCGACGTAGACCACTTTCGCCGCGGGGTCGGTGGCTTGGGCGACCTCGTGGACGTTGCCGACGGTGGGGATGCCGGAGCCGAGGTCCAGGAACTGCCGCACGCCTTGGTCGAGCAGGAACCTGACTGCCCTCCGGAGAAAGGCCCGGTTCCGCCTGGCCACGGCGGCGACTTGGGGCTGGATGGCCTCGAGCCTCCGCGCGACCTCCCGATCGGCGGTGAGGTTGTGGGCCCCGCCGAGAAGGTAGTCGTAGATGCGGGCGGCGCTGGGCCGGGAAAGATCAGCCCCGGGCGGGATCCAGTCCGCCCCCTCCTGCTCGGTCATGGTCCATCCCCTGCAATCGGCTGCGGTCACCCTAGCTGGTCTGACTGTCGCTGTGCTTGTGCTTCGGGAGAACCAGTCCGGCAGGTGGGCTGTCCCACTCGTCAAACAGCGGTGGCCGGGACCAGTCCGCGGGGTCACGGAAAACGACGCGGGTCCCGGCGAATTCAGCCCCTTCGAAGGTCACAGGAGTTCCGCTGAAGGCGGACTCCGCGAAGAAGACGATCCCCTGCCTCAACTTCGCGCCGCCGAAGCTCACGTTGCCGTCCTGGAACTTCGTGTCCTTGAACGCGACCGTTCCTCCCTCGAAGCGTGCGTCGTTGAACAAGACGCGGCCCCCGGAAAATTCGGCCTCGGTGAAGTTGACCGTGCCGCCGGCGAACTCGGCCGTGTGGAAGCTGACGAGCGCACCGGAAAACTTCGCGTTTTGGAAGTGCACGTAGCCGCCGGTGAACCGGGCTCTCTCGAACAGGACCATACCGCTGGTGAACTCGGCGTTGCTGAAGTCCCCGCCGTCGAAGTGTGCCCCGGTGAAGTCGAGGTTTCGGCCACGCCACGAAACCTGCGCCTGAGGACGAAGGTGCGTGGAGATCAGCCGGATGATGGTGTCGCGGACGTGCCGCTCGCCACGATCGGCCGGATCGTGCTCGCTCCCCCTCGGCGCGGACGACGCGCCATGGCCGGGTTGTCGCAGTCCCAGTGTTCTGCTGTGACCGGCGGCCGGAAGGGAATTTTCCTCCGATCGATACGGCATGCGCAGGTACGCGCAGAGTACATCGATGCACGTCTGCCGCCCGGCGTACCAATCATCGGCCAGCCCACCCATGGCGTACACCCCGGCCAATCGCACGGCGGCCTTGTCCGACCCGAGCTGTTCCGCGGCCTTGGTGAACCGTTCGGCGAAGAACTTGGCTTCCTCGCGCCGTTCGGCCGCCTCGTTGAGCTGTTGCTTCCGATACGCGACGACCAGGGCCACGATCCCACCGATCCCACCGACGACGGTCAGCGTGATCTTCAGCAGGTTCAGGCTCTGATCCGCCGTCCACGGGGCGGTGACACTGATCCGCGGCCGTCCGAAGGCCCACCACAAGAGGGCCGCGATCCCGGCCGCGGTCGCAATGGCAGCCACGAGCAGAACGGCAAGGTTCACCCCGAGCGACATCCGCACCGTGTGCCGCGGAACATCGGAACGGCGTCGGCGCTTGAACGACGGCACCGCGAGCCTCCTCGTCGAAACTGTGATCACCCGGATCACGAGTAGTCGGCACCGCCGGGCTCCGCGTTACGGCCTCGGATACGACGAAAGCCACGTTCACCTGAGTGAACGTGGCTTGTCCGTCGGGCTGACAGGATTTGAACCTGCGACCCCTTGACCCCCAGTCAAGTGCGCTACCAAACTGCGCCACAGCCCGGACCCGCACTCGCTGAGTGCGTGAGAAGTACTCTAGCGTGCCCCTCAACTCCCTCTGCAGGCAGGGTCCCCAGTCCGCCTGACCTGCGGAAACAAGCCAGGCGGACCGGAGCCCAAGATCAAGCCGGGTTGCTCGCGTGGGTCAACGTCTGCCAAGCCACGAACAGGTTGTTCGACCCCGCCGGCCGCTGGCGTTCCGTCAGCGTCTGCGTGTTGGACATGGCGATGCCCAGGCGCGTGTGGAGCGCGTTGAACCCCACCTCGGTCACCGGACCCAACCCCAGCTTCAGGGAGCCCGAGCAAAGCCAGGACGGCGCCGCAGTCCCCAGCTGGTACTTCGACTGGAAGCCCAGCGCCTGACGCAGCCGCTCGCCGACGTCGGTTCCGTAGACGTCCTGGCCCTGGATGCGGAGCGTCTCCGCCACGTCCGCGATCGCCGCGATGCCGTAGCCCGTGTGGGTGAAGTCGCGGCAGGTCTCCTGGGTCAAGCCGTCCACGAAGGTCGACTGGCCCTGCCAGTAGCCCACGATCTGGTCGCGCGACGACAACCCACTGCCAGGGACCGTCTTCGGCAAGGCGCCGTCCGAAGACAGGTACACGTACGCCGCCACTCGGTTGCGGTACCGGGTTACCGCCTTGTCGAAGTTCGGCTTGTCCTCCAGGAACACCGTGATGCCGACCGCGGCCTCCATCATGGACAGTTCCCAGTTGCCGTTGCTGTTGCTGCCGTTGATGAGTTTGTTCAAGTACACGTTGCGCAGCATCGTGCCGAAGCGCCCCGAATTGGGCCAGCTCGTGTACGTATATTTGATGATCTCCGCCGCTCGGGGCCACGACGAGCCGGCCCAGCCCGTCTGCAGGGGTGCGTTGCTGTTGGTGTGGCTCGTAATCGTCGCCGACCACGCGTCCATCAGCGCTATCGCCTTCTGCGCGTAGCGGGCGTCACCCGAGATGTACCAGATCAGGGCATCCGTGTACGCCGCGATTGCGTCTTCGCGCTCGTCCGTGCAGCCGTAGTTCGGGTTCGAATAGGAGCCGCATTCCACGACCGCGCGGGGTTTCGGGGTTCGGGACAACGAGGCGTACGGGCTCGCCAATGCCTGGTCGTACGCCGCTTTCCAGGGTTGGGCGCCCGCGTTCACCTGGGTTTTGACGAAGTCCAGCTGGGGGCGGCTCACCAGTACTCCGGGGTGGGTGAACGTCGCCGGGGCGGCCGGGGCCGGGGTGGCGATCAGCCCCAGTGCCAGCGGGATCGCTGCACCCAAAGCAAAAAACAAGCGTAAGCGGGACATGGCTCTCCTCGAGACGACGGTGTCCTGGATCCCCTGTGCGCTGCGCCCAGTTTCATGGTCCAGACCATCGGGAGTCAAGAAGTTGAGAGCCTTTGTTCGCGATTTGAAGGAAAGGTTCAGCCCGCTGAACGGAAAGGCCGATTCCGTTCAGCGGGCTGAACAACTTAACCGAGTCCGGCGCTGACCGCGTTCATCAAGCCGCCGGTGTCACCCGACATCTCCCACGCCATCACGCCGAGCAGGCCGCGCTGCTTCAGCCACGTCGTCTTCAGCCCGATCGACCACGCGTCGTCGAACGTCCACCACTGGCCGCCGTTGCCCGTGTAGCAGGACGTCGCCACCGCCGCCGTGTCGTGGTAGACCGTGCAGTTCGGGACGCTCGCCAGCAGGTTCGCGTAGCCGCGCGTTCCCGCTTCCTCGGCGAACTGGCCCGGGGCCGCGCCGGTCGCCGACTGCCACTCGCCGTTCTTGCCGCCCGCCGCGACGCCTTGCCAGCCCCGGCCGTAGAAGGCCAGGCCCAACGTCAGCCTTCGCGGATCCACGCCCGCGTTCGTGTACGCGTTGATCGCCGCCTCGGCGCTGAAGTGGAACGGGTACGGGTCGTCCGCGTCGGCGTACAGGTTGCCCTGGTGGCCGGTGCGGTTCGGTTCCCACGAGTTGTCGCTGCCCGAGCCGTGGAAGTCGTACCCCTGCACGTTCGCCACGTCCAGGTAGTTGAACACCTTCGAGAGGTCCCACCCGGACGCGACCTTGTTCGGGTCGGCCGGCGTGAACGCGTGCAGCTGGTAGCGCTTGCCGGTCGTCGCGCCGTACGCGTCCATCTGCGTGCGGAACTCCGCCATCAGCGCGGTCAGGTTGTCCTTGTCGTTCGGGCTCCAGTGGTTGCCCGGGTGGCCGTCGGCGCTCGCCGGCCACTCCCAGTCGAGGTCGATGCCGTCGAAGATGCCGGCCGCGGTGCCCGGGCCGCCCGCGCCGCCGTAGGACGCGATGTTGCCCTTCAGCCACGTGTCGACGCACGACGAGACGAACTTCTTGCGCGACGCGTCCGTGGCCGCGACGTCGGAGAAGTACTTCGAGTACGTCCAGCCGCCCAGCGACACCAGCACCTTCAGGTTGGGGTGCTTCGCCTTGAGCTTCTTCAGCTGGTTGAAGTTGCCGCGCAACGACTCCCAGCCCGTGTCGGCCACGCCGTCCACCGACTGCGCCGCCGAGAACGGCCGCGAGTAGTCGGCCTCGGCGTCGCCGGCGCCGTCACCCTGGTTCGGGTCCTGCGGGTTCGCCGTGGTGCCCTTCGTGACGCCGGACAGGCACGTCAGGTTCACCGGGTCGATGTTCTCGAACGCGTACAGCAGATGCGTCAGCTTGGCCGCCGCGCCCGACGTCTCGAGGTTCTTCACGAAGTACTGGCGCCCGTAGATGCCCCACTGCACGAAGTAGCCGACCTTCGCGTAGCCCGAGACGATGTCGCCGGTCTTCGCGGTCACCGCGGCGCTCGGCGCCGACACGTTGTCGTAGCCGTCGCGCGCCCGCACCGTGAACGAGTACGAAGTGGACGGTGCCAGCCCGGTCACGACGGCGGACGTCGTGGTCACCGTGGTGGCCAGTACCGATCCGCGGTACACGTCGTAGCCGATCACGCCGGTGTTGTCCGTCGACGCCGTCCAGGACAGGGAGACGCTGCCCGAGTCCGCGGCCGTCGAGCGCAGCCCGGCTGGGGCGGACGGCGCCTGCGTGTCGTCGGAGGGGCTGTTCGTCGTCACGGCCAGTGCGGCGCTCGCCGGGGACGTGTTCCCCTTGGCGTCCTTGGCCTTCACCGTGAACGAGTACGCCGTGCCCGGGGTGAGCCCGGAGATCGTCGCGCTCGTCCCGGTCACCGACGCGGCCAGGGACGTGCCCTGGTAGACGTCGTACCCGGTGACCGGCAACGATCCGGCCGCCGACGCGGTCCAGGCCAAGGCGACCGTCTTGGTCGTCTTCGTGACCAGCCTGAGCCCGCCGGGCGCACCCGGTGGCGTGTCCGGTGAACCGTCGCAGTTGGCGTTGTCGACGCGGCACTGCGCGGGTGCCGCGGCGGCGCTGAGCCGGAACGTCGGGCTGTACGGGTAGGTGGTCCGGCCCGGCGCCAGCGTCGCGATGTAGTACGCGGGGGTCAGCGTGACCTGCGTGCCGTTCTGGGTCACCGTGCCGTTCTCGCCGGTCGACGCGGTGACGCCGGCGGGCAGCGTGAAGGTGATCGCCCAGTTGCTCACCGAGGCGGTGCCGGTGTTGGCGACGGTGTAGGTCCCGGTGGTGCCGCTCATCGCCAGGGTGGCGGTCAGCGAGCCGGCCGCGGCGGCGGGTGGCGCTAGCGCCGCGGTGCCGCCGAGCGCCACCAGCAAGGCGGCGAGCGCGGAGCGTAGTCGTACGGGGGTGCGTCTCATGGCGGTTCTCCAGACGGCACGGGGGCGGGGACGACGTGGTCTAGACCACATCGAATGTAACCCGGTGCGGGGAAAACCGCGCAGGCCCGAACGGCGGCAACCGCCGTCCGAACGGCCGGTTAACGGCCCGAGAACGTCGCCTTGCCCGGCCCGTCGGCCAAGAACGACTTCACGGCGCCGCGGAGGTCCTCGGTCTCGAAGAGCTCGGCCGCGATCGACGTGATGTGCGCGTTCGCCTCGGGAACGCCGCCGGCGGAGAAGTGGTCGAGCACGCGCTTGGTCGCCGCGTGGGCCCGGGTCGGCCCGGCGGCGAGCTGCCGCGCGAACTCCCGCGCGGCCTCGTCGAAGCCCTCGTCCGGCAGGACGCGGTTGACGACGTTCCAGCGCTCCAGCGTGGCCGCGTCGTAGGTGTCGCCGGTCATGACGAACTCCTTCGCGCGGCCCACTCCGGCGCGCGAAGCGAGCCGCTGGGTGCCGCCCATGGTCGGGGTCAGCCCGACGACCTTCTCGACCAGCCCGAACTTCGCCCGCGACGCGGCCAGGATGAGGTCACACGCCACGGCGACCTCGAACGCCCAGGTCAGGCACAGGCCGTGCGCGGCGAACACGGTCGGGAACGGCAGCGCCGCGATCCGGTCCGGCACCGCGAGCATCTCGTCGAACAGCACCTTCGCCTCGGCGGGCGAGCCCTGGGCGTCGAACAGCGAGACGTCCACGCCGCCGCTGACGATCTTGCCCTCGGCCCGGATCAGCAGGGCCCGGGCGGGCGCCTCCTCCAGCGAGTCGAGCGCCGAAGCGAGCTGGGACTGCAGCGAAGCCGTGTAGAGGTTCAACGGCGGAGCGTCGACGGTCAGGACGGCGAGCCCGCCGTCACGATCGAGGCGGACCTGCTGAGTCATGTTCACCCTGCTTCTTCGGCTTCGACGATGTCGTCCCAATACTGCTGGGCCTCGGGGCGCCAGTCGACGTGTTTGTGATGGAACAGTTCCCCGGCTTTCGTCCCGCTCCACTTCGCCGGGAGGAGCTCGGCGGGCAGCTGCGGGTCGAGGAACGGGAACCGCCGCCACTCGTGGACCAGCTCGGTCTGCGCGCGCAGCACCGCCCGGCCGCCGGTCGGGTGCAGGCCGGTGAACCGGTCGATGAAGTCTTCGTAGCGGTCCTTCAGCTCGGTCAGGTCCCAGGAGCGCGAGACCATCGACTCCTGTTCGCCGACCTCGCCGTACGCCGCGGTGAACGACATCGCCTGGGCGTCGAGGCCGAGCTCGCTGACGATCTGCTGCGCCTCGCGCTGGCGGGACAGGTCCGGGCTGACCCACACGCCGGCCACCGGCGAACCGAAGCCCGCCCAGGTCAGCCGCGTGCGCAGCCGGTGCCGCAGGTCGCGCTTGGCCTCCGGGACGGACACGATCAGCATCAGCCACTGCCCGTTCCACGGCGGGCGCTCGCGGCCGAAGGCGTAGATCCGCTCGGCGCCCTCGGTCAGCAGCCGGCGCCCGGGCGGGGTCAGCGACCAGCGGACGCGGCGCCCGACGCGCTCGGAGACGACCCAGCCCTCGGCGGCCGAGCGGGCCAGCGCCTGCCGGGCGGACTTCTCCTCGATGTCGAGGATGCCGAGGACCTCGACCAGCATGGACGTCCACACGGGCTTGTCACGAGGCAGCGCGTACTCGCCGAGCACGGTCATCAGCAGCGACCGGGCGCTGGCGTGGCTCACCTCGCGGCGCCGGCTCACCGTGGGCCGGGGCGCGGATGGGCGGCCTTCCCTCGGTTTCGGCCTGCGGCCGAGGGTCACCGGGGGAGCGGGTTCGCCCATCTGTGTTCACCAACCTCACTGCACGGAAGACGCGACAACCGAACAGGGTACCCACACTCAGTGATCAAAGCGCCACCCGACACACACAGCCGGTGGCTTTGACCTTGATCTGACAGTCCACCACGGCCCCGTAGACTCGGCGATCTCATGAGCGCAACACTCGTCGCGAAGGACCTGGCCGCGGGCCACGGTGACCGCATCCTCTTCTCCGGCCTCGATCTCGTCGTCGCCCCGGGCGACGTCGTCGGCCTGGTCGGTGTCAACGGCGCCGGCAAGTCGACGCTGCTGCGGACCCTCGCCGGGCTCGCGAAACCGGACGGCGGCGAGATCCGGCTGAACCCGCCGTCGGCGACCGTCGGGCACCTGCCGCAGGAGCCGGAGCGGCGGGACGGCGAGTCGGTGCGGGCGTTCCTCGCGCGCCGCACCGGCGTGTCGGCGGCCCAGGCGGACCTCGACGCGGCGACCGAAGCCCTCACCGCGGGTGAAGCGGGCGCGGACGACCAGTACGCGACGGCGCTCGACCGCTGGCTCGACCTGGGCGGCGCCGACCTCGACGACCGCGCCGCCGAAGTGGCCGCCGACCTCGGTCTCGCCGTCGGCCTCGACCAGCCGATGACGTCGCTCTCGGGCGGTCAGGCCGCGCGCGCCGGGCTCGCGTCGCTGCTGCTGAGCCGCTACGACATCTTCTTGCTGGACGAGCCGACCAACGACCTCGACCTGGACGGCCTGGCCCGGCTGGAGCGGTTCGTGACCGGGCTGCGGGCGGCGACCGTGCTGGTCAGCCACGACCGCGAGTTCCTGGCCAGGACCGTCGACCGCGTCGTCGAGCTGGACCTGGTGCAGCAGCAGGTCAACAGCTACGGCGGCGGCTACGAGGCCTACCTCGAGGAACGCGAGGTCGCGCGCCGGCACGCGCGTGAGGACTACGAGGAGTTCGCCGACACGAAGGCCTCGCTCGAGGCGCGCGGCCGGATGCAGCGGGCGTGGATGGAGAAGGGCGTCAAGAACGCCCGCCGGAAGCAGCCCGACAACGACAAGAACGCCCGCAAGTTCCGCGCCGAGGCCACCGAGAAGCAGGCGTCGAAAGCCCGGCAGACCGACCGGATGATCGAGCGCCTGGACGTCGTCGAGGAGCCCCGCAAGGAGTGGGAGCTGCGGATGGAGATCGCCGCGGCCCCGCGCGCGGGCGCGGTGGTCGCGACCCTGCGCGGCGCGGTCGTCCGCCGCGGCGGCTTCACGCTCGGGCCGGTCGACCTGCAGATCGACTGGGCGGACAAGGTCGCCATCACCGGCGCCAACGGCGCGGGCAAGTCGACGCTGCTGGCCGCGCTGCTCGGCCGGGTCCCGCTCGACGAGGGCAACGCCGCGCTCGGGCCGGGGGTCGTGGTCGGCGAGGTCGACCAGGCCCGGCGGCTGTTCCTCGACGACGTCCCGCTCGCCGACGCGTTCGCGCGCGAGGTCCCGGAGCTGGCCGACGCCGACGTCCGGACGCTGCTGGCGAAGTTCGGGCTCAAAGCCGCGCACGTGCTCCGGTCGGCGGCGACGCTGTCGCCGGGGGAGCGGACCCGCGCGGCGCTGGCGCTGCTGCAGGCCCGCGGGGTCAACCTGCTGGTGCTGGACGAGCCGACCAACCACCTCGACCTGGCCGCGATCGAGCAGCTCGAGTCGGCGCTCGACAAGTACCCGGGCACCCTGCTGCTGGTTACGCACGACCGCCGGATGCTGGACGCCGTGCACGTGACGCGCCGCCTGGAGGTCGACGGCGGGCGGGTCCGCGAGCGGTGAAGCTCCGCCCGGCGACCGCCGACGACGCCGACTTCCTGGCCGACGTGCTGGTGGCCGCGGTCAACTGGTCGCCGGAGTGGCCGCCGAAGAGCCGTCGCCGCGTGCTCGCGGCTCCGAACACCGCCTGCTACGTCGCCGGCTGGCCGCGGGAAAGCGACCTGGGCGTGGTCGCCGAGGCGGACGGCAAGAGGGTCGGCGCCGCCTGGCTGCGCTTCTTCGCTCCCGACGCGCCGGGGTACGGGTTCGTGGCCGCCGACGTCCCCGAACTCACCATCGGCGTGGCCGAGGAGTGGCGCGGCCGGGGTGTCGGACGCGCGTTGCTGCACGCCGTCGAGGACCGCGCGAAGGAGGCAGGGATCGCGCGGATCAGCCTCAGCGTCGAACGGAAGAACTTCGCGCAGCGGCTGTACTTCGCGGCCGGTTACGAGGTCGTGGGCGCGGGGTCCGAGCAGTCCGACACCATGGTGAAGGTTCTGTGAAGAAGCGGCACTTTCACGTGAAAGTGCGCGCTAGCCCTTCGTCGCGCCGCCGGTCAGGCCCTTCACGAACTGCTTCTGCAGCGCCAGGTAGAAGATCAGCACCGGCAGCGTCGCCAGGAACATCAGGGCGAACACGCTGCCCAGGTCCGCCTGGTACTGGCCGATCGAGCGGTAGATGCCCGTCGTGATCGTCGTGCCCTGCCCCGGGCCGAGGATGATCAGCGGGTCGATGAAGTCGTTCCAGATCCACACGCCCAGGAAGATCAGCACGGACGCCGTCGCCGGGCGCAGCAGCGGGAACACCACGCGCCAGAACACCTGCATCCGGCCGGCGCCGTCGAGCAGCGCCGCCTCCTCCAGCTCGACCGGGACCCCGCGGACGAACCCGCTGAACACGAAGACCCCGAACGGCACGTAGTAGCCGACGTTGAACAGGATCAGCCCCGGCAGCGACGCCATCAGGTGGGTGACGCGCAGGACGTCCGTGATCGGGATCAGGATGACCTGCGGCGGGATCATCAGCCCGGCCAGCAGCACCAGCGTCAGGACCTTCGTCCACCGCTTGCGCGAACGCGCCAGGTAGTGGCCGAGCATGGCCGACAGGACGGTCAGGACCAGGATCGACGACACCGTCACGACGACGCTGTTGGCCAGGCTGACCCAGAACAAGCCGTCCGGGCGGGTCAGCACCGCGTGGATGTTGGCCAGCGTCGGCGGCAGCGGGAGCGACGCGGGTTCCTTCGCGATCAGGTCGCCCCGCTTGAAGACGTTGGCCAGCACCAGGTACAGCGGCACGAAGAACACCGCGCCGACGAGCAGGGCGACCAGCCGGCGGGTCACAGGTCCACCTCTCGGCGGCGGAGGAAGTTCAGCACGACGGTCGTCACGACCGCGACGATCACCAGCATCAGCACGGCCATCGCGGACGCGTAGCCGACGTGGTTGGCGTCGAAGCCGGTCTGCAGCACGTCGAACGCGATCGTCGCCGTGGCCCCGGAACCCGGGCCGCCGTTGGTGATCACCTTGACGTAGTCGTAGGTCTTGAACGCGGAGATCAGCAGCACGACCGTAGTGATCGTCAACGACGGCGCCAGCAGCGGCCAGGTAACCGCGCGGAACCGGCGCAGCGGCCCGGCGCCATCGATCTCGGCGGCTTCGAGCAGTTCGGCCGGCACGCCCTGCAGCCCGGCCAGGTAAACGACGACGCAGAACCCGAGCATCTGCCAGCACACGATCGAGGCGACCGAATACAGCGCCAGATCGGGGTCCGAAAGCCAGCCCGGCGGGTGCTCGACCCCCAGCGCGCGCAACAGGTTGTTCAGCGGCCCGGCGTCGTCGAGCAGCCGCGACCAGACGATCGAGACGACGACCGAGCTGAGGATCACCGGGGTGAAGAACACGCTGCGCAAAGCGTTGTACAGCCAGCCTTTCCGGTCGAGCAGCAGCGCGACGCCGAGACCGAGCACGTTGGGCACGACGACCACGATCAGCGTCAGGATCGTGGTGACCTCGAGCGCGGTGAGGAACTGCTCATCGGTGAAGAGCAGCCGGTAGTTGTCGAAGCCGACGAACCGCACCGGCGGGTGGA
This sequence comes from Amycolatopsis sp. cmx-4-83, assembly GCF_046548815.1. NCBI lineage: Bacteria > Bacillati > Actinomycetota > Actinomycetes > Pseudonocardiales > Pseudonocardiaceae > Amycolatopsis > Amycolatopsis sp. cmx-4-83. The sequence continues at coordinate 143,248 of NZ_JAEBEF010000017.1, read as the reverse complement.
ACGGGTTGTAGTTCGTCAGGCTGTAGCCGAAGCTGATCAGGATCGGAGCGAGCACGAAGCACACGTAGACGAGCACGCCCGGGGCGCCGAACGACGCGAAGTGCCCGACCCGCGGCAGGACCGGCTTGCGGGTGCCGGCGGTGGCCAAGTCAGCCCGCCTTCGCCCACTCGGTGTCCAGGAACGCGCACGCGTCGGCCACCGTCTTGCGGCCGGTGATGACGTCCTGGGCGGCCTGGTCGACCTTGTCCTTCATGCCGGGCAGCAACCCGTCGTCGGCGGTCTCCCAGCGGAACGCGTGGACGACGGCGTTCTGCCGCACCGCCTGGGTGTAGAGGTCGTACCCGGCCTTGAACGTCGGGCCCACGTCGGCCGGCGGGGTGTAGCCCTTGATCGCCGGGAACAGGCCGTCCGCCTTGACCGACGCGTCGAGCTGGTCCTTGTCCAGCTGGAAGCCGAGCGCGAACTTCCTGGCGGCGTCGAGGTTCGCGGCCTTCGCGTTCACGATCATGCCGCCGCCGGTGTAGGCCGGGACGACGAGCTTGCCGTCCTCGGTGGGGAAGTCGAACACGCCGACTTCGAAGTCGTGCTTCTTGGAGTCGGCGTTGGCGGCGAACCAGTTGCCCATCGGGTACATCGCGCTCTTGCCGTCGAGGAAAGCCTGCTCGGTCGCCGCGTAGTCGCGGGAAACGCTCGTCTTGTCCACGTACCCCCGCGCGACGAGGTCGGCGAGCTTCGAGAAGGCGTGCTGGAACGCGGGATCGGCGAACTTGACCTTGTCCTGGCGCCGCTGGGTCAGCCAGTCCGGCGTCGTGGGGTAGACCTCGGTGCCGACCAGGCCGGAGAGGATCATCGACGACGGGAAGCCGTCCTTGCCGCCGCCGATGGTGAACGGCGCGAAGCCCTTGTCCTTGAGCTTGCCGGCGTCGGCGACCAGCTCGGCCCACGTCTTCGGCGGCGCGGCGACACCCGCGTCGGCGAACATCTTCTTGTTGTAGTAGACCGGCGGGATGGTCTGGGTGTTCGCCGGCAGCTGGTAGTACTTCCCGTTGACCGGGTTGGCCTCGGGGAACTGGAAGTCCTTGAGCTCGTCGGGCGTCCAGGCGTAGAGGTTGCCGGCCTCGGCGAAGCCCGCGGAGTCCACGGCGATCAGCACGTCCGGGAACTGGCCGGACTGCAGCAGCTGCTTCGCGTACGACGTCCGGCCGTCGGCGGTGGGGGCGACGAGCTTCTTCACCTTTATGCCGGGGTTCTTTTCGGTGACGCGCTTGATCGCGGCGTCCCAGTAGGCGGGCGTGAGGTTCGGTGTCTCGAAGGTGAGGAAGGTGATTTCGGTGCCACCGCCGGTGTTCGACCCGACCGAGCACGCGCTCACCGCCAGGAGTACCGCGGCGCCCAGCGCCAGTGACCTTCTCATCGAGCCTCCCACCAGATGTGATGTATGACGCATTTGATCTGACGTCTGATGGGCTGTCAAGCGTTCAGAGGCGGTGAAACCGTCGAAGGGTGGCTGATAGATCCGATCTCTAGCGCGAAATTCGCTCCAGCCGGACGACTGCGCTCGCGAAGTCGCCGGTCGGGAGCCCGAGGCGCAGTCCGTGGGCGAGCAGCACGGCGCCGGAGTGCGTGGTGCCGGAACCCGGATCGAGGTACCGGTCAGCGGAATCGAGCCCGCCGAGCCGCAGCGGCCGGTCCGGCTCGGCGAAGTGCGCGGCCTGCCGGTAGGCGAACACGACCGACCGGTCGCCGAGGACGTACTGGAGCGCGACGAGGCCGTCGTCGACCGGTGGCCGGAGCCGGTGCAGCGCCCCGTGCTGCACCACGGGCCGGATGTCCCGGTACAGCGCGATCATTTCCCGGGCGAGCGCGAGGTCTTCGTCCGGCCAGTGCGCGATGTCGCCGCCGAGACCGAGCACGCCGGCCATGGCGACGTGGAACCGGAAGCGCAGCGGCACCGAGCGGGCGGTGACGAAGTTCGGGCCGTCGGTGACCCAGGCCGCCATCGCGCGGGCCGGGTAGAGCTGGCTGTAGCCGTGCTGGACGCGGAGCCGGTCGAGGGCGTCGGTGTTGTCCGACGGCCAGACCTGGTCGGTGCGGGCGAGCACCCCGAGGTCGACCCGGCCGCCGCCACCGCTGCACGCTTCGATCCGCAGGCCGGGGTGATCGCGGCGGAGGCGGTCCAGGATCGCGTACACCGCACGGGTGTGCTCGACCCACAGCCGGTCCTGGTCCGCTTCGCCCGGCCAGCCCGCTTCGCTGAACGGGCGGTTCATGTCCCACTTGAGGAAGTCGACGCCGTGGTCGCCGACGAGCCGGTCGAGCCAGCCGTGCGCCCACGCGGCGACGTCGGGCCGCGCGAAGTTGAGGACGAGCTGGTTGCGCAGTTCCGACCGGCGCCGGTGCGGGTGGTGCAGCACCCAGTCCGGGTGGGCGCGGTGGAGGTCGCTGTCCGGGTTGACCATCTCGGGCTCGACCCAGAGCCCGAACTTCATGCCCAGCGCGTGCACCGCGTCGACCAGCGGCCGGAGGCCACCGGGGAAGCGCTCGCGGTTGACGTGCCAGTCGCCGAGCCCGGAGTGGTCGCCGGTGCGGGCGCCGAACCAGCCGTCGTCCAGCACGAACAGCTCGACGCCGAGCGCCGCGGCCCGCTCGGCGAGGGCGAGCTGGCCGCCTTCGGAGACGGCGAATCCCGTGGCTTCCCAGGAGTTGTAGAGGACCGGACGCAGCTCCGCGGGGTGCGGCAGGACGTGTTCGCGGACGTAGGCGTGCCACGCGCGGCTCGCGGCGCCGAACCCGCCGCCGGTGTGCAGGCCGGCGGCGACCGGGGTGGTCAGCGGCCGGCCGGGCCCGATCCGGTGGACGACGCCGTCTTGCCCGAAGCCGCCGCTGACCGTCAGGCGCCCGGTCGAGGAGCGGGTCGTGGTGAGGCGCCACGAGCCGCTCCACGCGAGCGCGACGCCGTAGACCTCGCCGTGGTGTTCGGTGGCGGTGCCGTCGTCGACCATGACCCAGGGGTTGGCGTGGTGACTGGTGATCCCGCGGCGGCTGCCGAAGACGGTCTCCCCGTGCGGGGTGGGTTCCCGCCGCAGCTGGGTTTCCGCGGCCCAGCGGCCGGTGGCGTGGCTGAGCCGGTAGTCGTCGAGGACGGGCAGGGCCCAGGTCGCGGAGTCGGCCCGGGCGATCTCGACGTCGGTGTCGGCGGACAGCTCGGTCCAGCGTTCGAGGACGTCGGACCGGAACCGGTAGTGGAGGGTGATCCGCACGGAGTAGTGGCGGTCGGTGAAGTGGATCGCCAGGTGGCGCTCGGTGATTTCGTGGCGCTGGTACCGCCATTCGAGGCCCCGGGTGCCGTCGGCGAAGCGGAGTTGCAGGGCCGGGGTCCAGTAACGGGTGCCGCTGTCCGCCGCGAGTTCGTCGAGGCCTTCGTTCGGGTCGTTGAAGCCGTCCCAGCGGGGAGGCGTTTTCTGCGTGAGTTCGACGACCTGGGGTGGGGACAGGCGCGGACCCCAGTACACGTGGGTGGGGACGTCGTCTTCGTCGAGCCGCAGGGCGTAGGTGGTCGTCGTGCCGGTGAGCACCCAGGTGCGGTGGGCGTCGAGGAAGCTGATCCCGGGCATGCGGGTCATCCTGGCCGCCGGGACACCGCGGCGGCCAGGAATTCCCGCTCACCGGATCAAGGCCGGTCGGTCAGGTACCCGCCCATGGTCTTGAAGTACTCGTGCGCCGGCAGTTCCGTGCCGTCGGCGGTGCGGACCCGCTCGACGACCAGACCGGCCGACCGACCGCGGCGCGCCTGCGGGCCGGCCACGATCACGACGCCGTCGCCCTCCTTGATGAAGATCCGGCCCGGCGTGCCGCCGTAGTGCCCCTTCGACACCGATGCCTTGAGGATCCGCAGCTCCTCGCCGCGGTGGTGGGTGAACGCGTTCGGGTACGGGTCGGACAGCGCACGCACGAAGCGCTCGAGGTCCTCGGGCGGGAGGGTCCAGTCGATCAGGCTGTCGCGGCGGGCGCGCTTGTGGAAGAAGCTGGCCTTCGAGCGGTCCTGCGGCACCGGGGTGTACCCCGTCTCGATCTTCGAGATCGCTTCGGCCGTGAGCGGGGCGATCAGGTCGACCGTGCGGTGGAACAGATCCGTCGTGGTGTCCGCCGGGCCGACCGGGATCGCGCGCTGCAGGACGATGTCGCCCGCGTCGAGCTCGCCGTCCATCATGTGGGCGGTGACGCCGACCTCGGGCTCGCCGTTGATCAGCGCCCAGATGAGCGGGGAGAAGCCCGCGTACGACGGCAGCAGCGAGTCGTGGATGTTGAGGGTGCCGTGCCGCGGGAGGTCGAAGATCTCCGGGGGCAGCCAGGTGCGCCAGTTGTTCGCCACGATCAGGTCGAGGTCCGCGGCGTTGAGCTCGGCCAGCAGTTCGGCGTCGTCCGGGCGGGTGCGGAGCAGGACGCGGATGCCGTTGGCCTCGGCGAGGTCGGCGACCGAATCGGCCCAGATCCGCTCGTAGGCGTGGTCGCTCTTCGGGTGCGTCACCACGAGGGCGACGTCGTGCCCCGCGTCGATGAGCGCCTGCAGGGTCCGGTGCCCCCAGGTCTGGTAGCCGAACATCGCCACGCGCATTCGAGAGTGCCCTTTCGTGATCGGGGGACGAACATCACCACGAACGTACTAGGCGAGGCTCGCCTAAGTTAGGTTAGGGTTCCCTGAACGGTACCGGAGCACGCGAGGGAGCAACATGACTGCAGAGGTCCCGATCTACGACATCGTCGGCGTGGGCTTCGGACCGTCGAACCTGGCCCTCGCGATCGCCCTCGCCGAGCACAACGCCGGCGCCGGGGAGCCGGTGACCGCGCACTTCCTCGAGCGGCAGCCGAAGTTCGGCTGGCATCGCGGGATGCTCATCGACACGGCCACGATGCAGGTGTCGTTCCTGAAGGACCTGGTCACCATGCGGAACCCGACCAGCGAGTTCAGCTTCCTGAACTACCTGCACTCAGCGGGGCGGCTGGTCGACTTCATCAACCACAAGAACCTCTTCCCGCTGCGGGTCGAGTTCCACGACTACTTCGAGTGGGCGGCCGCGAAGGTCGACGACGTCGTCTCGTACGGCACCGAGGTCGTGTCGGTGAAGCCGGTGTACGACGGTTCCGAGGTGGCCTACTTCGACGTCGAGGCTTCGGACGGCTCGTCGTTGCGCGCCCGGAACCTGGTGGTGGGCACCGGCTTGCGGCCGCAGCTGCCCGAAGGGATCACCGCCGGGCCGCGGATCTGGCACAACAGCGAACTGCTGTTCCGCGTCGACGCCCTGCGCGGAACATCGCCCCGGCGCCTGGTCGTGGTGGGCGCCGGGCAGAGCGCCGCCGAGGTGGCGGCGCTGCTGCACGACGAGTTCCCGCAGACCGAGGTGTGCGCGGTGTTCGCCCGCTACGGCTACAGCCCGGCCGACGACAGCTCGTTCGCGAACCGGATCTTCGACCCGGACGCCGTCGACCAGTTCTACCGCGCAGGCGAACCGGTCAAGGACCGCCTGATGCGCTACCACGGCGCGACGAACTACTCCGCGGTCGACATCGACCTGATCGACGAGCTGTACCGGCGGGTGTACCGCGAGAAGGTGCTCGGGGTGGAGCGGTTGCGGCTGCTGAACGTCTCCCGCCCGGTCGAGGTGATCGACACGGGCACGGCGGTGTCGGCGACGATCGAGTCACTGACGACGGGCGAGCGCACGGTGCTGGAGGCGGACGCGATCGTCTACGCGACCGGTTACCGCCCGGCCGACCCGACGCCGTTGCTGGGCGAGCTCGGCCCGCGGTGTTCCCGGGACGAGGAGGGCCGCTTGCGCGTCGAGCGTGACTACCGCTTGACCACGGAACCTGTGCTGCGCGGCGGGATCTACCTCCAGGGCGGAACGGAGCACACGCACGGCATCACGTCGTCGCTGCTGTCGAACACGGCGGTGCGGGTGGGGGAGATCCTGCAGTCCGTCGTGGACCGCCGGGTGGTGGCGGCGCCGGCGGGGGAGTACGCGGTCAGCGCCCGCTGACCCGCCAGACGGAGATCGTAAACGCTGTTCGAAGTCGGAAGGACACTTCGGGTGGGCGTTGTGTCAGTCCTTGGCAGATTTTGTGGCTGCTGGTGACGCTCGCGGCCGCGGCGGCAGGCGTGATGTTCGCTTCTGACGTTCAAAAATCACCTGCTCACGTGATCGTATGATGAAGGTCGGGCCGGCCTGAGCGCGCTCGAGCGGGCCGTCGAGCCAGGTCGTTCACGCCGCAGGCTACGGGGTCAGCGGGCGGCCAGCTGCTCCCGCAGGATGTCGCCGTGGCCGGCGTGGCGGGCGAAGTCCTCGATCAGGAGCAGGTAGACGAACCGCAGGTTCACCTCGCCGAGGACGTCGTGCGTCCACGTGTCGTCGAGGTCGAAGCGGGCCGCGATCTCCCGGGACCGGGCGCCGGCCCGCTCGAACTCGGCGATCACGTCGGCGACCGTTTCCCCTTCGGTGACGACGAAACTGGGGTCGCCCGGCGTCGTGGGACCGTCGCATTCGGACTCGGCGCGGCCCAGCAGCAGGCACTGGAACCACCGCCGCTCGGCCATGGCCGCGTGCTTGACCAGCCCGATCGGCGTGGTCATCGACGCGACCAGCCGCACGCGGGCGTCGGCCTCCGACAGTCCGCGGGCGGTCTCGGCGACGGCTCGCCGGTTGCGGTCCATCGTGGCCTCCAGCAGGTGGCGCTCGGGACCGGTGGTGATTTCGGGCAGCACGAACATGGCTCTGCTTCCTGGAGGGGGTTTCGGCCGGACGTTCCTCGGAACACGCGAGGCGGGCCGGGGCCCAGGATAGCCGAAGTCGGGCTCGGCGCGAAGAAGGCCGTCCCTGCCAGTTTGCCGGGGTCAGCCCTGGTGCACCGGCGCCGGGTGGTGGCGGCTGATCGGGATCACCATCGGCGTCCCGCTCACCGGGTCCGCGGTGATCCGGCAGCGGACGTCGAACACCTCGTCCACCAGCTCCTCGGTGATCACCTCGGTCGGCGCGCCCGAGGCCACGATCCGGCCGGACTTCATCGCGATCACGTGGTCGGCGTAGCGGCACGCCTGCGGCAGGTCGTGCAGCACCATCACCACCGTGCGGCCCTCGCCGCGGTTGAGGTCGACGACCAGGTCGAGGACGTCGATCTGGTGCGCCAGGTCGAGGTACGTCGTCGGCTCGTCGAGCAGCAGCACCGGTGTGCCCTGCGCGACCGCCATCGCGATCCACGCGCGCTGGCGCTGACCGCCGGAAAGCTCGTCCACCGGGCGGTCGGCCAGGTCGGTCATCTCCGTCGCCGCCAAGGCTTCGCGCACCGCGCCTTCGTCCGATGTGGACCACTGGCGCCACCAGCTCTGGTGCGGGGCGCGGCCGCGGCCGACGAGGTCGGCGACCGTCATGCCCTCCGGCGCCACCGGTGACTGCGGGAGGATGCCGAGCTGCTGGGCGACCTGGCGGGTCGGCAGGTCGTGGATCGGCCGGCCGTCGAGGTAGACGCCCCCCGACTTCGGCGTGAGCAGCCGGGCGAGCGTGCGCAGCAGCGTCGACTTCCCGCACGCGTTCGGGCCGACGATCGCGGTGATCCGGCCCGGCGGGATCTCGAGGTCGAGGCCGTCGATGACGACCCGGTCGTCGTAGGCGACGCGGAGGTCCCGCACGCGCAGGGACGGTGTCATCTTCTCAGCCTCCGGAACCGGAACGGTTGGCCCTGGCCAGCAGCCAGAGCAGGATCGGAGCGCCCAGCACGCCGGTCACGATGCCGACCGGCAGCGCGGACGCGGTGAGCTCGCGCGCGATGATGTCGCTGCCCAGCACCACGACCGCGCCGGTGAGCGCGGACGCGGTGATCGGCGGCGACGACAGCCGGGCGAGCCGCTGCGCGATCTGCGGTGCGGTCAGCGCGACGAACGAGATCGGCCCGGCCGACGCGGTCGCGAACGCGACCAGCCCGGCGCCGGCCAGCAGCAGCCCGAGCCGGACCGGCTGCACCGGCGTGCCGAGCCCGGCGGCCACGTCGTCGCCGAGCAGCAGCGTGCCCATCCACCGCGACAGCGCCAGCACCAGCGGGAACAGCACGACCAGTGCGGCGAACAGCGGCACGACGTGGTCCCAGCCGCGGTTGGCGAGGTTGCCGACCAGCCAGCCGATCGACGCCTGCGCCTCGGTGATCTGCGCCTTGCTCAGCAGGTAGTCCGTGAGGCTCGTGCACATCGCGAAGATCCCGATGCCCACCAAGAGGATCCGGTACCCGGTGGTGCCGCGCCGCCACGCCAGCGCGTACACCAGCAACGCGGTCAGCAGGCCGCCGGCCAGGCCGAGGGTGGTGGTGCCGAGCCCGCCGCCGAAGCCGAACGCGATCCCGGCGACGACGAACGTGGCCGCGCCCGCGTTGATGCCGATCATGTCCGGGCTGGCCAGCGGGTTGCGGGTGATCGTCTGGAACACCGCGCCGGACGCGCCGAACGCGAGCCCGGCCAGCAGCCCGGTCAGCGCCCGCGGCAGCCGCAGTTCCTGCACGATGTAGGTGTTCCCGGTGTCGCCGCCGCCGAAGAGGCCCGAGAGGACGTCGGACACGCTCATCGGGACGTCGCCGATCGTCATGCCCAGGCAGAACAACACGAACGCGAGGACGGCGAGGATCCCGGAGACGAGCAGCAGCCGCGGCCGGACGCGGCCGGACACCGGGGGTGCGGCGAGGCGGAAGGTGACGCGGTCGCGCCGGAGGTGCAGCAGGCTCATGCGCACGCCTCGCTGACGCTCGGCGCGGCCTGAGCCGAAGGCGCGGTGTTGGTCGATTCGCTCGCAAGCTCGCTCATGTCAGGACTCCGCGAGCTTGCGCCGGCGGACCAGGTAGATGAAGAACGGCGCGCCGAGGAACGCGACGATCACGCCCGCGCGGATCTCGCTCGGCCGCGCCAGGACCCGGCCGAGGATGTCGGCGGCGAGCAGCAGGCTCGGGGCGAGCACCGCGGTGTAGGGCAGCAGCCAGCGATGGTCCGGGCCCAGCACGAACCGCACCGCGTGCGGGACGATCAGGCCCAGGAACAGGATCGGCCCGGCGACGGCGACGGCCGCGCCGGTCAGCAGGGTGATCGCCAGCGCGCCGCGCAGCCGCAGCGGGCCGAGCTTCCGGCCCAGCGCGATCGCGACGTCGTCGCCGAGGGCCAGGCTGTTGAGCGCCGGGCCGCTCGCGATCGCGAGCACCACGCCGACGACGAGGAACGGCAGCACCTGCAGCAGGGCGTTCGCGTCCACGCCGGACAGCGAGCCCGACGACCAGAAGCGGTAGCGGTTGAGCGCCACCGGATCCGACAGCACCATCGCGCTGGTGAAGGAGGCCAGCAGCGCCGTGACGGCCGCGCCCGCCAGCGCCAGCTTGACCGGGCTCGACCCGGCCCGCCCGCGCGTACCGAGGAAGTAGACGACGGCGGTCGCGGCGAGCGCTCCCGCGAAGGCGAACCAGATGTAGCCGTAGAGCGAGCTGATGCCGAGCACGGTGATCGAGAAGACGATCGCGAACCCGGCTCCGGCGCTCACGCCCAGCAGACCGGGGTCGGCTAGCGGGTTGCGGGTCAGGGCCTGCATCACCGTGCCGGCCAGGCCGAGCGCGGTGCCCACCAGGACGGCCAGCAGGGTTCGCGGCATCCGGACACTGTGGATGATGACCGCGTCGGCCGAGCCGTCGTCGTGCCACAGCACCTGCCAGACGGCGCCGAACGAGATCTCCTTCGAGCCCAGCCAGACGCTCAGCAGGCACAGGAAAACCAGGACACCGAGGGCGGCCAGCAGACCGAGCGCACGTCCCGTGTGTGGCGGGCGTCGCGTGAGAGCGATCCCTCCGGGGTCTGTTCGCACCGCACCTCCGACTGGTACTCATTTTAGGTAAGGCTAACCGATGGTACAGGAGTGCATCCTCACCATCCGTTTGTTAGGGTCACCTAAGTTCGCGCCTTGTCGGAGGCGCCGCGAGCAGCGGGAGGCTGGTCTACCGGTGAGCAACGGTGACGCTGTGCAGCAGGTGTCGAGGCTCGGTTTCTGGCGTGATCGCCTCGCCTCGGCGCCGAAGGAGCTGGCGCTGCCGGTCGACCGGCCGTACCCCGCCGAGCCCGTCTCCGCGGTGACGCGCACCCGGCCGTTGCCCGAAACGGACGAGCTGACGCTCCTCGCCGCGTTCACGGTGCTGCTGTCCCGGTACGCGGGAACCACCGACGTCCTGCTCGGGATCGGCGCGCTGGTGCCGCTGCGGGTGGATCTCGGTGGCTCGCCCGGATTCGCCGACGTCGTCGCGCGCGTGCGTGCGGTGCGGGAAGAGGCGCTGGCGCACGAGGTGCCGTTCGCCGACCTGGTCACCGAGCTCGAGCCGGAGCCCGGGAGGGGTGGCTCGCTGCTCGTCAACGTCGGCTTCCACGCCGGGACCGACCTGCCGCTCGACCTGAACCTGACCACCGGCGGCCTGCGCTACCGCCCCGACGTGCTCGACGAGTCCACTGTGGACCGGATGCTCGACCACCTCGGCCACCTCCTCGCCGAAGCGGCGGAACGTCCACAGTGGCCGGTGGAGCGGCTCGCCCTGATGTCCGCGCCGGAACTGCACCGAATCCTGGCCGGGTGGAACGACACGGACCTCGCCGAGCCGCTCTCGACCCTGCCGGAGCTGTTCGCCGCCCGGGTCCGGGAGACCCCCGGCGCCGTCGCCCTCGTCTTCGAAGACGAAGAGCTGACCTACGCCGAGCTGGACGCGCGCGCCAACCGGCTCGCCCACGTCCTCGTCGGCCGCGGCGCCGGGCCGGAACGAGTCGTCGCCCTCGCCGTCCCGCGTTCGCTCGACATGATCGTGGCCGAGCTGGCGGTGCTCAAGGCCGGTGCCGCCTACCTGCCGCTGGACCAGGACTACCCGGCCGAGCGGATCGCCTTCATGGTCGCCGACGCCCGCCCGGTGTGCGTGGTGACCACCAGCGACCTCGCCGGCCGCTTCGACGGTGACGTCCTGCTCCTCGACGAGACGGACCTGACCGGCGTCCCGGCCACCGACCCGGCCGCGCGGATCGTCCCGGCGAACGCGGCCTACGTCATCTACACGTCGGGGTCGACCGGGCGGCCCAAGGGGGTCGTGGTTTCCCACGCGGGCGTGGCGAAGCTGGTGGCGACGCAGACCGAGCGGTTCGGCATCGGGCCGCACAGCCGGGTGCTGCAGTTCGCGTCGCCGAGTTTCGACGTCGCGTTCTGGGACCTGTGCCTCGGGCTGCTCTCGGGCGGCCGGCTGGTCGTCGTCCCGGCCGAGCGGCGGGTGCCCGGCCCCGAGTTGGCCGAGTACGCCCACGCCAAGGGCGTCGACTTCATGATCCTGCCGCCCGCGCTGCTCGCCGAGTTCCCGGAGGACTGCGATCTGCCGCGGGACAGCGTCCTGCTCGCGGGTACGGAACGGGTGTCGCCGGAGCTGGTGCGGCGGTGGGCGCCGGGGCGGCGGATGTTCAACGCCTACGGCCCGACCGAGGCCACGACCAACTCGACGCTCGGGCTCTGCGACCCGGAGATCGCGCCCGGCTCGGCCGTGCCGATCGGCGTCCCCGACCCGGGCACCCGTGCCTACGTCCTCGACGCGCACCTCGCGCCGGTCCCGGTCGGCGTCGTGGGCGAGCTGTACCTCGCGGGTTCGGGGCTGGCGCGGGGTTATCTCGGGCGGCCGGGACTGACGGCGGAGCGGTTCGTGGCGGACCCGTTCGGTGCGGGCGGACGTCTCTACCGCACGGGTGACCTGGTGAAGTGGTTGCCGGACGGCCGGCTGGTGTTCCTGGGGCGCGCGGACGACCAGGTGAAGATCCGCGGTTACCGGATCGAGCTGGGCGAGATCGAGTCCGTCCTCGCCGAACACCCGCGCGTCGGGCAGTCGGTCGTCGTCGCGCAGGACGGCCGGCTGATCGCCTACGCCGTGCCGGTGCCCGACCGCGACCAGGCGGCCGAGCAGGGCCACGTCGACGAATGGCACGACGTCCACGAAGAGATGCTCGCCGGTTCCCAGGGCATCGAGGAGAACTTCGCCGGCTGGAACTCCAGCTACGACGGTTCGGACATCCCCCTCGCCGAGATGCGGGAGTGGCACGCGGCGACGATCGAGCGGATCCGGTCCCTCGAACCGAAGCGGGTGCTGGAGATCGGCGTCGGCAGCGGGCTCATCCTCTCGCGGATCGCGCCGGACGCCGAGGAGTACTGGGGCGTCGACCTTTCCGAGAGCGCGATCGAGAACGTCCGGCGCGAGGTCGCGGCGACACCGTTCGCGGGCAAGGTCCACCTGGCCGCGCGTCCGGCGCACGACCTCGGCGAGCTGCCCGGCGAGCCGTTCGACACGGTGATCATCAACTCCGTCGCGCAGTACTTCCCGAGCGCCGATTACCTCACCGAGGTGGTGAAGACCGCGGCCGGTGTTCTGGAGCCCGGCGGGACGATCTTCCTCGGCGACATCCGGAACCTGCGTTCGCTGCGGGCGTTCCGCACCGCCGTCGAGCTGCGGCACGGCCGGGGCGACGTCGCCGCGGTCGACCAGGCCATCGCGCGCGAGGGCGAGCTGGTGCTCGACCCGGACTTCTTCCCGGCCCTGGCCCGCGGTCTCGACGGCTTCGACGACGTCGACCTGTGGGTCAAGCGCGGCACCGCCCACAACGAGCTGACCCGGCACCGCTACGACGTCGTGCTGCGCCGGGGTTCCCGGCCGGAGCCGGCCGAAGAGCAGGTCGTCGCGTTCGGCGATCTCGGTGCGGTCGAACGGTTCCTGGCCGCGGAGGCACCGGAGCGGCTGCGCCTCACCGGTGTCCCGGACGCGCGGCTGTCCGGCGAGCTGGCCGCGGTCCGCGCCCTCGACGCAGGCACCCCGGCGGCCGCCCTCGAAGCCCTCGACGGGCGCGACGGCGTCGACCCGGAAGCCCTGCACCGGCTCGGCGACGCCGCGGGCTACCGGGTCGCGGTGACCTGGGCCGCCGAAGCCGGCGAGCTGGAAGCCGTCTTCTCGAGGGGGGAGGACGGCACCGCCTACCGGCCGGGACGCCGGAGTGGTGCGCCCGGGTCGTACGCCAACAACCCCGCGGCGCGGCGGGAGACCGGTGCGTTCGTGGCGTCGCTGCGCGCGCACGTGCGGGACCGGCTGCCGCTGTACATGGTGCCGTCGGCGTTCGTCGTGCTGGACAAGCTGCCGGTGCTGGCGTCGGGGAAGCTCGACCGCAAGGCGCTGCCGAGCGCCGAGCGGTTCACCGCCGGGCCGGGCCGGGCGCCGCGCAACCCCGTCGAGCAGCTGCTGTGCGAGATGTTCGCCGACGTTCTCGGCGTGCCGCAGGCCGGCCCGGACGACGACTTCTTCGCCCTCGGCGGGCATTCCCTGCTGGCCACCCAGCTGATCCAGCGCATCCGCGCGGCCGTCGGCGCCGAGGTGCCGGTGCGCGCGGTGTTCGACGCGCCGACCCCGGCCGCCCTCGCCGAACTCCTCGCCGGGGCCGTCACCGGGTCCGAACGCCGTCCGCTCACCCGCGTCACCGAGCGGCCCGAGCGGCTGCCGCTGTCGTTCGCGCAGCAGCGGCTGTGGTTCCTGCACGGACTCGAAGGCGGGTCCGCGACCTACAACGTCCCGCTCGTCATGCGCCTGTCCGGCGAGCTGGACGTCGACGCGCTGCGCTCGGCGCTGAACGACGTCCTCGCCCGGCACGAAGCCTTGCGCACGACCTTCCCCGTCGCCGACGGGGTTCCGTACCAGGAGGTCCTGCCCGAAGGCACGGTCGAACTGACCGTGCGCACAGTGTCCGATGTGGATTCCGCAGTGGACTCCCTCGTGCGCGGGGTGTTCGACCTCGGCGCCGGCGTGCCCGTCCGCGCGGAGCTGCTGAGCGCCGGCCCGCGCCGGCACGTGCTGGTCCTGGTGGTGCACCACATCGCCGCCGACGGCTGGTCGCTTTCGCCGCTCTGGCAGGACATCGCCACGGCGTACCGCGCCCGGCTCCGCGGCGACGCTCCCGGGTGGACACCGCTGCCGGTGCAGTACGCGGACTACACGCTCTGGCAACGCGAACTCCTCGCGGCCGAAGAAAGCACCCAGCTCGACTACTGGCGCGGCGCCCTCGACGGCCTGCCCGAGCGGATCACCCTCCCGCTCGACCGCCCGCACCCGGCCGTCTCCGCCTACCGCGGCGGGTTCTTCACCTTCGCCTGGGACGCCGGGCTCCAGGCCGGGCTCGCCGACCTCGCACGGGCGTGCGGCGCGAGCCCGTTCATGGTCGTGCACGCGGGCCTGACCGCGCTGCTGTCCCGCCTCGGCGGCGGCACGGACATCCCGATCGGCACCCCGATCGCGGGCCGCACCGACCCGGCGCTCGACGACCTGGTCGGGTTCTTCGTCAACACCTTGGTCCTGCGCGTGGACACCGGCGGCGACCCGTCCTTCCGCGACCTCGTCGCGCGGGTGCGCGAGCGCAGCCTGGACGCCTACGCCCACCAGGACGTGCCGTTCGAGCGGCTGGTCGAAGCGCTGAACCCGGCGCGGTCGCTGGCGCACCACCCGCTGTTCCAGACCATGCTCGCCTGGCAGAACACGCCCGGCAGCGGCGTCGAGCTGCCCGGGCTGACCGTCACCGAGCAGCCGGTCGGCACCGGGACGGCCAAGTTCGACCTGTGGTTCTCCTTCACCGAACGCGCCGACGGGCTGCACGGCCAGGCCGAGTTCAACGCCGAGGTGTTCGACCGGGCCACCGTGACCGGCCTCCTCGACCGGCTGGAGGTCCTGCTCCGCCAGGTCGTCTCGGCCCCGGACCGCCGCCTCGGGACGCTCGACGTGCTCACGCCGGCCGAGCGCGACGGTCTCGAAGCGACCTGGTCGGGCGCGGCCGGGGACGTGCCCGCGGTGACCGTGCCCGAGCTGTTCGCGGCGCAGGCCGCCCGCACGCCGGACCACCCCGCGCTGGTCTTCGAGGAGGAAGAGCTCAGCTACGCCGAGCTGGACGCCGTCTCGAACCGCCTCGCCCACGTGCTGGCCGCGCGGGGCGCCGGGCCGGAACGCGTGGTCGCCCTCGCGCTGCCGCGCTCGACGCACCTGGTGATGGCGATCCTCGCCGTGCTCAAGACGGGCGCGGCCTACCTGCCGCTCGACCCGGGCTATCCGGCCGACCGCATCGCGTTCATGCTCGAAGACGCGGCCCCGGCCCTGGTGCTGGCCGTCGAGGAGACCGCCGTCACGGGCGCGCTCCTGCTCGACGACCCCGGCACCCTCGCCGACGCCCCGGACACGCCGCTCGATGTCGTGCTCCGGCCGGGCAACCCGGCGTACGTCATCTACACGTCCGGGTCGACCGGCCGCCCCAAGGGCGTCGTCGTCCCGCACGCGGGGATCGTCAACCGGCTGCTGTGGATGCAGGACGAGTACGGCCTCACCGGCGACGACCGCGTGCTGCAGAAGACGCCGTCCAGCTTCGACGTCTCGGTGTGGGAGTTCCTCTGGTCGCTGCTCACCGGCGCCACGGAGGTCCTCGCGCGGCCCGACGGGCACAAGGACCCCGCCTACCTGGCCCGGCTGATCCGCGACCGCGGGATCACGACCGTCCACTTCGTCCCGTCGATGCTCCAGGTCTTCCTGCAGGAACCGGCGGCGGGGGAGTGCACGAGCCTGCGCCGGGTCCTCTGCAGTGGCGAGGCGCTGCCGCCGGACGCCGTCGCGCAGTTCGGCCGGGTGCTCGACGCCGAACTGCACAACCTCTACGGCCCCACCGAAGCCTCGGTCGACGTCACGGCCTGGCGGACCTCCACTGTGGACATCACCGTCCCGATCGGACGTCCGGTGTGGAACACGCGGACCTACGTGCTCGACGCAACCCTGCGCCCGGTCCCGCCCGGCACCCCCGGTGAGCTGTACCTCGCCGGGATCCAGCTCGCCCGCGGCTACCTCGGCCGGCCCGGGCTCACCGCGGAGCGGTTCGTCGCCGACCCGTTCGGCGCGCCCGGCGCCCGGATGTACCGCACCGGCGACCTGGCCCGCTTCCGCGCCGACGGCGTCCTCGAGTTCCTCGGCCGCGGTGACGAGCAGGTCAAGATCCGCGGCTTCCGCGTCGAGCCCGGCGAGATCGCCGCGACGCTGTCCGCGCACGACGACGTCGCCCACGCGGTGGTCGTGGCCCGCGAAGACCGCCCCGGCGACGTCCGCCTGGTCGGGTACGTCGTGCCCGCCGACCTGTCCCCTGGGGACGAGACCGAGCAGGTCGGCGAGTGGCGCGAGCTGTACGACTCGATGTACGCGAGCGCAGCCGACGAATTCGAAGGCTGGAACTCCAGCTACACCGGCGAGCCGATTCCGCGGGCCGAGATGCGGGAGTGGCGCGACGCGATCGTCACGCGGATCCGGTCGCTGAAGCCGAAGCGCGTGCTGGAGATCGGCGTCGGCACCGGCCTGCTGCTGACCGAGCTGGCTCCGGACTGCGAGTCCTACTGGGGCACGGACTTCTCCGCCGAGGTCATCGCTTCCCTGGGCGCCCGGGTCGCGGCCGACCCGGCGCTCGCCGGGCGCGTCGAGCTGCGCACCGGAGATGCCGCCGACGTCACCGGGCTGCCGTCCGGATTCTTCGACACCATCGTGCTCAACTCCGTCGTCCAGTACTTCCCGAGCGGGACCTACCTCCTGGACGTCGTCCGGAAGGTACTGGACCTGCTCGCCCCGGGCGGGGCGCTGTTCGTCGGCGACGTCCGCGACCTGCGCCAGGTCCGGGCGTTCCACACAGCGGTGGCCGAGGCGCGCGGCGGTGACGTCGAGCAGAACCTGCTGCGGGAGAAGGAGCTCCTCGTCGCGCCCGAGTTCTTCGCCGGGCTCGACGGGGTCGCCGCGGACATCCGGGTCAAGCGCGGCCGGGCGGTCAACGAGCTGACCCAGTACCGCTACGACGTGGTGCTGCGCCGCGGTTCGGTGGAGGTCCCCGAGGTCCCGGCGCTCGCGTGGGGTACCGATCTCTCCAGCGTGGACGAGGTTGCCGGCCCGAGCCGGATCGAACGCGTTCCGAACGGCCGCACCGCAGCGGGCGGGGTGGACCCCGAAGACTGGTACGCGTTCGGCGACGCGCACGGCTACCGCACGGTGGTCACCTGGTCCGCCGAGGGCGACGGATCCGTCGACGTCGTGTTCACGACCGGCGAGACCGCCGGTGGGTTCCGGCCCGGCCCCGGCCCGCTGCTGTCCTACACCGGCAACCCCGGCCGGTTCCGCCGCGTCAGCACGCTGTCCGCGGACCTGCGTGCGCTGGCCGCCGAACGGCTGCCGGAGCACATGGTGCCCTCGGCGATCGTCGTCCTCGACGCGCTCCCGGTGACCGCCAACGGCAAGCTCGACCGCCGGGCCCTGCCGTCGCCCGACCCGGTCGCGCCGACGTCGGACCGCGAGCCGCGCACGCCGCTCGAGCGGCAGCTGTGCGAGCTGTTCGCCGACGTCCTCGGCCTGCCGCGGGTCGGCCCGGACGACAGCTTCTTCGCCCTCGGCGGCCATTCGCTGCTGGCCACCCGGCTGATCACCCGGATCCGGACGTCCCTGAACGCCGAGCTGGAAGTCCGGTCGGTCTTCGAGACGCCGACCGCCGCGGGCCTCGCCGGGGTGCTGGCCACGGCCGGCGGGTCCGCCCGCCCGCCGCTGGTCCGGCAGCCCCGGCCCGAGCGGGTGCCGCTGTCCGGCGCCCAGCAGCGGCTGTGGTTCCTGCACCACCTCGAAGGACCGTCGGCCACCTACAACGTGCCGCTGATCATGCGCCTCGACGGCGACCTCGACGTCGAAGCGCTGCGCGCGGCGCTCACCGACGTGGTCGCCCGGCACGAAGCCCTGCGCACCCGCTTCCCGCAGCGGGACGGCGTGCCGTACCAGGACGTCCTCCCGGCCGAAGACGTCAGCCTGCCGGTGCGCGAGGTCGCGGACCTCGACGCGGCCCTGACCGGGCTCGTCCGCGGGCCCTTCGACCTCGAGCACGAGGTGCCCGTGCGCGCGGAACTGCTCCGCCTGGGCGCGCGCGAGCACGTGTTCGCGCTGGTGTTCCACCACATCGCCTCCGACGGCTGGTCGATGGCCCCGCTGTGGCGCGACATCGCCACCGCCTACGCCGCCCGCCGGTCCGGCGAGAATCCACAGTGGACTCCGCTGCCGGTCCAGTACGCGGACTACACGCTGTGGCAACAGGAACTGCTCGGCCGCGAGGACGACCCGGACAGCGTGCTCAGCGCGCAGCTGGACTACTGGCGCGACGCGCTCGACGGCCTGCCGGAGCGGATCGAGCTGCCGCTGGACCGGCCGCACCCCGCGACCGCGACCTTCCGCGGCGAGCTGCACACCTTCGGCTGGGACGCCGGGCTCCACGCCCGGTTGGCCGAGCTGGCCCGCGAGTCCGGCGCCAGCGTGTTCATGGTCGTCCACGCGGCCCTCGCCGCCCTGCTCACCCGGCTCGGCGCGGGCACCGACGTGCCGATCGGCTCGCCCATCGCCGGGCGCACCGACCAGGCGCTCGACGACCTCGTCGGGTTCTTCGTCAACACCCTGGTGCTGCGTGTGGACACCGGCGGCGAACCGTCGTTCCGCGACCTCGTGGCCCGCGTCCGCGAGCGCAACCTGGACGCGTACGCCCACCAGGACGTGCCGTTCGAGCGGCTGGTCGAGGTGCTGAACCCGGCGCGGTCGCTGTCGTACCACCCGCTGTTCCAGGTGATGATCGCCGGGCAGAACAACACCCGCGCCGAGGTGACCCTGCCCGGCCTGACCGTGTCGGAGATCCCGGTGACCACCGGGACGTCGAAGTTCGACCTGGCCATCTCCCTGACCGAACGGGAAGCCGGGATCGACGGCGTGCTGGAGTTCAACGCCGACGTCTTCGACCACGCCGGCGCGGACGCGATCCTGCACCGCCTCGAAGTGCTGCTGCGCGCGGCCCTGGCCGAGCCGGACCGGCCGGTCGGCGCGCTCGACCTCCTCACCGGGGACGAGCGGGACCGGGCGCTCACCGAGTGGGCCGGGTCGCTCGACCCGGCGGGCACGGAGACGTTCCCCGCGATGTTCGCCCGCCGCGTCGCCGAGGCGCCGGACGCGGTCGCGCTCGTCTTCGAGGACGAGGAACTCACCTACGCCGAGGTGGACGCGCGCGCCAACCGGCTGGCGAACCTGCTGCTCGCCCGCGGTGCCGGCCTCGAGCGGGTGGTCGCGCTGGCCGTGCCGCGGTCGGTCGACATGATCGTCGCGGAGCTGGCCGTCCTCAAGGCCGGGGCCGCCTACCTCCCGGTCGATGTCGACTACCCGGCCGACCGGATCGCCTACATGACCGAGGACGCGGGCCCGGTCTGCGTGGTGACGACCCGGGAAGTCGAGGCGAAGCTGCCCGCGAGCCTGCCGCGGATCCTGCTCGACGACCCGGCACTGGCCGAATCATCCACTGTGGACCCGCGGGTGCCGGTGCGGCCGGAGAACGCGGCCTACGTGATCTACACGTCCGGCTCGTCCGGGCGGCCGAAGGGCGTCGTGCTCCAGCACTCCGGCGTCGCGAAGCTGGTTGCCACGCAGGTCGAGCGGTTCGGCGTCGGGCCGCACAGCCGGGTGCTGCAGTTCGCGTCGCCGAGTTTCGACGTCGCCTTCTGGGACCTCTGCCTCGGGCTGCTCTCCGGCGGCCGCCTGGTGGTGGTGCCGGCCGAGCGCCGGGTCGCCGGGCCCGCGCTGACCGAGTACGCGCACCGGCACGCCGTCGACTTCATGATCCTGCCGCCGGCCCTGCTCGACGCCATGCCGGCGGACCTCGACCTCCCGCGCGACAGCGTTCTGCTGGCGGGCACGGAACGGGTGTCGCCGGAGCTGGTGCGGCGGTGGGCGCCGGGGCGGCGGATGTTCAACGCCTACGGCCCGACCGAGGCCACCACCAACTCCACGCTCGGCGAGAGCGACCCGGCCGAGCTGGCGGACGCTACGGTCGTCCCGATCGGCATCCCGGATCCCGGCACCCGGGCCTACGTGCTCGACGCCGGGCTGCGGCCGGTCCCGCCCGGCGTGGTGGGGGAGCTGTACCTCGCGGGCTCGGGCCTGGCGCGGGGTTATCTCGGGCGGCCGGGGCTGACGGCGGAGCGGTTCGTGGCGGACCCGTTCGGTTCGGGCGGACGCCTTTACCGCACGGGCGACCTGGTGAAGTGGCTGCCGGACGGCCGGCTGGTGTTCCTGGGCCGGGCGGACGACCAGGTGAAGATCCGCGGTTACCGGATCGAGCTGGGCGAGATCGAGTCCGTGCTCGTCGAGCACCCCGCGGTCGGGCAGGCGGTCGTCACCGCGCAGGACGGGCGGCTCATCGCCTACGCCGTGCCCTCGGCCGGGCGCGACGAAGAAGCGGAGCTGGAGCACGTCGGCGAGTGGCGTGAGCTGCACGAGAACGTCTTCACCGACGCGGCGGCCGGCGGGCTGGAGGAGAACTTCACCGGCTGGAACTCCAGCTACGACGGCACCGAGATCCCCCTGGCCGAGATGCGCGAGTGGCACGCGGCGACGATCGACCGCATCCGCTCCCTCGCGAAACCCGCACTTTCACGTGAAAGTGCGGGTTTGGGGCGGGTGCTGGAGATCGGCGTCGGCAGTGGCTTGATCCTGTCCCGGCTCGCGCCGGACGCCGAGGCGTACTGGGGTGTCGACCTGTCCGAGAAGGCCATCGCCAACCTGCGGCGGGAGCTGGCCGGGACGCCGTTCGCGAGCAAGGTCCACCTGGCCGCGCGCCCGGCGCACGACCTGGGCGAGCTGCCCGACGAACCGTTCGACACCGTGATCATCAACTCCGTCGCGCAGTACTTCCCGAGCGTCGGCTACCTCGCCGAGGTGATCCGCACGGCCGCCGCGCGCGTCCGGCCGGGCGGGGTCGTCTTCCTCGGCGACATCCGCAACCTGCGCTCGTTGCGGGCGTTCCGGACCGCAACCGAACTGCGCCACGGCCGCCGGGACACCGCGGCCCCCGACCAGGCGATCGCCCGCGAAGGCGAGCTGGTGCTCGACCCGGACTTCTTCGCGGCGCTGAGCCGGGAGCTCGACGGGTTCGACGACGTCGACCTGTGGGTCAAGCGCGGCCACGCGCACAACGAGCTGACCCGGCACCGCTACGACGTCGTGCTGCGGAAGGCGCCGAAGCCGGCGCCGCCGGCCGAAGACGTCGTCGCGTTCGCTTCGCTCGAGGAGCTGGCTGAGCGGCTCGAGGCGCGGCCGGCGCGGCTGCGCGTCACCGGGGTGCCGAACGCGCGGCTGTCCGGTGAGCTGGCCGCCGTCGCGGCGCTGGCCGGCGGGGACGCCGACGCCGCACTGTCCGCTTTGGACGGCGAGCCGTCCGGAGTGGACCCCGAAACCCTGCACGCGCTCGGCGAACGCCACGGCTACCGCGTCCACGCGACGCTCACCGCGGACGCAGGCACGCTGGAGGTCGTGTTCACCACCGGTGCGCCGATCCGGATCCACCGCACCCGCCCGGTCCGGGCCGCCCTGGAGGCGCTCGGCAACCACCCGGCCGGGCAGCGGGACACGAGCGGGCTGGTGGCGGCGCTGCGGGCGCACGTGCGCGACCGGCTGCCGCAGTACATGGTGCCCTCGGCGTTCGTGCTCCTGGACCGCCTGCCGCTGCTGGCTTCCGGCAAGCTCGACCGCCGCGCGCTGCCGAGCCCGGACAAGCAGGCCGCCGGCACCGGACGGGCGCCGCGGACCCCGGTCGAAGAAGTCCTGTGCGGCCTGTTCGCCGAAGTCCTCGACACGGCCGCGGTCGGCGTCGACGACGACTTCTTCGCCCTCGGCGGGCATTCGCTGATGGCGACCCGGCTGGTCGCGCGGCTGCGCGCGGTCTTCGGCGTCGAACTCCAGGTGCGGTCGGTGTTCGAGACGCCGACCGTGGCCGGGCTCGCCGCGCTGCTCGCCGCCGCCGACGCCTCGGCCGCCCGGCCCGCCCTGGTGCGCGCCGACCCGCGGCCGGCGGTGCTGCCGCTGTCGTTCGCCCAGCAGCGGCTGTGGTTCCTGCACCGCCTCGAAGGTCCGTCGGCGACGTACAACATGCCGACCGCGGTGCGGCTCACCGGCGCCCTCGACGCCGACGCGCTGCGCACCGCGCTGTCCGATGTCGTCGAACGCCATGAAGCCCTCCGCACGGTCTTCCCCGAGGTCGAGGGTGAAGCCCGGCAGCGGGTGCTCGACGACGTCACGATTCCCCTGCCGGTCCGCGAAGTCACCGGCGCGACGCTCGCCGACGCGGTGTCGGAAGCGGCCCGGACGGTGTTCGAGCTGGAGTCCGAAATCCCGCTGCACGCGGAACTGCTCCGCCTGGGCGCCCGGGAACACGTCCTCGTGCTGGTGTTCCACCACATCGCCTCGGACGGCTGGTCGACCGCGCCGCTGTGGCGGGACCTCGCCACCGCCTACACCGCCCGCCACGCCGGTGAAGCTCCTCAGTGGACGCCATTGCCGGTGCAGTACGCCGACTACACGGTGTGGCAGCGGGACGTCCTGGGCGAGCCGGTGATCGAACCGCAGCTCGACTACTGGCGGCGCGCGCTGGCGAACCTGCCCGAGCGCATCGAGCTGCCGACCGACCGGCCGCACCCGGCGGAGGCGTCCTACCGCGGTGAGCAGTTCGCCTTCGGCTGGGACGCCCGCCTCCACAGTGGACTCGTCGACCTGGCCCGCGCCTGCGGGGCCAGCGTGTTCATGGTCGTGCACGCCGGGCTCACCGCGGTGCTCACCCGGCTCGGCGCGGGCACCGACGTCCCGATCGGCACGTCCATCGCCGGGCGTACCGATCAGGCCCTCGACGACCTCGTCGGCTTCTTCGTCAACACCCTGGTGCTGCGCGTGGACACCGGGGGCGATCCGACGTTCCGCGACCTCGTGGCCCGCGTGCGGGACCGCAGCCTCGACGCCTACGCCCACCAGGACGTGCCGTTCGAGCGTCTGGTCGAAGCGCTGAACCCGGCGCGCTCGCTGGCGTACCACCCGCTGTTCCAGACGATGCTGGCGTGGCAGAACAACGCGGTCGCCGACCTGACCCTGCCGGGGCTGACCGTCGCCGAGGAGCCGGTCCGCACCGGTACCTCGCGCGCCGACCTGGTGTTCTTCGTCGGCGAGAGCCCGGGCGCGCAGGCCGGGATCCGCGGCACCGCCGAGTACAACAGCGACGTCTTCGACCGCGCGAGCGTCGAGGCGATCCTGACCCGGCTCCGGACCCTGCTGACCGCCGTCGTCGCCGACCCGGACACCCGGATCGGCGCGGTCGACCTGCTGACCGACGCCGAACACGACCAGCTCACGCCCGATCCCGCGACACCGCTGCCCGCGGAGACGGCCGCCGGGCTGTTCGCCGCGCAGGTGAGCCGGACCCCGGACGCCGTCGCGCTGGTGTTCGGCGGCGAGCGCGTGACCTACGCCGAGCTGGACACGCGGGCCACGACGCTCGCCCGGGCGTTGCTCGCCCGGGGTGCCGGGCCGGAGCGGGTCGTCGCGGTCGCGCTCCCGCGCTCGGCCGAGCTGGTCGTCGCACTCTTGGCGGTGCTCAAGACCGGTGCCGCCTACCTGCCCCTCGACCTCAACCACCCGGCCGAGCGCGTCGAGCTGATGCTCACCGACGCCGCGCCGCACCTGGTCATCGCCGAGGACGGCTTCGGCGACCGGCTGGTCCGGCCGGGTGACACCGGGCCGGCACCGGTGTGGCCGTCGATCAGCCCGGACCACCCGGCGTACGTGATCTTCACGTCCGGCTCGACCGGCCGCCCGAAGGCGGTCGCCGGCACCCAGCGGGCGCTCGCCAACCGGCTGCACTGGGGCCGCGACGCCGCCCGGGGCGTCCGCGTGGCCAAGAGCGCGCTGACGTTCATCGACGGCTCCACCGAGCTGCTCGGCGGCCTCGTCGCGGGCGACAGCGTGGTGCTCGCCGACGACACGACGGCCACCGACCCGATCGCGCTCGCCGAGCTGGTCCGCACGTCCGGCGCCCAGGTGCTGACCGTGGTGCCGAGCCTCCTCGACACGTTCGCCGGAGACACCGAAGCTGACGCGTTCGCCTCGGTGACCACCTGGATCACCAGTGGCGAACCGCTTTCCGAGGCCCTCGCGGAAAAGTTGGCGCGGCGGTGGCCGTCGGCGGAACTGGTCAACCTCTACGGCTGCTCGGAAGTCGCGGGCGACAGCCTGGCCCAGGTCTGCGGCCCGGTGGCCATCGGACGGCCGGTCGCGAACACCCGCGCGTACGTCCTCGACGCCGGTCTCCGGCCGGTCCCGCCGGGCGTCCGCGGCGAGCTGTACCTGGCCGGCGCCGGGCTCGCCCGGGGTTACCTCGGCCGTCCGGCGCTCACCGCGGAACGGTTCGTCGCGTCGCCCTTCGAGCCGGGGGAGCGGATGTACCGCACCGGCGACGTCGTCCGCCGCCGTCCCGACGGCGCCCTCGACTTCGTCGGCCGCGCCGACCAGCAGCTCAAGATCCGCGGCTTCCGCGTCGAGCCCGGCGAGGTCGAGGCCGTGCTGACGACGGACGCCGCGGTGGCCCGCGCGGTGGTGATCGCCCGCGAGAACCGGCTCATCGCCTATGTCGCACCGTCGGGCGACCCGGCCGCGTTGCGGGCGGCAGTGGCCGCGCGGCTGCCGGAGTACGCGGTGCCCTCGGCGATCGTCGTGCTGCCGGAACTGCCGGTCAACGCCAACGGCAAGCTCGACCGCGCCGCGCTGCCCGATCCGGCGGTCCGGACCTCGGGCCGCGTCGCGCGGACCCCGGCCGAGCAGGCGCTGTGCGAGCTGTTCGCCGACGTCCTCGGGGTGCCCGCGGTCGGCCCGGACGACGGCTTCTTCGCCCTCGGCGGGCATTCCCTGCTGGCGACGCGCCTGGTCAGCCGGATCCGCGCGCTGCTCGGCGTCGAAGTGCCGATCCGGGCGGTGTTCGACGCGCCGACCCCGGCCCGGCTCGCCGAAGTCCTGGACCCGGGCCGCCGCAGCCGCCCGGCGCTGGTCCCGGCCGAGCGGCCGGCCGTCCTGCCGCTTTCGTTCGCGCAGCAGCGGCTGTGGTTCCTCGACCGCCTCGACGGGCCGTCCGCGACCTACAACATCCCGTGGGCGTGGGAGCTGACCGGGCCGGTCGACGCGTGCGCGCTGGAGGCGGCGGTGCGCGATGTCGTGGCGCGCCACGAGGTCCTGCGGACGCTGTTGGTCGAAGAGCAGGGCACCCCGCGCCAGATCGTGCTCGACCCCGCGGATGACCGCGCCCGCCCGGCTATCGTGACGGAAACGGCCACCGACCTCGACGAGCGCGTCACGGCGGCGGCGTCGTACTGCTTCACCCTCGACGCCGAAATCCCGATCCGGGCGACCCTCGTCTCGGCCGGGACGGAGCGGCACGTGTTCGTGCTGCTGGTCCACCACATCGCGGGCGACGGCTGGTCGCTGCCGCCGTTGAAGCGCGACCTCGACACCGCCTACGCGGCCCGGCTCCGCGGCGAAAGTCCACAGTGGACGCCGTTGCCGGTGCAGTACGCGGACTACACGCTGTGGCAGCGCGAGATGTTCGGCCGCGCCGACGACCCGGACAGCCTGCTCGGGCGGCAGGCGGCGTTCTGGCGGGACACCCTCGCGGGCCTGCCCGACGAGCTGGCGCTCCCGGCCGACCGGCCGCGCCCGGCGCGCTCGACCAACCGCGGGGCCGCGGTGCCGTTCACCGTGCCCGCGGAAGTCCACCGTGGACTGCGCGCGCTGGCGAACGGCAGTGGCACCAGCACGTTCATGGTGCTGCAGGCGGCGCTGGCCGCCCTGCTGACCCGGGTCGGCGCGGGCACCGACATCCCGCTGGGGACGCCGGTGGCCGGCCGCACCGACCACGCGCTGGAGGACCTCGCCGGCTTCTTCGTCAACACCCTGGTGCTGCGCACCGACACCGGCGGCGATCCGACGTTCCGGGATCTCCTGGCCCGCGTCCGGGAGGCCGACCTCGCCGCGTACGCGCACCAGGACCTGCCGTTCGAGCACCTCGTCGAGCTGCTCAACCCGGCGCGGTCACTGGCCCGGCACCCGCTGTTCCAGGTGATGCTCGCGGTGTACCACTCCGGCCGGGAGCGGGAACGGCTGCTCGGCCTCGACGCGGCCTACCGGGACACCGGGTTGCGGCAGGCGAAGTTCGACCTGTCCTTCGACCTGGTCGAAACCCCCGACGGCATCGAGGGCGACCTCGAATTCAGCCTCGACCTCTTCGACGAGCCGTCCGCCCGGACGCTCGCCGAACGCCTGGTGCGGCTGATGACCGCCGTCGTCGCGGACCCGGACCGGCCGCTGAGCCGGATCGACGTCCTCGAAGCCGGCGAGCGGGACCGGATCCTGCGCGAGTGGGGGAGCGGCGCCCCGCTGACGACGTCGGCGCCGACGGTCGTCGACCGGCTGGCCGCGCAGGTGGCGGCGACGCCGGACGCGACCGCGCTGAGCGACGCGGATTCGAGCGTCACGTTCGCGGAGTTCGCCGCGCGGACCGACCGCCTCGCGCGGTGGCTCGCGTCGCGGGGTGCGGGCCCCGAGAAGGTCGTGGCGCTCGTGCTGCCGCGGTCGGCGGCGGTCGTCGAGGCGATCTTCGGCGTGTTCAAGACCGGCGCGGCGTACCTGCCGGTGGACCCGGACCAGCCGGCCGGCCGGATCGCCGCGATCCTCGCCGACTCCGGCGCCGCGCTGGTCCTCACCAGCCGCGCGCTGGCGTCACCGGTGCCGGGTGCGCTGTTCGTCGAGGACGTCGTGGACACCGGCGCGGCCTTGAAGCCGCCGTCGCCCGCGAACCCGGCGTACGTGCTCTACACGTCCGGCTCGACGGGCAAGCCCAAGGGTGTCGTGGTCCCGCACGCCGGCCTGGTGAACCTGTTCCACAGCCACCGCGAGACGCTCTACCGCCCGGCGGTCGCCGCGGCGGGCGGGCGGCGGCTGCGGGTCGGGCACGCGTGGGCGTTCTTCTTCGACGCGTCCTGGCAGCCGCAGCTGTGGCTGCTCGACGGGCACGAGGTGCACGTCGTCGACGACGAAACCCGCCGCGACCCGGCGCGGCTGGCGGCGGTGGTGCGCGAACGCGGGCTCGACTTCCTCGAACTCACGCCGTCGCACTTCACGCAGCTGGCCGAGGCGGGCGTGGTCGAGGACGGGCAGTGCGCCCTCGGCGTCGTCGGTGTCGGCGGGGAAGCCGTGTCCCAGACGTTGTGGGAGACGCTGCGGTCGATGCCGGGCACGGCGGCGTACAACCTCTACGGGCCGACCGAGGCCACCGTCGACGCGCTGGTCGGCCGGTTCGCCGATGCCGAGCGCCCGGTGGTCGGCCGCCCGGTGCACAACGCCCGCGCGTACGTCCTCGACGGCGGCCTGGCGCCGGTCCCGGCCGGGGTGCCGGGCGAGCTCTACCTGGCCGGCGCCGGGCTGGCCCGCGGGTACCACGAACGTCCCGCGCTCACCGCGGACCGCTTCGTCGCCGACCCGTTCGGGCCGCCCGGGGAACGCATGTACCGCACTGGTGACCTCGTGCGCTGGCGGCCGGACGGGCAGCTCGAATACCTCGGGCGCACCGACGACCAGGTCAAGATCCGGGGCTTCCGGATCGAACCCGCGGAGATCGAGACGGCGCTGACCCGGCACGAAGACGTCGCCCAGGCGCTCGTCGTCGTCCGCGAGGACCGGGACAAGCGCCTGGTCGCGTACACGACGCCGTCGACCGCGGACCCGGTGCGGCTGCGGGAGTTCGTGGCCCGCTCGCTGCCGGAGTACATGGTGCCGGCGGCGATCGTCCCGCTCGACGCGTTCCCGGTGACGCCCAACGGGAAGCTCGACAAGGCCGCGCTGCCGGTGCCCGAGTTCGGAACCCGGGGCCGGGCCCCGGAAACACCCCTGGAGAAGTCCCTCTGCGAGATCGTCGCGGAGGTCCTGGACGTCGCCGCCGTCGGCGCCGACGACGACCTGTTCACCCTCGGCGGTCACTCGATGCTGCTCGTGGTCCTGCGCAACCGGATCACCGAGCGGCTCGGGACGGAACTCCCGATCGCCGAGTTCTTCCGCACCCCCACCGCGGCGGGCCTCGCCGCGCTGTTGACCCGAGACCCGAGGTAACCGATGCACCGCACCCTGATGAACGCCAAGATCCACCGTGCCACGGTGACCCAGGCCGACCTGCACTACGTCGGTTCGCTGACCATCGACGCGGACCTGATGACCGCCGCGGACATCGTCGAAGGCGAGCGGGTCCAGGTCGTCGACATCACCAACGGCGCCCGGCTGGAGACCTACGCCATCACCGGCGAGGCGGGCTCCGGCGTGATCGGCGTCAACGGCGCGGCCGCGCACCTCGTGCACCCCGGCGACCTGGTCATCATCATCACCTACGCCCAGGTCCACGAGGCCGAGCGCGCCGCGCACCGGCCGCGGGTGGTGCACGTCGACGCGGGCAACCGGCAGGTCCACCTGGGACACGACCCGGCCGAGCCCGTCCCGGGCGCGGAAGCCCAGTTGTCCGGCCGGAATTGACGCAGGTGGGCGTGGACACAGGTCGGTCGCGGCGGTTGCTTTTGCCAGGCTTCCCTAAATAAGGTGTGCCTATCCTAAAAGCTGGTGAGAGGTTCACATGTCCGTGTTTCAAGGCACTGCCGGGCTCAGCCGGCGTGGATTCCTGATCGGCGCGGGCGGCGTCGCCGCCGCGGCGGCCCTGACCGCGTGCGGCAGCGGCGGCGGCGACGGCAAGCAGGCCGCCTCCGGTCCGTGGGAGTTCACCGACGACCGCGGCCAGAAGGCGGCGCGCGACCAGCGTCCGACGCGGGTGGTGGCCTACGCCAGCTCGGCCGCCGCGCTGTGGGACTACGGCGTCCGCCCGGTCGGCGTGTTCGGCCCGCAGAAGACCGCCGACGGCAAGAAGGAGATCCAGGCCGGCAACATCGACCTGAACTCCGTCACGTCGATCGGCAACGCCTGGGACGACTTCAGCATGGAGAAGTTCGCCGCGCTCAAGCCCGACCTGGTCGTCACCGGCCTGACCGGCACCAAGCCGACGGACCTGTGGGTGCTCAAGGACGACCTCGGCCCCAAGGTGCAGCAGATCGCCCCGATCGTCGCGATCTCCGAGTACAAGGTCACGCTGCCCAAGGTCATCGAGCGCTTCGAGCAGCTCGCCGTCGCCCTCGGCGGCGACGCGAACACCGACGCGATCAAGAAGGGCAAGGACGACTTCAAGAAGGCGTCCGACGACCTCAAGACCGCGATCCAGGGCAAGCCGGGCCTCAAGGTGCTCGTGGTGTCCAGCGACAAGGACAACCTGTACGTCTGCAAGCCGGAGTACTTCGCCGACCTCGCCTACTACCGCGAGCTCGGCCTGGACATCGTCGCCGGCGGCGGCTCGGACGACTACTTCGAGACGCTCAGCTGGGAGCAGGCGGGCAAGTACCCGGCCGACCTGATCCTCACCGACAGCCGCACGTACGCGCTGACGCGCCAGCAGATGGCGCAGTTCCCGACGTGGGCGCAGCTGCCCGCGGTGAAGGCGAACCAGCTCGCCGACTGGTCGACCGAACCCCGGTTCAACCCGGTGCTCGCGGCCCCGGTCCTGCAGCAGCTGACCGAGGTCGTCAAGGGCGCCCGCACGGACATCACCGCCTGAGGAGGCCTGGCATGACCAACCCGTTCGAAGACCCCGACGGCACGTACCTGGTGCTGGTCAACGCGGAGAACCAGCACAGCCTCTGGCCGGCGTCCGCCGACGTCCCGGCGGGCTGGACGGTGGCCTTCGGGCCGTCCGGCCGCCAGGCGTGCCTCGACCACGTGGAAGCGAACTGGACGGACATGCGGCCGAAGTCCCTGGCCGACGCCATGGACGACTGACCCTTCCGGGAAGACGAAGGCGCCGGGAGCCCCTGCGGCTCCCGGCGCTTTTGCTGTGTCGCGGCCAGGGCGCGCGATGCGAGGGACGAGTCTTCGTGAGCGGAGCCGGGCGCGACCGCTGGTCAGGACATCCGCCACCGCGGTGAACGCCTTCCCCACCGCCAGCCGGGTAAATCCGCTGATGTCACGCTCACGGACACCCGATCCAGGGCCCCGCCAAAGTCGGATCGGCACGGCGGTCCCGGGAATCATGGTCGGGTGTCCGGCCTGTCCGGCGACTTGCCGGGACCTTGGACGCCCGGTCCGTCAACGTGGCATTCACGGCCGTCAGGCGCGCTGGCCGGACCAGGCCGTCCAGAGCTTCGCGTACTGGCCGCCCGCCGCGACCAGTTCGTCGTGGCTGCCGGACTCCACGACGGCGCCCGCGTCCAGCACCACGATCCGGTCCGACGCCGCCGCCTGCGTGAGGCGGTGCGCCACCACCAGCGCCGTCCGGCCCTCCAGCGCCGCCGCGGCCGCGGACTCCAGGACCTTCGAACCCGCGCTGCCGGCTTCCGCCGTGGCCTCGTCGAGGATCGCGATCGGCGGGTCGGCCAGCACCAGCCGGACCAGGGCCAGCTGCTGCGCCTGCGTCACCGTCAGCTGGTGGCCGCCTTCGCCGACGACCGTCGCGAGACCGTCCGGAAGGGACGAAACCCAGGTCAGCGCGCCCACTTTCGCCAGTGCTTCCCGCAGTTCGGCGTCGGTCGCCGCCGGGCGCGCGAGCCGGAGGTCATCGGCCAGCGGCCCGGCGAAGACGTGGACCTCCTGGCTGATCAGCGCGACCGTCCGCCGGGTCGCCTCGGGGCCCAGCTCGTCGAGCAGGACGCCGCCGAGGGTGATCGAACCCGTGCCGGGGCGGTGGATGCCGGCGATCAGCTTGGCCAGCGTCGTCTTCCCGGCGCCGCTCGCCCCGACCAGCGCCACCCGTTCGCCCGGGGCGACGGCGAGGTCGACGTCGCCGAGCACCGGGTGACCGTCCACATAGGAGTACCCGACGCCCGCCGTCTTCACCGACGCGTCGACCGGCCGGGCCGGCTGCGCGGGCGAGGCTTCGGCGGGCAGGTCGGCGACGCCGATCAGCCGCGCCAGGCTCGCCGCGGCCGCCTGCGCGTCGTCGACGAGCGCGAGCGCGGTCGTGATCGGGCCGAACAGGCTGTGGAAGTACAGCGCCGCCGCGGTCGCCACGCCGACCGTCACCGCGTCCGCGCCGACCAGCAGGAACCCCATCGCCAGCACGGCGGACAGCCCGAGGAACTCGGCGAGGTTGAGCCGCGCGTAGAACCTCGTCACCAGCCGGATTCCGCGCAGGGCCAGCTCGACGGCGCCGTCGGACCGCTGCCGCACCCGCTCCAGGTGCGCATCGGCGAGCCGGAACGCGCGGACGGTCTTCGCGCCGCCGATGGTGTCCAGGAGTTGCTGCTGCTGCGCGCCGACGGCCTCGCGCTGGCTGGCGTACAACGGCTTCGCGCGCGGCACGTACCAGCGCACGGTCCACAGCTGCACCGGCACGGCGACCAGCGCGGCCAGCAGGAACCGCCAGTCGAGCACGGCCAGCGCGCCCAGCGTCAGGACGACCGTCAGCACCGACCGGCCCAGCTCGGGCAGCGCCTGCCGGACGCCTTCCGCGACCACCGAGACGTCGTTGGTCACGCGGGCGGTCAGGTCGCCGGAACCGGCGCGCTCGAGCTGTTCCAGCGGCAGGCCGAGCGCGCGCTCGACGAAGCGTTCGCGCAGCTCGGCCAGGATCGTCTCGCCGAGGCGCGCCACCATCGACACCCCGATGGCGGTCGCGACCGCCTGGGCGAGCGCGACCAGCACCAGGCCGACGACCGGCGTGACGAGGTCGGCGCCCGGGTGGCGCGTCGCGACCAGGTCGACGACCCGGCCGAGCAGGGGAGCGGTGAGCAGGCCGATCGCGGTCGCCGCGACGAGCACCGCGGCCGCCGCGGCCGTGCGGCCCTTGGCGCGGCCGAGCAGTTCGCCGACGACGGCGCGGATCCGGCGGCCGTCGGCCACGGGGAGGAGTTCACGGGTCACGAGAGCACCGCCGCCCGGTAGTCGGCCCGGCCCGCCAGGTCGGCGTGGCTGCCTTCGCCCGTCACGCGCCCGTCGTCGAGCAGGACGACGCGGTCGGTCGCGGCGAGCAGCGCCGGGCTGGTGGTCACGAGGATGGTCGTGCGGCCTCGCCGCAGCTCCGCCAGTCCCGCGGCGATCCGCGCCTCGGTGACGGTGTCGACGGCGGTCGTCGGGTCGTGCAGCACCAGCACCGGCGCGTCCGCGGCGAGCGCGCGGGCGAGGGCGACCCGCTGGCGCTGCCCGCCCGACAGCGACCGCCCGCGTTCGGTGACGGCGGTCGCGACGCCGTCGGGCAGCGCGCCGGCCACCTCGTCGACGGCGGCCGCGGTCATCGCTTCGGCCGTCCTGGGCCCGGTTTCCACGTTTTCGGCGACGGTTCCGGCGAACAGGTCGGCGTCGTGCGCGGCCACCAGCACCACCTCCCTGACCCGGCTCGGGTCCACAGTGGACAGATCGACGGCGTCGACCGACACCGAGCCGCTCGCGGGGTCGGCGGCGCGGCCGAGGCAGTCGAGCAGGTCCGTCGCGGCGGCCGGGTCGGTGGCGACCACGCCGAGCAGCTCGCCGGGCCGGGCTTCGAACCCGACGTCCCGCAGCGCGCCGCGGGTCAGCGCGGAGAGCTTGACGTGCCCGGCGGCCGGGACCGGCAGCGTGGCGTCCCCGGCGCCGACCGCGGGCGGTGCGTTGAGGACGTCGGCGATGCGCGCGGCCGACGCCCGGCCCTGCGCGAGTTCGCCGTTGACCCACGAGAAGATCGAGAACGGCGTGATCAGGTACTGCGCGAGCCCGACCGCGGCGACCAGGTCGCCGACGCTGATTTCGCCCGCCGCGGCGAGGGTGCCGCCGACGAGCGCGACCAGCGCGATGAAGACGCCGGTCAGCGCGAGCAGCGCGCCGTTGTGCCAGGCCTGCGCGCGGGCCGCCCGGAGGGTCGCCTTGAGCGAGTCCTGGCTGGTCCGGCGGTAGCGGTCGACGGCGGCGCGCTCGGCGCCGACGCCCTTGAGCACGCGCAGCCCGGCGACGAGGTCGGTCGCGATGCCCGAGGCGAACGCGGAGCGCTCCTGCTCGGCCTCGCTGCGGCGCTCCAGCGGCTTGCCGATCAGGTGGGCCAAGTAGAGCATCGGCGGCGTGCCGAGCAGCACGAGCAGCCCGAGCGGCAGCGACATGGTGAGCAGCACGACGGCGCTGACCAGCAGCCCGGCCAGCCCGGCGACGGCGAACGGCAGGACGCCGTTGACCGTGCCGACCCGCTTCGCGTCCGAGGTCCCGATGCTGACCAGTTCGCCGGCCAGCGCACTGGAACCCGCGACGCCGCCGGGGTGCAGCACCCGGCGTCCGACGCCGAGCCGGAGTTCGTGGGCCGCGCGCTCCGCGGCGCGCTCGCCGAAGCGGGCGCCGAGGCGGTAGCTGGTCGACAGCGCGGCGAAGAGGACTCCGAGCACCGCGAGCCAGAGCAGGAGCGTGCCCACCGAACCGCCCGCGACGGCCTGGTCGATGACCACGCCGATCACCACCGGCACCAGTGCTTCGCCGCCCTGGTGGCCCGCTGTCAGCAGGGCCGCGAGGGTCACCGATCGTCGTTGCCCGGCGATCGACCGGCGGAGGACTTCCCGTCCCGTCGTGCTCACCCGCGCCTCCCTGTCCGCGTCGTGGATAGGTAAGGCTAGTCTAAGTAAGGAAGTTACGGGAACACGGTCGGCTTCGTCTCATTCCGCGGCTCGGTGGCCGGTTCCCCGAACCGCGCGAGCGCGAGCGCGGCGGCCACGGCGAGCACGAACCCGGCCACGGCGACGACCGCGAACCCCGGCCGCGTGCGGTCGCCGAGCGCGAAGACGCCGATCAGCGACGGGAAGACCGTCTCGCCGAGCACCATCATCGCGGTGGACGTGGTGACGCTCCCGCGTTGCAGCGCGGTGGCGTAGAACAGCATGGCCATCCCGCCCGCGACCGCGACCGTGTAGGTCGCCGGGTCGGTCAGCAGGGCGAGCGGCGCGAGGCTCGGGATGATCCGCCCGGAGATGGCGACGACCCCGAAGCTCAGCCCGGCGACGAGCCCGAGCGCCGGCGTCCGCACCCGGCGGTTCGCCTTCCCCGCTGCGATCCCGGCGCCGGCCAGCACGACGACCGCGCCGATCAGGACCAGCCGGAACCCGAGCCCGACGGGATCGGACCCCTCGCTTTCCGCGGCGGCGCCCAGCAGGGCGAGCCCGGCACAAACGACGGCGACGGCGGCCCATTCGCGCCGCCCGAGCCGCACCCCGAGGAACCGCGCGGCTACGGCGGTGACGGCGAGGCTGGCGGCGAGCGCGGCCTGCACGACGAACAGCGGAAGGACGTGCAGGGCGGCGATCTGCGCGACGAACCCCAGGATGTCCAGTGCGAGCCCCAGCACGAACTTCCACTGGCCGAGCACGCGCACGAGCAGTCTCGGATCGACGCCGCCGTCGCCTCCGGTGTCGGTCGCCCGCGCGGCGACCGCCTGCATCACCGAAGCCACGCCGTACGCGATCGCCGCGCCGAGGGCGCAAAGCAGTCCCCACCACATGGCGATCACTCTATTTTGTCGGACCCGTGGGGTACGTTGCGGTCATGTCGAACACGAGTTCGAAGACGCACCGCCGCTGGCCCGCGAGGCTCGCGGCCGACGAACTGCGCCTCCAGCTGGACTTCCTGCAGTTCCTCCGCGCGACGGCGGTCAACAAGCTGGCGGGCCTGCCTCGTGAGTTGGCGGCGGCGGCCCCGTTGCCCACTTCGCCGCGGCTGAGCGCGTTGGGGGTGGTGAAGCACCTGACGGCGGTGGAGCGCTGGTGGCTGTGCATCGAGGCAGGTGGGGCGGACCTGCCGTCGTTGTGGGCCGGGTCGCCGGATCCGAGCTGGGATGTGGCGGAGTCGGACACACCGGAGTCCGTGGTGGCGGCGTACCGGGCGGAGTGGGGCCGGGCGGAGAAGGCGTTGCGGCGGCTGGGCCCGGACGACCGGACGCGGCGGCGGTCGGAGTTCACGGTCCGCTGGGTGGTGGCCCACGTCGTGCAGGAGACGGCGCGGCACGTGGGGCACCTGGACTTGCTGCGGGAGCTGGCGGACGGGGAGGTGGGTGAGTGAGGGAGGGATGAGCGGACGACAGGGGCGGTGAGGGCCTGGCTGCGGTAGAGGAAGGCGGGATCGGCGAGCGCGCCCGCCGACGGGGGTGTGTCCGCCCCTCGGAGGCCGGCCAGTGCGCGGGCGGGCGGGGAGCACGTTCAGCGGAGTCCCTCCCGGGCTTGGTCGCAGCCGGCGCGTGCGATAGCCGGCCCGCGTGCGGGACCGGTCGGTGACGAGCTCGGTCGCCGGTGTACCCGCGTCGGCTGACGTGGTGAACCCTGCCGCGGCCCCGAAATCCGCGTGACGCCAGCCCTATCCTGGGTGCGTGGCCGTCGTTGCGGAGTACCGCCGATTTACCGGCCCCCTGGCCCTTCGTGGGTGCCAGCGGGGTTCCGGTGCCACATCCGCCGTCAGCTCGACCTGACAGCGCGCGGCCGCGAGCAGCGGCCGCCGGAACGCACTGACCTCGCCGGGTGCCCGGGCCAGGGGGAGCCGTCCCGCCACCTCACCCGCTCACCACGGAGGTCCGTCATGCCCGAACCACTCACCCCCGCCCAGCTCGTGCGCGCTCTCGCCGTCCGGGATCTCACCGATCCGCGGGCCGGCGCGCACGCCGTTCAGCTCGTCGTCAGCCAGGCCGTCGAGGCCCTCGCCGACCTCTGGCCGACCGCCGTCCGGTGGTGGCCCGGCGATCGCGTCGTCACCATCGCCGACAACTACGACAACCTCGGCTACGACCCCGCCGACGTCACCCGCGACGCCCGCTACACCCGGTACGTCGACCAGGACCACGTCCTCCGCAGCCACTCCAGCGCCATGATCCCCGCCGCGCTCCGGGCGCTGGCCGCGAATCCGGCCGATGACGTCCTGCTCGTCTGCCCCGGCGTCGTCTACCGGCGCGACAGCATCGACCGGCTGCACAGCGGCACCCCGCACCAGCTCGACCTGTGGCGGATCACCCACGCCCGTGTCACCCGAGCCGATCTCGAGGACATGGTCGCCGCGCTCGTCCCGGAGCGGGAGTGGCGGCTCGAACCCCGCCGCCACCCGTACACAGTGGACGGTGCTCAGCTCGACGTCGAACACGACGGGCGCTGGGTCGAAGTCGCCGAGTGCGGGCTCGCGCACCCCGGCGTGCTCGCGCGGGCGGGGCTCGGGGCCGGGTGGTCCGGGCTCGCGCTCGGCATGGGTCTCGACCGGATGCTGATGCTGCGCAAGGGCATCCCCGACATCCGCCTCCTCCGCTCGGCCGAACCGGCCGTCGCCAGGCAGCTGACCGATCTCGCGCCCTACCGGCCGGTGTCCGCGCTGCCGTCCGTGCGCCGGGACCTGTCGATCGCCGTCGACGCCGGCGACCGGGCCGAAGACCTCGGCGACCGCGTCCGCGACGCGCTCGGTGACGACGCCGACGTCGTCGAGTCGGTCGAGATCCGGCAGGAGACGCCGTGCGCGCAACTGCCGCCGGCCGCGCTCGCCCGGCTCGGGGCCCACGCCGGGCAGAAGAACCTGCTCGTCCGACTGGTGCTCCGCCCGCTCGGCGCCACCCTGTCCGACCACGAGGCCAACGTCCTCAGGGACCGCGCGTACGCCGCCCTCCACCAGG
This sequence comes from Amycolatopsis sp. cmx-4-83, assembly GCF_046548815.1. Lineage (NCBI taxonomy): Bacteria > Bacillati > Actinomycetota > Actinomycetes > Pseudonocardiales > Pseudonocardiaceae > Amycolatopsis > Amycolatopsis sp. cmx-4-83. Next base: position 106,577 of record NZ_JAEBEF010000017.1, on the reverse strand, counting down.
GGAGCGGCCACCAGTGGGCGTCAGGCCCGGAGGCCCCGGATGGCAAGGGCGGCGAAGCGCCGTGAAGCCGCGACGTGCGCCGCCGGTGACGTGGCCTGGATGCCGCCGTTCGCCATGAGGACCAGGATCACGTCGTCGAGTTCGACGTCGGGGCGCAGGTAGCCGGCCTCCCGGGCGCGGCGGGTCAGCTCGGCGATGGACTTCACCGCGCGTTCGCGGGCCGCGGCGAAGTCCATCGCGTGCGGGAACACCGCCGTGAAGGCCGCGGTGAAACCCCGGTCGCGGGCGTGCAGCTCGCACAGCTTCGTGAGCACCGAAGTGAAGCCGCGCGCCGGGTCGGGGTCGGCGAGCCCGTCGTCGACGATCGCGTAGCACACGTGCATCTGGTCGGCGAACGCTTCGGTGGCCAGCGCTTCCTTGGTCGGGAAGTGGCGGTACAGGGTCGCCGGGCCGACGTCGGCGCGCCGGGCGATCTCGCGCATCGGCACCGCCAGGCCCTCGGCCGCGAAGATCGCGCGGGCGGCCTCGAGGATGCGTTCGCGGTTGTCCCGGGCGTCGGAGCGCAGGACCTGAGACAAAGCTTCGGTCACTCCCTCACTTTAGCGAACCGGACGGGGGCGTCCGTTAACGTCCGGCGTCGATCATCGACCCCGGAACGACGGAGAAGAACAGTGAAAGCAGTCGCGGTGCAGGCGTTCGGCGAACCCGGCGGGATGGCGGTCGTCGACCTCCCGGTCCCGAGCCCGGCCGGTGGCCAGGTGCTGATCACCACCGAGGCGATCGGCGTCGGCGGCGTCGACGTCCTGATCCGCCGGGGCGCGCTCGCCGCCTACGGCTTCCGGGAAGGGCACGTCCTCGGCGGCGAGATCGCCGGCACGGTGGCCGCGGTCGGCGACGGCGTCGACCCGGCCTGGGCGGGGCGCCGCGTCTGGGCGTTCGCCGGCACCGGCGGCGGTTATGCCGAGCAGGCGGTCGCGTCCGCCGAGACGCTCGTCCCGCTGCCGCCGGAGGTGTCGCCCGTCGACGCCGTGACGCTCGGCAGCTCCGGCATGGTCGCGCACTTCGCCCTGCGCCACGTCCACTTCGTCCCGGGCGAGTCGGTGCTGGTGCGCGGCGCGGCCGGCGGCATCGGGATCATGGCGGTCCAGCTCGCGGCCCGCAGTGGCGCCGCCGCGATCGCCGTGACGACGTCGTCGCCCGAACGCGGCGACCGCCTGCGCGAGCTGGGCGCGACCCACGTGTTCGGCCGCGACGGCGAGGGCGCCGAGGGGTACGACGTCATCCTCGACATCGTCGCCGGTCCGGACCTGCCGTCGTTCTTCGCCAAGCTCAACCCCAACGGGCGCCTGGTGACCGTCGGCCTGATGGGCGGCGACCCGCCCGCCGACTTCGGGAAGGTGCTGTTCGCGGGGTTCCGGCGCTCGCTGTCCTTCGCGACCTTCAGCGCGGACACCGTGCCGATGGCCGACCGCGCCGCCGCCACCGCCGACCTCTTCGCCGGCGGCCTGCGGTCGGTCGTGCACGAGGTGCTGCCGCTGGAGGAAGCGGCGTCAGCGCACCGCCGGCTCGACGCCGGCGACGTCTTCGGCCGGTTCGTCCTCACCACGGGCAGCTTCAGCGAAGCACGCGATACCGCAGGTGCGTGACCGACGGCGTCGGGCGCGCGTCGAGCTGCTCGAGGCGCAGCGGCGGCACGCCGTCGAACAGCCGGACGCCGTCGCCGAGCGTGTACGGCGAGATGTGCAGCCGCACCTCGTCGATCAGGCCGGCGGCGAGGTACTGGTTGACGGTGCTCGCGCCACCGTGGATGGAGATGCCGCCGTCACCGGCCGCTTCCCGCGCGCGGTCCAGCGCGGCCTCGATGCCGTCGGTGACGAAGTGGAAGGTGGTGCCGCCGGTCATCGGCTGCGGGTCGCGCGGGTGGTGGGTGAGCACGAACACCGGGCCGTGGTACGGCGGTTCGTCGCCCCACCAGCCGGTCCACGGCCGGTCCCACGCGCCCCGCACCGGGCCGAACATGTTGCGCCCCATGATGAACGCCTTGGCGGTGAGCATCCGGTCGAACTCGGCCGGGTGCTCGTCGCGGCCCTCGCCGTACCAGGCGTGCAGCCGGTCGCCCCAGCCGTCGCCGCCGTCGTCGCCGAACGGCCGCTCCTCGCTCTGGCCGTGCCCGGCCGCGTAGCCGTCGACCGTGATCGTGAGGTCGCAGGTCACCAACCCTGGGTCATCGTCGTGCCTCCCTCGTCGGATGGACACCAGGATGTCCCGGACGTCGCATGCCGTCCAATGCCAATTCCGGCGGCGAAGCATTGATATCGTCGATGAATGCTCAGCCTGGTCCAGCTCAAGGTCCTGGCCGCGGTGGCCCGCCACGGCTCGGTGACCGACGCGGCCCGCGAACTGCGCTATTCGCAGCCGTCGGTGAGCCACCACCTGTCCCGCCTGGAGGCGGCGACGGGCGCCCAGCTGCTGCAGCGCGTCGGCCGCGGCATCCGCCTGACGCCGGAAGGCCGCCTGCTGGCCGACCGCGCCGCGGAGATCCTCGGCCGCGTCGACGCGGCGGCCACCGAGCTGGCCGCCCAGGTGGGCCTGCGAACCGGCCGCGTCCGGCTGGCGGCGAACGCGTCGGCGCTGAGCACGCTCGTCCCGAAAGCGGCCGCCACCCTGGCGCGGGACCACCCGGGCCTGGAACTGAGCCTCGTCGACGAGCACCCGGTGGCGGCCCTGGACCTGCTGCGCCGCGGCGACATCGACGTCGCGCTGGTCTTCCAGCACGCCGGTTCGCGGCTCGAGGACGAGGGTTTCCGCTTCCGCCACCTCACCGACGACCCGATCCACCTGATCAGCCGCCACCCGGCCGACACCCTGGCGAACCACCGCGACTCCACCTGGATCGGCGGCTGCGAACGCTGCCGAGCCGAACTGGACGCCCTCTGCGCCGCGGCGGGCTTCACCCCGCGCGTCGGTTCCCTGAGCGACGACATGGTGGTGGTCCAGTCCCTGGTGGCGGCGGGCCTGGGCGTCGCGACGCTGCCCGGGCTCGCGCTGGAAGCCCACCGGCGGCCGGACATCCACGCGACCGAACTGCCGGGCGTCCACCGCCGCATCCACGCCGCCACGTACGGCGACCCACCGGACCCACCGGCGGTGACGGCGGTCCTGACGGCACTCACCCAGGCGGCGACCGGCGGACCGTAGGGTGTCCGGCATGACTGATCGGCTCTACTTCCGGCAGCTGCTCGCCGGGCGCGACTTCGCCGTTGGCGACCCCGTTGCCACGCAGATGCTGAACTTCGCCTACCTCGTCGGCGATCGCGAAACCGGGGATGCGGTGGTCGTCGATCCCGCCTACGCCGTGCAGGATCTGCTGGACGTGCTCGAGAACGACGGCATGCGGCTGACCGGGGTGCTCGCCACGCACCACCACCCCGACCACGTCGGGGGCGAAATGCTCGGCTTCTCGCTCCCCGGGATCGCCGAGCTGCTCGCGATCCGGCAGGTGCCGATCCACGTCAACGGGGCCGAGAGCGAGTGGGTCAAGCGGGTCACCGGGGTGTCCGGGACCGACCTGCGCACGCACGACCACGACGACGTCCTCGAAGTCGGCTCGATCCCGATCCGGTTGCTGCACACGCCCGGGCACACGCCGGGCAGCCAGTGCTTCCTCGTCGAGGACAAGCTCGTCTCCGGGGACACGCTGTTCCTCGAAGGCTGTGGCCGCACCGATTTCCCGGGTGGGGACACCGAAGAGATCTACCGCAGCCTGCAGGCGCTCGCCGGGCTGGCCGGGGATCCCGTCGTCTACCCCGGGCACCGGTACTCCGCCGAGCCGTCGGCCGCGCTGTCCGAAGTGAAGCGCAGCAACTTCCTCTACCGGCCGCGGTCGCTGGACGAATGGAAGGTCATGTTCGGCGGCTGAGCCAAGTCGTTCCACGGGCTGAAACACCGGGCGTTCACGGAGTGGGCGCGGATTGACTTCGCTTCCCGAGGACCGGAAAGTCGGGACCACGCAACCCCGATGTCCCCGTCCCCGGGAGAAATCCGTGTCGATTTCCACCACGGGCGTGCTCCCGCGCGCCCGGCCGGCCGCCGAGCGGCCACCTCGCAAGTTGCGGCGCTTCGACCTGCGGCGCTGGATCAGCCCGGTGGTGCTCGTGGCCGCCTGGCAGCTCGCGAGCGCCACCGGCGTCCTGCCCCCCGACAAGCTCAGTTCACCGTGGACGGTCGTGCAGGCCGGCGTCGAAGTCGCCCGCAGCGGCGAACTCGGTGACGCCTTCGCCGTTTCGCTCGGCCGGGTGGGCGCCGGGTTCGCGCTCGGCGCGATCGCCGGCGTGCTGCTCGGCATCGTGTCCGGGCTGTCCCGCTGGGGCGAAGCGCTGGTCGACCCGCCCGTCCAGATGCTGCGCACGCTGCCCTTCCTCGGCCTGATCCCGCTGTTCATCCTGTGGTTCGGCATCGGCGAGGAAACCAAGATCGTGCTGGTCGCCCTCGGCGTGGCCTTCCCGCTCTACCTGAACGTCCACTCGGGAATCCGCGGCGCCGACCCGAACCTCGTCGAAGCCTCGCGCGCGCTGGGTTTCAGCCGCGCCGAACGGCTCTGGCACGTCATCGTCCCCGGCGCGCTGCCGCAGGCGCTCGTCGGGTTGCGCCAGTCGCTCGGCCTCGCCTGGCTCGCGCTGATCGTCGGCGAGACGGTCAACGCCGACGCCGGCGTCGGCTACCTCATCAACAACGCGCGCGAGTTCCTGCGCACCGACGTCGTGGTCGTCGGTCTCGTCCTGTACGCCCTGCTCGGCCTGGTCACCGACGCGCTGGTCCGGCTGCTCGAACGGAAGGTGCTGCGGTGGCGAACCCGGTAGCCGAGGTCCGCGACCTCACCAAACGGTTCGGGGACCGGACCGTCCTCAGTGGACTCGACCTGACCGTGGAACGCGGCGAGTTCGTCGCCCTGCTGGGCCGCAGCGGCTCCGGCAAGTCGACGCTCCTGCGCGTCCTCGCCGGACTCGACGGCGACGTCGAGGGCGGAGCGGATGTGACCGGGACCGTCTCGGTCGCGTTCCAGCAGCCGAGACTTCTGCCGTGGCGGAAGGTCTGGCGCAACGTCGTCCTCGGACTGCGTCAGGACGGCGTCTCGAAATCCCGCAACCGGGCGCTGGCCGAGAAGGCCCTCGCCGAGGTCCAGCTGACCGAGCACGCCGACGACTGGCCGCTCACGCTCTCCGGCGGCGAGGCGCAGCGCGTGTCACTGGCCCGCGCGCTGGTGCGCGAACCCGACCTGCTGCTGCTCGACGAGCCGTTCGGCGCCCTCGACGCGCTCACCCGGATCGCGATGCACGGCCTGGTGCTGGACCTCTGGCGGCGCCACCGCCCGGGCGTGCTGCTGGTGACCCACGACGTCGACGAGGCCCTGCGCCTCGCGGACCGGGTCCTGGTGCTCGACGGTGGCCGGATCGTGGCCACCCACCGCCCGCGCGAGACCGATGACCACGACGACCTCCGCCGCCGTGTGCTGACAGACCTGGGAGTGACCGAAGATGCTGTGGCGTAGGGGAGTCGCGGTCGTCGCGGCCGCGTTCGCGCTGGCCGGGTGCGGCTCGGCGGCCGGTACCGACCAGGCGGCCGTGCCGGGTCCGGTGAGCGCGGCGGACCTGGCGAAGGTGACGCTCAAGGTCGGTGACCAGAAGGGCGGCGTCAAGTCGCTGCTCACCGCGGCCGGGCTGCTGGACGGGACGCCGTACAAGATCGAGTGGGCCACCTTCACCTCGGGCCCGCCGCTGCTGGAGGCCGCGTCGGCCGGCGCGATCGACACCGGCCGCGTCGGCAACACGCCGCCGATCTTCGCGGCCGCGGCGAAGGCGAAGATCAAGGTGATCAGCGTTTCGCGCAGCAACGTCGAGCGGGAAGCCGTCCTCGTCCCGCCGGACTCGGCGCTGCGCGGCGTCGCCGAGCTGAAGGGCAAGACGATCGGCGTCGCCAAGGGCACCTCGGCCCACGGCCAGCTGCTGAACACGCTGCACAACAACGGTCTGTCCACAAAGGACGTCAAGCTGAACTTCCTGCAGCCGGCCGAGGCCTACGCCGCGTTCACCCAGCACACGATCGACGCCTGGGCGATCTGGGACCCCTATACCGCGCAGGCGCAGATCGAGGCGCACGCCCGCGTGCTGGCCGACGGCCGCGGGGCCTCGAACGGCCTCGGGTTCCTGACCGCGGGCACGGCCGCGCTGTCCGACCCCGGCAAGAACTCGGCGCTTCGCGACTTCGCCGTCCGGGTGGTCAAGGCGCAGAAGTGGGCCGACACGCACCGGCGGGAGTGGGCGGCGGCCTGGGCCGAGGAGACCGGGCTGAAGCCCGAAGTGGCGCAGAAGGCCGTCGACGCCGGGCGGGACCTGCCCATCCCGCTGGACGACTCGGTGGTGGCTTCCGAACAACAGCTCGCGGACGCCTTCACCGAGGAGAAGACTCTGCCGGGCAAGGTGGACTTCGCCGCGTTCGCGGACCGGCGGTTCGCCCCTGACCTGGACCAGGCGAGGAGCAACGGATGAGCATCGGTCTGCACTGGTTCCTGCCCACCAGCGGCGACGGCCGCACGATCGTGGAACGCTTCCACGCCAACCGGTCCCAGGGCCCGTCGGCGCAGCGCCAACCGGATCTCGACTACCTCGCGCAGGTCGCCCGCGCCGCCGAGCGGCAGGGCTTCGAAGGGGTGCTGACCCCGACCGGTACGTGGTGCGAGGACGCGTGGCTCACGACGGCCGCGCTGATCCGCGAGACGACCCGGCTGAAGTTCCTGGTCGCGTTCCGCCCCGGCGTCATCTCGCCGACGCTCGCGGCCCAGATGGCGGGGACGTTCCAGCGCCTGTCGGAAGGGCGGGTGCTGCTCAACATCGTCACCGGCGGCGACGCCGTGGAGCAGCGGCGTTTCGGCGACTGGCACGACCACGACGCCCGGTACGCGCGCACCGACGAGTTCCTCACCATCGTGCGCGGGGTCTGGTCCGGGCAGCCGTTCACCTTCGAGGGCGAGCACCTGAAGGTCGAAGGCGCGACGACGCTGGCCGCACCGGACCCGGCGCCGCCGATCTACTTCGGGGGCTCCTCGCCGGCCGCGCTGCCGGTGGCGGCCCGGCACGCCGACGTCTACCTGACCTGGGGCGAGCCGCCCGCGCAGGTCGCGGAGAAGATCGGCAAGGTCCGCGCGCTGGCCGGTGACCGGGCGATCCGGTTCGGCGTCCGGCTGCACACGATCTCGCGCGACACCTCGGCCGAGGCATGGGCGGAAGCGCAGAAGCTCCTGGACGCGCTGAGCCCGGAGCAGGTCGCCAAGGCGCAGGCGCAGCTGGCCGCGAGCGAGTCGGTCGGGCAGCAGCGGATGGTCGCGCTGCACGGCGGCCGCACCGACGGCGGGGTCCGCGGGCTGGAGATCCACCCGAACCTCTGGGCCGGCGTCGGCCTGGTCCGCGGCGGCGCCGGGACCGCGCTCGTCGGCAGCCACGCCGAGGTCGCGGACCTGATCGAGGAGTACCACAGCGTCGGCGTGAGCGAGTTCGTGCTGTCGGGCTACCCCCACCTCGAGGAGGCGTACTGGTTCGGCGACGGCGTCCGGCCCGAGCTGGCGCGGCGCGGGCTGCTGAAGGAGTACTAGCCCCACCGCGTCGAGGCGTAGACGACGATGTTGTCGCGGTACGAGCGTTTCGCCGCGTCGAAGCTGCCGCCGCAGGTGATGAGCCGCAGTGCGCTGCCCGGCGCGGGGCCGTACACCGCGTCGGTCGGGAACGCGTCCTTCGGGTAGCGCTGGACGGCGTCCACGACGAACCGGGTTTCCTCGCCGTCGGAGCGCGCGACGAACACCTGGTCGCCGCCGTGCAGGTCGCGCAGCCGGAAGAACGGTGCCGGGCCGGAGCGGGAGTCGACGTGCGCGGCGATCACCGCCGGGCCGGCGTCACCCGGGACCGGCCCGGCGGCGTACCAGCCGACGTCCTCGAAGCGCGCGGGTGCTTCGAGCTGGTGGTCGGCGCCGAGCCCGAGCGGCACGAGCGCGGGCGCGTCGACGCCGATGGCGGGGATCCGCAGCCGCACCGGGCGGACGTCGGCGGCCGCGGGCAGCGGCAGGGGCCCGGTCGCCGACGGCGACGCGGGTGTGGTCGCGGCCGGGACGACGGGTGGTGGTGCGGCCGGGGCCGCCGAGCAGCCCGCGGCCAGCAGCGCCACGACGAGCAGCGCGCCGAGGTCAGCGCGCACGAGCCGCCCGGCGTCCCCAGAGCAGCGCGGCCAGCAACCCGGCCGCCGCCAGCGCCGGCCAGAGCGGGGTGCCGGACGACGGCGCGGTGCCGCCGCCCCCGGTCTCGACGCCGAGCTTCGGCGGTTCGGGCAGCGACGCACCGTCGGAGATGGGGTTCGCCTTCAGCGCCCCGGCGTTCTCGGTGACCAGCAGCGTCGTCGACGAGCCCGCCTTGACGTCGACGTCCGCGGCCGACTTCACCGCGCCACCGGAGAGCTGCAGCGGCCAGCGCCCTTCCGGCACGTCCACATAGGACGACGTCTGGCCGTAGGCCGCGTCCTTGGCGAGCGTGACGCCCTGCGGCCCGGCCACGGTGACCGGCGCGATCGCCGCCGACCCTTCGACGACCCGCACGCGGCCCTTGCCCGCGGCGGGCGCGCTGAGGTCGTCGTTCACCAGGTCGCCCTTGAGCGTGCCGTCCGGTCCGTTCGCGAACACCAGCAGCGAGTAGGCGCTGCGTTCGGCCACCTCGATGGTCGCCGACAGCGCGGGCGGGGTGCTCGACGCCGCGTCGGCGGGCCGCATCGAGAGCGTGTACTTGCCGGGGTCGAGCGAGGAGTACGGCGTCACGGCGCCGTAGCCCGCCTTGCGGATGACGACCTTCTCGGCCTGCCCGAAGGGGGCGAAGTAGATGTCCACCGGAGGTACCTTCGGGGAGAGGTGACCGACCCGGATCCAGCCGACGCCCGGGCCGGGGGCGGTCGCCGCCCCGGCCGTCACCGGCGTCAGCGCGACGAGCAGCAGGGCCGCGGCGATCAGCCCGCCGGGTCTGAGCGTTCTGGACGTGAGCGTGCGCATGAGTGGTCCTTTCGCCGTCAGGGGGAGGAGAACGGGACCAGCAGCCCCGGGGGTGCGAACAGCGGGTACGTGACGAGCACGCCGTCGGTGGTCTCGGCGACCGAGGACGGGCGGAACAGGTCGCGCTGGCCGGTGTAGAACGCCGCCACGGCGTCCTTGCCCGCCGTCAGGAGGACCCGGCGGCGCGGCTGGCCGGCGGGGTCTTCGCCGGGGACGGCGGGGAACGCCCCCACGCTGACCGGCCGGATCGCGGCGAGCGCGGCCAGGGTGGCGATCAGCCGCGGGTCGACGTGGCCCTCGCGCAGGACCGCGGTGGCGTCCGGGGGCAGGGTGATCCGGGTCGACGCGGCCAGTGCCTCGCCCGCGTGGGTGCGGGCGGACTCCTCCGACGGCGCGGCCGGGTCGGCGGCGGGCAGGCCGAGGCGGGAGACGGTGACCGCGCGGTCGCCGTCACCGAACACCGCCGTCACGCCGGCTTCGGCCAGGGTGATGCCGAGGGCGGGGTAGCGGCCGCGGGGATCGGTCGTGCCGTCCGCGAAGACCGCCCACTCGACCGGCGGGCAGCCGGCCGCGCACGCGGCGGGCGGGACGAGCAGGCCGGTCGGCCAGCCCGCCTTGGCGAGCTCCGCCCAGGCGCCGTCGTCGACCAGCACCCGGGCGCCGGAAGCGTTGGCCCGCAACCACTGCTGGGCTTCGGCCAGTGGCCCGCCGCGGTCGGTCGTCGGCCGCAGGGCCGGGTAGCCGTAGACCCAGCCGGCCGCGACCACGGCGACCAGGACGAGCGACACCAGCGCCGTCCCGGGACCGCGGCCGGGGTTCCAGCGGTGGGCCGGGGCGCGTTGCCGCGACGCGGTTTGGACGACCGCGGCCAGCAGCAGCGGGGTCAGCGGCAGCAGCAGCGCGAGCACGCCGGTGTCCGGCACGCCGGGCACGAACAGGGTCGCGACGAGGAGCAGGCCGGACACCGCGAACGGCCGCAACGCGGTCACGGCCAGCGCGGCCACCAGCGCCACGGTCGAGAGCACCGCCCACGCCGGGTCGAGGGCGACCCAGTCGACGATGGCCGGACGGCCGCCGTCGGCGAGGTGCGGCCGGAGGACGGCGGCCGCCGGGCCGAACGCGATGCCCAGCCCGAGGTTGAGCAGCACCGCCACCAGCGCCGCGCGGACGGGCGCGCGCCGCACCAGCAGCCAGCCCGCCGCGGGGAGGAAGACCAGCGCGAGCGGCGAAGTGAGCACGGCCGCGAGCAGGCAGACCGCGGCCAGCGCGTCGTGCCGGATCCGGGCGCCGGGCTTGGTGATGAGCACCAGCGCGCCCAGCGCCCAGACCGCCGCGAGGTGCTCGACGACGACCAGCCGCTGCAGGCCGAGCGCGAGCGGGGACGCCGCGAGCAGCACCACCGCGGCCGCCGCCGCCCACCGCGTCAGGCCGAGCCGGCGCGCCAGGAACCACAGCAGCAGGGCGCCGAGCACCGCGGCGATGAGCACGGCTTCGCGGACCGCCGCGAGCGCCGTCGCCGAGCGCCCGAAGGCGTCGGTGACCATCGTGTAGGCCGAGAGCTGCCACCACCCGAACGGGCTCACCCCGGCGCCGCCCGCGTCGGTGAACGGTGTGAGGTGCCCCAGCGCGTACGCGTGCGCGATGTTCGCGCCCTCGGCGGGCAGGGCCGGTGCGGGCGCGGCGAGGTACAGCACCCGCAGGCCGCCGGCCAGCGCCAGCAGCGCGAGCACGATGTCGAGCGACAACAACCGGTGCGCGGCGGAGGAACCGGCGGCGGCCGGTCCGGGAAGCGTCGCGGGGGAGCGGCCCGGGTCCGTCGTCCCCCGGCTGTGCTGGGCCATTGGACGGATCGTAGCCGCTTCCGATCACCGGTCCAGCTCGGGACGATTACGTCAGCCGGACGGCCTAGACACGAAGAAAGCGTTGTCCCGCAAGATTATTTCCGACTGTCCCGAGTGGATCCGGAGAGTGTCCGGGTCAACGCGAGTGCGACCGTCCGGACGGCGGGCGCGACCCGTTCGGTCCGCATCCGGTTGGCCCACCCCGAAATCGAAACGGCGGCGACCGCGACCCCGTGCGCGTCCAGCAGCGGGCTGGCCGCGCACACGACGCCGACGCCGGATTCCTCGCGCTCCAGCGCGATGCCGTCCTCGTGGATCCGCGTGAGCTGACGCCGGAGCAGGCCGGGCGCGGTGATCGTCTTCGGGCTCATCCGGGGTAATCCGGCGTCGATCACCTGGTTCACCACGGATTCCGGAGAAAACGCGAGGATCGCCTTGCCGACCCCGGTCGCGTGCGCGGGGAACCGGCCGCCGATGCGCGAGGGCAGGGTCGGCGCGTCCGGGCCGCGCAGGACGTCGAGGTAGACGACTTCGGTGCCTTCGAGGATGGCGAGGTGGACGGTGTTGCGCGTCGCCTCGCGCAGGTCGGCGAGGTACGGGCGGGCCGCCTCGACCAGTCCCCGGCGGGGCGAGGCCAGTTGGCCGATTTCGAACAGCCGCAGCCCGAGCCGCACCGCGCCGTCCTCGCGCTCGAGGAGGCCGGTGCCGGTGAGGTGCCCGACGAGCCGGTGCACCGTCGTCTTCGCCAGCCCGGTCCGGCGGGCCAGTTCGGAGACGCCGAGGGTCTCGTCGCCGGGCCGGAAGGCTTCCAGGAGCGCGGCGAGCCGGGCCGCGACGAGGCCGTCGCCGCTCGCGCCGTCGTTCCGCCCAGCGGTACGCATGGGTTGAGTGTGCCCGATCAGCCGCGCGACTGTCACCAGGTCGGAGGTGAGGTCAGTGGTCGTCGGCGCCGAGCACGAGTTTCATGCAGTGGGCGACGAGCCGCTCGCGCGAGACCTTCAGCGAGCCGTCGAGGTAGGCGATGAAGACGTTGCTCAGCGCGCCGACCAGCCCGACGGCGACCATCTGGCGTTCGGTCTCGTCGCCGTGGGACAGCTGCTCCCCGACGAGCGCGGCGAAGACGGGCAGCAGGTGCAGGCCCCGGCGGGTCAGCGCGGGGTCGGTCAGCGGGGCGAGCAGCAGCACGCGGCCCTGGCGCGGGTCGTCGACGATCAGCTCGACGAACGCGCGCACGGCGTTCTCGGCCCGCAGGACCGGGCTCGGCGCGTCCCGCACCGCGGCCACGAGCGCCAGCCGCGCCTGCTCGCCGACGTGCTCGTACACCGCCGCGACCAGCTCTTCGCGGTCGGCGAAGCTCTCGTAGAAGTAGCGCTCGGTCAGCTTCGCGTGCCGGCACACCGCGCGGACGCTCGTCGCGGCCGATCCCTCGGTGCCCAGCAGCTCGAGACCGGCGGCCACGAGCTGCGCGCGCCGCTGCGCCTTCCGGTCGTCCAGCGTCGTGCCCGCCCAGGTGCGGCCCGGCATGATCACTCCTCGGTTGACTACGTGTGTTGTCAGATCCTAGCCTGACAACAGCCGTAGTCAGTTCGACTCGACGAGGAGTGTGCCGATGACACCGGAACGCTTTGAGGGGGCCCGGGTGGCGAAGCCCCCGGCCCGGGGCGGAGCCCCGGATGTCACGGAGCCACTGGGTCCCGACTCGCTGACGTGGAAGTACTTCGGCGACTGGCGCGGCCTGCTCATCGCCCTCTGGGCCGGGTCGATGCAGAACATGCACCCGGGCCTCGGCGCCGGCGTCGAGCAGCACTCGCGGTTCTTCGAGGAGCGCTGGCAGCGGCTCTTCCGGTCGCTCTACCCGATCGGCGGCGTCGTCTACGACGGCCCGCGCGCCCACGCCACCGCGCTGCAGGTCCGCGGCTACCACGACCGGATCAAGGGCGTCGACGCCCGGGGACGCCGCTACCACGCCCTCGACCCGGACACCTACTACTGGGCGCACTCGACGTTCTTCGTCAGCACCATCCTCATCGCCGACCACTTCATGGGCGGGATCGGCGAGGCCGAGAAGCGGCGGCTGTTCGACGAGCACGTCACGTGGTGGCGGATGTACGACATGACCCTGCGGCCGGTGCCGGAGAGCTGGGAGGACTTCCAGCGCTACTGGAAGCACATGTGCGCCGAGGTCCTGGAGGACAACAAGGCCACGCGGGACGTCCTCGACCTGCGCGGGATCGCGAAACCGCCGTTCCTGCCGTGGCTGCCGGACCCGCTCTGGCGGCCGCTGAGCGCACTGATCGCGCGCAATTTCGTGTGGCTGACCACCGGGCTGTACGACCGCGAGATCCGCGACCTGCTCGGCCTGCGCTGGTCCGAGCGCGACGCGCGCCGGCACCGGCGGGCCGGGAAGCTGATCAACGCCGTGTTCAAGCTCGTCCCGCACGACCGCCGCTACCACCCGCGGGCCCGGGCCGGCTGGCGGCGCGTGCGCGGCGAGGTGGCTCCGGGCGCGCCGGTGGTCGAGACTCCACGGAGGAACCTGCCCCCGCTGTCCGAGCGGGGCAAGCCCGAGCACTACGCGCCGAACGTCTAGGAGGCATTCGTGAAGCTGGGATTCCACGTCGGGTACTGGGGCAGCGGCCCGACCCCGGGCGCGCTGGAGGCCGTGCTCAAGGCCGAGGAGCTCGGCTTCGACTCGGTGTGGACGGCGGAGGCGTACGGCTCGGACGCGTTCACGCCGCTGGCCTGGTACGGCGCCTCGACCAGCCGGATCCGCCTGGGCACGAACATCGTGCAGATGGCCGCGCGCACGCCGACGGCCACGGCGATGAGCGCGATGACCCTCGACCACTTGTCGGGTGGCCGGATGGTGCTCGGGCTCGGCGCGTCCGGCCCGCAGGTCGTCGAGGGCTGGTACGGCCAGCCGTACCCCAAGCCGCTGGCGCGGACCCGGGAGTACGTGGACATCGTCCGGCAGGTGATCGCGCGCGAGGCACCGGTGACCCTGGACGGCGCCCACTTCCAGCTGCCGCTGCGGGGCGGGACGGGCCTCGGCAAGGCGTTGAAGCCGACGGTGCACCCGCTGCGCAAGGAGATCCCGATCCACCTGGCCGCGGAGGGCCCGAAGAACGTCGCGCTGGCGGCGGAGATCGGCGACGGCTGGCTGCCGTTGTTCTTCTCGCCCAAGAGCGACGCCTTCTACCGCGCCGCCCTGGAAGAGGGCTTCGCGCGGCCGGGCGCGCGGCACACCCTGGAGACGTTCGAGGTGCCGTGCTCGATCCCGGTGATCGTGCACGACGACGTCGAGGAAGCGGCGTCGTGGATCAAGCCGTCGCTGGCGCTGTACATCGGGGGGATGGGCGCGAAGAGCGTGAACTTCCACCACGACGTCTTCGCGCGGCTGGGCTACGAGGACGTGGCGGACAAGGTGCAGGAGCTGTACCTGGCCGGCCGCAAGGACGAGGCGACGGCCGCGATCCCGACGTCGCTGGTGGAGGACACGTCGCTGATCGGCCCGCCGGCGAAGATCCGCGACGAGCTGCAGGCGTGGGAGGAGACGGTGGTGACGCAGCTGCTGCTGCGCGGGGACGCGGCGACTCTGGCGAAGATCGCCGGCGCGCTGGGCTGAACGCCATGGAGGGCACCGGCAAGTCTTGCGCGGTCTGCCCGGGGTCGCGGGTCGTCATGAACGGGTCGTTCATGTCGTCTGGCGAGGTGAACGACCCGTTCATGACCTTGCGGGCCGTCGGCGTTCGCGACCTTGGCGAGCCGTTGTCATCGGAGCGGGAACGCCGTCTTGACTTCGCCGGAGCCCTGGCTCCAAAAGTCATGAGGGTGCCCGGGCCGGCGCTTGCCGGAACTTTCGCCGGGTTGCCCGGTGCGCCGGGCTCACGTACGGTCCCCGACTAACGCGAAAGTCGTTCACGTTAGTCGGGAGACCGCATGCGGGTGAGCCGTCGTCACGTCCTGGCCGGAGCTGCCGCGCTCCCGTTCGCCGCCGCGCTCGGCGGGAGAGCGGCCGAAGCGGCCACGGCGCTGCAGGTCGGCGTCGGGATCGGGGACGTCACCGGGCCCGCCGCCGAGAACGGCATGATGGGCTACTCCATGCCGCAGCAGCAGACCGCCGGCATCCACCTGCGCACCCGGGCCCGCGCGTTCATCGTCGACGACGGCGCGAACCGGATCGTCTTCGTCACCGCCGAGCTGGGCGCGCTGTTCCAGTCCGTGCACCAGGGCGTCCTGCGGGAGCTCGCGAGGAAGTACGGCGACCGCTACACCGAGCAGAACGTCCTGCTCAACGCCACCCACACCCACTCGGCCTGCGGCGGCGACTCGCACTACGCGGCTTACGACCTGTCGATCCTCGGCTTCCAGCAGCAGACCTACGACGCCGTCGTCGCCGGGATCGTCGACGCCATCGGCCGGGCCCACGACGACCTCAAGCCCGGCGAGCTGTCCCTCGGCCGCACCGAGCTGACCGACGCCAGCGCCAACCGCTCCCGGGTCGCCTTCGAGCGCAACCCGGACAAGGGCCACTTCCCGCTCTCGATCGACCCCGCGGTCACCGTGCTGCGGTTCCGCCAGGGCGGCCGGGACGTCGGCGCGATCACCTGGTTCGCCACCCACGGCACGTCGATGAGCAACGGCAACCACCTGATCAGCAGCGACAACAAGGGCTACGCCGCCTACGCGTGGGAGCACGACCACGCCGGCGTCCGCTACCTCGACGGCCCGCCCGGGTTCGTCGCCGCCTTCGCGCAGACCAACTCCGGCGACATGACGCCGAACCTGAACCTCCGGCCCGGCACGCCCGAGACGGAGTTCGAGAACACGCGCCGGATCGGCGAACTCCAGTTCCAGGCGGCGAAACGCGCGTTCGACGCGGCGGACGAGAAGATCACCGGCGGCGTCGACCACCGGCTGACCTACGTGGACATGTCCGCCGTCGACGTGGCCCCGGAGTTCACCCCGGACGGCCGCCCGCACCGCACCTGCACCGCCGCCATCGGCGTTTCGATGCTCGCCGGCAGCACCGAGGACGGCCCCGGCCTGCCGCTGCCCGAAGGCGTCAAGAACCCCTTCATCGACTGGCTCGGCGGCATCGACGCGCCGATCCCGCGGGCGCTGGCCGACGCGCAGGCGCCGAAGGTCGTCGCCGTGCCGTTCGGCGCGATGAAGCCGTACCCGTGGGCGCCGGAGGTGCTGCCGCTGCAGATCGTCCGGATCGGGCAGCTTCACCTGGTCGCCGGACCCGCCGAGTACACGATCGTCGCCGGGCTGCGGATCCGGAAGACCGTCGCTTCGACGCTCGGCGTGCCGCTCGAGAACGTCCTCATGCAGGGCTACTCGAACGCCTACAGCCAGTACGTGACGACGCCGGAGGAGTACGACTCGCAGCAGTACGAAGGCGCGTCGACGCTCTTCGGCCGCTACACGCTCCCGGCGTACCAGCAGGAGTTCGGGAAGCTCGCCGCCGCGCTGAAGACCGGCGCGAGGGTGCCGCACGGGCCGGTCCCGCGTGACCTGCGCGGCAAGCTCGTCAACTTCCAGCCCGGCGTCGTCTTCGACAGCGCGCCCCTGCTCAAGAGCTTCGGCGACCTCGTGACCGACGCGAAGAGCAGCTACCGGCGGGGCGAGCAGGTCTCGGTCGCGTTCGTGACCGGCCACCCGAAGAACGACCTGCGCCGCGACGGCACGTTCCTGGAGGTCCAGCAGTACGTCGACGGCCGCTGGGTCCGCTACGCCGACGACGGCGACTGGGCCACGAAGTTCCGCTGGACCCGGACCTTCGTGAGCGAGTCCCGCGCC
This sequence comes from Amycolatopsis sp. cmx-4-83, assembly GCF_046548815.1. Lineage (NCBI taxonomy): Bacteria > Bacillati > Actinomycetota > Actinomycetes > Pseudonocardiales > Pseudonocardiaceae > Amycolatopsis > Amycolatopsis sp. cmx-4-83. The sequence continues at coordinate 89,852 of NZ_JAEBEF010000017.1, read as the reverse complement.
GAAGTCACCTGGGACATCCCCGCGAACACCCCCGTCGGCAAGTACCGGGTGGTCCACTTCGGAGCCTGGAAACACGGGCTCACCGGCGCCATCGCCCAGCTCAGCGGGACCTCCCGCGCCTTCGTCGTCTCCTGAAAGGACCCCGCGTGCGCAGGACCGCCATTCTCGCCGCCGTCGTCATCGCCGCTTTCACCGCCGCACCCGCCCAGGCCGCGGACGCCGCCGTGAGCGTGCTCAGCTTCAACCTCTGGCAGCTCCCCTGGATCGCCAACCCGAACACAGCCGACAAGGAAGCCCGGGCGCAGGCCGCGGAGGGCGTGATCCGCGCCCAGGACACCGACGTCGTCGTGCTCGAAGAAGCCTTCAGCGCCCAAGCCGAGGACCTGCGCGGCCGGCTCGTGGACGCCTACCCGTTCCAGACGCCGCTGGTCGGCCAGTCCTGCTCGACGTCGCCGGGCTGGACGTCGGTGAGCGGGAACTGCTCGAACTCGCCGTTCGTCGTCAACGGCGGGGTCACCGTGCTCAGCAAGTACCCGATCACCGAGAAGCACCAGCTCGTCTACCGGAACTCCTACTCCGGCACGGCGGACCACCTGGCGAACAAGGGTGCCGCGCTGGTCCGGATCTTCGCGCACGGCAAGGCGCTCTGGCTCGCGGGCACCCACCTGCAGGCCGACGAAGGACCCGAGACGCTGCCCAAGGCGCACGCCGTCCGGATGGCTCAGCTCGGCGAACTCCGCGACCTGACGGCAGCCCGCGTCCCGGCCGGGGACGCCGTGGCGGTCGCCGGCGACCTCAACATCGAGTACCGGGCGGGGCAGGGCCGCCGCGACGCCGCCGGCCGCACCCAGGCCGAGCAGGGCGAGGCGGCGCTCGGCGGCACGCTGCGGACCACCGGCGCGGGGGAGTACACCTTCGACGCCGCGACCAACCCGGCCGCGGCGAAGTCCGTCCCGGCGACCTACCGCGATTCGCTGGACTACGTCGGCTCGGTGCGACGCGCCGAGGTCGGCCCGGTACAGCTGGTGCATTACGACGGTGGCACGATTCCCTCCGACCACTACCCGGTGCGGGCCGAGATCCACTACTGATCGCAGCATCGGGATCCGCTCTGCGAGGAGGACCATGGCGACGCTGTCCGGCCGGACGAGGTTCCGCTATTCGCTCGGCTCGTTCGTCACGGGGTCCTTCGGCACGGTCCCGGGCCTGGTCCTGGTCAAGTACCTGACCGACACGATGGCCGTGCCCGCGGGCTGGGCCGCGGCGATCGTGTTCGTGCCCAAGGCCTGGGACGTGCTGTTCAACCCGATCGCCGGCCGGCTGTCCGACGCGGACCTGCTCAAGACCGGCAGCAGGCGGCGCTTCCTGCTGATCGGCGGCATCGGCGTCGCGATCCTGTTCGCCGCGATGTTCGCCCACCCCGGGTTCGGGAGCCCGCTGCCGGACGCGCTGTACGTGGCGATCGCCTTCGCCGCCTGCGCCACGGCGTACGCGCTGTTCCAGGTGCCGTTCAACGCGCTGCCGGCCGAGCTGACCGAGTCGGCGACCGAACGCACGAAGCTCACCAGCGTCCGGATCGGCGTGCTGGCCGTGACGATCCTGATCTGCGGCGGCGGCGCCCCCGCGATCAGCGCCGGCATCGGCGGGGTCACCGGCTACCGCGTGATGGCCGTGGTGATCGGGCTGATCGTGCTGGCCGCGACGCTGCTGGTGTACTTCGGGCTCAAGGACGCGCCGGTCGGCTCGCTGCGGCCCAACACGGTGAACCTGAGGGAGCTCGTGCGGACGCTGGCCGGCTGGCGGCCGTTCCGCTGGCTGCTCGGCACCTACTTCATCCAGGCGCTGGGCATCGGCACGGTGCTCGCCGCGATCCCGTTCTTCGCCCAGCGCATCCTCGGCAGCGAGGGCTACGGCACGATCCTGTTCGTCATCTTCGTCGGCCCGGCGCTGGTCACCATGCCGCTGTGGCCGCGCCTGGGCGACCGGGTCGGCAAGCTCAACGGCTTCCGCCTGGCCACCGCGGCGTTCGCGATCGGCCTGCTCGGCCTGGTGTTCGCGCAGTCGATCCCGCTGGTCGTGTCGTTCGTGTTCGTGGCGCTCTGCGGGGTCGGGTACGCCGGGATTTCGGTGTTCCCGCTGGCGATCCTGCCCGACCTGATCACCGCCGAGGAGGAGCGCACCGGCGAGACCCGCGCGGGGATCGCGGCCGGCGTGTGGACCGCGGGGGAGACGCTCGGGCTGGCCTTCGGCGGCGGTCTGTGGGCGCTCATCCTGGCGTTCGGCGGGTACGTGTCGAGCACGGACGCGACGACGGCCCAGCCGCACAGCGCGATCGTGGCGATCCTCGTCGGCGCGTCGATCATCCCGGGCGTACTGATCGCGCTGGCCCTGCCGCTGCTGCGGCGCAAGGTCCTGGAGCCGCGCCATGAACTCGCCTGAGGACGTCCTGGCGGCGCTGAGGGAGCTGCGCGCGGGCGACCTGCCGACGCACGGCGGCCGGACGCTCGCCTACGTCTACGACAGCGGTCTGTCCGAAGTGGACTCCCTCGGTGCGGCCGCGCACGCGCTGGCGTCGTCGGCCAACGGCCTCGACCCGACGGCGTTCCCGAGCCTGCTGCGGATGGAGAACGACCTCGTCGCGGAGGCCGCCGCGTTGCTCGGCGCCGTTCCGGGCGTGGTCGGTTCGGTGACTTCCGGCGGCACGGAGTCGTGCTTGCTGGCGGTTTTGGCGGCCCGCGACGCCCACCCTGAGATCGCTTCGCCGTCTCTGGTGATCCCGACGACCGCGCACGCGGCGTTCCACAAGGCGGCGCACCTGTTCGGGCTGCGCCGGATCGACGTCCCGGTCGACCCGGAGACGTTCCGCGCGGACCCGGCCGCGATGGCGGCGGCGATCGACGACTCGACGGTGCTGGTGGTGGCGAGCGCGCCTTCGTACGCGCACGGCGTCCTCGACCCGATCGTTCCGATCGCCGCGGCGGCTCTGGAGCGCGGCGTCCGGATGCACGTCGACGCGTGCATCGGCGGCTGGGTGCTGCCGTACTTCGCCCGTCTCGGCGCGGACGTCCCGCCGTTCGACTTCCGCGTCCCCGGCGTCACGAGCATCTCGGTGGACCTGCACAAGTACGCGTACTGCCCGAAGGGCACGTCCGTGCTGCTGCACGCTTCCGCGGAACTGCGGCGCTCGCACTACTTCGCGAGCGCGTCCTGGCCCGGCTACACGATGCTGAACACGACGATCCAGAGCACGCGTTCGGGCGGCCCGCTGGCGGCGGCGTGGGCGGTGGTCCGCCACCTCGGTCCGGAGGGCTACCTCTCGCTGGCGGCTTCGACGCGTACCGCCGTTTCGCGCATCCGCGAGGGGATCACCGACATCGACGGCCTGCGGATCCTGGGCGACCCGGTGTCGACGCTGATCGCGTTCACCGGCGACGACGGCTTCGACCTGTTCACGGTGGCGGACGAGATGAAGGCCCGCGGCTGGTACGTCCAGCCGCAGTTCGCTCACCTGTCGTCGCCGGCGAACCTGCACCTCACGGTGACGGCGGCGAACCACGGCAGCGAGAAGGAGTTCCTGACCGACCTCGCGGCTTCGGTGGCCGCGGCCCGCGCGGTCGGCCCGGTTCTCGTCGACGCCGCCGTGGCGGAGTTCGTGGCCGCGCTCGACCCGGCAACGCTGACGTCGGAACAGTTCGCGGGCCTCCTGTCGGCGGCGGGCCTCGGCGGCGAGTCGGGCCTGCCGGACCGGATGGCCCCGATCAACGCACTCCTCGCAACGGCACCGGCGCCACTGCGGGAGCGGCTGCTGCTGGAATTCCTGGGCGCGCTCTACACGCCGTGAGTCACAGATCGAACTTCGTTTGGTAGGCGTCTTTGACGAAAGCCGTGGCCGCTTCGGATGGCAGCTTGATGATTTCTCACGGCTCCGAGCTCGGCCGAGGGGAGTGCGTGCCCGCGATATTCCCTCGGCCGAGCCGAATCCCGGAAGATCAGGAGTACTCGACAAAAAACAACGGCGTAGCGGCGTTCTACCGCCAGCAACGCAAGCGCAACAGGTCGAACCTCACTGGTTCCGTGAAGCCAGCCCCGCGGGCGCCGATTTCACCGCCGCGTGGATCGCGTCCGCCAGGGCCAGCGCGTCTTCCTCGGTAAGCTCCAGGGCGACGCGGGCCGAAGCGCCCAGCTCCGGGTTGCGGAAGTCGATGTTCACCGTGTGCGCGTACGGCGCGTGGACCGGGTGGTCGACGTACACCGTCCCCTCGCTCAGCCGGAACCAGCCGCGGGCGCCTTTGCCGCTGCCTTCGAGGGCGAACTTCTCGGTCAGGTAAGTGCACATGCGCGAGTCCTCTCAGGCGGTCAGGGTGCGGGAGTAGAAGTCGAGGATGCGTTCCCAGCCGTCCTTCGCGGCCTCCGGCCGGTAGCTCGGGCGGTCGACCGCGAAGAACGCGTGGCCCGCGCCCGCGTACGTGTGAAACTCGTGTTCCTTGCCCAGCTTCTCCAGCTCCGCCGCCAGCACGGCGACCTCGTCCGGGCTCGGGAACTGGTCGTCCGCGCCGAAGATGCCCAGCAGCGGGCACGACAGCTGCGAGGACAGACCGAGCAGCGGCTTCATCTGCTTCATGGCCTCCGGCGGGTCGTTGACGACGAACGCGCCGTAGCAGTCGACCGCCGCGTCGACGTCCAGCGAACACCCGACGAGGAACGCCTGGCGGCCGCCGGAGCAGTGGCCGATGACGCCGACGCGGCCGTTCGAGTTCTCCAGGGCGCGGAGGTAGTCCGCCGCGCCGGAGACGTCGCCGACCAGGCGGTCGTCCGGGACGCCGCCGGAAGCGCGGACCGCCGCCGCCGCGTCGTCCGGGTCCGCGCCCGGGGCTTCGCGCGTGTACAGGTTGGGGCAGAGCGCGTTGTAGCCCTCGACGGCGAAGCGGCGGACCATCTCCTTCGTCGCCGCGTCGTAGCCGGGCATGTGGTGGATCACCACGACCCCGCCGCGCGGGGTGTCGTCGGTCGGTTTGGCCAGGTACGCCTCGAGCTCGTCCCCGCCGTGGCCGGTGATGGTGACGGTCCCGGCGACGATCTCGTCGGTCATCGGTTCTCCTTCGATCCCTCGGGGGTGTGGAAGTAGCGCTTGCCGCGCGAAGCGGACGCCACCGCGGCGACAACGGCCATCACCGCGGCCGCGGTGAACACGACCACCAGGCCGTGGTGGAACGGACTGGACACCAGTTGCGGGAAGAACTCCCCGCCGGTCAGGATCGACCGGTCGGCCGGGGAAAGCCCGGCCAGGACGTCCGGGCCGAGCAGGTGCCCGACCGGGTTGCTGCCGAGGAACGCCGCGAACAGCGTGCTCACCGGCGGCAGCCGGGCAACGCTTTCGGCGACGTTCGCCGGGACGCCGTGGGCCTGCAACCCGCTGGTCAGCGTCTGCGGCAGCGACGACGCGAGTCCGGCGATCATCAGCGAGAAGAACACGCCGATGGACAGCGACGTCCCGGAGTTCTGGAACGTCGCCCGCATGCCGGAGGCGACGCCGCGCTGCTCGGTCGGGACGCTGCTCATGATCGCCGAGGTGTTCGGCGCGGAGAACATGCCCTGGCCGATCCCGCTGAGCACGAGCAGCGCGGCGAACAGGGGATAGGAGAAGTCCACCGGCAACGCCAGGAGCCCGAGGAACGCGGCCGCGACCAGCAGCAGCCCGCCGGTCGAGAACAGCCGGGCCCCGAACCGGTCGGACAGGTAGCCCGACACCGGGCCCGCGATCAGGAACCCGACGGTCAGCGGCAGCATGGAGATGCCCGCCCACAACGGCGTGCGTTCGTAGTCGAAGCCGTGCAGGGGCAGCCAGATCCCCTGCAGCCAGATGATGAGCATGAACTGCATGCCACCACGTGCGACCGAAGTCAGCAACGCGGCGATGTTGCCCGCGGCGAACGCGCGGATCTTGAACAGCCCGAGGTGGAACATCGGCGCCGCCACGCGCGTCTCGATGACGCCGAACAGCAGGAGCAGCAGCACCCCGGCGCCGATGCCGCCGAGCACCCACGGGCTGCCCCAGCCGGTCGCCGCGCCGCCGTAGGGCTGGATGCCGTACGTGATCGCGGCCAGCAGCAACGCGGTCCCGGCGGCGAAGGTGACGTTGCCGCCCCAGTCGACCTTGGCGCGCTGGGGCGTGCCGGCCTCGCGGAGGCTGCGGATCGACCAGATCGTGCCGAGCAGTCCGAACGGGACGCTGACCCAGAACACCGCGCGCCAGTCGATTTCGGCGAGCAGCCCGCCGACGACCAGCCCGAGGAACTGCCCGGCCAGCGCGGTGATCTGGTTGACGCCCAGCGCCATCCCGCGCTGCTCGGCCGGGAAGGCGTCGGTGAGGATCGCCGCCGAGTTCGCCGTCAGCATCGACCCGCCGACGGCCTGCACGACCCGCCAGCCGATCAGCCACAGCGCGCCGCCGCCGGCGTGGAACGGGTCGAACGACAGCGCGACCGACGCGGCGCTGAACACGGCGAAGCCGAGGTTGTACATCTTGACCCGGCCGAACATGTCACCGAGCCGCCCGAGCGTCACCACCAGCACGGCCTGCACGAGCAGGTAGCCGAGGATCATCCAGAGCAGGTAACCGATGTTGCCCGGCGCGAGCGGGTCGAGGCCGATGCCGCGGAAGATGGCCGGCAGGGAGATGATGACGATCGAGCCGTCGAGCGCCGACATCAGCACGCCGAGCGTGGTGTTCGACAGCGCGACCCACTTGTAGCTCACAGGTGGTCCGCCAGCCGCTCGATGAGGGGGATGGCCGCGATCAGCTCGCGCCGTTCGGCGTCGGTGAACTGCTCGGCCAGCGCGGCCGCCATCTTCCCGGTGGTCGCGGAGCGGCGGTCGGTGAGCAGCTTGACCCCGGCTTCGGTCACCGACATCAGCACCTTGCGGCCGTCGGAGTCGTCCTTGCGCCGTCCGACGAGCCCGCGCTCGACGAGCCCGGCGAGGGTGACGCCCATGGCCTGCGGCTTGACGCGCTCGAGGTCGGCGAGGCAGCCCGGGGTGGCCGGTCCTTCGCGGTCGAGGCGGGACAGCACCGAGCGCTCGGGGAGCGTCAATTCGCCGACGACGTAACCCTGCCGCAGCCGCCGGACCAGCCGCCCGAGGGCGACGCGCAGGTCGGTGCTCGCCTGGAGGAGGTCCTCGTCCGTCACGATCGTCAACCTAAACTGATAAACCTGGGTTGATCAACTCGGACGGAGCGGCCGCTATCGGGTGAGCCGGGAGCTTTCGCCCGGCCTGCCGCGGACGCCCGGGTTAGCGTCCGAAGTGGACACCACCCGGGAGGGGAAGCCGATGTCGATCCCGCACGTCGCACACGCCGGCCACGACCACGTGCACCGCGAGGGCTGCGGCCACCCGGCGCTGCCGCACGGCGACCACGTGGACTACGCCCACGACGGCCACCTGCACCGCGCGCACGACGGCCACTTCGACGAGTGCGAGATCCACGGCCACGTCCCGCACACCGGCCACGAGCACGCCCACGGCGAAGGCTGCGGCCACGTGGCGGTGCCCCACGGCGACCACGTGGACTACCTCCACGACGGCCACCGCCACGCACCCCACGAAGACCACTACGACGACCACTGAGCCCGGGGCGGCAGACTGCTTACGCTTGGTGCTCGCGGACGTGGACCGGGTCCCACTCCGGGAAAGGGTCGGGGCCGGTCGGGTCGCCGAGGCAGTCGCGCAGGGCCGCCAGGAGCGCGTCGCCGGCCAGGTCGACGCCGATGAACACCAGCTCCTGCCGCGGTGCCGCCGCCACGCCCTGCGGCTCGAACCGCGCCACCGCGCCCGCCTGCGACCACAGCCCGGTCACCCCCGGCCGGGACGCCAGCGTGAAGAACCCCTTGGACCGCAGCACGGTCCCGAACTCGCCCGAGTCGAACCGGCGCGTCACGAAGTCCCACAGCGCCGCCGGGTCGAACGCCTCCGAAGCGCGGAAGACCACGCTGGAAATGCCGTACTCGTCGGTCTCCGGCACGTGGTCGCCGTTCAGCTCGGCCACCCAGCCCGGCGCCTCCCGGGCCCGCTCGGCGTCGTACCGCCCGGTCCCGAACACCCGCTCCAGCGGCACCCGCCCGAACTGGCCGGTGACGACGTCCGCGGCGGGGTTGAGCCGCCGCAACGTCGCCACCAGCCGGTCCAGCTCGGTGGCCGGGACCAGGTCGGTCTTGTTCAGCAGCAGGACGTCGGCGAACTCCACCTGGTCGACCAGCAGGTCGCTGACCGTCCGCTCGTCCCCGGAGTACTGGCCCAGCCGGCGCTCCACGAGCGAGTCGCCGGCCGCCAGCTCGCGGGCGAAGTTCGCCGCGTCCACCACCGTCACCATCGTGTCGAGGTGGGCGACGTCCTCCAGGAACGTGAACGTCGCCGCCACCGGCATCGGCTCGGAAATCCCGCTCGACTCGATGAGCACGTGGTCGAAGCGGTCGTCCGCGCACAGCGCCGACACCTCCTCGAGGAGGTCCTCCCGCAGGGTGCAGCAGATGCACCCGTTGGTCAGCTCGACGAGACGCTCCTGCGAGCGCACGAGGCTTGCATCGATGTTGACCTCGCTCATGTCGTTGACGATCACCGCGACCCGCGGCCCCGCCCGGCCGGCGAGGATGCGGTTGAGCAGCGTCGTCTTGCCGGCCCCGAGGAAGCCGGAGAGCACCGTGACCGGAACGCTCACGAGTGGAAGTGCCGCATCAGCCGGCGGGGGACCAGCCGGACCTCGCCGCCGACCTTGATCGGCACCAGGTCCGGCACGGCGGCCTTCCACTGCGCGCGCCGCGATCGCGTGGTGCTGCGGGACTTCTTGCGCTTCGGGACGGCCATCAGCGCGTACCCCGCTTCCCGTAGCGGCGGTGGAACTTCTCGACCTGCCCGGCGCTGTCCATGATCCGCTGGGTGCCGGTCCAGAACGGATGCGACCACGAGCTGATGTCGACCACGACGAGCGGGTAGGTCGCGCCGTCGGTCCACTCGATGGTCTTGTCGGAGGTGATGGTGGAGCGGGTCAGGAACGCGTCGCCGGTGGACGAGTCCTTGAACACCACGGGGTGGTAATCGGGGTGGATACCGGTCTTCATCGATCTTCCTTTCGGTTCGCCGCGGTCGCGTCGTGGCGCGCCGGGTCGGGTTCGGTGTCCTCGCACGGCTCTTCGTGCCAGTCGCCGAACGGGTCCGGGTAGTGCTGCCACTCCCCGGGTCCGGCGGCCAGTTCTTCGTCGGTCAGTAGAGCGCCGCGCAGGGCCGCGTCGATCTCGTCGGGCGTTGTCTGGTCCGTCACCACGACGAGCTCCTGCGCCCGGTCGCCGTGCACCGGGTGCCAGCGCAACGACGCCAGGGTGCGGCGCTCGGGGGAGACGTCCGTCCACTCGGGACCGTTCGGCGCCGCGAGCCACGGCCCGGCGTGGCCGATGCCCAGCCCGCCGCCCGCCGACTCGATCCAGAACGCGACGTCGGGCCGGCTGGCCACCCACGCGCGGCCGCGGGTGCGGACGACGCCGTCCAGGAGGACGTCGAGGGCGTCGTGCAGGCGTTCGGGGTGGAACGGCCGCTGCGCGGTGAAGGTCACCAGGCCGATGCCGCAGTCGGCGTGCAACGGCGGCTGGCCGCGCAGCAGCGCCCCGTGCATGTCGGTGACTTCGCCGCGGCGCGCGTCCGAAGGCACGGCGTCGAGGACGCTGTGCCCGTCGATGCGCGAGAGCTCGACGCGCGGGACCGACGGCGCGACCCGGTCGAGCACCGCGGACGCCTTCGCCGCGCTCCACGCGTCGGTGGCCGCGCCGGCCAGCACGAGGACGTCGGCGAACTCGACCTGCGAGAGCGCCACCTGGGCGACCGTGCGCTCGTCTTCCGGGCTGGCCTGCAGGTTCCGCTCGGCCAGGACGTCGTCGCCCGTCGCGTCGGCCAGGAAGGTCGCGCAGTCGACGACCGTGAGCACCGCGCGCAGCTCGATGTCGTCGCTGACCGGGTGGTCGCCGACCAGGACGCTGCGGATCGCCCAGCTGACCGGCTCCGGCTCCATGGCTTCGTCGAGCCGGACGACGATCCGGCGGACCTGCGGCAGCCGCGCGAGGTGGCGCAGCAGCGGGAGCAGGTCCTCGCGCAGCGTGCAGGACACGCAGCCGTGGGCCAGCTCGAGGACGGTCAGCTGGTCGCGCTGCTCCAGCCGCAGCCGGCGGCGGACGACGCCGGAGTGGATCTCGCGCAGGTCGTGGTGGACGACGGCCGTGCCGGGCCCGGCCACACGCAGCAGCTCGGCGAGCTCGGCGTTCGGGCCTGGGGCGAGGCCGCTCACGAGGACGAGCGGGACGCGGGGGTGTGGGGTCACTGGTGCTCCAGGAATACGGGCGGGGTACGGTGCGTAGAGTAGATGAAAACGACAACCACTATCAACTCAGGAGGGTCCGTGTCCGCCGTGTGCCAGGTCACCGGCCGCAAGCCGGGCTACGGCAAGCAGGTTTCGCACTCGCACCGCCGCACTTCGCGGCGCTGGGAGCCGAACCTGCAGAACCGTCGCTACTTCGTGCCCAGTCAAGGCCGCTGGGTGCGGCTGCGCGTCTCCGCCAAGGGCATGAAGACGATCGACAAGCGCGGCATCGAGGCCGTCGTCGCCGAACTGAAGGCAAGGGGAGTGAAGCTGTAATGGCGAAGAGCACCGACGTCCGCCCGATCATCAAGCTGCGGTCCACGGCGGGCACCGGCTACACGTACGTGACCAAGAAGAACCGCCGGAACGACCCCGACCGGATGGTCCTGCGCAAGTACGACCCCGTCGCGCGCAAGCACGTCGAGTTCAAGGAAGAGCGCTGATGGCCAAGAAGTCGAAGATCGCGAAGAACGAGCAGCGGAAGGTGATCGCGGCGCGGTACGTCGAACGCCGCCGCGCGCTCAAAGCCGTCATCGCCTCGCCGTCGGCGTCCCCGGAAGCGAAGGGCGAAGCCGTCGTCGCGCTGCAGAAGCTGCCGCGCGACGCGAGCCCGACGCGCATCCGCAACCGCGACGCCGCCGACGGGCGTCCGCGCGGGTACCTGCGGAAGTTCGGGCTGTCGCGGGTGAAGGTGCGCCAGGCCGCGCACAACGGCGAGCTGCCCGGCGTCACGAAGTCGAGCTGGTGAGCCGGATGCCGAAGCCGGAGCGGGGCCGCCCCGCCAAGCGCAAGGTGAACCTGTTGCGCGCCAACCGGGTCACGCACGTCGACTGGAAGGACGTCGAGCTGCTGCGGAAGTTCATCTCCGACCGCGGCAAGATCCGCGCCCGCCGGGTGACGGGATTGACGCCGCAGCAACAGAAACAGGTCGCCACGGCGATCAAGAACGCGCGTGAGATGGCCATGCTGCCGTACCCGGCATCGGGCCGCGCGAGCTGAAATTCGGGTGCGCCCGCCGGGCGGGTGCGCGATCATGGGCGCACGAAAGGGGGCGTCGCACGAGGATGTCCTGACTAGGAGGTCCACGCTTGCACGCCCAGCTCACGGTCACGCCCGCCCGGCTGCCCGAAGTCCTGCTCACCACCGCCGTCGTCCGGCCGGTGTTCCTCTGGGGCGCCCCCGGCATCGGGAAGTCCTCGCTCGTCCGGGACTTCGCCGCCTCGCTCGGGCTCGACTGCGTTTCGCTGCTCGGCACCCAGCTCGCGCCCGAGGACCTCATCGGCGTCCCGCAGATCGTCGACGGCCGCAGCCGCTTCTGCCCGCCGGAGCAGATCGCGCGCGACGAGCCGTACTGCCTGTTCCTCGACGAGCTGAACGCCGCCGCGCCCGACGTCCAGAAGGCGTTCTACTCGCTCATCCTCGACCGCCGGATCGGCTCGTACGAGCTGCCGGCGGGCTCGGTCGTGATCGGCGCCGGCAACCGCGCGACCGACCAGGCGCTGGCCCGGCCGATGGCCTCGGCGCTGGTGAACCGCCTGGTGCACGTCCACCTGCGCGCCGCGCCGGGCGACTGGCTCGCGTGGGCGGCGGGCCACGACATCCACCCGTGGGTGATCGAGTACCTCACGCAGCGCCCGGACCACCTGTGGAGCCCGCCGCCGAAGACCGAGGAGCCGTTCTCGACGCCGCGGTCGTGGCACATGCTCTCGGACCTGCTCCGCTCCGCCGGCGACCCGGCTGACGACGAGACGATCGCGCTGCTGGCGTACGCGACGCTCACCCCGGCGCACGCGGGCGCGTTCCGCGCGTACCTCAAGGTGGCCCGGCACGCCTTCGACCTGGAGGCGATCCTCAAGGGCGACGCTCGCTGGCCCGCCGAGCCCGGCGACCGCGACCTGCTGTACTTCCTCGCCGAGACGTTCCGCGCCCGGCTGGTCAAGGACCTGCCCGCGGACAAGCGGCACGCGTCGGCCTCGGTGCGCCAGTTCGCCTTCCGCGCCAAGGGCCTGCTCGTCGAGCTGGCCGAGATCTCGCTCGAGATGGCGCAGCTGGTCATCGCCGACGACGAAGCCGGGCACCCGCGGCTGCCGTCGTGGTTCCTCGTCGAAGCCGCCCGCGACCTCCCGCGGCTGGTCGCGGCCCGGGCATGAGCACCGCTCGCGTCGAAGCCCAGCGCCGTGAGCGCCGCGCCAAGGCGATCGCCGACGGCTGGGCCCTGGCCCGGTCGCACACCGTCCTGGACCACCTCGTGCGGGGAGCGAGCCTCAGCCCGGCGAGCGGCACCGGGGGCTGGGCCGCGGTCACCGATCGCGGTCTCGTCACGCCGAACCGCGGCCGCGACGCCGAACCGGCCGAGTGGGCCTGGGTGTTCGCGCACCTGCTGCTGCACCTCGGCCTCGGCCACCTCGACGAGGACCAGCTCACCGAGGCGGCGGCCGTCAAGCCGGGCCGCGAGGTCGAACCGGTCTACGCCGCCGCGTGCTGTGTGGCCGTGCACCGGTTCGCCGAAGCCGTCCACGTCGGGACGCCGGTGCTGGACCTGCCCGAGCTGCCCGGCACCGACGAGCTCGCGCTGACCCGCGCCTGGCGCGAAACGGGCGTGCCGGCGCCGTTCGCCGACCTGGGCACCGGCCGGCCGTGCCTGGTGCTCGCGGAGCCGATGAGCCGCTGGCAGCTGCAGTACCACGGGAAGCCGGAGCCGTGGACCGAACGGTTCGCCCGCGGCCTGATCGCGTCGGCGACCGAGGCGATGGAACGCGCCGCCGACGCGCGCGGGCAGACCCGGCACCGGCGCGCGCTGGGGGAGTGGGACCGCGCGCTGTCGTGGTTCGTCTCGTCGTTCCCGCTGCTCGGCGCGATGGCCGCCGGGTTCACCCTCGTCGTGGACGCCGAGGTCGTGCGTGCCTGGGACATCGCCGTGGCCGCGGTCGACGCCGGGCACGGCGAGATCTACGTCAACCCGAACGCGGCCCTGACCGCCGAGGAGTGGCGGTTCGTGCTCGCCCACGAGATGCTGCACGCCGCGCTGCGGCACGACCGGCGGGCACTGGGCCGCGAGCCCTACCTGTGGAACGTCGCCTGCGACTACGTGATCAACGGCTGGCTGGTCGCCATGGGCGTCGGCGAACTGCCCGGCGACGGCCTGCACGACCAGCAGCTGACCGGGATGTCGGCGGAGTCGGTGTACGACACGCTGACCACCGACCTCCGCCGGGCCCGCAAGCTCCTGACGCTGGGGTCGCGCGAGGCGGGCGACGTGCTGGGCGGCTGGCTGTCCGAGCCGGAGGCGGCGCAGCGCCGGTCGTCCAAGCGGGGCGCGCGGCCGGTGCCGTGGGGTGACCGCGTCCAGGGCGTCGACCTTGACGAGTTCTACCGCCGGGCGCTCACGCAGGGGCTGGAGTACCACCACGCCCAGGGCCGCGGCCTGCTGCCGCTCGGGCTGGAGCAGGAGATCCGGGCCCTCGACCACCCGCCGCTGCCGTGGGACGCGCAGCTCGCCCGCTGGTTCGACGAGCACGTGCGCGCGGAGCTGCCGGTGCGCAGCTACGCGCGGGCGTCCCGCCGCCAGTCGGCGACGCCGGACATCCCGCGCCCGGGCCGCATCCGCCCGGAACGGCTCGACCGGCGCGCGACCTTCGGCGTCGTGCTGGACACGTCCGGGTCGATGAACGCGGAGCTGCTGGGCAAGGCGCTGGGTGCGATCGCGTCGTACGCGCTGGCCAGGGACGTCCCGGCGGCCCGGGTGGTGTTCTGCGACGCGGTCGCCTACGACGCCGGGTACCTCGCCGTGGCGGACATCGCGGGCCGGGTGAAGGTCCGCGGTCGTGGCGGCACGATCCTGCAGCCGGGCGTCGACCTGCTGCAGCGGGCTCCGGACTTCCCGGCCGACGGCCCGATCCTGATCATCACCGACGCCCAGTGCGATCACGTCCGGCCCCGGCGGGAGCACGCGTACCTGGTGCCGCGGGGCGCGCGGCTGCCGTTCGTGGCCCGCGGGCCGGTCTTCCGCGTGGCATGACCCACGCCGGGCTGGCGCTGAGGTGAACCGCCAATAAACTCCCGCGCATGGACGACCCGCACTACCTCTCCGGCCTCCAGCTGACCGGCCGCCGCGTTGTCATGTTCGGCGGCGGGTCGGTGGCCCAGCGACGGCTGCCCCGGCTGATCAGCGCGGGTGCCCGCGTCGAACTGGTGTCGCCGCACACGACGCCGTCGGTGCAGGGGATGGTGGACGCGGGCGAGCTGGTCTGGCACGAGCGCCGCTACGCCGAGGGCGACCTGCGCGCCGCCTGGTACGCGCTGGCCTGCACCGACGACCCCGAGGTGAACGCGGCGATCTGCGCCGAGGCCGAGCGTGAGCGCGTGTTCTGCGTGCGCGCCGACGAAGGCGAGTCCGGTTCCGCGGTGACGCCGGCGTCCGGCCGCCACGGCGGCCTGCTGTTCGGCGTCCTCTCCGGCGGCGAGCCGCTGCGTTCGGCGGCCGTGCGCGACTCGATGCTCGACGGCCTCCACAACGGCACGATCGAGGACGGCCGTCAGCCCCACCCGGAGGGCACGCTGCCCGGAGTGGCACTGGTCGGCGGCGGTCCCGGCGACCCCGAGCTGATCACGGTCCGCGGCCGCCGGCTGCTCTCGCGCGCGGACGTCGTGGTGGTCGACCGGCTGGCGCCGCGCGAACTGCTCGACGAACTGGCGCCGGAGGTGGAGATCGTCGACGCGGCGAAGATCCCGTACGGCCGCGCCGCGAGCCAGGACGTCATCAACCGGACGCTCATCGACAAGGCCAAGGAAGGCAAGTTCGTCGTCCGCCTCAAGGGCGGCGACCCGTACCTGTTCGGCCGCGGCTTCGAAGAGGTCCTCGCCTGCGCGGAGGCCGGCGTCCCGGTCACGATGGTCCCGGGCATCACGAGCGCGTTCGCGGTCCCGGCGGTGGCGGACGTCCCGGTCACCCACCGCGGCGTGGCCCACGAGGTGGTGGTGGTCTCGGGCCACGTGGCCCCGGGCGACGACCGCTCGCTGGTCGACTGGGAGCTGCTGGCCCGCATGCGCGGCACGATCGTGCTGATGATGGGCGTGGAGCGCCTCCCGCAGTTCGCCAAGGCCCTGCTGGACGGCGGCCGCCCGTCGGACACCCCGGTGGCGATCGTCGAGGACGGCACGATGCGGACCCAGCGCACGCTGCGCTCCACATTGGACACGGTGGTCACGGACGCGGCGGCGTCGGGGGTGCGCCCGCCCGCGGTGATCGTGATCGGCCCGGTGGCGGGTCTGGCGCCGGTTCAGTCCGCGTAGCAGCTCGCCGCGAAGTCCCGGATCGCGTCCGACAGCCTGGTCGGGTCGAGCCTCAGCTCGACCGGGCTGCGCGCCTGGACGAACTCCGCCGCCGGCATGTCCACCGCCAGCGTGTCCGCGTCGCCGAAGGGGTGGATCGGGTCGCCCTGGTGGCCGATCACCAGTGCCCGCGTCGTGATCCGGCGGCGGACCGACTTCGGCGGGGCGATCCGGCCGAACAGCACGCCGTGCAGGAGGGCCGCCATCGGGGCCGGGCGTTGCGAGAGCGTGTCCGTCACGACGTCGACCCACTGGTTGCCGTGCGGGACCAGGGAGGCCACCAGCGCCACCGCCTGGACCGTGACCGGCAGGAAGCGGGCCGCCATCAGCAGCGGGGCGAACGTGAACAGGCCCGCGACGATCGCGTTGTCCAGCACCGGCATCTCGACGATCAGGCCGCGGGCGCGCCCGGGCGCCTGCACCGCCACCTCCAGCGAGACGTTCGCGCCGAGGGACGTCCCGCCGATCACCGCCGACTCGACTTCGAGGTGGTCGAGCAGCGCCAGGGTCTGCTCGGCGAACGACGGCATCGAGTACAGCCACGACTCGGTCGGGCGGTCGGAGTCGCCGTGGCCGAGGAGGTCGAGCGTCACCACCCGGAAGCCCGCGCGGGCCAGCCGGCGCGCCAGCGGGGCGTGCATCCGGCGGGTCAGCATGATGCCGTGGGTGAGCACGACGACGCGGTCGCCGCTGCCGAACTCCGTGTACCAGAGCCGGTGGCCCTCGTGGTCGAACGAGCCGGTCAGCTCGATCGGCCGGGACGCGCGCCGCGCGGGCGGGGCCGGGGGCTCGGGCTCGATCAAGGTCGCGCTGCTGGCCGGGCTCATGTCCCACCGTCCTCCCCGCGTCGTGGTCGCCTACGTCCAGGAAAACATCCCCTGACCACGTTGGCACAGTGACTCGCGCGTCAATTGACAACGTGCCAATGGCGGCTCGTCGCGGGCATGGGTCAAGATGACCCCATGACCGCTACTGCTGACAGTCTGCCCGACCTGGTCTCCCTCAAGGTCGACGTCGACGGCCACGTGGCCGAAGTGACGCTCCTCGGCCCGTCCAAGGGCAACGCGATGGGTCCCGACTTCTGGCGCGAGCTGCCGCTGGTGTTCCGCGCGCTCGACGCCGACCCGCAGGTCAGGTCCGTCGTGCTGACCGGCAGTGGCCGGCACTTCTCCTACGGCCTCGACCTGCCGGCGATGATGGGCGATTGGGCGCCGATGCTCGGCGGCGACAGCCTCGCGGGCCCGCGGACGGCGTTCCTCGACCAGGTCCGGTCGCTGCAGGCGGCGGTCAGCTCGATCGCGGAATGCCGCAAACCGGTCGTAGCGGCCGTTTCGGGCTGGTGCATCGGGGGCGGGGTGGACGTCGTCGCCGCCGCGGACATCCGGCTGGCCAGCTCCGACGCCAAGTTCAGCGTCCGCGAAGTGCGCGTCGCGATCGTCGCGGACCTCGGCAGCCTCCAGCGCCTCGCCTCGATCATCGGCGAAGGGCACCTGCGGGAGCTGGCCCTGACCGGCAAGGACGTCGACGCCGCACGCGCCGAGAAGATCGGTCTCGTCAACGACGTGTACGAAGACCAGGACGCGCTGCTGAAGGCCGCGCGGGAACTCGCCGTCGAGATCGCTGCGAACCCGCCGCTCGTGGTGCAGGGTACGAAGCAGGTACTGGCGGCGAACACCGAGCGCCAGGTCGCCGACGGCCTCCGGTACGTCGCGGCCTGGAACTCGGCGTTCCTGCCCAGCAAGGACCTCGGCGAAGCGGTCCAGGCGTTCATGGAGCGACGCGCGCCGGAGTTCAAGGGCGAATAACTTCCCCGTCGGCCGGTGAAGAACTAGGAGGCAGCGTGACCGCTTCGGAAGTCCACCACGCGTTCCGCGTGGCCCGGGATTACCTGCAGGCCCACCGCGAGGACTACGACACGGCCTACCGCGACTTCGCCTGGCCGGAGTTCGACGAGTTCAACTGGGCCATCGACTGGTTCGACGTGGTCGCGCACGACCCCGACAACGCGCAGCGGTACGCGCTCTGGATCGTCGAGGAGGACGGCACCGAGAACCAGTGGACCTACCCGGAGCTGTCCGGCCGGTCCAACCAGGTCGCGAACTGGCTGCGGAGCCTCGGCGTCCGGCGCGGCGACCGGCTGATCCTCATGCTGGGCAACCAGGGCGAGCTGTGGGAGACGATCCTCGCGGCGATCAAGCTCGGCGCCGTCATCATCCCGGCGTCGACGCTGCTCGGCCCGGCCGACCTGACCGACCGGGTGGAGCGCGGCGCGGCCAGGCACGTCGTGGTCCGCTCGGCCGACGCGCCGAAGTTCGCGGACGTCGAAGGGGACTACACGCGCATCGCCGTCGGGGAGCCGGTCGAGGGCTGGCAGCAGTACTCGGCCGCGTTCGCCGAGTCGCCGGAGTTCGCCCCGGACGCGCCCACGAAGGCCACCGACCCGCTGCTGCTCTACTTCACCTCCGGCACCACGGCGAAGCCGAAGCTGGTGCAGCACACGCACGTCTCCTACCCCGTCGGGCACCTGTCGACGATGTACTGGATCGGGCTGGAGCCGGGCGACGTCCACCTCAACATCTCCTCGCCGGGGTGGGCGAAGCACGCGTGGAGCAACTTCTTCGCGCCGTTCAACGCCGAGGCGACGGTCTTCCTCTACAACTACAACCGCTTCGACGCGGGCGCGCTGATGGCCCAGATGGACCGCTGCGGCGTGACGAGCTTCTGCGCGCCGCCGACGGTGTGGCGGATGCTCATCCAGGCCGACCTGACGGCGTTGAAGACGCCGCCGAAGAAGGTCGTCGGGGCGGGCGAGCCGCTCAACCCCGAAGTGATCGAGCAGGTCCAGAAGTCGTGGGGCGTCACCATCCGCGACGGCTTCGGGCAGACGGAGAGCAGCGTCCAGATCGCGAACACGCCGGGCCAGGACGTCGTGCCGGGCTCGATGGGCCGCCCGCTGCCGGGGTTCGTGGTGGCGCTGGTCGACCCGGTCAGCGGCGAGCGGGCTTCGGAAGGCGAGATCTGCCTCGACCTGCAGCACCGCCCGGTCGGCCTGATGACCGGCTACGCCGGCGACGACGAGCGCACGTCGGCGGCCTTCGGAGGCGGCTTCTACCACACCGGTGACGTCGGTTCGGTGGACGAACGCGGCTACATCACCTACGTCGGGCGCACGGACGACGTGTTCAAGGCGTCGGACTACCGGATCTCGCCGTTCGAGCTGGAGAGCGTGCTGATCGAGCACGAGGCGGTGGCGGAGGCGGCGGTCGTCCCGGCCCCGGACCCGATCCGGCTCGCGGTGCCGAAGGCGTACGTCGTGCTGGCCACCGGCTTCTCGCCGGACGCCGGAACGGCGCGGTCGATCCTGGCGTACTGCCGCGAGCACCTGGCGCCGTACAAGCGGATCCGGCGGCTCGAGTTCGCGGAGCTGCCGAAGACGATCTCGGGCAAGATCCGCCGCGTCGAGCTGCGCGGCCGCGAAAGCGACCCCGCTCGGGGCGCGGGCACCGAGTTCCGCGAAGAGGACTTTCCGGACCTCAAGGCGTGACCGGGAGCGCCCCGGGGCCGGTCGCCCCGGGGCGCTTTCGTCAGCTGCGGGTGCCCTCGACCTGGCGGCCGTCCTCGGTCGAGCACGCCGTCACGGGGTCGTTCGCGCCGCTGCCGCAGGTCCAGTCGTCGAGGACGACCGGGCCGGGGCCGTCGGGCGAGCTCGCCTCGGCCGGGGTCAGTTTCGCGAAGTAGTCGGTCAGCAGCTGGGTGGCCGCGGCGCAGTCGACCTTGCCGTGGGCCACGACCGCCGTCTTCGCGCCGCCGGCACCGGTGACGTCGCCGCACGGGACGCCGGGCGCGGTGGACTCCGCCGCCGCGGCGGCCGCGGGGGCGGGGGACGGCGCCGCGGGGGCCGGGTCACCGCCACCGCACCCGGCCAGTGCGGCGGACGCGGCGACGAGCAGCAAGGGGTACGCGAAAGTCTTCATGGGCCCTTCAGGAGCGGGACGGGTCGACGGGGATCACTCGGACGGCACGACGGCGGCGAAGACCGTCTGCTCGCCCTTGGTGCAGGTGGTGCCGCCTTGCGCGGCGGGCGGCCCGGAGGTGCACAGCCAGCCGTCGACGGTCTCGTTCACCGCGTCGTTCGAGCCCGCGCCCTGGCGGCCGGCGATCTTGCGGTGGAAGTCGCCGACGAGCTTCGTCGCCGCGGCGCAGCTGACGCCGGCGGAGCCGCTGTCGAAGACGTAGAGCGTCAACCCGCTGGCGGCGGTCACCGTCCCGCAGGCCCCGGGCACCGAGGGCGGCGCCCCGGACGGCTTGGGCGCGGACGGCACGGCGGAGGAGCTCCCCGCGGCGGGCGGCGGCGGGGGAGTACCGGTGGACGTCGTCGCCGGCGCGGTGCTCGACACCGAGGGTGACGGCGCCGGAGCAGGGGCCGCCTGTTCGGCGGAGCAGGCGGCGAGCACGGGCAGCGCGAGGCAGGCCACGAGCCACGTCTTCGTGGTGGTCGGGTGGGGCACCGCGATCCTTCCTCCCCGGCTGGCTGGCCCGGTCATTCTGGCCCATCCGGGCGAGGCCCCGAGGGGCGACGCGCCCAAGGGTGTGCCGGAGATTACTCCAGCCGGGTGGCGCCCCGGTCCGGTGGCCGTCGGAAGAATGTCCACAATGGACGATTAACATTCCTTTCACGCTCCGAAACCTCAGGCTGCCATCTCGAATCGATCGGTCTAATTCGCGCCGCGCCGGTTAACAAACCGGCCCCGCGTGCCGAAGATCTTGGTGGGAGGCAAGAAGAGCTCCCGTCCCCGAAACCCGCCCCGAGCCCGTAGAGAGCCATGAACGCCAACGCTGTGACCAGCACCGAAGACCCGTCCAGTCCGCCGACCGCCCCGTGCACCGTCGTCTGGTGCTGCGGCCGCCCGTACGTCCTCGAGGGACGAGCCGGCCGAGCCCGCTGGATGGGCACCGACTACCGCGGCCGCCCCGAGTCGCTGACCAGCGCGGAGCTGCAGCGCCGCGGCTGGAGCCACCGCCGCGCGAGCTGACCCCATGCCGGGCCGCCGTGCGTCGGCGGCCCGGCATCGGGACGTCGACGGGCGGTGGCTGCGCACGGTGACCGGTTCGGCGCCGCCCGCCTGGGGGCAAGCGCCCCGCCGCCGGCCAACCGGCGGCGCTCGACACCGGCGCGTGGCAACCCGGCCTGCCGCCCGGCGCCAGGCCGCAGTGCTCTGCCGGAGGTCGCACGGCGCCCGAGTTGCGCCGGCTGACGCGTGGCAGTCCGGACTGGCGCCAGGCCGCGGTGCTCTGCCGGCGGTCGCTCGGCACCCGAGTCGCGCCGGCCGGCGCGTAGCTCAGCCAAGTTGCAGGTTCCGCCCCAGGTCGCCGCGCGTGCCGACCTCGCCGCCGGGCCGCCCCGCTGCCGGGTCATCCCGGCTGCCGGCCCCGAGCCGTTCACCCGAACCCCCACCGCACCACCCGGCGCCGCCACCCCGCTCCGCTGTTTAATGGCCCGGTGAGCACAGCCGCGCCCGAACCCGCCGCTCCGGCGGGCGCCCCCGAGCCGTCCCTGCTGCGGCAGGCGATGAACGTTCCCAACATCCTGTCCCTGCTGCGGCTGGCCGGCGTGCCGGTGTTCCTCTGGCTGCTGCTCGGCCCCGAAGAGGACGGCTGGGCGCTCGCCCTCCTCGTCTTCAGCGCGCTCACCGACTGGCTGGACGGGAAGCTCGCCCGCTGGCTCAACCAGATGTCGCGGCTCGGGCAGCTGCTCGACCCCGCCGCCGACCGGCTGTACATCCTCGCCACCCTCATCGCGTTCCTCGCCCGCGAGATCATCCCCTGGTGGGTGGTCGTGCCGCTGCTGCTGCGCGAAGCCGTCCTCGGCGTGTGCGTCCTGACGCTGCGCCGCCGCGGGTTCGCGCCGCCGGAGGTCACCTACATCGGCAAGGGCGCCACCTTCGTGCTGATGTACGCCTTCCCGTTCCTGCTGCTCGCGCAGGGCGGCTCGGACGTCGCCGCGATCGCTCGGCCGATCGGGTACGCCTTCACGATCTGGGGCGGCGTCCTCTACGTCTGGTCCGGCGTGCTCTACGTCCTCCAGGCGCGCAACGCCCTCCGCGGGGCGCGGGAAGCCTGAGCCGGGCCCGGGCCCGGCGGTTGCGCCGTGTGGGTGTAAGACTTCGCCCAGCACGTTTCGCCAGTGAGGGCATGAAAGGGGACCGGCGGTGTCCGCTCCTGAAGAGCTTCGCTACACCGAGGAACACGAGTGGGTCGCCACCCGCGAGGAGACGCTCGTCCGCGTGGGCATCACCGAGTACGCGCAGGACCAGCTCGGTGACGTCGTGTTCGTCGACCTGCCCGAGGTCGGCCGCCAGCTCAGCACGGGCGACGTCTTCGGCGAGGTCGAGTCGACCAAGAGCGTCTCCGAGCTGTTCGCGCCGGTCGACGGCGAGATCGTCGCGGTGAACGACTCGGTCGCCGACTCGCCCGAGCTGATCAACAGCGACCCCTACGGCGAAGGCTGGCTGATCGAGATCCGGCTCGACGACCCGGCGGGTCTGGAAGCGCTGCTCGAAGCCGAGGCCTACGACGCCCTGACCAAGGGCTGAAGCCCGCTCCCACCCGGTCGGACCAGCACTGCGCCGGTTCGGGGAGCCGGGGCTCGGAGAATCGATCAGGCACGGTACGTTGGCAGCTACACGTTCTTGAGTACTAGGCAACACAGCATGTGTGGAGGAGAGCTCAGGTGAGCACGAACGACGGGCCCGGCGGCGTTCCCCCGGAGCAGTCTCCGGAGCGGACCTCTGTCTTCCGGGCCGACTTCCTGGCCGAAGTCGAAGGTCACGAGCCCGCCCCCGCCGCGGAGGCGCCCGTCCAGGGTGTCGACGCCCTCCCGGCGGGTTCGGCGCTGCTGGTCGTGAAGCGCGGGCCCAACGCGGGCTCGCGGTTCCTGCTCGACCGCGACACCACCAGCGCCGGGCGGCACCCGGACAGCGACATCTTCCTGGACGACGTCACGGTCTCCCGCCGGCACGCCGAATTCCGGCGTGAGGGCGGCGAGTTCGTCGTCATCGACGTCGGCAGCCTCAACGGCACCTACGTCAACCGCGAGCCGGTCGACCAGGCCGTCCTCGCCGGGGGCGACGAAGTGCAGATCGGGAAGTTCCGCCTGGTCTTCCTGACCGGCCCGGGGCACGGGGGCCAGGGGGCGCAGTGACGGCGGCCGGACGGCCACAACGCGACGGGTTGAGCATCGGGGCCGTTCTCGCGCAGCTGCGCGGCGACTTCCCCGATGTCACCATCTCCAAGATCCGGTTCCTCGAAGCGGAAGGCCTGGTCACCCCGGGCCGGACGCCTTCGGGCTACCGGCAGTTCGCCGCGGCGGACGTGGAGCGTCTTAGGTTCGTCCTGGCCGCCCAGCGGGACCACTACCTCCCGTTGAAGGTCATCAAGGAACAGCTGGACGCGGCGGACTCGGGTGCCGGACCCGTCGCGGACCTGCCCCGCCCGCCGCGCCGGCTGGTGCCGATCGACGCACCGGCCGAGAACGTCGGCCTGCCCGTGGCGGACGACTTCACCGCGGGCAGGGAGCTGCGCCTGACCCAGGAGGAACTCCTGGAGCAGGCGGGCATCGACGCCGCCGCGCTGGCCGAGCTGCAGCAGTACGGCCTGGTCCGGCCGGGCCCCGCCGGGTTCTTCGACCCGGACGCGGTGCTGGTGGCGCGGACGGTGCGGGCGATGACCGAATTCGGTATCGAGCCGAGACACCTGCGTGCCTTTCGCGCCGCGGCCGACCGCGAGGTCGGGTTGCTGGAGCAGATCGTGACCCCGGTGTACCGGCATCGTGACCCGGAGGCCAAATCGAGGGCCGACGAAGTGGTGCGCGAGCTGGCGGCACTGTCCGTGACGCTGCACACGCTCCTCGTCAAGGCCGGAATCCGTGGCGTCGCCGGGTGTTGATCACCATCGAGACCGCAACGGGGGAGTGAGATCCTCTTTGCGGTCCCATGTCAATGACTGAATGTTCGGCACCGCATGCCGTACCGTGAAGGCACGGGTTTGCGGCAGGCGAACCGAGAGAGTCCGGACAGCGAGCACAGCGCGCGGATGACGGGTAGCGTCGACAGTGGCGGCGCGAAGCCGTTCCACCGCTGAAGCCCGTGCACGAGAGGGAGGCGAAATCCGATGAGCGAGATGCGCGTCGTCGGGGTGCGGGTCGAGCTGCCCGCGAATCAGCCGATCTTGTTGCTGCGGGAAACCGAGGGCGAACGGTACCTGCCGATCTGGATCGGCTCGGTCGAAGCCACCGCCATCGCCTTGGAGCAGCAGGGAGTCCGCCCGGCCCGCCCGCTCACGCATGACCTGCTGAAAGAGGTCATCGGGGCGCTCGGCCGGGAACTCGAGCAGGTCGTCATCACCGACCTCAAGGAAGGCACGTTCTTCGCGGAACTGGTCTTCGACGGCGACATCCGGGTGTCCGCCCGGCCGAGCGACTCGGTCGCGCTGGCCCTGCGGATCGGGGTCCCCATCCACGCCGTGGACTCGGTGCTGGAAGAGGCCGGCCTGATCATCCCGGACGAGCAGGAGGACGAGGTCGAGAAGTTCCGCGAGTTCCTCGACTCCGTGTCGCCGGAAGACTTCCGCGGAGCGGACACCTGAGTACTTGCCTTGACGCGGACGTCAACGTCTAGCGTCGGGGTATGCGGATCGGAGAGCTTGCGCAGCGCACGGGTGTCACCACCCGTGCGCTGCGTTTTTACGAGCACCAGGGCCTCCTCGCGGCCCGTCGTTCGGCGAACGGCTACCGCGAATACGACGAGGACGACCTCCAGCTGGTCAAGGAGATCCAGACCCTGCAGACGGTCGGGCTGACCCTGGAGGAGACCCGGCCGTTCGTCGAGTGCCTGCGCAGCGGCCACGAAACCGGTGACTCCTGCGCGAATTCGATCGAGGTCTACCGCCGCAAGCTCGAAGAAGCCGACGCGCTCCTGGCCCGCCTCGGCGGCATCCGCGGCGAACTGGCCGCGAAGCTCGCCGGCGCGCTCGCCCGGCAAGCGCCCGACCCGTGTGTCGTGCCCGAATCCCCGCGCCCGTGAAGGAGACCGCCGTGTCCGAAGACGCCACCGTCAGTGCTGTCACCGATGCGACCTTCGCCGAGGTCCTCGGCAGCGACGTTCCCGTGCTCGTCGAGTTCTGGGCCACCTGGTGCGGCCCGTGCCGGATGGTCGGCCCGGTGCTGGCGCAGCTGGCCACCGAGCGGGCCGGCGGACTCGTCGTCCGCAAGATCAACGCGGACGAGAACCCCGAGACGACCCGCTCCTACCAGGTCATGTCGCTGCCGACCATGATGCTGTTCCGGAACGGCGAGCCGGTCGAGACGATCGTCGGCGCGTTCCCGAAGGCCCGCATCGAGGAGCGGCTCGACCGCGTGCTCAAGGCGCCGTCGCTTTGACGAAGGTGTCGGCCACCTCGCGGCCGTACTTCTCCAGGTCCAGTGCCGGGTCGGCGGCGTAGGCCGCGGCGACGCCGTCGATGGCCTGCGCGATCGACATCGCCATCACCTCGGGCGTGAACTCGCCGAACGCGCCTTCGGCCTGGCCCTGCTTGAGCTGGCGGGCCAGGCCGTGCACGCGCAGGTCGTCGACCAGCACCTTCGTCATCACCCAGCCGTCGACGTCGTCGGTGTTGGCGGCCAGCTCGGTCAGCACCCGGACGCATTCCGGGTACGTGCGCAGGAACGCGATCGACGTCTCGATGTGCGCCCGCAGGTAGCCGGGCCGGTCGGCGGGGTCGAGCCCGCCGCCGGTGCGCTCCTTCAGGTAGCCGTTCCTGGTCTCGACGACCGTGCTGAGCACGGCCTGCATCAGGCCGGCCTTGTTCGTGAAGTGGTAGGAGATCAGCCGGGTGCTGCTGAGCCCGGCCCGCTCCTTGATCTTGGCGAACGTGGTCCGGCGGTACCCGAGGTCGGCGAGGACGCCGATGGTCGCGCCGATGATCTGCGCGCGGCGCGCGGCCTCGGTGGGGCTGAGCCCCATCTCGGCCATGATGTCGGTGCTTACTTGCATGAGTAAAAAGTTACTCGGCTGAGTAAAACACGTCAAGGAGTTTGAACCGCCGCGTACGGGGTACGGCGAACGGCTCAAAGGCTCATCCGACCGTTGAGGCTTGCCGCGCGTCGCGTTGACCGGTGTTCTCCTGACGCTTACCGTCGAGAGAGGTAAATCGCCACGATGTGATTCACGGTCTGGGGCCGGATCGTGGCGGTTGATCTCCGGTGGGTCCCGCTCCTGGGACTCCCCGGCTGTCATTCGCCGGCCGTCCGGTCGGGCGAGGGGAGGCTTGCGTGGTCGAGGCTGGTTCCGAGAAGCAGCCTGTTGGGGTCGCGGGTGGCGAGCAGGGTGAGCTGTTCCCCGACGACTCGCTGCCGGACGAGCTGGTGGGTTACCGCGGCCCGGCCGCGTGCCAGATCGCCGGGATCACCTACCGCCAGCTCGACTACTGGGCCCGGACGAAGCTGGTCGCACCCAGCATCCGCACGGCGCACGGCTCCGGCTCGCAGCGGCTGTACTCGTTCAAGGACATCCTGGTCCTCAAGGTCGTCAAGCGGCTGCTGGACACCGGGGTCTCGCTCCAGAACATCCGGGTCGCCGTCGACCACCTGCGCCTGCGCGGGGTCCGCGACCTGGCCAAGGTGACCCTGTTCTCCGACGGCACCACGGTCTACGAATGCACCTCGCCGGAGGAGATCGTCGATCTGCTCCAAGGCGGCCAGGGCGTCTTCGGCATCGCGGTCAGCGGCGCGATGCAGGAAATCAGCGGGACGATCCACGAATTCCCGGCCGAGCGCGCGGACGGCGGCGTCGTCGAGACGCACGAGCCGGACGAGCTCACCCAGCGCCGCAACGCACGCAAGACCGGTTGATCACCGCTGCGGCGGACGGAGTAAGGTTCTCCCTGCGGTCGACGAATCCGCGCGGGAGAGTCCGAGCCTCATATTGAGCTCGGCGCCGAAGGAGCAAGTCCTCCCCGGAACCTCTCAGGCACCCTGGACCGCGCGGACGAGACGCCTCTGGAAAGCGGGTCGTCAGGACACCACCTGATGGCCCCGCCGACGGTGCAAGCCCGGTTCAACCACGCGGGCGAAACTCTCAGGCGCCCCTCGGGGTACGGACAGAGTGGGGAGGGCCAGGACACCGTCGTCCCGGCCCCGCCCCGCCGTCCCCAGGAGGCCTTCGTGAATCCGTCACTCGCCTCCCTGGAGCAGGGGGTCCCGTTCGCCGAGCGGCACCTCGGGCCTGGTCCGGACCAGCTGCGCACGATCCTCGACGTCATCGGCGTCGCTTCCCTCGGCGAACTCGCCGAACACGCCGTTCCCGAGTCGCTGCGCGCGTCCGCCGAGCCCCTCGAACTGCCGCCGGCGGCCTCCGAAGCCCAGGCGCTGGCCGAACTGCGCGAGCTGGCCGCCCGCAACCGGCCGACCGCCGCGATGATCGGGCTCGGCTACCACGACACCGTGACCCCGCCCGTGATCCGGCGGAACGTCCTCGAGAACCCGGCCTGGTACACCGCCTACACGCCCTACCAGCCGGAGATTTCCCAAGGGCGGCTCGAAGCGCTGCTCAACTTCCAGACCATGATCGCGGACCTGACCGCGCTCCCGGTCGCGAACGCCTCCCTGCTCGACGAAGCCACCGCGGCCGCCGAAGCGATGACGCTCGTGCGCCGGGCCGGCCGGGCGAAGTCGAACCGGTTCGTCGTCGACCAGGACACCCTGCCGCAGACCCTCGCCGTGCTGCGGACGCGAGCCGAGCCGCTGGGGATCGAGCTGGTCGTGGAAGACCTGTCGCAGGGACTCACCGGGCTGGGGCTCGGCGGCGACTTCTTCGGCGTGCTGCTGGCCTACCCCGGTGCGTCGGGGGCCGTGCACGAGCTCGACCTGACCATCGCGGAAGCCAAGAAGCACGGCGCCGCGGTGGTCGTCGCGGCCGACCCCCTCGCCTTGACGCTGCTGCGGCCGCCCGGCGAGCTCGGCGCCGACGTCGCCGTCGGGTCGACGCAGCGCTTCGGCGTCCCGCTCGGCTTCGGCGGCCCGCACGCCGCCTACCTCGCGGTGCGGAAGGGCCTGGAGCGGCAGCTGCCCGGGCGTCTGGTCGGGGTCTCGAAAGACGCCGGCGGCGCACCCGCGTACCGGCTCGCGCTGCAGACACGTGAACAGCACATCCGCCGCGAGAAGGCGACCTCGAACATCTGCACCGCGCAGGTCCTGCTGGCGGTGATGGCGTCGATGTACGCCGTGTACCACGGGCCCGACGGCCTGCGCGCGATCGCGTTGCGGGCCCACCGGATGGCCACCGTGCTCGCCGCCGGCCTGGCCGAAGGCGGCGTCGAGGTCGTGCACGGCGAGTTCTTCGACACCGTGACGGTGGCGGTGCCCGGCCGGGCGGACGCGGTCGTCGCGGCGGCCCGCGACCTCGGCGTCACCCTGCGCCGGATCGACGGCGACCACGTCGGCGTCGCCTGCGACGAAACGACCACCCGGGAGCGGCTTTCGTTCGTGTGGAAGGCGTTCGGCGTCTCGGTGTCCGATGTGGACGGCCTGGACGCGGACACGGCCGACGCGCTCCCGGCCCCGCTGCGGCGCACGAGCGCGTTCCTCACCCACCCGGTGTTCCACGAGCACCGGTCGGAAACGGCGATGCTGCGGTACCTGCGCCGGCTGTCCGATCAGGACTACGCGCTCGACCGCGGCATGATCCCGCTCGGCTCGTGCACGATGAAGCTCAACGCCACCGCGGAGATGGAACCGGTCACCTGGCCGGAGTTCGCCGGGCTGCACCCGTTCGCGCCCGCCGAGGACGCCGCCGGCCTCCTCGAGGTCGTCGCCGACCTGAGTGGCTGGCTCGCGCGGATCACCGGCTACGACGCGGTTTCGCTGCAGCCGAACGCCGGGAGCCAGGGCGAGTTCGCCGGCCTGCTGGCGATCCGCGCCTACCACCGCTCGCGCGGCGAGGACGCGCGAGACGTCTGCCTGATCCCGGCCAGCGCGCACGGCACGAACGCGGCGAGTGCGGTGATGGCGGGCATGCGGGTGGTCGTCGTCCGCTGCGACGACGACGGAAACATCGACCTCGCGCACCTGAAGTCCACTGTGGACGAGCACCGGGGCGACCTGGCGGCCATCATGCTGACCTACCCGTCGACGCACGGGGTGTACGAGGACACCGTCGGCGAGGTGTGCGCGGCGGTGCACGACGCGGGCGGGCAGGTGTACGTCGACGGCGCCAACCTGAACGCGCTGATCGGCGTCGCCCAGTACGGCCGGTTCGGCGCCGACGTTTCGCACCTGAACCTGCACAAGACCTTCTGCATCCCGCACGGCGGCGGTGGTCCCGGCGTCGGCCCGATCGGCGTGCGCGCGCACCTGGCGCCGTTCCTGCCGAACCACCCGCTGCAGCCGGCGGCCGGGCCCGGGTCCGGCGTCGGCCCGGTCAGCGCGGCGCCGTGGGGGAGCGCGTCGATCCTGCCGATTTCGTGGGCCTACGTCCGGATGATGGGTGCCGAGGGCCTGCGCCGGGCGACGCTCGTGGCGGTCGCCAACGCCAACTACATCGCCCGCCGGCTCGGCGAGCACTACCCGGTGCTGTACGCGGGCCGCTCGGGTTTCGTGGCCCACGAATGCATCCTGGACCTGCGGCCGCTGACGAAGGCCACGGGCGTGACCGTGGACGACGTCGCGAAGCGGCTGGCGGACTACGGACTGCACGCGCCGACGATGTCGTTCCCGGTCGCGGGCACGCTGATGGTCGAGCCGACCGAAAGCGAGGACCTGGCCGAGCTGGACCGCTTCTGCGCGGCGATGATCGCGATCCGCGCGGAGATCGACCGCGTGGCGTCGGGGGAGTGGCCGCTGGCGGAGTCCCCGCTGCGGCTGGCCCCGCACACGGCGGGCTGCCTGGCCGGCGACTGGAACCGCCGCTACAGCCGCGAGACGGCGGCGTTCCCGGCGGGCCGGACAGCGGCGAAGATCTGGCCCCCGGTCCGCCGCATCGACGGCGCCGCCGGCGACCGCAACCTGGTCTGCTCCTGCCCGCCCCCGGAAGCCTTCGCCTGAGTGGTCGTGAGTGCGTAACAGTGTTCTGACACTGTTACGCACTCACGACCCCGGCGCCGGACAGGTGGAGCAGCAGCTCGGCGCGGCTGGTGAGGCCGAGCTTGCGGTAGATCTGCTGCAGGTGCTTCTGGACCGTCCGCGGGCTGATGCCGAGCCGCCGGGCGATCTCGCGGTCGGACGCCGCCCGCGCGACCAGCGCGGCCACCTCGTGCTCGCGGGCCGTCAGCTCCGGGGCCGTCCCGGCGACCGGCCGGACCGCCGGCCGCTCGTGGCGGGCGAACGCCTGGGCCAGGTGCGGCGTGAGCAGCTCGACCAGGTCGTGGTCGCGGGCGGAGAACCCGGGCCGCGACCGGCTGAGCGTGAGGACGCGCCCGTGCCGGTCGTCGACCTGGACCACGCACAGCAGCTGGTCGACCGTGCCGCGCGGGCGGTAGAAGTCGGTGTAGAACGGCAGCCCGCGCAGCGTCCGGAGGTCGGCCAGCTCGGTCAGCGCGGCCGCCGTACCCAGCCGCAGCGCTCCCGAGCGGTGGGCCGCGAACCCCGGGTGCTGGTGCGCCAGCGCCCGGAACTCCGCGTGGCGCATCAGGTTGTGTTCCGGCCGGTCGGTCACCGTGCCGGTCAGGCGGCGGGTCGTGTGCTCGGTGCTCGTGCACGAGACGACGTCGCAGCCGACCAGACGGCCCAGTCTCGCCAGGCCCTCGGCCGGCCCCGCCGCCTTCAGCTCGCGCACCACTTCGAGGGCGCGGTGCAGGCACCGCGCCGTCACTTCACTGCTCACCCGGAATCCCCCTCGGCTCGTCCGGTCAAGAAAGACCCGGAAGCGCCGAGGGAGATACGAACCGGGTGTTACCGGGCGATCCGGACGTTCAGCGTGGTGTTCGAACCGGCGCTGACCATCGACTGCGCGATGCTGCTGATCCCGGCCGGCGCGCTGTAGGAGTTGTTGTTGCTGTCGTCCTCGTCGTCGGTGTGGAAGAAGCCCGACGAATCGACCCCGGAGAACACGAGGTAGCCGAAGCCGACGTTCGGGAACGCCGTCGTCGTGGCCACCCCCGGGGCGAACAGGCAGAACCGCAGCAGCGTGTTGCTGTCGCTCACGTTCGGGAAGATGTTGCCCGAGAACGAGTTGTTGTTGCTGTCGTCCTCGTTGTCGAACCGGCGCGAGAACTCCTGGGAGCCGTTCGGGCAGTTCGCGCCCAGCTTGAGCACCGAGTAGGGCCGGAACGAGCCGGACTGCGTGACGCCCCGGAACGCGGCGCCGTCGACCCGGCAGAAGAACAGCTCCGTGTTGCTCGTGCTGCCGACCGCCCCGATGAAGCCGCCGCGCGAGTTGGCGTTGCCCGAGTCCTCGTCGTCCATCCGGATGACGATCGCTTCGGTCCCGGCCGGGCACGACCGGCTCGACGGGATGACGCCGACGTCGGTCGTCGCCGCCTGGGCGGGCGCGGCCGACACGGTGAGGGCTCCCGCGAGCGAGGCCAGGAGCAGTGCCGGAACGGTGAAGAGTCTTTTCATGGCTGGTCTTCCTCCCCATTGCTGTGTGACCGCTCAAGGACACCAAGCCGGCCGGGCGCGCGGCCATACGCACTTCTGCGTACGCGGGTCCACGGCGTGCGCACAGGAACGGGAGGTAGGTTGACCGCCATGGCGAGTGCGCACGGTCCCGATCGGACGTCCGTGGTCGTGACCGGCGGCAGCGGCTTCATCGGCCGGGCCGTCGTGCGCGCCCTCCTCGACCGGGGCGTCCCGGTCACCGTCGTGGACCGGGTGCCGTTCCCCGAGGACCTCGACGGGGTCCGCGTGGTGACCGGCGACCTGCGCGAGGCCGCCGTCCGCGAGGAGGCCGTGACCGCCGGGACCGCGGGGATCGTGCACCTGGCGGCGCTGACGTCGGTGCTGAAGTCGGTCGAGCTGCCCGAAGACACCTTCGCCGACAACGTCCTGGTCACCCAGGAACTGCTCGAACTCGCCCGCCGCCGCGAGGTGCCGAAGTTCCTGCTCGCCTCGACCAACGCGGTGATCGGCAACGTCGGCACCGCGACCATCACCCCGGACCTGCCGCTGCGGCCGCTGACGCCCTACGGCGCCACGAAAGCGGCGTGCGAAATGCTGCTCTCGGGCTACGCCGGCGCGTACGGCATGACGACGTGTGCCTTGCGGTTCACCAACGTCTACGGCCCGGGAATGTCCCACAAGGACAGTTTCGTGCCGCGCATGATGCGGGCCGCGCTCACCGGCGGCAGTGTGAAGGTCTACGGCGACGGCCGCCAGCGCCGCGACCTCGTCCACGTCGACGACGTCGTCCGCGCGATCCTCTCGGCCTTCGACAGCGGCCACACCGGCCGCGCGATCGTCGGCGCGGGGCGCTCGGTGTCGGTGCTCGAGATGGTCGAGGCCGTGCGCGAGGTGACCGGTGCCGAGCTGCCCGTCGAGCACGTCGAGGCGCCGGCGGGGGAGATGCCCGCGGTCGTCGTCGACGTCTCGGCCAGCGCGGAGACCATCGGGTACCGCCCCGAAGTCCCGCTGGTCGACGGCCTCGCCACGGCGTGGAAGTACTTCTCGGGCCTCGACCGTCCGAACGCGACACCGTGACGGCGTTCCCGCGCCGCCACGGGCTGCTTCTCCTGCTCCTCGTCCCGGCGATCGTCCTGCGGGTGCTGACCTGGCTGGCCTACCGGCCCGCGCTGCTGTACATCGATTCGTTCCGCTACCTCGACAACCTGCACGCGCTGCGCGCCGACCAGCTCGACCCGATCGGCTACGACCTGGTGCTGCGCCCGTTGCTGGCCGTCGGCGGCCTGGCGTGGGTCGCGGCGGTCCAGCACGCCGGCGGGATCCTCATCGCGATCGGCGTCTACGCGCTGGTGCTGCGGCTCGGTGGCCGCCCGTGGGTCGCCGCGCTCGCCGCGGCGCCGGTGCTGCTCGACGCGTACCAGCTGCAGATCGAGCAGAACATCATGTCCGAGGTGACGTTCGAGGCGGTGCTCCTCGGGCTCCTGTGGCTCCTGCTCGGCCGGGGCGCGCCGGGCTGGAAGCGCGCCGGCGCCGCGGGCCTGCTGCTCGGGTTCGGCGTGCTGACCCGGCTGATCGGCATCTCGCTGGCCCTGCCGCTGCTGGTCTTCCTGGTCGTCACCGGCGGAGCGTGGCGGCACCGGGCGGGCTGGCGCCGGGCTGGCGTCGCGGTGCTGGGCCTGCTCGTCGTGCTCGTGCCGTACTCGGCGCGCGTGCACGCGGAGACCGGCAAGTGGGGGCTGACCGGGCCGTCGGGCAACATGCTCTAC
This sequence comes from Amycolatopsis sp. cmx-4-83, assembly GCF_046548815.1. Lineage (NCBI taxonomy): Bacteria > Bacillati > Actinomycetota > Actinomycetes > Pseudonocardiales > Pseudonocardiaceae > Amycolatopsis > Amycolatopsis sp. cmx-4-83. Next base: position 56,746 of record NZ_JAEBEF010000017.1, on the reverse strand, counting down.
GGCCGCACCGCCGCGGTCGCCGACTGCGCGAACCTCGAGCTTTCGGCGGAACTGAAGGTTTTCTGCCCGGCCGAGCCGCGCGAGACCCGGCTCGTCGACAACTACACGCACGCCGATCTCGACCCGAACTGGCCCGGCCCCCTCCCGCCCGGCGCGGACAAGGCCGCGCTGGCCCGCGAATTCGCGATCGACGTCCTGAAGGAACAGCCCGGCGACGTCGCCGCGGCGATCTTGGACGACTTCGCCAAGAGCTTCGCTTGGAGCCGCGAGCAGGACCCGACCGACGTGCCCCTCGACCGGTGGCAGTTCCAGCTGTCCTACCCGCAGTGGGCCGACCAGTCGCTCATCGACCTGGTCACGCAGCAGAACGACGGCGTCGTGGCGAGTGCCGACCAGCCGCTGGCGAAGGTCCTGCGCGACTACCAGCTGGGCGGCGGGTACGTCTCGGGCGGCGTGCTCGGCCTCGGCGCGCTGCTCGGCCTGCTGACGATCTTCCGGCGCAAGAAGCCCCTGGACCGAGCACGGGCGGGCGCGCTGCTGGCGGCGTCGAGCGGGCTGGTCCTGCTCTTCGCGTCGGCGGTGTTCCAGTTCTCGTGGCGCTACCAGATCCCGGCGCTGGTGCTGTTCCCGGTGGCCGGGGCGCTCGGCTTCACGACGCTGACCTCGGCCAGCCGGAAGCGGCTCGCCGCGTTCCCCGACGACATCGATTCCGGTGCCCTCGGCGACTTCCGGCGCCGCCACCCGGACGCCGGGTTCGCGCCGCTGACCGTCGTCATCGCCGCCTACAACGAGGCCGGCGGGATCGGCGAGGTCCTGGAGAAGATGCCGGACCGGTGCCTCGGGATGCCGGTGGACGTCCTCGTCGTCGTCGACGGCGGGACCGACGACACGGCCGCGATCGCCGAAGCGCACGGCGCGTACGTCTGCGTGGCGCCGCGCAACCGCGGCCAGGGAGCGGCGCTGCGCCTGGGTTACCACCTCGCGGCGGAGCGTGGCGCCGGGTACGTCGTCACGACCGACGCCGACGGGCAGTACGACAACAGCGAGCTGGAAGCGCTGGTCAGCCCGGTCGTCGAAGGCAACGCGGACTTCGTCACCGGGTCGCGGCGGCTCGGGCACGAGGAGGCCGACAGCCGCGTCCGGTGGCTCGGCGTGCGGGTGTTCGCCGTGCTGGCGTCGGTGCTGACCGCGCGGCGGATCACCGACACGTCGTTCGGCTTCCGCGCGATGCGGGCGGAGCTGGCCTGCGCGGTGCCGCTCAACGAGCCGCAGTACCAGTCGTCGGAGCTGATGCTCGGCGTGACCGCGCGCGGCGCCCGCGTGCTGGAGCTGCCGATGAGCATGCGGCTGCGCAAGGCGGGCAAGAGCAAGAAGGGCGGCAGCCTCGTCTACGGCGCGAACTACGCCCGCGTCATGACCGGGACGTGGTGGCGGGGGTACGTGCTGCGCCGCGGCCGAACACGACCCGGTCGAGCAGCGTGAACTTGAGGACGAACACCAGCGCGTAACTGCCGACGTACGCGCCGTCGACGAGCACGACCCACCAGAAGTGCGGCAGGTCCGCCCGCGCGAGCAGCGAACCGGCCAGCGTCGTCAGCCCGATCGAAACGAGCCCGCCGAGACCGATCACGGCCAGGTACGGCAGCAGCTCGCGCCGGACGCGCGGCCGGCCGGTGCGGCCCCACACCCAGCGGCGGGTGACCAGGAAGTTCAGCACCGCCCCGGCGGCCCAAGCCAGCGTGCCGGCGAGCGCGGCGGCCCCGCCGGTGGCGAGGACGGCGAGCAGGACGACCTGGCTGAGCACGGTGGCGGCGACCGACGTCGTGGCCGCCCGGGCCAGCCGGGCCCAGCCGCGGCGGCGCGTCTTCTCCGTTGTGCGGGGCCGCACGCCGTTGGTTACGGTCGTCATGTCCCCATCCTCCCCGCGGGCCGGCCGCCGCGCCGTCCGACCCCCCCTACGCATAGGAGATTCACAGCCGATTGCCAGGTCTTCATCAGCAGGTGGTCGATAGCGTCGGGGGGCGTAAACGAGCAGGAAAGGCGGCACAATGCGGGTGCTGGTTCTCGGCGGTGACGGATATCTGGGCTGGCCGACCGCGTTGCACTTATCGGACAAAGGCCACGAGGTGGCCGTTCTCGACAATTTCGCCCGCCGCGGTTACGACGAAGAACTCGGCGTCGAAAGCCTGGTTCCGATCGAATCGCTGAAGGACCGGATCGCGGCCTGGCACGAAGTCTCCGGACGCGAGATCGCCAGCTACGAAGGTGACCTGCTGGACGCGGAGTTCCTGTTCGGGGCGGTGCGCGAGTTCGCGCCCGACGCGGTCGTGCACTACGCCGAGCAGCGGTCGGCGCCGTATTCCATGATCGACCGCGAACACGCGGCGTACACGCAGCACAACAACGTGATCGGCAACCTGAACCTGCTCTACGCGATCGCGGAGATCGATCCGGCGATCCACCTGGTCAAACTGGGCACGATGGGCGAATACGGCACGCCGAACATCGACATCGAAGAAGGCTGGCTGGACCTCGAGCACAACGGGCGCAAAGACCGCGTGCTGTTCCCGAAACGGCCGGGCTCGTTCTACCACCTGACCAAGGTCCACGATTCGCACAACATCGAATTCACGTGCCGCGCCTGGGGGCTGCGGGCCACGGACCTCAACCAGGGCGTCGTGTACGGGCAGCAGACGCCGCAGACCGCGCTGGACTCCCGGCTGGCCACCCGGTTCGACTACGACGCGGTGTTCGGCACGGTGCTGAACCGGTTCGTCATCCAGGCCGTGCTCGGCCAGCCGCTGACCGTGTACGGCAAGGGCACGCAGACCCGCGGCCTGATCGACATCCGCGACACCGTCGAGTGCATCCGGCTCGCCGTCGAGAACCCGGCCGACGCGGGGGAGTTCCGCGTCTTCAACCAGATGACGGAAAGCCTTTCCGTGGCCGCGATCGCCGAGCTCGTCGCCGACCGGTTCCCCGGCCCGGTGCAGATCGAGCAGCTGGAGAACCCGCGCACCGAGGCGCCGGAGCACTACTACAACGTGAAGCACACCGGGCTGGTCGGGCTGGGGTTGGAGCCGCACCTGCTGTCGGACACGCTGATCGAGTCGATGTTCGACATCGTCGGCGCCAACAAGCACCGGGTGAACCCGGAGAAGCTGCGCCCGACCGTGCGGTGGCGCGGCGCGCTCAAGAGCTAGCGGCGTGCGGGCTCCCCTGCCCGGGAGCCCGCACGCCGTGCGTCGGTTCAGCCCGGCATCTTGTCGAGGAAGCCGTGCACCTTGGCGATCTTCCCCTCCCGGAGTTCGACGACGTCGAACCCGATGGCGACCGGCTCCGCCGCCCCGGGCGTCCCGAGGTACCACTGGAACCGCGCGAGGTCGTGGTGCGCGTCGGGCTCGGCCGGCAGGCTGAAGGCGAGCCCGCCGAACTGCGCCTGCGCCCCGGCGACGAACTGGTCGATCCCGTCGTGCCCGGCGACCGCCCCGAGCGGATCGGTGTAGCCGGCGTCGGCGGTGAAGACGTCGGCGATGAGGGCCCGCCGCTTGTCGCCATCGGTCTCGTTCCAGACGGCGATGTACTGCTCGACGAGGCCACGGACGTCACTCATGGTGGTTCCTTTCGTTGGGGGACAACGGCTTCCGTCGTCCTGCGCTGGACCCACTCTGACGCCGCGGCGGCGGCCCGTCGATTACGCGGCAGGTAATGCGGTGGCCTTCCGTCGCACGTTTCGCGAGACTCGCCGCGTGGAAGAAGATCCGCCGGGTTCGGCCGGGGCGTGACACCCGCCGACCTCATGCGCGCGTGCTACGCCGCGCGCCAAGTGATCGATGCCGAGGCCCCGGCGGGAACCGAGGACCCGGCCGAAGAGGAGGTCTGCGGCCTGATGGACCGGCTCAGCGGCTGTTGCCACTCGTCGTCCCGGCTGCCATTACCCCCGAAGTAATGGCAGCCACCCCGTGATCGCCGTAGCGTCGCTCGCGTGACGACTACGGTGCAGGCGGCCGCGCGGCAGCGGCCGGTGGGCGAGCTGCTGCGGGAATGGCGGGACCGGCGGCGGATCAGCCAGCTCGACCTCGCGATCTCGGCGGACGTCTCCACCCGCCACCTCAGCTTCGTGGAAACCGGCCGGTCCAAGCCGAGCCGGGACATGGTGCTGCGCCTCGGCGAGCACCTCGAAGTCCCGCTGCGCGAACGCAACCGGCTGCTGCTCGCCGCCGGGTACGCGCCCGCCTACACCGAAAACGCCCTGGGGGACCCCGGGATGGACGCCGTCCGCCGGGCCGTCCGGCAGCTGCTCGCCGGGCACGAGCCGTACCCGGCCGCCGTCGTCGACCGGAACTGGGACCTCGTCGACGCCAACGCCAGCATCGCGCTCTTCGTCGCCGGGATCCCGCCCGAGCTGACCACCAACGTGCTGCGCGCGACGCTGCACCCCGACGGCATGGCACCGCACATCCTGAACCTGGGGGAGTGGCGTGCCCACCTGCTCGGCCGGCTGCGGCGCCAGGTCGGCCAGACCGCGGACGCCGGGCTCGCCGAACTCCTGGACGAGCTGCGCGGCTACCCGTGCGACCAGCCGGTGCCCGAGGTGGAGGTCCCTGGACCGGGTGACATCTTCGTGCCGCTGAAGTTCCGCCACGAGGGCACCGACCTCACGTTCTTCAGTACGGTGGCCACGTTCGGCACCCCGCTGGACATCACCGTCGCGGAACTGGTGATCGAGTCGTTCTACCCGGCCGACCCGGCGACGGCGGCGCATCTGCGCGAGCGGGCCGCGTCGGTGGGATGATGGGGAGCACCCGCGCAGCATCCGAAGTGAGGATCACCGGTTGATGGCCGTCCCGCCTTCGCTCGCCCTGTCCGACGGAATCCGCATCCCCCAGCTGCTGTTCGGTGTCGCGGGCCTGTCCGCGGCCGAAACCGGCCGGGCCGTCCGCATCGCCCTCGACACCGGTTACCGCGGTATCGACACCACGCCCGGTACCGAGACGGCGGTCGGCACCGCCCTCGCCACGGCGGACGTGCCCCGCGAAGAACTGTTCGTCAGCGTCAAGGTGCCCGCGCAGGGCTACGACAGCGCCCGCCGCGCCGCCGACGAGGCGCTGGCCGCGTTGCAGCTCGAACAGGTGGACCTGTGCCTGCTGGACGGCACGAAGGGCGCCTTCCCCGACACCTGGCGCGCGCTGAGCCGGCTGCGCGCCGACGGCCGCGTCCGTGCGGTCGGCGTGGCCGGGTTCGGCGTCGCCGAGCTGCGCCGGCTGATCGACGCGACGGGGGCGGTCCCCGCCGTCAACCAGGTCGAGCTGCACCCGTGGCTGCAGCAGCTGCCGCTGCGGGAGTTCCACGCCGAGCGGGGCATCGTGACGGCCGCGGCCAGCCCGGCCGCGAACGCCGGGCTGCTGGCCGACGAGACGGTCACCGCACTCGCGGCGAAGTACGGCAAGACGCCGGCCCAGATCGTGCTCCGGTGGCACCTGCAGGCCGGCACGGTCGCGGTGGCGGCGTCGGCGACCACCACCCGGACCCGCGAGCAGTTCGGGATCTTCGACTTCGAGCTGGCCGACGACGACCTCACCGTGGTGGAAGAGCTCGACAACGGCACGCGCGTCTAGGTGGACTTGATCCCGGCGGCGGCGAAGTCGGCCTGCTGGGCGGGCTGCTCGAGGTACTCGCGGAAGGTCTGGGCGGCGCGCAGCACGGTGTCGTCGATGCCCTGGCCGGAGAGGCCGACGAACGGGTAGTCCGCCGAGCGGGCGTTGGCCACCGACTGCGCGGCGGAGCCGATCATCTCCGGCTTCTTGGTGGTCAGCTCGCTGACCCAGTACGACGACTCGGGCAGCCAGGCGGCGGGCAGCCCGCCGATGGAGTCCAGGTTGGCCCGGCCGACCAGCGCGTCGAGCACCTGCGACGACGGCTTGGCCTCGATCATCACGTGCACGCACTGCCCGTGCACGACGGTGGCCGCCTGGTTCCACCGATCCGCCGCGGCGGTGAGCGGCTTCTGCACGCTCGGCGTGACGACGATCCGCATGTGCGACGTACCACCGGAGCAGCTGGCGGCCTGCGCCTCGGCGCGGTTGTTGAGCTCGCTGTCGGCCCAGTTCCACCCGACGATGCCGAGCCCGATCAGCGCGGCGAGCACGAGACAGGCGATCGGCCAGGTGGCGATCCGGCGCCGCGGCGCCTTCTTGCCGACGATCCGGTGCGAGCCGGTGGCCTCGCCCTTCCCGAGCGTCCGGTGCGAGCCGGTGGCTTCACTGCGCTTGGGTGGGGCGGTGTTCTCGCTGGTCTCGGTGCTTTCGGCGCGCCGCTTGGCGCGGGTGGACCCCCCGCGGGTGAGGGTGCGGGCGGAGTCGGCCGGCTCGGTGCGCGTGGCGGCGGGGTAGTCGCCTTCGTCGGGCCGGGTGATGACCTCGGTCCGTTCGGCCGCGCTTTCGGCCTTCCGGGCGGCGCGGGACGCGCCCCGCCGGGTGGTGGTGCGGGGACCGGCGGCCTGGGTTACGCCGCTCGCTTCGGCGTCGACGTGGCCGACCGCCGGATAGGCACCGGACGCTTCGCCCCGGCGGGAGGCAGGTTCACGGCGTGCGGTGATCGGGTAGTCGCCGGACGCTTCGCCACGACGGGCAACGGACGGTTCTTCGCGACCGACGACGGGGTACGCGCCGGATCGCTCGCCACGCCCGGTGGCCGGATACACGTCGGTGACGTCGTTGCGTGCGGAAGCGGGGTAGGCGCCGGAAGCCTCGCCACGGCCCACGGCGGGATCGTTGCGGCCGGCGGCGGGGTAAGCACCGGAGGGGTCGTTGCGACCGGCGGCCGGGTACGAACCGGAGGCCTCACCGCGGCCCACGGCGGGGTAAGCGCCACTGGCTTCGCCGCGCCCGGCGGCCGGGCGGGCGGCGGTGGGGTCGTTGCGTCCGGCGGCCGGGTACGAACCCGACGCCTCGCCACGGCCCACGGCCGGGTGAGCGCCGCTGGCTTCGCCGCGCGCGGCGGCCGGGTGGGCTGCGGGGTAGGCGGTAGGGTCGTTGCGTCCGGCGGCCGGGTACGAACCCGACGCCTCACCACGGCCCACGGCCGGGTGAGCGCCGCTCGCCTCACCACGCCCCGCGACCGGGTACGCGCCAGAGGCCTCGCCGCGGCCGGGAGCGCGGGAGCCGGTGGGGCGGCCCGCGATCCCGAACGCCTCCGAGATGGAGCTGCGCTTGGGCTTCCGGACAGCGCCCGAAGTCTCGCTGCGGCCCTCGACCGGGTGTGAACCGGAGCTCTCACCGCGGGGAGTCCCCGGGCGCGAAGTGCGGTCCTGAGGGTGCGGCACCGGCTCCTCGTCCCGGTAGTGTCGCCCCATCGTCATCCTTTCGAGGGTGAGCGCATGACAAGCACGCGCTGCGATGCAACCAAACCGTTATCACCCTAACAGGTGAGTATCGGAGAGAGAATAATCTGACTCACAGTTGCACGTGCTGCGGGTGGTCACCTGACCAGGCGATGGCAATGCGCAATCAGGCGATGACGCACCGGTGCCGCCCGGCGGGCGAACGAAGCCTGGGCGCGGGCGTATTCGGCCCTTCCCTCAGCCGTTTCGATGCGCACCGGCCGGTAGCCGAGCGCGGCCAGGTCGTACGGGCTGGCCCGCATGTCGAGCTCGCGGATCTCCACCGCCAGCTCGAAGCAGTCCGCCACCAGCTCCGCCGGCACGAACGGGTCCAGCTTGTACGCCCACTTGAACAGATCCATGTTCGCGTGCAGGCACCCGGGCTGCTCCGACGAGACCTGCGTCTCCCTCGACGGCGTCAGCTCGTTGCGCGGCCGCGCCGGGTCGGTGAAGAAGCGGAACGCGTCGAAGTGCCCGCAGCGGATGTCGAGCGATTCCACGACGGCGTCGGTGCCGCCCGAACCCAGCCGCAGCGGGACCTGGTTGTGCCGCACCGAGTCCGCCGGCTCGCGGTAGACCATCGCCCACTCGTGCAGCCCGAAGCAGCTCAGCCGCGGCGCGCGGGACGCCGTCGCGGTCAGCAGGGCGAGGACGAACTCCGCCGTCCGCGCCTTCCCCGGCGTGAAGCCCGCGGGGTCCAGCACGACGCCGTCGCCGGTGAGGACGTAGCCTTTGCGGTCCAGGAAACGCGCCGCCGCGGGCCCGGCGAGCGCTACGCCGGGCCCGGGCTGCCACCGTTCGAGGTGCGACGGCCGGTACGAGTAGTAGGTGAACAGGAAGTCCAGCACCGGGTGCTTCTCGCCGCGCGAACGGCGCTCCTGGTGCGGTCCGGTCCACCGCCGCATCCGCTCGACGTGCGCCGCCTCCCGGGCCAGCCAGTCCGGTTCGGCGAGCACTTCGACGTCGGTCATGCGCCCACGTGCGTGCCGTCGCGGACCGTGCCCACGTACTCCTCCACGAGGTCCTCGAGCGCGACGACGCCGACGGCGCTGCCGCTCGTGTCGAGGGCCCGCGCCAGGTGGCTGCCTTCCTTGCGCATCGCCGAGAGGGCGACGTCGAGGCGGGAGTCGGCGCGCAGCTCGGTGAGCTGGCGCGTCTTGCCGGACGGTACGAGCGTCGCCGGGTCCTGCCCGGCCAGGTCGAGGACGTCCTTGACGTGGATGTAGCCGGTCAGGCGACCGTCGTCGGTGCAGACCGGGAACCGCGAGAACCCGGTGGACGACACCGCCCGCTCGACGTCGCCGAGCGTCGGCGCGCACGGCAGCGTCGTCAGCTCGGCGGTGGGCACCAGCACGTCGGCGACCGTCTTCTGCGTCGAAGACAGCGTCTGCGCGAGCCGCTGGTGCTCGGACTGGTCCAGCAGACCCTCCCGGCGCGACTCGCTGAGCAGCTCGGCCAGCTCGTCGGACGTATAGGCCGTCTCCAGCTCGTCCTTCGGCTCGACCTTCACCGCGCGCAGCAGCGAGTTCGCGACGAAGTTCAGCAGCCAGATGAACGGGTTGGCCAGCTTGACCCACCCCACGTGCACCGGCACCAGCCACAGCGCGAGCCGCTCGGGCTCGGCGATGGCGAGGTTCTTCGGCACCATCTCGCCGATCAGCACGTGCAGCACGGTGATGAACGCCAGCGCGATGGCGAACGAGACGGCGTGCAGCAGCGCCTCGGGCAGGCCCAGCAGGTCGAAGAACGCCGACAGCCGGTGCGCGATCGCCGGCTCGCCGAGGCGGCCGAGCAGCAGCGAGCAGATGGTGATGCCCAGCTGCGCGCCGGCGAGCATCAGCGAGACGTGCTTGCTCGCGTTGATGACGATCTTCGCGCGCGTCTTTCCCTGCTCCAGCAGTGCTTCCAGCCGGTCGCGCCGCGAGGAGATCAACGTGAACTCCGCGCCGACGAAGAAGGCGTTGGCCAGCAGCAGGACCGCGACGAGGGCGATGTTCAGCCAGTCGCTCACGAGACCACCTCGGCCACCGGGGTTTCTTCGGGGACGCGGACCGGTGCCACTTCGACCTCGGCGATGCGCCGCTTGTCCATGGTGGTGACGGTGAGCCGCCAGCCGTCGACGTCCGCGGCGTCACCCTCGGCGGGGATCTTGCCCAGCCGTTCGAGGATCAGCCCGGCGATGGTTTCGTAGTCGCCGTCGGGCATCCGGAACCCGGTGACGTCGGTGACCTCGTCCGGGCGCAGCTGGCCCGACACCAGCCAGCTGTCGCTGCCGACCTGCTGCGAGGCGGGCGCCTCCCGGTCGTCGTGCTCGTCGCGGACGTCGCCGATGATCTCCTCGACGACGTCCTCCAGGGTGACCAGCCCGGCCGTGCCGCCGTACTCGTCGACGACGATCGCCAGCTGGAAGCGGGAGTCGCGCAGGCGGTTGAGCAGGTCGTCGCCCGGCAGCGACTCGGGCACGGTCGGCACCGGCCGCATCACCGAGCCGATCGGCACGGCGGCCCGGTCCGCGGCCGAGACGGCGAACGCCTGCTTGACGTGCACGGCGCCGCGGACGTCGTCGAGGTCCTCGGCGTGCACCGGGAACCGCGAGAACCCGGTGCGGCGCGAGAGCTCGATGAGGTCCTCGACGGTGTCGTCGACGCCGAGCGATTCGAGCTGCACGCGGGGCGTCATCAGCTCCTCCGCGGTGCGTTCGCCGAACCGCAGCGAGCGGTCCAGCAGCTCCGCGGTGGTCGTGTCGAGCGTGCCGCTCTCGGCGCTGGAGCGGACGATCGAGCCCAGCTCCTGCGGCGAGCGCGCGGACCGCAGCTCTTCCTGCGGTTCGACGCCGAACTTGCGCACCAGGAAGTTCGCGCTGTTGTTCATCAGCGTGATGAGCCAGCGGAACAGCGCCGAGAACCGCGAGTGGTAGCCGGCGACGGCGCGCGCGGTCGGCAGCGGCCGCGCGATCGCGAGGTTCTTCGGCACCATTTCGCCGAGGATCATCGACAGCGACGTCGCGATGACGAGGGCGAGCACGATCGACGCGCCCCCGGCGAACGCTTCGGGGAGCCCGACGCCGGTGAGCAGCGGCCGGACGAGCTCGCCGATCAGCGGCTCGGCCAGGTAACCGGTGATCAGCGTGGTGAGCGTGATCGCGACCTGGGCGCCGGAGAGCTGGAACGAGAGCGTCCGGTGCGCCTTCTGGACGGTGAGGGCCCGGCGATCGCCCACTTGGCGGACGTTGGCGTCGACGGTGCTGCGTTCCAGCGCGGTCAGCGAGAACTCGGCCGCGACGGCGAGCCCGGTGCCGACCGTGAGCAGCACGAAGAGGAGGACGCCGAGGACGGCGAAAAGGGTCTGGATCATTCCGCATCCGCCCTGGTGGCGGGGGAAGAACCTATCGGACAGCCGGGTCGGTCACCCGGCCCGGTACTGTCACCGGGTGACTGCGCTGCGCGCACGAAACGGTCACTCCTAGCACTGAATCGGCGTGTACTGCGGATATGCGGACAATCCTAACGTGTCCTTCGCGGTCACCGCTGGCGATATCGGTGTGTCGGACAGCTCAAACCGTCGTCTGGCGATGCCGCCGCACGGTCTCCTCGACGAGGTCGAGCACCGGTCCCAGGCCGGCGGCGGGCAGGCCCATCGCCAGGTGGGAGACGAGCCCCTCGAGGACGAGCTCGAGGAACGCGGTGAGGACGTCGACGTCGACGTCGTCGCGCAGCTTCCCGGCGTCGCGCTGGCGCAGCAGCCGCAGCCGGGTGGCGGTGGTGAGCTGCTCGGACCGCTCGGCCCACCGGCCGCGGAACTCCGGATCGGTGCGCAGCCGCCGGCTCACCTCGAGCCGCGTCCCGAGCCAGTCGGCGGGGTGGTCTCCGCCGGCGAGCAGATCGCGCATCACCTGCACGAGCCCCTGCTCGGCGACGACGTCGGCCATCCGGATGGCGTCATCCTCCGCGAGGGCGAGGAAGAGCGACTCCTTGTCCCGGAAGTGGTGGAAGATGGCCCCGCGCGACAGCCCGGTGGCTTCCTCCAAGCGCCGGACTGTGGCACCTTCGTAGCCGTAGCGCGCGAAGCACACGCGCGAGCCGTCGAGGATCTGGCGCCGGCGTGCGTCGAGGTGATCCTGGCTTACGCGTGGCATCCTGAAATCCTGACACCGCGGACCGGAGTTTCGCAATCCGTACGTACGTACTGTGACCCGGAGTGCCCAGGGAACCGGATCCCCACCCTCATCGTCTGAACGTTGCGGCGATTCGCTGACACGGAGTGAGACGGTTGGCTAGTCTTTGCCACATCACCGTGGGTGAACTGAGGGGAAGGTGCGGGTCGTGATCATCGGCGAAGCCGGACAGGCGGTCCAGGCGGTCTGGGGTGGCGACATCCTGGGCGAGCGAGGACGGGTCTACGGCGGCGGAGGCGGCGGGGGCGGTCAGTTCAAGATGGACCCCGAGGAGCTCGCCTCGGTGATCGGTCTGTGGGAAGACGAGCTGGACAAGATCGTCGACGACGCGCGCCGGATCGACATCATCATCGGCGCGATGGAGGCCCCGGGCAAGGACGTGGTCAGCAGCGGCTATGTGTCCACGAGCATGGATTCCCTCACGGCGCTCCAGGCACAGAACGACTCGATGCGGAAGTACGTGCAGGAATACGTGAAGAAGCTCAAGGAAGCGCAGACTAAGACGGTGGCCACGGACCAGGGGATGGCCGACCCGTTCCGGACGGTGTGACGGTGCGCCTTCCGATCCGCGCCGCGGCCGTCGCCGCCGCGACCGCTCTGACACTCGCCGGGTGCACCTCGGAGAAGCCGGGTACCGCGACGCCAGTACCGAGCGAATCTTCGTCCCAGAGTGCGTCGGCCAACCCGGACGTCCCGAAGGTGTCCACTCCGCTGGACCCGTCGAAGTACTCCTCGGACCCCTGCACGATCGTCCCGGCTTCGGCCTTATCGGCGCTGAAGTTCACGGATCCCGGAACTGCCCAGCAGCAGGACGACGGGTTGGGTGCGGCCGGGCCCAGCTGTGGCTGGAAGATCCGCGGCGAGGGCCAGAGCATGGTCGTCATCATCGGCACGGGCAACCGCGACCGCGGCGCCGGCGGTCTAGCCGGGCTGTACACGGCGCACGAGACCGGGCAGTTCCCGTTCCTGGAGCCCGCTCCCGAGGTGGAGGGCTACCCGGCGGTCTACGTCGACAAGCGCGACCGGCGGCCGATCGGAAACTGCAGTCTCGACGTCGGGATCGCCGACGACCTCGTGCTCGCCGTGCATTCCGGTGGCTACGAGGGCGCGGATGACTCCTGCGCCGCGGCCGCGCAAGTGGCCGCCTCGATCATCACCACACTCAAGGGGGCCTGACGAGTGGACGGCAAGCAGATCTACGACAACTTCAGACAAGGCGACACCAGCGGCCTCCGCAACGCCGCCGACGAGGTCGCCAACCTCTCCAGCGCCTACATGGACCGGGCGCAGGGCATCAAGTCCCTGCAGGACCGCATGAAGCAGGCGTGGACCGGGGATGCCGCCGACGCCGCCAACGCCGGGGCCGGCCCGCTCGAACAGGCCTTTGCCGAAACCGCCGCGCCGCTCGACGTCACCAAGTCCTCCGTCGACACGCAGGCCGCTGTCTTCGACACCTCCAGCAACTCCGTGGTCGAGATCCCGCCCAAGCCCGACAAGCCGAATCCCTGGACCACCGGGCTCAAGGCCGCCATCCCGGTCGCCGGGCCCTTCATGGCCGCCGACGACATCGACAACTACCAGCAGGGCATGGCCAAGTACAACGCGGCCAACGAGACCAACGTCCGGGTCATGGACCAGTACAGCAACATCACCAGCGGTACCCAGGCGATCCTGCCCACCGACTACGGCGTCCTCGAATCCGACGGCGCCGCCATCGCCGTGAACACCCCCAAGGGCCCCGGCGGCATCAACGAGCCGACCGACAAGAACAAGTGGTACCCCGAAGGCGGGGGCGGTGACCCCGGCAACGGGACCACCGACCACACCTCGACCAGCAGCGTCGACCCGGGCCGTACCGGGGGCCACGACCAGCCCGGCGGCACCGACCGCCCCGGGGGCACGGACCGCCCCGGGGGCACGGACCGCCCCGGGGGAACCGACCGTCCCGGCGTCATCACCGACAAGCCCGGCGACGACACGCACACCACCGGCACCGGCCGGCCGCCCACGACCACCACGCGGCCCGGGCAGACCACCGAACGGCCGGGGGGTACGCCGCCCGGGACCGGGGGGATCGAGTTCTACCCCACCGGCACCGGTGGGGGTGGTGGCCAGAACTACTCCAACACCTCCTTCGGGGACGACCCCACGCCCGGCGGTCGCGGGCCGGCCAGTGGCAACGCCGGCAGCCGGCTGCTCGACTCGAACGGACGTCCCATCGGGGGCGGGAGCGGCAGCGGGACCAGTGGTGGCGGGAACGGCGCCGCGGGGGAGCGAGGGCTCGGCAGCGGGCGCGGTTCCGGCATGGGCAGCCTGGGCAACGCCGCCGCGGCGGAGGCCGCCGCCGCGCGGTCGGCGGCCGGCCGGAGCGGGCAGATGGGGCCGATGGGCCCCGGGGGCCGGCGCGGCGAGGGTGAGGAAGATGATGAGCACCAGCGGCCGGACTTCCTGATCGAAGCGGACCCGGACGCGATCTTCGGTACCGACCAGCGGACCAGTCCGCCGGTCATCGGCGAGTAGGCGGGTGGACGTGGCAACAGGCCGGGTGGACGTTCCGGTCGAGGCGTTGGCCGCGTTGGCCGAACGCGAACAGGCGGGTCAGCTGCACATCACCCTGCGCCCGGAGCCGATCTGGCTGTCGGACGTGGAGCGCGACGAGGCGGGCAAGCGGATCGACGCCGCGCTGGCGGAAGCCGGGCTCGTCGACGTGCGCGGGCGGGTCACCGTCGACTTCCTCGACTGGCTGCCGCTGCTGGTCAACCCCGCGCGGGAGTGCTACGGCTGGGTCGGTGTCGACGGGCAGACCTACGGCGTGCTCGCCGCGGCGAAGGGGCTGCAGGCGATCCTCGCCGTCTCCGACGGGACCCACATCGGCGTGCAGGAGATCGACCGGAACCGGCTCGCCGAGTCCCTCGTCGAGCAGCTGCCGCCGGTCGGGCCCGGCGGTGGGCACCCGCGTTCGGTCCGGGTCGCCGACCTGGCCGAGGCCGCGCGCCGCGGGCAGGAGGCGTACCCGCTGGCCCCGGCGATCGCCGATGTCGTCAGCCTCGTGCAGCGGCCGGTCTCGGGCAGCGGCGAGCTTTACGTCGGGCGGCGCGACGACGTCGGCCGCCACACCTGCCTGCAGCAGCCGCTGCACTACGCCGACACGGACTGGGGCCGCTACCTCAGCTACACGACCGGCTCCGGCGACGACGCCGTCATCCACATCGGACCGGCGGGGCCGCGCGAGCTGGCCGAAACGCTCGACGAGCTGGCCGGCACCCTCGGCTGAGCGGAAAAGACCGCGCGCGAACTCCTCGTCCCGGCTAATGTGACAGCGCTGTTGCATTCCGAGGTGGAAGGACGCGCCGATGCGGTACCCCGAGATCGAACCGTACGAACACGGCATGCTCGACGTCGGCGACGGGCACGAAATCCACTGGGAGACCTGCGGGAACCCGGACGGCAAGCCCGCGCTGGTCGTGCACGGCGGGCCCGGCTCCGGCTGCTCGGCCGGCGTCCGGCGGTTCTTCGACCCGGCGCGCTACCGGATCGTCCTGGCCGACCAGCGCGGCTGCGGGCGCAGCACCCCGCACGCGGGCGCCCCGGTCGCGGACCTCTCCGCCAACACGACCGGCCACCTGGTGGCGGACTTCGAACGGCTGCGCACGCACCTCGGGATCGGGAAGTGGCTGCTGTTCGGCGGTTCCTGGGGTTCGGTGCTCAGCCTGGCCTACGCCCTGCGCCACCCCGGCCGGGTCAGCGAAATGGTCCTGATGGGCCTCGCGACCGACCGCCACCTCGAGATCGAACTGCTCATCCGCGGGCTCGGCGCGTACTTCCCGGACGCCTTCGCGAAGTTCCGCGAAGGAGTGCCGGAAAGCGAGCGCGACGGCGACCTCTCGGCCGCCTACCACCGGCTGCTCATGGACCCCGACCCGGCAATCCACCACAAGGCGGCCGACGACTGGTGCGCCTGGGAAGACGCCATGCTCCCCGGGGTGCCGCCGCACGACGTCTTCGAGGACCCGGCCTACCGGCTCTGCTTCGCCCGGCTCGTCACGCACTACTTCAGCAACCGCGCGTTCCTGCCCGACGGCGAAATCCTGCGCCGGGCCGGCGAGCTCGCGGACATCCCCGCCGTGCTGGCCCAGGGGGTGCTGGACACGAGCAACATCGTCGGCACGCCGTGGCTGCTGCACCACGCCTGGCCGGGCAGCGAGCTGGTCATGCTCGACGACGTCGGGCACACGGTGTCGGCCGCGTCGATGCAGGACGTCCTGATCGGCGCGACCGACCGCTTCGCGAACCGTGGCTGACCGCCAGACGATCTGACCACGAACCCCACCTGCTCACCGAGCGCGGGGTCCGGCTGATTTACCGCCGCCATCCGGCACAACCGCGCCGGCAGCCAGCCCATCACCTGATCCCTGACCGCTTACGACCATTGACCGGGTTGCGCATTGCTCGTCTAGGGGATGAGCAGCTGCGGCTCACCTTCCGGGGCGAGCGCGGCTTCGGTGCGCCGGACCCGGTTGGCCTCGGCCAGCCGGAGCCCGGTGACGCGCAGCGGCAGCCGGTCCATCCGCCACTCGGCCAGCAGGAGGGCGACCTTCGCCTGCATTTCGGTGCGCAGCCGCAGGAACGAGTCGGCCGGATCGGCGCCGACCTCGCCCAGCAGCAGCCACCACGCCCACGCGGCCGCGCCGGCGTTCGCCACGAAGTCCGGGACCACGGCGACCCCGCGCGCGGACAGCGCCGCTTCCGCTTCCGGGGTCGTCGCCGCGTTGGCCGCTTCGACGACCACCGCCGCCTTGACCAGGTTTTCGTTGTCCGGGCGCAGCGCGTAGGAGATCGCGGCCGGCACGAAGATGTCCGCGTCGATGCCGACGATCGTCTCGCGGGGGAGCGAGCGCACCCCGGCGGGCAGCCGCGACCGGTCGACCTCGCCGAAGCGGTCGCGCAGCTCGAGCAGCGCCGGGACGTCGAGCCCGACCGGGTCGTAGAGCGTTCCCGTGGCGTCGGCCACCGCGACCACCTTCATCCCGGCTTCGTGCAGGTACCAGGCCGCGCCGCCGCCCATGGTGCCGATGCCCTGGATCGCCACCGTCGTCTCGCGGGCGTCCCAGTCCCACGCGGCCGCGACGCCGAGGCACGACTGCGCCACGCCGTAGCCGCCCACGACGTCGCCGAGCAGGAGCCCGCCGGGCACCGGGGCGTTGAGGCCCGCCTGCACGCGACGCAGGGTGCGGGCCGGGTCGGCCGAACGGCGGATCGCGGCGTGGTACGACTGCTCCAGCCCGAGCTCGGCGAACACCTCGTCGATCAGGTGCTGCGGGACGCCGAGGTCCTCCGCGGTCACCCAATGGGCGTCGAGCCACGGCCGCAGGAACGCGCAGAACCGCTTGAGGACGCCGAACGCGCGCGGGTCCTTCGGGTCGAAGTCGATGCCGCCCTTGGCCCCGCCGACCGGCAGGTTGAAGGTCGCGGTCTTGTTGGCCATGCCCCGGGCGAGGTCCTCCACCTCGGACATCGTGCAGCCGGCCCGCATCCGGGTGCCGCCGGTGGCGACGCCCGAGACCAGGCTGTGCACGACCAGGTAGCCGGTTGCGCCGGTTTCGGGATCGGTCCACGTGAGCCGCATCAGCGGTCCGGGGTTGCGCGGGGTCATCAGGCCACTCACCTCCAGGGAAGTCCGGGGCGGCCCGTCCCGGCCGCCTCCACGAGCGTGCGCCCGGGGTGGCCGTCCCGTCCATTTAACGAACCTGCACGATCTCGTTTAGGTTTTGTGTATGGAGCTTTCGTTGCACCGCTTGAGGATGCTTCGCGAGCTGCACCGCCGGGGAACCGTGACGGCGGCCGCCGCCGCGCTGCACTACACCGCTTCGGCGGTATCGCAGCAGCTCGCGCAGCTGGAACGCGACGTGGGCGCGAAGCTGTTCGAACGGCTCGGCCGCCGGGTCCAGCTGACCGAGCTGGGCACCCTGCTCACGGAGCACGCGGAAGAGATCCTCGGATCGGTGGAGCGCGCGACACTCGCACTGGAGGAGGCGCAGGAGGCCCGCACGGTCCGGCTGACCGCCGGGGTGTGGGCTTCGGTGGCCTCCGGCCTGCTCCCGACGGCGCTGACCGCGCTGGCCGGCGACCACCCCGGCATCGAGGTCCGCACCCGCGAGCTGGCGCCCGAGGACACCGCGGAGGCCGTCCGCGACGGCAGCCTCGACCTGTCGTTCGTCATCGACTACTCCGATTCGCCGATGGCGTGGGACGTCGGGCTGGAACGCGCGGTCGTGGCCGTCGAGCGCCTGCACGCCGCGGTGCCGCGGGGCGCGTTCCCTTCGGGATCGGCGTCGCTGGACGACCTCGCCGAGCACCCGTGGATCCTGGCCAGCGCGAAGTCGCAGTTCGGCCGCGCGATGCGCACCGCCTGCCAGCGCCACGGGTTCGCCCCCAAGATCAACCACGAGGTCGAGGAGCAGTCGACGGCGATGGCGATGGTGGGCGCCGGGCTGGGCGTCACCCTGGTCTCGGACCTCGGCCTGCGCCTGCTGCGGCCGCCGGGGATCGACGTCGTCACCCTCACCACGCCGTTGCTCCGAACGGTTTCGATCGCCTACCGGCGCACCGCGTTCCGGCGGCCCGCGTTGCACCTGGTGATCGAGGCCGTGCGCGCGTCCGCGGCCGAATTGGGACTGGGCACCGAGTCCGCTTTGCCCTGATCCGGGGGTTCTTACGGAGTGGTGAAACCGTCCTGCGGGGCAAGACGAGCCCTGAATTTGTCGTACCCCGCGTGTAGCGTCCGAAGTCGAGAAGTTCCACCACACGGGACTAGGAAACGGACATGACAGAAGCGTCTACGGTGCACGATTTCCCCGAGAAGTCGGGTAGTGCGTCGAACCAGACCGCGCGGCTCCTCGCGGACCGCGCGGCCGGGGAGGCGTACGTGGCATCGGTGTGCTTCAAGCACGGGCCACCCCGCCTGACCGGCGTGGAGCTGGAGTTCACCGTGCACCACGCCGACGACCCGGCAAGACCGCTCGATCCCGACGTACTCGCCACGGCGCTGGGCCCGCACACCCCGCGGACCCTCCGCCCCGACAGCCCCGCCGTGCCACTCCCGGCCGGCAGCCCGGTCAGCCTCGAACCCGGCTGCCAAGTCGAAATATCCGCGCTTCCCCAGGCCACGCTCCGCGAACTCGACGCGGTCGTCTCGGCCGATCTGCGCCACCTGCGCACCCTCCTCGCCCGCCACGGGCTCGAACTCGGCGAAACCGGCATCGACGCGCACCGCGCGCCGCGCCGGCTCCTGCGCACGCCGCGCTACGCGGCGATGGAACGCCGGTTCGCGCCCATCGGGCCCGGCGGCATCACGATGATGTGCAGCACCGCCGGCCTGCAGGTGTGCGTCGACGCGGGGGAGGCCGACCAGCACGCCTTCCGCTGGGCGGCCGCCCACGCCATGGGCCCGCCCTTGCTGGCCCTCTTCGCCAATTCCCGCGTCCACGCCGGACGCGACACGGGGTTCGCCTCCGCCCGCTGGCTCGCGGTGCACGACACCGAAGCGGTCCGGTCGCGCACCGAACGCGTCGCGGGCGAGCCCGCGGCGGAGTGGGCCGCCCGCCTGATGGACACGCCGTTGCTGGTGCTGCCCCGCGGCGACCGGCCGTGGGACGCGCCCGAGGGGCTGACGTTCGCCGACTGGATCGACGGCAAGGGCGCCGGCGCCCTGCTGCCGAAACCCACGTCGGTGGACCTCGACTACCACCTCACGACGATGTTCACCCCCGTCCGCCCGCAGGGGTACCTGGAGATCCGGTACCTCGACGCCCAGCCGCCGGGCGCGTGGCTGCCGCCGGTCGCACTGGTCTCGGCGCTGCTCGCCCGCCCGTCCACGGTGGACAAGGTGCTCGACCTGTGCGGGCCCGTCTCGGGCCGGTGGCGCACCGCGGCGCGGCGTGGCCTGGCCGACCCGGAGCTGGCCGCCGCGGCGGCCGCGCTCGCCGACCTCGGCTGCGCCGAGCTGGGCGAGACGGGGCTGGCGGACGAATCGATCACCGAGATCAGCGAGAGCGTGCAGGGGCGCGTGTCCCGATCGAGGAGCGAAGCATGAGCACAGAAGCCGAAGCACTGGACGACCTGAGCGCGCAGGACCTGCGCGCCCGTGCCGCCGAAGCACTGACGAGGGCCCGGGCGCGCAGCGAGGCGCTGACCGACGCCGTGGACGACGAAGACCTGGTCCGCCAGCACTCCAAGCTGATGTCGCCGCTGGTCTGGGACCTGGCGCACATCGGCGTGCAGGAGGAGCTGTGGCTGGTCCGCGACGTCGGCGGCCGCGAGCCGCTGCGCCCGGACATCGACGACATCTACGACGCCTTCCAGCACGCCAGGGCCGACCGGCCGGAGCTGCCGCTGCTCGGCCCGGCCGAGGCCCGCGCGTACGTGAAGCAGGTTCGCGAAAAGGCGTTCGACGTCCTCGAACGCGTGCCGCTGCAGGGCAGCAAGCTGACCGAGCGGGCGTTCGCGTTCGGCATGATCACCCAGCACGAGCAGCAGCACGACGAGACGATGCTGGCCACCCACCAGCTGCGCAAGGGCGACCCGGTGCTGCACGCGCCGGAGCCGCCGCCCGCCCGCTCCGGCGCGCTGCCGGCCGAGGTGCTGGTCCCGGGCGGCGCGTTCACCATGGGCACGTCGGCCGAGCCGTGGGCGCTGGACAACGAGCGCCCGGCGCACGAGCTCGCCCTCGAGGCGTTCTGGCTGGACACCGTCCCGGTCACCTGCGGGGCGTACGCCGAATTCCTGGACGGCGGCGGGTACGACGACGAGCGGTGGTGGAGCCCGGCGGGCTGGGCCTACCGGACGGAGCACGGCATCACCGCGCCGCGGTTCTGGAAGCGGGAGCAGGACGGCTGGTGGCGGACCCGGTTCGGCGTCTACGAACGCGTCACGGCCGACGAGCCGGTCGTGCACGTCTCCTACCACGAGGCCGAGGCCTACGCGGCCTGGGCGGGCCGGCGGCTGCCGACCGAAGCGGAGTGGGAGAAGGCGGCGCGGTTCGACCCGGCGACGGGCCGGTCGCGGCGGTTCCCGTGGGGTGACGACGAGCCGTCCGCCGAGCACGCCAACCTCGGCCAGCGGCACCTGCGCCCGGCGCCCGCGGGCGCGTACCCGGCGGGTGCGTCGCCGACCGGCGTGCACCAGCTGATCGGCGACGTCTGGGAGTGGACGAGCACCGACCTGCACGGGTACCCGGGCTTCGTGCCCTTCCCGTACCGGGAGTACTCGGAGGTGTTCTTCGGGCCGGAGTACAAGATCCTGCGCGGTGGCTCGTTCGGCACCGACTCGGCGGCGATCCGGGGCACGTTCCGCAACTGGGACTACCCGATCCGGCGGCAGATCTTCGCCGGCTTCCGCACGGCGCGCGACGCGGCACCCGGCGAGGTGGGCTAGGCACCATGTGCAGGCACATCGCCTACCTCGGCGAGCCGGTTCCACCCGCCGAGGTGCTCTTCCGCGCGCCGCATTCGCTGCTGGTGCAGTCCTACGCGCCGGCGGACATGCGCGGCGGTGGCTCGGTGAACGCCGACGGGTTCGGGCTGGGGTGGTACCCCGGCCCGGGCTCGCCGCCGCTGCGCCACCGCCGCTCGACTCCACTGTGGACGGACGAGACGCTGCCGCCGCTGGCGGCGGCGGTGACCACGGGCGCGTTCGTCGCCGCGGTCCGCAACGGCACCACCGGCCTGCCGGTGACCGAGGCGGCCGCGGCGCCGTTCACCGCCGGGCGCTGGCTGTTCAGCCACAACGGCGTCGTCCGCGGCTACCCGGACTCGCTGGCCGGCCCGGCCAAGACGCTGCCGATCACCGAGCTGCTGACCTTGGAGGCACCGACGGACTCGGTGGTGCTCTGGGCGCTGCTGCGCGCCCGGCTCGCCGCGGGCGAGGATCCGCTTCGGGCGGTGGCGGAACTGACCGCCGAGGTCGAAGCGGCCGCGCCCGGCTCCCGGCTCAACTTCCTGCTCACCGACGGCGAAACGCTGATCGGCACCACCTGGACGCACGCGCTGTCGGTGTTCGAAACGCCGTCCGGCGTGCTGCTGGCCTCCGAACCCTGTGACGGCGACCCGCGCTGGCGGCCCGTCCCCGACCACCACGCCGTGCGCGCCACCGCGGCCGGCGTCGAACTGCTTCCCCTGACCCAGGAGAACCCATGACCGAAGTCGATCTCGACCACCACCGCTCCGGCGACGCCGTCACCGCGGAACTGCGCGCCGACGTCGTCGCCGGCCTCACCGCGGACCGCAAGTGGCTGCCGCCCAAGTGGTTCTACGACGCCGAAGGCAGCGAGCTGTTCGAGAAGATCACCCAGCTGCCGGAGTACTACCCGACCCGCAGCGAACGCGAGGTGCTGGCCGCGCACGCCGCCGACGTCGCGGAGCTGACCGGCGCGCACACACTCGTCGAGCTGGGTTCGGGCTCGAGCGAGAAGACCCGCCTGCTGCTCGACGCGCTCACCGCGCACGGGACCATGGAGGCGTTCGTCCCGCTCGACGTGTCCGAGTCGGCGCTCGCCGAGGCCGCCGAAGCCATTTCGAAGGACTACCCGGGGCTGACCGTCCGCGGGGTGGTCGGCGACTTCACCCAGCACCTCGGCCTGCTGCCCGGCGGTCAGCCGCGGCTGGTGGCGTTCCTCGGCGGCACCATCGGCAACTTCCTGCCCGCCGAGCGCGCGGCCTTCCTGCGGTCCGTGCGGGAGGTCCTCGACGAGGGGGAGTGGCTGCTCCTCGGCACCGACCTGGTCAAGGACGCGGGCATCCTCGAACGCGCCTACGACGACGCCGCGGGCGTGACGGCGGAGTTCGACAAGAACGTCCTGCGCGTGATCAACGCCCGCCTCGGCGCGGACTTCGACACCGACGAGTTCGACCACGTCTCGCACTGGGACGCGGAGAACGAGTGGATCGAGATGCGCCTGCGGGCCCGCCGCGCGCTCACCGTCGAGATCCCGGGCGCGGACCTCACGGTGAGCTTCGCCGAGGGCGAGCACATCCGCACGGAGATCTCCGCCAAGTTCCGGCCGTCCGGCGTCGAGGCGGAGCTGGCCGCGGCCGGGTTCGAGCTGGCGCACTGGTGGACCGACTCCCAGCAGCGGTTCGGGGTGAGCCTGGCAAGATCTGTGCGTGGCTAATCCTCTCCGGGCACTCGCCCGGGCTGTCGGCACGAAGCCGTGGCTGATGCGCACGGCACGCTTCGTCGTGTGGGCGGACAAGAAACTGCACAAGGCGTTCGGCGGCCGGGTGAGCCTCGTGGCGCTCGCCGGGCTGCCGTCGCTGCGCCTCACGACGACGGGCCGCAAGAGCGGGCTGGCGCGCAGCACCAACCTGCTCTACTACCCGCATGGCGACGACTTCGTGCTGACGGCCTCCAACTGGGGCCGCCGGCACGACCCGGCGTGGGCGCTGAACCTGCGCGCGAACCCGAAGGCGGAGGTCGCACGGGCGGGACGGCCCACGGCGGTCGTCGCGCGGGAGCTGACCGGCGAGGAGTACGCCGCGATGTGGCGGGAGCTGCTGCAGTTCTGGCCGGGGTACGCGATGGAGCAGCAGGAAGCCGGCCGCCCGTTGCCGGTTTTCCTGCTGACCGCGGTCGTCGGGTAGGTTCCCACCATCCTTTTGGCCGGTGACGGCTTTCGCCGGTTTGTGCCAGTCTCTCCCGGGTAACGCGCCGTGACGTCTTGGACGCGCGGTGGATGCGTGACCTACGGAGGAGTCGTCTTGCGGAGATCCACCAGGGGCCGGATACGCTCGTTCGCGCTGGCCGGAGCGCTCGTGGCCGGGCTGGGCACGGCCGGGACGGCGGGCACCGCCGCGGCCGCCACCGATGTCGCCGGAGCCGCCGTCAAGCCGGCGGTCGTCGGGGCGACCGCCGCGCCGAACTGGGGCACCTGCTCGGCCGCCACGCTCGCGGGAGTGCCCGCGGACCAGGTCAAGTACTACAGCTGCGCCCGCTACCGGGTGCCCATCGACCACGACAACGCCACGCTCGGCACCATCGACATCGCCCTGCTCAAGCGCGCGGCCCGGACGCCGGACCAGCGGGTCGGTTCGCTGTTCCTCAACCCGGGCGGTCCCGGCGGGTCCGGCCTGCGGATGCCGATCAGCGGCCAGTACTACTTCCAGCCGCAGGTCGTCGACCGGTTCGACCTCATCGGGTTCGACCCGCGCGGGGTCGGGCAGAGCAACCCGCTGCGCTGCTTCACCACCCAGGAAGACGCGGACGAGGTCTTCGGCGCCCAGATCCCGGTGCCGCTGTCGCGCACCGAGATCTCCGGGACGCTCGCCAGCTACCGCGACTACGGGCAGTTCTGCAAGAACAACGCGGGTTCGCTGCTCAACCACATGTCCACGAAGGACGTCGTGCGCGACCTCGACACGCTGCGCGCGGCGGTCGGCGACCAGAAGCTGACCTACGTCGGCTTCTCCTACGGGACCCTGATCGGCTCGACCTACACCTCGATGTTCCCGAAGCAGTCGCGGGCCATCGTGATCGACGGCAACGTCGACCCGGCGCTGCGCACCAGCGACGGCGTGCAGTACGACCGCGAACGCGCGCAGGGCTTCGAGATCTCCCTCGACGGCTTCCTCAAGCGGTGCGACCAGGCCGGCGCCAAGTGCGCGTTCAGCGACGGCAACCCGCGGGCGAAGTTCGACGAGCTCCGCGAGTACCTGCGCAAGCAGCCGATCACCATCCCCGGTGGCGGCACGGTGGACATCAACCAGTTCACCGGCGGCGTTTCGAGCGTCCTGTACTCGCCGTCGGCGTTCCCCGGCCTGGCCGAGGACCTGCAGGCGCTCTACGGCGCCCTCCACCCGACCGGCGCGCAGGCGCAGGCGCTGCAGGCCAAGCCGCTGAAGGCGCTCACCCCCGGCAAGCGGGGCCTGGCCGACCAGAACCCGGACAGCCCGTACACCAGCGACGACTCGTACTTCGCGGTCAACTGCTCGGACAAGCCGTTCAAGATCAAGCAGGACCAGGTGCCGGGCATCGCCGCCCAGTGGGAGCGCGAATCGCGCACCTTCGGCCGCTACCAGGCGTTCGCCGACACGGCGGGCTGCCCGGTGTGGCCGGCGAAGAAGCCGGACGTCTACCGCGGTCCGTGGCGGGCCAAGACCGACGTCCCGGTCGTCGTGGTCGGCAACTACTACGACCCGGCGACGCAGTACAAGTTCGCTCAGCGGATGGCCGCGGAGCTGGGCAACGCGCGGCTGCTGTCGGTCGACGCGTTCGGCCACTGCATCCTCGGTGACGCCCTCGGCGTCGACAAGGCCGTGGCCGACTACCTGACCGACCTCAAGGTGCCGGCGGGCGGCCAGGTGTTCCAGCCGAACGTCCAGCCGTTCGAAACGCCGTAGCGAACCCGGGAAACGGGCCGGGGTGACGTCGTCGCCCCGGCCCGTTTCACGTCCCGAGCAGGCGGTCGAGCAGGTCGGCGGCGGCGGCCTCGGCTTCGGCGGTGCTCGTGGGTTCGCCGGTGCGGGCGGCGAGCAGCGCGACTTCGTTCATCCCGGCGAGCAGCACGTGCGCGAAGAGGTCCACGCGCGCGGCGGGGATCCGGCCGTCGCGCCGCAACGCGGCCTTGATCTTGCCGAGCGTGCGCCGCTCGTCGAGCTGCCGCCAGCGTTGCCAGCCGAGCACCGCGGGCGCGTCGACGAGCAGCACCTGCCGCACCACGGGGTCCGCGGTGCTCCGGATCCACGCCAGGCAGGCGGCGCGCAGGGCGGCCGCCGGCTCGGTCAGGCCCTCGACGGCCCGCGCGCTCTCCGCTTCCACCCGCTCGTAGACGGCGTCCAAGACGGCCGTGAACAGCGCGTCCTTGCCGGGGAAGTGGTGGTAGAGCGCGCCCCGGCTGACGTCGGCGGCTCGCAGGACGGCCTCGATCGACGTCGCGTCGTAGCCGTGTTCGGTGAACAGGTCCGAGGCGACCGCGACGAGGTGCTCGCGGGTCGCCTGGCCGCGGTCGATCTTCTTGTTCATGCCGGTGGGCTGCCTCCGTCGTTGACAAACCGACTGTCGGTCTGTTGATACTAGACCGACAGTCGGTCTACTTCCGGAGGAACTCTACCGATGGACCTGCGCACCTGGGAGGACCAGCGCGGACGCGTGTCGACGGCGTCCGGCGAAGTGAGCTACGTCGACGTCGGCGAAGGACCGGTCACGCTCTTCGTCCACGGCGCCGGGACGAACAACCTGTTGTGGCGCAAGGCGATCGCCGAGCTGGCGGGGGAGCGGCGGTGCGTCGCGCCGGACCTGCCGGGGCACGGCGGCTCACCGGTCACGGCCACGCAGGACCTCAGCCTCAACGGACTCGCCCGGCTCCTCGAAGACTTCTGCGAGTCGCTGGAGCTCGGCGAGCTCGACCTGGTCGCCAACGACACCGGCGGCGCCGTCGCCCAGGTCTTCGCCGTGCACCACGCCGGCCGGCTCCGGACGCTCGCCCTGACCAACTGCGACACGCGGGGCAACCTGCCGCCCGCCGCGTTCCGGCCGATCGTGGAGCTGGCCGAGCGCGGGGAACTCGCGCCGCGGTCGGTCCGGCTCGCCGCGCACCCCGGGCGGATGCGGGCCGGTGCCCTCGGCGGCGGCTACGAACGGCCGGACGAAGTGCCCGGCGAAGTCCTCGAAGCGTTCGTCCGGCCGGTGTTCGGCACCCTCGAAGCGGCCCGGCAGTTCGAGCGCCTGTTGACCTCGGTGCGCGGCGAGGAGCTGGACGCGATCGAGCCGCTGCTCAAGGCGTTCACGGTGCCGACGCTGCTGGTCTGGGGCACCGGCGACCCGAACTTCGGCGTCGAGTGGGCGCACCGGTTCGCCGAGACCGTCCCGGGCGTCACCGAAGTCGTCGAGGTCCCGGGCGCGAAGCTGTTCTTCCCCGACGAGCGCCCCGCCGACCTCGTGCCGCACCTGCGGCGGCACTGGGCGTAGCGATCATCACAGCGCCGGGAGCGGACCAGGCGCTACAGTGGTCCGGTTGATCAAGACGAGCACGGAAGCGAGGTGAGCGGCACATGCCAGCGGACAGTCATCGGACGGCCGGGCGCGCGCTCACCGGGGGTTTCCCGCTGGGCTGAGTCCGGCCGCCCCCTGTCCGGCAGTGCGCGCACGCCGGAAAAGAGCCGGATCATGACCATCTTCGAAATGCTGCTGCGCGTGGGCGCCGGCGTCGGCCTGGGTGCCGTCATCGGGGTCGAGCGCCAGTTCCGGGCCCGGCTGGCCGGGCTGCGCACCAACGCGCTGGTCGCCGTCGGGGCGACCCTCTTCGTCCTGCTGTCCGCGCACGGCTTCGGCGGGCTGGCTTCCAGCGGTGACGCCGATCCGACGCGGGTGGCCGCGCAGATCGTCTCGGGCATCGGGTTCCTCGGTGCCGGGGTGATCATGCGCGACGGCCTCAACGTCCGCGGCCTCAACACGGCGGCGACGCTGTGGTGCTCGGCCGCGGTCGGTGCGCTGGCCGGAGCCGGGCTGTACGTCGTCGCGGCGGCCGGAACGGCGGTCGTGGTCGGGGTGAACGTGGTGCTGCGGCCGCTGGGCCGCGTCGTCGACCGCCGCCCGGACGCGGGGGGCGAGACGCCGACGCGGTACGCGTTCCAGGCCGTCACGCGCGACGCGACCGAGGCCCACGTGCGGGCGCTGCTCGTGCAATCGTTGACCCGCACGGACTTCCGGCTGCTTTCGGTGCTGAGCACGGACCGCGAAGACCGCACGGTCGAGGTCCGCGCCGAGCTGGTCGGCGACCAGCGCGACGACGCCCAGATGGAGGCGGCGGTTTCGCGGCTCTCGCTGGAGCCGTCGGTGTCGAGCGTGCGCTGGGAAGCTGTGCCCGCGTAACAGGTGTGGACGAACTCGCGCAGCAGCTCGTCGAGCTGGGCCGGCTGCTCGCGGTTCACCAATGGCCGGGCACCCTCGATCGGCCCGCGTGCGGGGCCCCGCGGCCGACAAGGGCCGCCACCGCGAAGATGTCTGGCGGGTCGCCCGTCACCAGCGGCGCGTGGTCGCGGACTTCGCCGACCTTTCGGCGGGCGAACGGTGCGGGCCGTTCAGGTCGTGGAACTCCGCCCGCTGATTTCCGGCGAGCCGAAGTCGCCGTCGCCAAGGTCGAGCGTGCGCTGGGAAGCCGTGCCCGCGTAACGGAGAAGGCCTCCCCGCTCACCGAGCGGGGAGGCCTTCTCCGAGCAGAAACCCTTACGCCTGCGTCATCTTCCGCAGCACGTACTGCAGGATGCCGCCGTTGCGGTAGTAGTCCGCCTCACCCGGGGTGTCGATGCGGACGTCCGCGTCGAACTCCACCTTGGTGCCATCGGCCTTGGTCGCCGTGACGTGCACCGTGCGGGGCGTGTCACCGTCGTTCAGCGCCGTGATGCCCGTGATGTCGAACGTCTCGGTGCCGTCCAGGCCGAGCGACGAGGCCGACTCGCCCTGCGGGAACTGCAGCGGGATGACGCCCATGCCGATCAGGTTCGAGCGGTGGATGCGCTCGAACGACTCGGTGATCACCGCGCGGACGCCCAGCAGCGACGTGCCCTTGGCCGCCCAGTCACGCGACGAACCGGAGCCGTACTCCTTGCCGCCCAGCACGACCAGCGGGGTGCCCTGCGCCGCGTAGTTCTGCGCCGCGTCGTAGATGAACGCCTGCGGGGCGTCGTCCTGGGTGAAGTCGCGGGTGTAGCCGCCCTGCACGTCGTCCAGGAGCTGGTTGCGCAGCCGGATGTTCGCGAAGGTGCCGCGGATCATCACCTCGTGGTTGCCGCGCCGCGAGCCGTAGGAGTTGAAGTCCTTCTTCTCCACGCCGTGCTCGGTCAGGTACTGCGCGGCCGGGGTGCCCGGCTTGATCGCGCCGGCGGGGGAGATGTGGTCGGTGGTGACCGAGTCGCCCAGCTTCGCCAGTACGCGCGCGCCGGTGATGTCGGTGACCGCGGCCGGCTCCGGCGTCATGCCCTCGAAGTACGGGGGCTTCCGGACGTAGGTGGACTCGGCGTCCCACTCGAAGGTCTTGCCCTCGGGGGTGGGCAGCGACTTCCAGCGCTCGCCGCCGTCGAAGACGTCGGCGTAGTCCTTGGTGAACATCTCCTGCGTGATCGCGTAGTCGATGGTCTCCTGGATTTCCTGCGCGGTCGGCCAGATGTCCTTGAGGAAGACGTCGGTGCCGTGCTCGTCCTGGCCCAGGGGCTGGTTCGCGAAGTCGAAGTCCATCGTCCCGGCCAGCGCGTAGGCGATGACCAGCGGCGGCGACGCGAGGTAGTTCATCTTCACGTCGGGGTTGATCCGGCCTTCGAAGTTCCGGTTGCCCGAGAGCACCGAAACCGCGGTGAGGTCGTTCTCCTGGATCGCCGCGGAGATCTCGTCCGAGAGCGGGCCGGAGTTGCCGATGCACGTGGTGCAGCCGTAGCCGACCAGGTGGTAGCCCAGCTTCTCCAGGTACGGCCACAGGTTGGCCTTGGTGTAGTAGTCGGTGACGACCTGCGAGCCCGGCGCCATCGACGTCTTCACCCACGGCTTGACCGCGAGGCCCTTGTCCACGGCGTTGCGCGCGAGCAGCGCGGCGCCGAGCATGACCGACGGGTTCGAGGTGTTGGTGCACGAGGTGATCGAGGCGATCACGACGGCGCCGTGGTCGAGCACGAACTCGCCGCGGTCCGCCGTCGAGACCTTGACCGGCTTGCTCGGGCGGCCCGACGCGCCGTTCGCGGCGGAGCTGGTGACCGGTGCGGCGTCGTCCTCGGCGAACGACAGCGAAGGGGCGTCGCTGGCCGGGAAGGACTCCTCCGAAGCCTCGTCCATCTTCGTGTGCGGGGTGGAGTCCTCGCCGTCCACGTAGTCGTGGATCGACTTGCGGAACGCCGACTTCGCGTCCGACAGCTCGATGCGGTCCTGCGGGCGCTTCGGGCCGGCGATCGACGGGACGACCGTCGAGAGGTCCAGCTCGAGGTACTCGGAGTAGGCCGCCTCGCGCGAGGAGTCGTGCCAGAGGCCCTGCTCCTTGGCGTAGGCCTCGACCAGCGCGACCTGCTCGGCCGAGCGGCCGGTCAGCTTGAGGTAGCGGACGGTCTCCTCGTCGATCGGGAAGATCGCCGCGGTGGAGCCGAACTCCGGGCTCATGTTGCCGATGGTGGCGCGGTTGGCCAGCGGCACCGCGCCGACGCTCTCGCCGTAGAACTCG
Organism: Amycolatopsis sp. cmx-4-83; assembly: GCF_046548815.1. Lineage (NCBI taxonomy): Bacteria > Bacillati > Actinomycetota > Actinomycetes > Pseudonocardiales > Pseudonocardiaceae > Amycolatopsis > Amycolatopsis sp. cmx-4-83. The sequence goes on along the minus strand of NZ_JAEBEF010000017.1, from coordinate 27,001 downwards.
ACGAACTTGCCGACCACGCCGTGGCGGCGCAGCATCTCGGTGATCGTGAGGACGACGTCGGTGGCGGTGACGCCGGCCGGGATCTCCCCGGTCAGCTTGAAGCCGACGACGCGCGGGATGAGCATCGACACCGGCTGGCCCAGCATGGCGGCCTCGGCCTCGATGCCGCCGACGCCCCAGCCCAGCACGCCCAGGCCGTTGACCATGGTGGTGTGCGAGTCGGTGCCGACGCAGGAGTCGGGGTAGGCCTGCCCGTTGCGGGACATGACCGTGCGCGCGAGGTGCTCGATGTTGACCTGGTGCACGATGCCGGTGCCCGGCGGGACGACCTTGAACTCGTCGAAGGCGCCCTGGCCCCAGCGCAGGAACTGGTAGCGCTCGCGGTTGCGCTCGTACTCGATCTCGACGTTGCGCTCGAAGGCGTCGGGGCGGCCGAAGACGTCGATGATGACCGAGTGGTCGATGACCAGTTCGGCGGGGGCGAGCGGGTTGACCTTGTCGGGGTCGCCACCGAGGTCGGTGACCGCCTCGCGCATGGTGGCGAGGTCGACGACGCACGGCACGCCGGTGAAGTCCTGCATGATCACGCGGGCGGGCGTGAACTGGATCTCGATCGACGGGTCGGCGTTGGGGTCCCACGAGCTCAGCGCGCGGATGTGGTCGGCGGTAATGTTCGCGCCGTCTTCGGTGCGCAGCAGGTTCTCGAGCAGGATCTTCAGGCTGTAGGGCAGCCGCTCGGCGCCCTCGACCTTGTTCAGGCGGAACACCTCGTACGAGGCGTCGCCGACCTTCAGCGTGTCTTTGGCGCCGAAGCTGTCCTTGCTGGCAGGTGCGGTCACGTCTAACTCCAGTGGCATGGACTTCCGCGCCGGTGCGGCGGTCGAGTCCCGGGTCAGTTCGGTCGGGTTCGGTGGTGGCGAGTCTTGCGCACCCCCACCGTAGGACCGGATCGGGGATGGCACACCTCGCGGTGCCTCAAACAGTACGCGCGTCCTGTTTGGGGGACAAGACGACGCGCGGTGTGGGCTGCGCCATCCGCGACGGGGGTCCCTCAATGAGGGGAATTGGCGCCTACGGTGTGTAAGTTTCCGGTGATGCTTGTGATAGTGGTGTGACTGCAGTGACGCGCGATGTGCGCAGGTGAGCGGAGGTGGACGGTCGTGGCGGGACGGCGTGGGGGTCCGGGGGTGCCGCGGACCCGCCGGGGACTCACCGTGAGCGCGCTCACCTTGGTGATCTTGTTCGGGGCCGGCGGCACCGGCCTGGCGGCGCCCCCGCCACCGCCGAACCCGAGCGACTCCGACCTGAACAACAGCAAGGCCGACGCCAACGCGAAGGCGGGCGAGGTCGGCCGGCTGACCAACCAGCTGGCCCAGGCCGAGCAGAAGCTGTCGCAGCTGCAGGACGACGTCGAGCTCAAGCAGGAAGAGGCCAACAAGGCCCTGGTCGACCTGCAGTCCGCGCAGGACGCCGCCGCCCAGGCCGAGAACGACGCGAAGGCCGCCCGCACCGAGGCGGACGCGGCGGCCGCGGCGATCGAGAAGGCCCGCACCGACCTCAAGACGTTCGCCGCCGCGAGCTTCCAGCAGGGGAGCACGGTCGGCTCGCTCTCGGCGTACCTGAGCGCCGACAGCCCCAAGGACATGCTGGCCCGCGCGCAGCTGCTCGACGCCGTCGGCGGCGACCGGCTCAACGCCCTCGACCGGCTCCAGCAGGCGCAGACGGCGAAGGCCAACAAGGACTCCGCGGCCCGCAAGGCCGCGGAGATCGCGCAACAGAAGCAGGACGCCGCCCGCGAGGCCAAGCACTCCGCCGATTCCGCGCAGGCCAGGGCGATCAGCGCGCAGGACAGCCAGGCGACGCAGAACACGCAGCTCGAGAAGAACAAGTCCGACGTCGAACAGCAGCTCTACGCCGCGCAGGCCAAGGTTAGCGGCCTGCAGGGCCAGCGCCAGCGCTACCAGGACTGGCTCGCCCAGAAGCAGCGCGAAGACGACGAACGCGCCCGCCAGGCCGCGCTCGGTTCGTCCGGTGGCGGCGGTGGCCGCCCGGCGAGCAAGCCGGCGTCGGGCCCGGCCGGGTCGTCCATCGAGGCGGTCATCGCGCGGGCGCTGTCCAAGGTCGGTCTGCCCTACGCGTGGGGCGGCGGCAACGCGAGCGGCCCGACCCGCGGCATCCGCGACGGCGGTGTCGCCGATCGTTACGGCGACTACAACAAGATCGGCTTCGACTGCTCCGGCCTTATGATCTACGCGTTCGCCGGGGTGACGGGCTTGCCGCACTACAGCGGCTACCAGTACACGGCGGGACGGCGGGTCCCGCTGTCCCAGATGCGCCGCGGCGACATGCTGTTCTACGGCGGCGCGGGCGGCATCCACCACGTCGCGCTGTACCTCGGCGGCGGCCAGATGGTCGAGGCGCCGCAGTCCGGTCTGCGCGTCCGGGTCGCGCCGGTGCGCTACGGCGGGATCATGCCGTACGCGACCCGCCTGATCGGCTGAAACTCGCTCGACGCGGGAGTCTTCCGGGCTTCAGGATCACCACGGTGGACGACGAACTGAACGCGCTGCGCCGCTCGCGGATGCGCTGGAACACGCCCCTGTCCGAACCGCACGCGGAGCTGCTGCTCGACCGGATGGCCCTGCGTGAGGGTCACCTCGTCGACCTCGGCTGCGGCTGGGGTGAGCTGCCGCTGCGGGCCGCCGCGCGGGCGCCCGGCCTGCGAGTGACCGGCGTCGACACCGACGTGACCGGCCTCGACCGCGGCCGGGCCGCCGCCACGACGCGAGGCCTGTCGATCGACTTCACCGAGGCGGACGCCGCGAACTGGGACGTTCCCGTCGAGCGGGCCTTTTGCATCGGCTCCGCTCACGTCTTCGGCTCGACGAAGGCCGCGTTGGCGCGGCTGGCGCAGGTGGTGCCGTCGGGCCGGCTGCTCTACGGCGACGGCTTCTGGGCCGCGCCGCCGAACCCGGCGGCGCTGGAGATCTTCGGCCCGGACACGCTGACGCTGCCGGAGCTGCTCGACGCCGCGGTCGACGCCGGCTGGCGCGTCCGGCACCTCAGCACGGCCGACCAGCTCGAATGGGACGACTTCGAGTCGACCTCGCGGGCCGGTTGGGAGGAGTGGCTGGCGGCGCACCCGGACGACCGGCGGGCGGGCGAGGTCGGGGAGTGGCTCGACCGGCGGCTGCGCGAGTACGTGGGCGTTTACCGGGGTGTGCTCGGCCTGGCCTACCTCGTGCTCACCCGCGCTTGAGCTTGCGCCAGCCGCCGGCCCGGTTGTTCGCGATGATCTGCCGGAACATGGCGGTGAGCGCGGGGGCGTTGATGGTCTCGCCTTCGCGGAAGGCGACGGTCCGCGCGGTCTTGTTGCCGTGCCCGGCGGTGATGATGCCTTCGGGGTCGGGGACGATGCCGCCGTCGTAGACGAAGACGTTGACGTGGTCCTTCGCCGCCAGGAGGGCGCAGATGTTGCCTTCGAGCACGAAGTAGGGCTGCCGGGTGCGCTTGATCGTCTCGACGACGTCGGGGTCCGCCGCGTGGACCAGCTCGCGGACCTCGCGGCAGATCGCCCGCTGCCACTCGGGCAGGGCGGCGAGGTAGGCGTCGACGCGGGGCTCGACGGTGTACGACACGCGCTCAGTATGGGCTAGATTCCCCGGATGCGGTACGCGGGGATCGTGGTGGCCGGGGGTTCGGCGCGCAGACTGTCCGGTGTGGACAAGCCGGCCCTGTCGGTGGGCGGGAAGCCGTTGCTCGCCCGCGCGATCCACGCTCTCTCCGGAGCCGAGCGCGTGATCGCCGTCGGCCCGCGGCGGCCCGGCTTCGACGTCGTGTGGACCCGGGAACCGGTCCCGGGCACCGGCCCGGTGGCGGCGCTGGCGGCGGGACTCGCGTTCGTGCCGGCGGAGGTCGACGTGGTCGCGGTGCTGGCCGCCGACCTCCCGGGCGTCCGGCGGTCCACTGTGGACCGCCTGGTCGCGGCTCTCGGTGACGGCGATGGCGCGGTCCTGGTGGACGCGGCGGGATCCCGGCAGTGGCTGCTGGGGGCGTGGCGGGTCCCGGCGCTGCGGGCGGCGTTGCCGGACGAGGTCGAGAACGCGGCGCTGCGGCGGGTGCTGGGTGGGCTGGCGGTCGCGGAGGTCCCGGCGGAACTGGGCGAAGCGGACGACATCGACACGCCCGAGGATCTCGAGCGGCACCGCTGAGAACGGGAACCGGATCAGCTTCACAGATGTCACACCAGGGAAGGTGTTGGCTACTGACGGGGCAACCCGTGTCCGCGTGCCGGACGGACGAACGGCCGGGGGACGCAGTACGGTCGCACCGCGTGATCACCGTCGCGGGGGCGGCGCACGAACTTTCGAGGAGGCAGAGTGACCGAGCCCGGCTACGCCGAGGGCGGGAACGGCCAGCAGGCGGCGACACCGGCGCGGGACGCCCAGTTGCTGGAGCGGACCGTGTTCGAGGTCAAGCGGATCATCGTCGGCCAGGACCGCCTGGTCGAGCGGATGCTGGTCGGCCTGCTGGCCAAGGGCCACCTGCTGCTCGAAGGCGTGCCCGGCGTGGCGAAGACCCTCGCCGTCGAGACGTTCGCGCGGGTCGTCGGCGGCTCGTTCTCCCGCGTCCAGTTCACCCCCGACCTGGTGCCCGCGGACATCCTCGGCACCCGGATCTACCGGCAGGGCGCCGAGCGGTTCGACGTCGAGCTCGGCCCGGTCGTGGCGAACTTCGTGCTCGCCGACGAGATCAACCGCGCGCCCGCCAAGGTCCAGTCCGCGATGCTCGAGGTGATGGCCGAGCGGCACGTGTCGATCGGCGGGCAGACGTTCCCGATGCCCGACCCGTTCCTCGTGCTCGCCACCCAGAACCCGATCGAGAACGAGGGCGTGTACCCGCTGCCGGAAGCGCAGCGTGACCGGTTCCTGTTCAAGATCCAGGTCGAGTACCCCTCCGCCGAGGAGGAGCGCGAGATCATCTACCGGATGGGCGTCACGCCGCCGACCCCGCACGAGGTGCTCAGCCCGGGCGAGCTGGTCCGGCTGCAGGGCGTCGCGGCGCAGGTGTTCGTGCACCACGCCCTCGTCGACTACGTCGTGCGCCTCGTGCTGACCACCCGGACGCCGAACGAGCACGGCCTCGCCGACGTCGCCGGCTGGGTGTCCTACGGTGCTTCGCCGCGGGCGAGCCTCGGCATCATCGCCGCCGCGCGGGCGCTGGCCCTGGTCCGCGGCCGTGACTACGTGCTGCCGCAGGACGTCGTCGACGTCGTGCCGGACGTGCTGCGCCACCGGCTCGTGCTGTCCTACGACGCGCTGGCCGACGGCGTGCCGATCGACCACATCATCACGCGCGTGCTGCAGACCGTGCCGTTGCCGCAGGTCTCGGCCCGGCCGCAGGGCGGGGCCGGCCAGGGTGGCCCGGTCCCGGCGGGCGCGCCGGTCAGGTAACCCGGCGATGGCGAAGAACGAGAAGGATCTCCGTCCTTCGTGGGCGCCGCCGGTGCTGCGCGGCGACCGGCTGGAGGCCGGGCTCCGGACCCTGGAGCTCGACGTCCGCCGCCGGCTCGACGGGCTCCTCCAGGGCAACCACCTCGGCCTCGTGCCGGGGCCGGGCTCCGAGCCCGGCGAAGCGCGGCCGTACCAGCCCGGCGACGACGTGCGCCGGATGGACTGGGCGGTCACCGCCCGCACCACGACCCCGCACATCCGCGAGACCGTGGCCGACCGCGAGCTGGAGACGTGGGTCGTCGCCGACCTGTCGGCGAGCCTCGACTTCGGCACGGCGCTGTGCGAGAAGCGCGACCTGGTGGTCTGCGCGGTCGCGGCGGTCGCGCACCTGACCGGGGGCGGCGGCAACCGGATCGGCGCGCTGGTCTCCACCGGCGCCGACACCGCCCGCATCCCGGCCCGCGGCGGGCTGGCGCACGCGCGCGGTCTGGTGCGGAAGCTGGCCGAGACGCCGCGCGCGGCCGAGGGCACGCGCGGCGACTTCGCCCAGGCGCTGGAGGCGCTGCGCCGTCCGCCGCGCCGCCGTGGCCTGGCCGTGGTGATCTCCGACTTCCTGGGCGACAGCTCGTGGGAGCGGCCGCTGCGGGCGCTGGGCGGGCGCCACGAACTGATCGCGATCGAAGTACTCGACCCGCGCGACGTCGACCTGCCCGAGGTGGGCACCGTCGTGCTGGCCGACCCGGAGACAGGGAAACAGCGCGAAGTGCACGCTTCGGCCTTGCTGCGCAAGGAGTTCGGGGCCGCGGCCCACGCCCACCGCCAGAAGGTGGCAGCCGGCCTGCGGCGCGCGGGTGCGGCCCACCTGACGCTGCGCACGGACGCCGACTGGATCGCCGACATGGTGCGGTTCGTCGTCGCCCGCAAGCGCCGCTGGTCCGGGGGTGTCGCGTGAGGGAGCTTGCGAACGAACCGTTCAACGCTGCGTTTTCGGCTCAGGCCGCACCGAGCGCCGGCGAGGTGTGCGCATGAGCCTGACCGGATTCACCGCGCCTTGGTGGTTCCTGCTCCTGATCGCCGTGGCGGCGGTCGCCGTCGGGTACGTGCTCGCGCAGCGAGCGCGGCGGAAGCGGACCATGCGGTTCGCGAACCTCGACCTGCTGGAGCGGGTCGCGCCGAAGAGCCAGGGCTGGGTCCGGCACGTGCCGGCGGTGCTGATCGTGCTGTCGCTGCTGCTGCTGACCGTGGCGCTGGCCGGGCCGACCGCCGAGCAGAAGGTGCCGCGCAACCGGGCCACCGTGATGCTGGTGATCGACGTGTCGCTGTCGATGGAGGCGACCGACGTCGCCCCGACGCGGCTGAAGGCGGCCCAGGACGCGGCGACGCAGTTCGCGCAGAACATGACCCCGGGCATCAACCTGGGCCTGATCTCGTTCGCGGGCACGGCGACGGTGCTGGTCAACCCGACCACCGACCGCAACGGCGTGATCAAGGCGATCGAGAACCTGAAACTGGCCCAGTCGACGGCGACCGGCGAGGGCATCTTCGCGGCCCTGCAGTCGGTGGAGAGCTTCTCCACCGTCGTCGGCGGCGCCGACGGCCCACCGCCGGCCCGGGTGGTCCTGATGTCCGACGGCAAGCAGACGGTGCCGGAGGACCTGTACGCGGCCCGCGGCGGCTACACGGCGGCCCAGGCGGCGAAGCAGGCCGGCGTCCCGATCTCGTCGATCTCGTTCGGCACGACGCACGGCTCGGTCGACATCGACGGCAAGGCCCAGCCGGTGAGCGTCGACGACGAGTCGCTGCGCGAAATCGCCCGGCTGTCCGGCGGCGACTTCTACAAGGCGGCCAGCGCCGAAGAGCTGAAGAAGGTCTACGCGGACCTCGGCGAGCAGATCGGCTACGAGATCAAGGACGCCGACGCGAGCAAGCCGTGGCTGGTAGCGGGCACACTGATCCTGATGATCGGCGCGGCGGCCAGCCTGTTCTTCGGCCAGCGACTCCCGTGACTCAGGCTCGGCGGACGCCGTAGAGGCTTCCGCCGAGCAGGGTCGCCCCGGAGAGGACGCCGCTGACGAACGGCACCCACTCCGTGGCGCTCCCGAGCAGAGCGAGACCGACGACGCCGAGCACGGTCAGGACCGCGCCGACCACCAGGATCGACCGGGTCTTCCACGCCGACGCGAGCGCGACGAAGTGCAGCCCGACGATCGTGGCGATCCAGGCGACGTTCGCCTCCACCGGTGCTTCCAGCAGGCTCAGCACGAAGAACCCCGCGACCAGCAGCACGACCTCGCCGATGACGACGACCCGGTAGCTGGGCCCGAACACCGGGCGGTCGTCGAGCGTCGGGCGGCCGCCCGCGCGGAAGCCGAGGACCACCACCGCCGCGAGGGCGAGGACGGCGAGGACGCGCAGCACCCAGCCGATCGCCGCCGGCAGCGGGGCACCGGAGTTGACCAGGACGAACACCGTGCCGAACGCGGCGCCGATGAGCGCCCCCAGGAACTGCTGTCGCATCCGGCGAACCTACCGGATGGCGATCATGACGCTTCGCGGTCACCGTAACGCCCACGTGGATGGAGAAGACTGTTCCCAGGTACGGCGAACGTGAGGAGACGGGGGTTGGCGGTCGGGGAGCAGGGGCGGAAGCTGCCGGCGCGGCGGGTGTTCCTCAGCCACACCAGTGAGCTGGGTGAGTGGCCGAAGCCGCGGTCGTTCGTGGCGGCGGCGAAGGACGCGGTGGCCGCGGCCGGGGATGCGGTGGTGGACATGTCCGCCTTCACCGCCCGGGACGCGACACCGGAGCAGCTCGATCGGGAGATGCTGGCCGAGGCGGACATCTACGTGCTGATCGCGGGTTTCCGCTACGGCACGCCGGTGCGGGGCCGTCCGGAGGTCTCCTACTGCGAGCAAGAGTTCGAGTTCGCCACCGCCGCCGGCATGGAGCGGCTGGTGTTCGTGCTGGCCGAGGACACCGAGGGGCCACCGGCGCTGATCCGGGACCTGGAGCACGGCCGCGAGCAGGAGGCGTTCCGCAAACGGCTGCCCGACAGCGGTCTCACGATCACCAGGGTGTCCTCACCTGGCGAACTGGCAGCCAAGCTTGAGCGTGCGCTGAATCGGGTTCCTCGCTCCCGGCCGGAGTCGAAGCTCGCGGGCCGGATCTCGAACATCCCCGCGCGTACGGCGACCTTCACCGGTCGCGACGAGCTCCTGAACAGCCTGCGGGCGGCGTTGTGTTCGGGGCAGCCGGCGGTGGTGCAGGCACTCAACGGGATGGGCGGAGTCGGCAAGACCACGACGGCGATCGAGTACGCCCATCGTCACGGCGAGGACTACGACGTGGCGTGGTGGGTCCCGTCGGAAGACCCCAGCCTCGTCCTCGGACACCTCGCTGACCTGGCGCAGTCCCTGGGCCTGACCACCGGGCAGGATTCGCCGGCGGTCGCGGTGTCCCGGCTGCGTGGGGCGCTACGGTCTCGCGGCCGGTGGCTGGTGGTGTTCGACAACGCCGAAGACCCCGCCGCCCTGCGACCGCTGCTGCCCACCGGGGGCGGGCACGTGATCATCACCTCCCGCAACCCCGACTGGGACGACATCGGTGCTGCGCTGCCGGTGCGGCAATTTACCCGCCCCGAGTCGATCCAGCTGCTGCGAACCCGTTGTGACCGACTCACCGAATCCGACGCCGACCGCATCGCGAATGCCCTGGGCGACTTGCCCCTGGCTGTGAATCAGGCAGCACGCCTGCTGGCGACAACCGGTCTGACCGTCGAGGACTACCTCGAACTGCTCTCCGAGCGCACCGATGAACTGATGGCCCGCCAGGAGATGGGCAGCAGCTATCCCGTCTCGCCGGCTGCGGCGTGGACGCTGTCGTTCGACCAGCTCGGCAGGGACCACCCCGCCGCTTTGAGCACGCTGACGCTGGTGGCCTGGCTAGCCCCTGAGCCGGTGCCACTCGCCCTGCTCACCCACCAGGACGGCGACGCCGGGGCTGCCGCGAGGGATCCGCTGGCCTTCGCCGACGCCACGGCCGCGCTGCGCGGCCGGGGGATGGCCGAGGTCACTACGACGACCATCCAGCTCCACCGGGTTCCCGCCGCGCTCCTGCGGGCCCGCACCCACGACGACATCGTCATCGAGGGCGACCGAGACTCGACGTGGCCGGTCTCCGCGGTCCGGCTGCTGAATGCCGGGCTGCCCGACGATCCCTGGAGCAACCCGCCGAGCTGGCCTCGCTGGCGGGAGCTACTCCCGCATCTGCTGGTCGTGTGTGACCCCGACCGCGCATGGCAGCCGGCAGCGGACGAAGTCGCTCACCTGCTCGACCGCACCGCGACCTACCTCCAGACCCGTGGTGACCCCCGCGTGGCACTGCCGCTGTTCCGGCGGGCGTACGCACTTCGCAAGGAATTCCTCGGCGAGGACAACCCCGGCACCCTCGCCTGCGCCAACAACCTCGCCCTCGGCCTCAGCGATCTCGGCGAGCACCAGCAGGCCCGTCAGCTGAACGAAGACACCCTCGCCCGCCGTAAGCGCCTCTCCGGCGACGACGACCCCGGTACCCTCACCGCGGCCAACAACCTCGCCCTCGGCCTCAGCGATCTCGGCGAGCATCAGCAGGCCCGTGAGCTGAACGAGGACATCCTCACCCGTCGCCGGCGGGTCCTTGGCGACGACGACCCCGGTACCCTCACCGCGGCCAACAACCTCGCCGTCAACCTCGGCAACTTGGGCGAGCATCAGCAGGCCCGTGAGCTGAACGAGGACACTCTCTCTCGCCGCAAACGCGTTCTCGGGGAGGACCACCCCGACATCCTCACCTCCGCCAGCAATCTCGCCCTCGACCTCAGCAACCTGGGCGAGCATCAGCAGGCCCGTGAGCTGAACGAGGACACCCTTGCCCGCCGAAAACGCGTTCTCGGCGACGACCACCCCCGCACCCTCACCTCCGCCAGCAGACTCGCCGTCGACCTCAGTAATCTGGGCGAGCACCAGCAGGCCCGTGAGCTGCACGAGGACACCTTCGCCCGCGCCAAACGCGTTCTAGGCGAGGACCACCCCTATACCCTCATCTTCGCCAGCAATCTCGCTGCCGACCTCAGAAACCTGGGCGAGCACCGGCAGGCCCGCGAGCTGGCCGAAAACATCCTCGCCCGTCGCAACCGCCTCCTAGACAACGAAGACTCCGGCGAAATCACGTAGCTCCGGTCAGGTCAGGCGCCCGCGAAGCCGTTCTGCCGCCAGGCTTCGTAGACCGTGATCGCCGCCGTGTTGGCCAGGTTCAGCGACCGGCTGGTCGGCAGCATCGGCAACCGCACGCGGTCGGTCACCTCCGGGGCTTCCTGCACCGAAGCCGGCAACCCCACCGACTCCGGCCCGAACAGCAGCACGTCTCCCGGTCCGTACGCGACGTCCGTGTACAGCCGGGTCGCGTTGGCGCTGAACGCGTACACCTTCGCCGGCAGCAGCGCTTCCCAAGCGGCGGCAAGGGAAGCGTGGACGTGCACCCGGGCGAGGTCGTGGTAGTCGAGCCCGGCCCGGCGCAACTGCTTGTCCTCCAACGTGAACCCGAGCGGCTCGATCAGGTGCAGTTCGCAGCCGGTGTTGGCGGCCAGGCGGATCGCGTTGCCGGTGTTCGGCGGGATTTCGGGGTGGTAGAAGAGAACCCGGAACACGGCTCAGCCCTCGAGCAAGGCCGCGTAGACCTTGCGGACCGCGTCCGGCGGCGGGGCCGGCCGCAGCGTCGCGGGATCGATGAACACGTACCGGAGGGTCGCCGCCTGCAGCAGCGTCTCGCCGCGGTGGATCTCGAAGTCGAAGATCAGCGATGTCGTGCCGAGGTGGTTCAGGTACTGCGAGACGACCAGTTCTTCGTCGTAGCGCGCGGGCGCGCGGAACTTCAGGTTCGCCTCCGCGACCACGACATCGGTGCGGTGGGCCAGGAACTCGTCGTGCGAACCGAACAGCGCCTTCTCCGCCTCGAACGCGCACATGTCCACATAGGCCAGGTAGTGGGCGTTGAAGACGATGCCCTGGCCGTCGCACTCGTGGTAGCGCACGCGCAGCGGCATCCGGACGATCGGTCGGCGGGGTTCGGTCACGAGCCCAATCTAGCGCTCAGCCGTGCAGCGCCCGGTAAGCGGCCGCCGCACCCGGCTGCAGGGGGACCGGCTGCGTGCCGATCAGCGTCCGCACGTCGAGGAACTGCGTCCCGACGGCTTCGGCGGGCACCAGCGCGGTCGCGCGCTCGACGAGCAGCCGGACCACCGCCGCCGCGACGTCGTCGGGCAGGGCGGGGGAGCAGACCAGCAGGTTCGCCACGCCGATCGTGCCCAGCGCGCCGACCCCGCGGTAGGCGCCGTCGGGCACCTGGACCTGGTCGTACACCGGCCCGTACGCGGCGCGCAGCGCGGGCACCACCGGATCCAGCGGCAGCAACGCGATCGGCGTGGTGCGGGTGAGCTCGGCGAGCTTGGGCGTCGGCACGCCGCCGGACCACAGCATGGCGTCGATCCGGCGGCCGGCCAGCGCCCGGACGGCGTCGTCGAACAGCAGGTGCCGCGCGTCGACCACGACCCCGGCCTTCGCGAACAGGCGCTCGCCGAGCTGCGCCGCGCCGGAGCCGCCCGCGCCCAGCGACACCGGACGGCCCGCGAGGTCGGCCAGCCGGCGCACCGGCCCGTCGGCGCGCACCACCAGCTGCAGGTAGTTCTCGTAGACGCGGCCGAGCGCGAGCAGCGGTACCTTCGCCCCGAACGGCGCCCCGCCGGTGATGGCCGTCTGCGCGACGTCGGTGAGCGCCAGCCCGAGGTCCGCCTGGCCGCGGCGGACGAGGTCGACGTTGGCGACGCTGGCCTCGGTCGGCACGGCGGTGGCGTGCAGCAGCGGCTCGGCGCGGCTGAGCTCGGCCGCGAGGAGCTCGGCGAAGGCCAGGTAGAAGCCGCCGCGTTCGCCGGCCGCGATGGTGACCGTCCGCTCCGCGCCGCGGTACCCCGACGTCGAACACCCGGCCAGGGCGAGGCCGAGGCCGCCGAGCAGGGCGGTGCGCCGTCCGACGGTCATGGCGCCTCCGGCAGCGTGACACGGACTTCGAGGCCGTGCGGCTCGGCCCGGCGCAGTTCGAGGACGCCACCGCGGGTGCGCACCTGCTGGTGCGCGATGGCCAGCCCGAGGCCGGTGCCGCGCGGGGCGCCTTCGCCACCCGCGCGCCAGAAGCGTTCGGTGGCCCGCGCGCGATCCTCAGTGGACAGTCCGGGGCCGTCGTCGCGGACGACGAGGGTCGCCGTCTGCGGGCCGGCTTCCCAGTCCGTCGTGATCTTCGCGCCGCGGCCGGCGTAGTGGACGGCGTTGTCGAGCAGCACGTCGAGGATCTGCGCGAGTTCGCCTTCGGGGCAGCGCACGGTGACCGGCTCGTCGTGCCCCGGCGGGGGGACGATCACCGAGCCGGCGTCTTCGGCGGCCGGCCGCCAGGCGTCGACGCGCTCGGCGAGCACGGAAGCGAGGTCGCACGCCTCGTCCGCGCCCCCGGCCGCCACGCGGGTCGCGGTGCTCTCGGCGAGCGCGAGGGCCAGCAGCCCGTCGAGGAGCTTTTCCAGGCGCTCGACCTCGGCGACGGTGGCCCGGTAGGTGGCGCCGTCGCCCTCGACCTGGTGGGCCAGGGAATCGACGCGCAGCCGCAGCGCGGCCATCGGGTTCCGCAGCTGGTGCGAGGCGTCGGCGACCAGCCGGTGCTGCTGGTCGGCGGCCTCGAGGACGGCCTCGGACATCCGGTTGACCTCGGCGGCGAGCGACCGCAGCTCACGCGGTCCGGCCTTCTCCGGGACGTGCGCGCGGTGCCCGGCGGCGACGGCGAGCACGCCGGTCTCCAGCTCGTGCAGCGGCCGCACCATCCACCGCGCGAGCACCACGGCCAGCAGCACGAACAGCACCGCGACCAGCAGCGCGCCGGCGGCGATGGTGCCCCAGCGGGTGGCGACGTCCGCGGCCGCCGCCGTCACCGACGCCCGCAGCACGACCACGCCGGAGACGCGGGTGCCGGTGCCGACCGGGCGGGCGAAGTAGGCGGGGTCCGCCGACCACGGCGAAAGACCGTCGACGCGCGGCGCCGGCTCGTTGCGCATGGTCGCTTCGACCAGCGCGTGCACCGCCGGGTCGGCCGCGGTCAGCCCGCCCGCCTGCACCAGCGGGACGCGCCGGGCGTCGACGATGACCACACCTTCGCCGTACAGCTCGGCATAGCGGGCCGCGTCGGCCGCGAGGGCCGCCGGGTCGCGGGTGTCGACGGCCTGCTGGGCCAGCACGACGAACCGGTCGACGTCGGCGGTGCGGGAGATGACCAGCTGCTGGGTGCGCTGCTCGGCGGTGGCGGTCAGCAGCGGCACGGCGAACGCGGCGACGACGGCGAGCGCGAGGGCCACCAGGACCACCAGCAGCCGGGTGCGCACGGCGTCAGTCCCGGCCGAGCCGGTAGCCGAAGCCGCGGATGGTGGTGAGCAGGCCGGGCCGGTCGAGTTTCGCGCGCAGCCCGGTCAGGTGGACGTCGAGCGAGCGAGAGACGGCGAGGTAGGCGTCGCCCCAGACCTCGTCCATCAGCTGCTGGCGGCTGACCGCGGTGCCCGGGCGGGCGGCGAGGACGGCCAGGATCTCGAACTCCTTGGTGGTGAGCCCGGCGTCGTGCCCGGCGACGAGCACCCGGCGCGCACCGAGGTCGATCTCGACGTCCTCGACGCGCACGACGTCCCCGGCAGGGGCTTCGCGGGCGACCGCGCGCCGCACGACGGCGTCCATCCGGGCCAGCAGCTCGGCCAGCCGCACGGGTTTGGTCAGGTAGTCGTCGGCGCCCAGGCGCAGGCCGCGCACGACCGAGCGTTCGTCGCCGCGGGCGGTCAGGACGATGACCGGAACCGGCGACACCGCGCGGATCTTGCGGAGGACGTCGAGCCCGTCGAGGTCGGGCAGGCCCAGGTCGAGCAGGACGAGATCGGCGTCGCGGTGGCGGTGCAGCGCGTCGGCACCGCGGCCGACGCTGGTGACGGGATGACCGCGCGCGTGCAGCGACTCGGCGAGCGCGCCGGCGACACCCGCGTCGTCTTCGACGAGGAGCACGCGCACGGTCATCCCCTTGTCAGCGCTCTTCCAGCTCGGAGGTCTTCGAGGTTTCCCGCATTGTGCCGTAGACGATCAGGGAGACCAGGACACAGCCCGCGACGTACCAGAAGAACACCGTCTCGTGGCCCGCGCTCTTCAGCGCCTGCGCGATGAGCTCGGCGGTGCCGCCGAAGATCGCCACGGTCAGCGCGTAGGGCAGGCCGACGCCGAGCGCGCGGATCTTCGTCGGGAACAGCTCGGCCTTCACGATGGCGTTGATCGAGGTGTACCCGGCGACGATGACCAGCCCGGCCAGCACGAGGAAGAACGCGCCGACGGGGTTGCGGGTCGAGCCCATCACGGTCATCAGCGGGACGGTGAGCAGCGTGCCGCCGATGCCGAAGAACAGCAGCAGCGGGCGGCGGCCGATCCGGTCGGACAGCTTGCCGGCCAGCGGCTGCAGGATCGCCGCGACGAGGATCGCGCAGAACAGCACGATGGTGACCTGCCGCCGCGGGATGTGCGCGGTGTTTTCGAGGAACTTCTGGCTGTAGGTGGCGAAGGTGTAGAAGCCGACCGTGCCGCCGAGGGTCAGGCCGACGACGAGCGCGATCTCCTTGGGGTACTTGGCGAGTTCCCGCAGGGTGCCGCGGCTGCCCTTGTTCTCGCCGGCTTCGCGGACGTAGCTCTCGGACTCGTCCATGCCGCGGCGCAGCCACATGACGGTGAGCGCGGCGAGCGTGCCGACGACGAACGCGATCCGCCAGCCCCACGACGTCAGCTGCTGTTCGGTGAGGATCGCCTGGAGGATCAGCTGGAGGCCGAGTGCGAGGAGCTGACCGCCGTAGAGCGTCACGTACTGGAAGCTGGAGTAGAAGCCGCGTTTGCCGGGAGTGGCCACTTCGGACAGGTAGGTCGCGGAGGTGGAGTACTCGCCGCCGACCGACAGGCCCTGGATCAGCCGCGCGATCAGCAGCAGGATCGGCGCGGCGATCCCGATCGTGTGATAGCTCGGCGTCACGGCGATGAGCAGCGACCCGCCCGCCATGAAGGTCACGGAGAGCACGAGCGCGCTGCGCCGCCCGAACCGGTCGGCGAACCGGCCGAGCATCCACCCGCCCAGCGGCCGCATGAGGAACCCGACGGCGAACACGGCGGCGGTCCCCAGGAACGCGGCCGTGGTGTCGGTGGTGGGGAAGAACGACTTGGCGAAGTAGGTGGTGAAGGCCGCGTAGGCGTACCAGTCGTACCACTCGATCAAGTTGCCGATGGAGCCGCGCAGCACGTTGCCGATCACGCGCTTCTCGCTCACGGCCCCGCCGGCGGTGGGGCTGATCCGGGTTGTCATCGTCGACCTCCTGTGTTGCGACTCACGGTGACGAAGGGGTGAGCGGGCAGCAAGGTCGGCGGCGGGTTCCTAACACGGCCTTAGGACGGTCGTGGGCCAGGTGGCGTGCCGGCCCGCGCGCCACCATGCTCGGCGAACGAGCCGATCCTGTGCCCGGCTTCTTCCGGCCGCGCGTACGTGCCGCGCGGGCCGGTGGCAGCATCCTCGATGGCGGTGTCGCGAGGGAGCCGCGAAACCGAGAGCCGGACCACGAGCCCGGCGGCCCGCAACGCTCGGTCCCGGACGGTGACCTCGGCGATGGCGAGCGAGCCGGCCACCCGCGCACCGGCAGGCTTGAAGCGGACCTCGATGGACCTCGACGGCGTGAAGCCGACCTCCGCAGCGTCGGCGAGGTGGGCGCTGCGGCCGCGTTCCCGGGCTTCGCGGGGCAGCCATGACCCGGCGGTGCGCGACAACCCCTCCGGCTGAGCCGTCCCGGTGACGCTCTGTGGCCCACATCGCACCTCGCCAAAAGTGAGAGCAAGAACGCATCCGCGTCCCGATCGGCCCCCGCCCGCCCGACTTCGTCACGCTCCGTTCATCTACCGACGGGTACTTTCACCGTCCTCTTACGTCCCCGCCCGCCGGCGCGAACCAACCCCGCCTCCCGCCCCCGCACGCACGCAGGCACCCTGCGCGACCCGCGAGCACTGCCGATAGCCTCGTGCCCGACATCTGCGCACGGGCGACGAAGAGGGAGAACACTGTGGGACGGTCGGTCTTGGTCACCGGGGGCAACCGGGGCATCGGGTTGGCGATCGCCCGGGACCTCGCGGAGCAGGGGTACCAGGTCGCCGTCACGCACCGTGGTTCGGGGGCGCCCGAAGGGTTGTTCGGGGTGCAGGCCGACGTCACCGACACCGAGCAGGTCGACGCCGCCTTCAAGCTCGTCGAGGAGCACCAGGGGCCGGTCGAGGTGCTGGTGTCCAACGCCGGGCTGACCGACGACACGCTGCTGATGCGGATGAGCGACGAACAGTTCGAGCGCGTCATCAACGCCAACCTCACCGGCGCCTACCGGGTCGCGAAGCGCGCCTCGCGCGGGATGCTGCGCGGCAAGTGGGGCCGGTTCGTCTTCATCTCCTCCGTCGTCGGCCTCTCCGGCTCGGCCGGGCAGGCGAACTACGCCGCGTCGAAGGCCGGCCTCGTCGGCTTCGCGCGGTCGCTGGCCCGCGAGCTGGGCTCGCGCAACATCACCTCGAACGTCATCGCGCCCGGTTTCGTGCACACCGACATGACCGACGAGCTGCCCGAGGACCGCAAGAAGGAGATCCTCGCGCAGGTGCCGTCCGGCCGGTACGCCGAGCCGTCGGAGATCGCCGCCGCCGTGCGGTACCTGGCTTCCGACGAGGCCGGCTACGTCAACGGGGCCGTGCTGCCCGTCGACGGCGGCCTCGGCCTCGGCCACTGATTCCCGTTACCCGAACACCAGACCTGGAGGACCCGTGCCCGGACTGCTCGAAGGCAAGCGCCTGCTGATCACCGGCATCATCACCGACGCCTCGCTCGCCTTCCACGCGGCCAAGATCGCGCAGCAGGAGGGCGCGACCGTGGTGCTGACCGGTTTCGGTCGCATGTCGCTGGTCAAGACCATCGCGAAGCGGCTGCCGGAGCCGGCGCCGGTGCTCGAGCTCGACGTCACGAACTCCGAGCACCTCGACAGCCTCGCCGACCGGATCCGCGAGCACGTCGACGGGCTCGACGGCGTGCTGCACTCGATCGGCTTCGCCCCGCAGAGCTGCCTCGGCGCGCCGTTCCTGGACGCGCCGGCCGAGGACGTCAAGACCGCGGTCGACGTCTCCGCGTACTCGTTCATGTCGCTGTCGAAGGCGTGCCTGCCGCTGCTGGGCCGCGGCTCGTCGATCGTCGGCATGGACTTCGACGCCCGCGTCGCGTGGCCGGTCTACAACTGGATGGGCGTCGCGAAGGCCGCGCTCGAATCGGTCAACCGGTACCTGGCCAAGGAACTCGGCCCGCAGGGCATCCGGGTCAACCTGGTCAGCGCGGGCCCGATGAAGACCATGGCCGCGAAGTCGATCCCGGGCTTCTCCGACCTCGAGGACGGCTGGGGCGACCGCGCCCCGCTCGGCTGGGACAGCTCGGACCCGGACCCGACGGCGAAGAGCGTCTGCGCGCTGCTGTCGGACTGGCTCCCCGCCACCACCGGCTCGATGATCATGGTCGACGGCGGGGTCCACGCCCTCGGCATCTGACCCGTCACACCGCGATCGGCTCGCGGTCGTCGTTCCGCTGGACGACGGCCGCGGCCGTGAGCGCCACCAGGGTCGCCGCGCCGAGCGCCATGCCGGTCCAGGCGACGCTCGGGTAGCCGAGCCCGGCGTCGATCGCCACGCCGCCGAGCCACGGGCCGACGGTGTTGCCCACGTTGAACGCCGCGGTCGTGCTGGCGCCGGTGAGCGTCGGCGCGTCGCCGGACACCTGGTAGGCGCGCACGTTCAACGCCGGGTTGGCGCCGAACCCGGCGACGCCGAAGGCCAGCACGGCCGCGACCGCGACAACCGTGTCGGTGGTCGAGGCCAGTACGGACAACGCCGCCAGCGCGAGGCCGATGCTGCCGTAGAGCGTCGCGAACGGCCGCCGGTCGGCGAGCCGCCCGCCCACCGTGATCCCCAGCAGCGCGCCGACGCCGAACAGCGCCAGGACGCCCGGTACCCACTCCTCGGGGAGGCCGTCGGTCTCGGTCAGCAGCGGCGCGAAGTAGCTGAACGCGGCGAAGACCATCGCCTGGCACAGCGCCACCACGCCGAGCGCCAGCCAGACCCGGCCGCTCCGGTACATGCGCAGTTCGCCGCGGACGCCGCCGGTGCCGCCGGTCGTGTCCGGCACGAGGGCCGCGACGCCGGCCGCCGCGAGCAGCGTCACCACCGCGACCGCCCAGAACGCCGTCCGCCAGCCGGCGTGCTGGCCGAGGAACGTCCCCGCGGGGACGCCGGCGATGTTCGCCACGGTGAGGCCGCCGACCAGGACCGCCATCGCGCGGCCGCGGCGGCCGGCCGGCACGAGCGCGATCGTCGTCGCCGCCGCGACGGCCCAGAACCCCGCGCAGGCGAGCGCCGCCACGACCCGCGTCGCGAACAGGAGCGCGTACCCCTCGGCGAGCGCGCCGACGACGTGCGCCACGACGAAGACGGCGAGCATCGCGAGCAAGGTCCGTCGGCGGGGGAGACGCAGGGTGCCGATGGCCAGCAACGGCGCCCCGACGACCATGCCGACCGCGAAGGCGGAGATGAGCAGCCCGGTGTCGGGGATGCTCACGCCCAGGTCGGCGGCCATCCCGGGGAGCAGGCCGGTGATCATGAACTCGGACGTGCCCAGCGCGAACACGCTGAGCCCGAGGACGAAGACGGCCAGGGGCACGGGCCCTCCTTGGTTGTGTATCGATCAGTTCAAAACTGCGGCAAACGAAAGGGAACTCGGTCCAGAACGGGGTCAGTGCGCGACGATCGAGGCGAGCGCGAGATCGGCGACGGCGTGCATGGCCTCGCGGCTCGTGCCCCGGCGGGCCATCACCCGCAGGCCGGAAATCGTGCTGAGCAGGAACTCCGCCACGTCGGCCGGCGCCAGGCCGTCGCGCAGGCTGCCGTCGAGCACGCCCTCGCGGGCGCATTCGGCGAACATGGCGAGGTTCTGGTCGGTGTCGCTGCGCAGCGCGGCCCCGACCTCGTCGTCCGGCAGGCCGAGTTCGGCGAGGGTGTTGACCACGAGGCAGCCGCGGGGGCGGTCCCGGTCGGCGTCGACGGCGGTGTCGAGCACCGCCGCGAGCCGCTCGGCCGCGGTGCCCGGGCCGTCCAGGATCGCCTTCCGCTTGCCCAGTTCGCGGTTCGTGTAATGCGTCAGTGAACGCTGGAAGAGCGCCCGCTTGCTGCTGAACGTGTTGTAGACGCTGCTGCGGCCGAGCCCGGTCGCCGTGCACAGGTCCTGGGTCGACGTCGCCTCGTAGCCGTGCTCCCAGAACGCTTCCATCGCGCGCTCGACGGCGGCGGACTCGTCGAACTCCCGTGGCCTGGCCATGGCACCACCGTAGCAGGGTTTTGGACCGATCGATTCACAACCGGGCCGGGTCAGCGTGCGGGCCGCCACATCGGCAAGATGGCGGGGTGGGATACGACGCGTTGCTGTGGCTTTCGTTCGGCGGTCCGGAAGGGCCCGAGGACGTCATGCCGTTCCTCGAAAACGTCACCAGGGGCCGGGGTGTCCCGCGGGAGCGGCTCCTCGAGGTCGCCGAGCACTACCAGCACTTCGGTGGGGTTTCGCCGATCAACAAGCTGAACCGCGACGCGATGGCCGCGGTCGAGAAGCAGCTTTCGGCCGCCGGGCTGGACCTCCCGGTGCACTTCGGCAACCGCAACTGGCACCCGATGGTCGAGGACACCCTCGCCGAGCTGACGGCGGCCGGGGCGAAGCGGGTCCTGGTGTTCCCCACGAGCGCGTACGGCGGCTATTCGGCGTGCCGCCAGTACGACGAGGACATCGAACGCGCCCGCGCGGCGGTCGGCGACGGCGCGCCCGAACTGGTGAAGCTGCGCCAGTTCTTCGACCACCCGCTGTTCGTCTCGGCGGTCGCCGACGGGGTGCGCGCGGCGCACGCGTCGCTCGGTGACGTCCCCGGCGTCCGCACGGTGTTCACCGCGCACTCGGTACCCGAAAGCGCGGACAAGGCGTCCGGTCCGCCCGCGGAAGGCGGCCGCCGGTACTCGCGGCAGATCGCCGAGGCGGCCCGGCTGGTGGCGGCCGAAGCGGGCATCGCCGAGTACGATGTCGTGTGGCAGTCGCGGTCCGGGCCGCCACAGGTGCCGTGGCTGGAGCCGGACATCGTCGACCACATCGACGCGCTGCACGCCCAGGGCGTCCCCGGGGTCGTCGTCTCGCCGATCGGGTTCGTCTCCGATCACCTCGAGGTGATCTGGGACCTGGACAACGAGGCGGCCGAACGCGCGGCCGAGCACGGCATGGCCTTCGCCCGCGCGGCGACCGCGGGCGGCGACCCGCGCTTCGCCGAGCTGGTGGTCGAGCTGATCCGGGAGCACACGAACGACGTGGCCCCGCGCAAGCTGTCGCCGTTCCCGGTGGGCGGCTGCACGGTCAACGGCGCGCCGTGCGCGATCGGCTGCTGCGAACCGGCGAAGCGCCCGGCTCGCTGAGCCGGACCTGCATCAAGTGGGGTGAGCGCGCGAAGCCGTGGCGCTCGTAGGCCGGGATGGCGCGGGTCGACGAGTGCACGGTGACCCGCTCCAGCCCCAGTTCCCCGGCCAGGCGCAGGGTCTCGCGGATCAGCAGGCCGCCCAGGCCGCCGTCGCGGGCCTCGGGCACGACGTACACCGACTGGACGTCGCCGCACGCCCGCGAGAAGGCCGGCGGGGTGGGCACGCGCGCGATGATCGCGAGGAACGCCATCCCGAGCACCTCGCGGTCGCGGACGAGAACGAGGCACCGGTGGGTGGCCGCGTTGTCCCGCGTCCACGCGGCGAACTCCCGGACGAACCGGTCGCGGCCGGTCGCGGGCAGCCCGTCCTGCTCCGCCACCCACCGCCACCGCAGCGCGGCGACGGCTTCGAACTCTTCGGGACGGGCGAGGCGGACTTCCGGCATGCCGTCCGCCCGGTCAGGCTTCGCGCGCCGGTTGTTCGGCGAACACCCGCACAGCTTCGTTGACCGCGGCGCACCGGGCCGTGCGGACCGCGTCCGACAGCGGCCGCAGCGCCTGGGCGCGCAACGTCGACGCCGAGGCCGACAACGCGCCGCCCGGGTCGTCCGTGGAAGCGACCACGAGGATCGCCGCGATCTCTTCGGCCCGCTGCAGCACCCGCAGGGCACGCCCGGGCGTGCCGGCCGGCCAGTCGACGTCCGGGCGGGAACGCAGGTGCGCCGACAGCTCCGCGCGCACGCCGGGCCGGTCCGAAGCCACGTCGAGCGACTGCAGGGCGCCCGCGCTGGCCCGGATCGCGTCGGTCAGCCCGTGCTCGGCCTCGGCCAAGCCGAAGTACTCGGGCCGGGCGGGCGAAGCCAGCGAGTAGACGGTCCACCGGACCAGGCCTTCGGCGATCGGCTCCGGCACCAGGCCGAAACCGAGGTCCGCGAGCACCACCGCGTCGCCGGCGCGCACCGCCGCGTCGGTGAACGGACCGCCGCCGCCGAGGCCGCGGACGTCGCCCGGGACCGGCAGGACGAGCTGGAGGGATTTCGCTCCCTGCGAACGCAGCGCCATCAGCAGCTGGACGGGGGTAGCGGCCCGGTTGAAGGCCAGCGGCAGCTGGAACGCCTCGGCGGCAGCTGCGTCGGCGGCCACGACATCGTGGGCTTCACCCCACGCGAGCAGGGCGTCGAGCACATCGTCGGACGCGGCGGCTCCGTTCAGCCACGCGCTGGACCACACCGCGAAAGTCGCACTGGGACGGCACACGACGCCCTATTTTACCGGCTCCGCCCGAACCGGCAGAGCGCGCCCACGCTGGAGTCGCTCCACATCGACGCACCGCCGATCCGGCAGTAGCGTCGAGCGGGTGAACGCTGTTCCAGACGCTCTTCCCCGCACCGCCGGGGCCCTGCGCGCGGCCGGGTACGAGCCGCGCCCGATCGCGCGAGAGATCCACGACAACCTGCTGACCGCCCTCAAGAACGGCGAGGACGCGTGGCCCGGCATCGTCGGGTTCTCGCGCACCGTGCTGCCGCAGCTCGAACGCGCGCTGCTGGCCGGCCACGACGTCGTCCTGCTCGGCGAGCGCGGGCAGGGCAAGACCCGCCTGCTGCGCACCCTCGCCGGCCTGCTCGACGAGTGGACGCCCGTCATCGAAGGCGCCGAGCTGGGCGAACACCCGCTCCAGCCGATCACCCCCGCGTCCCTGCGCCGGGCCGCCGAGCTCGGCGACGACCTGCCGGTGGCCTGGCGCCACCGCTCCGAGCGCTACACCGAAAAGCTCGCCACGCCCGACACCTCCGTCGGCGACCTGATCGGCGACGTCGACCCGGTCAAGGTCGCCGAAGGCCGCAGCCTGGGCGACCCCGAGACCATCCACTTCGGCCTGGTCCCGCGCGCCCACCGCGGCATCGTCGCCATCAACGAGCTGCCTGACCTCGCCGAGCGCATCCAGGTCGCGCTGCTCAACGTGATGGAGGAGCGCGACATCCAGGTCCGCGGCTACACGCTGCGGCTGCCGCTGGACGTCCTGCTCGTCGCCACCGCGAACCCCGAGGACTACACCAACCGCGGCCGGATCATCACCCCGCTCAAGGACCGCTTCGGCGCCGAAATCCGCACCCACTACCCCCTGGACGTGGAGTCCGAGATCGCGGTGGTCAAGCAGGAGGCCAACCTCGTCGCGGAAGTCGGCGAGCCGCTGCTCGAGGTGCTCGCCCGGTTCGTCCGGAACCTGCGCGAGTCGACCGTGATCGACCAGCGCTCCGGCGTCTCGGCGCGGTTCGCCGTCGCCGCGGCGGAAACCGTGGCTGCGGCGGCCCTGCGGCGCGCGGCGCTGACCGGCGAAGAGCCGGCCGTGGCGCGGCCGGTCGACCTCGACGCCGTCCCGTCCGTGCTGCGGGGCAAGATCGAGTTCGAGCCGGGCGAGGAGGGCCGCGAGGTCGAGCACCTCGTGCACCTGATGCGCCGCGCGGTCGCCGAGACCGCGCGCGGCCGCTTCGCCGGGCTCGACCTGCGTCCGCTGGCCGACGCCGTCGAGGACGGCCACCTGGTCGCCACCGGCGAGCGCGTCCCGGCCAAGGACGTCCTCGCCGCGCTGCCGGAACTGCCGGTGCTGCACGAGGTCGCCCAGCGGGCCGGCGTCGGCGCCGACGAACCCGCCGGACGGATCGCGGCGGCCGTCGAACTCGCCCTCGAATCGCTGTTCCTGGCCCGGCGGCTCGCCAAGGACTCCGACGACGCGACGACCGTCTACGGCCGATGACCGCGGTCCCGCTCCCCGACGGCTACTCCTACGGCCCGTGGCACGACGGGCCGGACCCGCTCGCGCCGCCGGCCGACCTGCGTGACGCGCTCGACGAGATCGGCCGCGACGTGATGGCCGGGGCGTCGCCGCGGTCCGCGCTGGAGGAACTGCTCCGGCGCGGCACCGAGCGCACGTCCGGCCTGGACGAGCTGACTCGGCGGCTCTGGCAGCGCCGGTCGCAGATCCAGCGCCGCAACAACCTGGACGGCACCCTGCAGGAGGTCCAGCGCCTCCTGCAGGAGGCCCTCGACGCCGAACGCCGGGACCTGTTCCCCGACCCGGACGACGACGCCCGCTTCCGCGAGGCCCAGCTGGACGCGCTCCCGCCGGGTACCGCGGCGGCGGTCAACGAGCTGGCGAACTACGACTGGCGCTCGGCGCAGGGCCGCGAGAACTACCAGCAGATCCGTGACCTGCTCGGCCAGGAGCTGATGGAGTCGCGGTTCCAGGGCATGAAGCAGGCGCTGCAGAACGCCGGGCCCGAGGACGTCGAGCGGATCAACGAGATGCTCGCCGACCTCAACGACCTGCTCGTCGCGCACGCCCGGGGCGCCGACGACATCCAGCAGCGCTTCGACGGCTTCATGGCGAAGCACGGCGAGTTCTTCCCGGAGAACCCGCGCAACGTCGAAGAGCTGATCGACGCGCTGGCCGAGCGGTCCGCGGCCGCCCAGCGAATGCTGAACTCGATGTCGGCCGAGCAGCGGGCCGAGCTCGCCGAGCTGACCCAGCAGGCGTTCGGCGACCCGCGGCTGGCGCAGCAGCTGTCCCAGCTGGACTCCCAGCTGCGCGCGGCGCGCCCGGGCGAGGACTGGACGGGCTCGGAGCGCTTCCGCGGCAAGAACCCGCTGGGCATGGGCGAAGGCGCGCAGGCGATGGCCGACCTGGCGGAGCTGGACGCGCTGGCCGAACAGCTGGGCCAGTCCTACCCCGGCGCGAGCCTGGACGACGTCGACCTGGAGGCGCTCGAACGCCAGCTCGGCAAGGACGCCGGGGTCGACGCCCGCCGGCTGTCCGAACTGGAGCGTGAGCTGCGCCGCCAGGGCCTGTTCGAACGGGCCGCCGACGGCACGCTCCGGTTGTCGCCCAAGGCGTTGCGGCGCCTGGGCGAGACGGCGTTGTCCGACGTCGTGAACGCGTTGCGCGGAAAGACGGGCGACCGCGATACCGAGTCGGCGGGCGCGGCGGGCGAACCGACCGGCGCGTCGCGGCCGTGGCGGTTCGGGGACATGCAGCCGTGGGACGTCCCCCGCACGATCCGCAACGCCGTGCTGCGCTCGGTTTCGGTGGGGGAGCGCCAGGTCCGCCTGGACGTCGAGGACGTCGAGGTGGTGGAGACCGAGCACCGGTCGCGGGCGGCGGTCGCGCTGCTGGTCGACACGTCGTGGTCGATGGTGCAGGAAGGCCGCTGGCTGCCGATGAAGCGCACGGCGCTGGCACTGCACCAGCTGATCAGCACGCGCTTCCGCAACGACGCGCTGCAGCTGATCACGTTCGGCCGCTACGCGATGCCGGTGGAGCTGCCGGAGCTGATCGGCCTGGAGGGCGCGTGGGAGCAGGGCACGAACGCCCACCACGGCCTCCTGCTGGCCGGGCAGCACCTGCGCCGCCACCCGGACGCGCAGCCGGTGGTGCTGATGGTCACCGACGGCGAGCCGACCGCGCACCTGGAACCGGACGGCGAGGCGGTCTTCGACTACCCGCCCCAGGACCGGACGCTCCACAAGACACTGTCCGAAGTGGATCGGCTGGCGAAGCTGGGCGCGTCGATTTCGGTGTTCCGGCTCGGGGACGACCCGAGGCTGACGTCGTTCGTGGACCTGATCGCGCGGAGGTCGGGTGGCCGCGTGGTGGCCCCGGACCTCGACGGCCTCGGCGCGGCGGTGGTGGGTGACTACCTGCGGACGCGGCGCCGCTGAGGTTCCGGTCCGCCGGCCGGCCGCACCTCGGTCGAGGTGCGGCCGGCCGGCGGGCTAGGCGCGTGTCTGACAAAAGTTTCGGCTGGTGGCTGGGATGCTGCTGGTCGTGTCGCGGTTTTAGTTGCTCTCGGATGCCCAGTGGGCGTTGATCGAGGATCTTCTTCCGGTCCGTACCGGTAAGCGCAGGCGTCCGTTTTCCGATGCGCGAGCGATGGTCGAGGAATCATCTACCGCTATCGGTGCGGGATCGCCTGGCGCGACGTGCCGGCGGTGTCCGGTCCGTGGCAGACGATCTGGACCTGGCATCGCCGGACGGCCGGCGACGGAACCTGGGACACCGTCCTGCGGCGCCTGAGCCGCCTGAGCATGCGATCGGCCGCTCCCGCGGCGGGTGGAGCACCAAGGTGCACCATCTCGTCGACGGCAACGGCCGACCACTGGTCAGTCTGGTCGGTCCCGGCCAGGCCGGGGGCTCGTCGATGTTTCCGCACCTCATGCGGCACCTACGGATCCGCCGAGCCGGACGCGGCCGGGCTCGCACCCGACCCGACCGTGTCTGCGGCGACAAGGCCTGCTTCTCGCGGGCGATCCGCGGGCATCTGCGCGACCGCGGCATCACTGCGGTGATTCCGGAGCCTGCCGATCAGGCCGAGCATCGCAAACGCCGCGGCTCCCGCGGCGGGCGTCCACCCGCCTCCGACTCGGTCGACTGCCGAGGGCGCGATGTGATCCAACGACGGTTCACTTGCTCAAACAGTGGCGCGGGGTGGCCACTCGCTACGACTGTGAGGATGATCGGGTGCCGTCCGGTGCTCGGGTCTGACCCGCGATACGACCGGCCTTGGGTGCCTTGAGTTTGATCTGTCGACTCGGGTTCCGGGCGGTGCTTGCTGCCGCCGGACCAGCAGGATCGTGTCCCGATAGGGGCCTTGCCGCTAACAAGGCGCCATCACAGTCCTGACCGTCCCTGCCGGCCCGGCGACGGCCATCCGTTCCCGAGCCCTCAGGAGCCGAACAACCGTGCCCAGCATGACCCACCCCACAACGACCGGCCAAGACGACAGTTCGCCTGATGTGATCCTGGGCGTCGACACACACAAGGACATCCATGTCGCCGCCGTCATCAGCATTCACGGCGTCTTCCTCGGTAGTCGCAGTTTCCCCACCACCGCCGAGGGCTACCGCGAG
>NZ_JAEBEF010000016.1:0-243855 GCF_046548815.1 Amycolatopsis sp. cmx-4-83 | reverse complement strand
CATGCGGTGCTGCGCCCGAGCGGGCCGACAAATCGAACGCAGGACACCACGAACTACCCGTGGGTCACACCTTGGCCGGGGTCAGACCAGCCCGACGCAGCACCAAGCCCCAGTCTTCACAGATCTTGCCGTTGGTCTGCGGCCGGTAGGGCCGCGTCCGTTTCGGAGTGACACCCAGCTCGGTGCAGGTGTCACGCCGGGCGTGGGACCGGTAGGCCGAGCCGTTGTCGGACAGGACCCGTTCGACGGTGACCCCGCGGTCGGCGAACCAGGCCACTGCCCGGCGCAAAACCGCGGTGGCGGTGGCTGCGGTTTCGGGGGTGGCGCGTTTGTTGCGGTCGCCTTGGGCGCGTCCGCCGAAGCGGCGCCCGCCGCTGTCGGGGATGTTGCCGAACTCGGTGACATCGACATGGATCAGCGATCCGGGACAGGCGTGTTCGTAGCGGCGCAAGGGGTTCGCCGGTGACCCGGTCGATGCGGGTGAGTCACAGGCGGGTGCGTGGGGTCAGGGTGGCGTCAGGGCGGGACACGAAGGCCTCCGGTGGGTGAAGCGGTTCCTGGACAGCTCCACTTCACATCCGGAGCCTTCACCTGTCTGCACGACAGGCGCCATCAGGTCACCTCAACTCGGGACAACGTCCCTGGACATCACACCGCGCGTCCGGAAGGTGCTCAGCACCGCGGCGCCGACCTCCGTGCTGGAGACCAGCCGCAGGTCGGCGGGCGCCGCGCCGTCGAAGAGCCGGCGGCCGGCCCGGCCAGGCTCGGGAACACGAGCAGCCGGTACTCGTCGACCAGGCCGCGGCGGCCGAGCGCCTGCGCGACCCCGAGCGAGCCGATGACGATCAGGTCCCCGTCGTGGCGCTCGGCCACCTCGATCGGATCCCCTGGCAGCAGCGTGGAGTTCTGCCACGCCGACACGTCGGTCAACGTCCGCGAGACGACCAGCTTCCGGGCCGCGTTGAGCCGGGCGGAGAACTCGTCGGTGCGGCCGGGCCAGAGCTTCGAGAAGAGCTCCCACGTGGTGCGCCCGAGCAGCAGGGTGCCGGTTTCCAGCAGGGTGCCGAGCCGGAACTTGTCCCCGGCGACGGCTTCCGGGCCGTGCCGGAACGCCCAGCCGCCGGTGGCGGTGCCGCCGGAGCCGTCCGGGTCCTCGGCGACGCCGTCCAGGGTGACGAACTCGGTGACGATGACGCTCATGACTGCTCCCGGTGGGTGCCGCCGCGCCCCCTTGGCGCGGCCTCACCGGTACCTACCGGCGGCGGCCGCCGGATTCATCGGCCGCCGCCGGAAAAGTTTCTTACGCCGTGACGAGGGACAGGCCGTAGGTCTGCAGGATCTCGTTCACCGGCTGGAACCACGTCTCGCCGCCGGAGCTGCAGTTGCCCCAGCCGCCCGAGGTCACGCCCTGGGCCTGGTCACCGGTGATGAACGAACCGCCGGAGTCGCCGGGCTCGGCACAGACGTTGGTCCGCGTCATCTGGTAGACCGCGCCCTGGGAGTAGTTGACCGTCTCGTTGAGACCCAGCACCGTGCCGCAGTGCCAGTGCGTCGTCGAGCCCGAGCGGCACACCGACGTGCCGACCGGCGCGACCCAGGAGCCGCGGACGAGCGCGTCGCTGACCGTGCCCCAGCCGAGCACGACCGGCGCGGTCCACCAGCCGTTGCCGATGCGGATGAACGAGTAGTCGTTGCCGGGGAAGGAAGAGCCGGCGAAGCTGCCCATCGCCGAGCCGTCCCAGCCGACGACCGAGCTGCCCGCGCCGCCGCAGTGCCCGGCGCTGACGAAGCCGCCCTGCACGGAGAACCCGATCGAGCAGCGGGTGTTGCCGTTGATGTAGTACGGGTCGCCGCCGACGGTGCCCGCCGACAACGGCTGCGCGGCCGGCGCGCTCGCCACGGTCACCGGGCCCGACTTCGCGGCGCGGGCCAGGAAGGCGTCGACGTCGGCGCCGTGCGCGCCCGGCCGCAGGGTGACCACGACGCTGCCGGCCCGCGGGTCGACGCGCCAGCCGCTGACGGCCGCCGGGGCCGGGTCGGCCTTGGCCGAGGCGTCGATCGCGGCCTTGGCGGCGTCGAGCTTCGCCGCGCTGACCCGCGCGGTGGTGGGCTCGGCGCCGGTCTTCCGGACGGCGTCGGCGGCGGCCGGGTCGGTCACGCCGACGACGAGCTTGCCGAGCGCGGGGTCGAACCACGCGCCGCCGAACGCGGCACCGGCGGCCTGCTGCGCGGCCGGCATCACCCGCGCGGCGGACGTTTCCTGGCCGAGCCGGGTTTCGGCCTGGGTGGCGGTCAGGCCGAAGTCCCGCTGCATGGCGGCGATCAGCCCGGGCGACGCGACGGCCGGGCTCAGCGAGGCGGAGGCGAGGGACGCGGTCAGGACGGCGGCGCCGCCGAGGGCAAGGGAGATTCTTCGACGCATGGGGACTCCTCCAGGGACCGGGGGAAAGAAACACACCGTCCGCCGAGTGTGCGGGCCGATGCGCGGTGGGTCCAGATTTGTCCGGTCTTCTGTCCGGAATTCGCGGGAGCGAACGTCTGTCCATTGCGGACTGAACACGCAATCATGCTGGGGGACAACGGGTTCCGGGCACGCCAAGGGGCGCGAACCGGGCTCACCCGTCCGCGCCGACGAAGGTCTGGACCAAGTACACCACGGCGGCGCGGGCCCCGGACCGAACCGGAGACCGCGGGGCAGCGAACGTGCACGACCGTCCCTCGCCGCCGGCACCTCACGTACCCGACGTTCACGTCCAGGAGAGCGTGCTCGCCGAGCTGACCACGGCCGAACCGGCCGGATCTGTTCGCGACGACCGCCGCGCTGGAAACTCTCCGTAAATCGCGCGCACGACACCGTCCGGTCACCCGGGAAATGGGTGACCGGACGGTTCCGTGCCCGAATCAGATTTCGTCGACCTGGTAGCCGACCACCCGCGCCGGCACCAGCAGCGCCCCGGCGCACTCCGCGACCGCCGGACCGAATCCGTACGGCACGAAATCACCGGCCACGAACCAGAACGCGGAACCGTTCGCGCAGTGCGCCAGCACGCGGTAGCCGTAGCCCTCGCCGGGGAAGCAGCTCACCGAGACGCCCTGCCCGAAGAGGGTGGCGTACCGCTCGCCGAAGCAGCCGGGTGGCGCGAAATCGCCGCCGGCCGCGGCCGCGGGTACGACCGTCAGACCGAACAGCGAAAACAAAGCGACCCCGAGAACCGCCAATTTCCTTCGCATGACCACTCCTCAGCGCGGAGAACCCGACGTCGAGAAGCGTAGAAGTGCGGAAGAATTACCGGCAATTCATCGGGCCAGTGAATTCGCGCGCAGCGGAAAGTCACGGCACTGCTCCATCCGGGCTAGCCCGCGACCCTGGACGGATGGCGTGCTCCTTCCGTGACCGGTCAACGAGCGAACGCCGTCAGGAACCGGTCGCGGAACGAGTCCATTTTCCACACCGGCGCCCGCGCGGCCGGGTGCAGCCCGTCCGTCCAGCCCCAGCCGGAAATCCGGTCCAGCACCTTCGGGTCCTTCGCCACGATCGTGATCGGCACGTCGTGCACCGCCCCCTGCGGCGTGACCACCGGCGGCTGGTGGTCGCCGAGGAACACCAGCACCGTGTTTTCGTCGCCGTAGTGCTGCATGAACGAGATCAGCGTCTTCAGCGAGTAGTCCGTGGCGTCGCGGTAGGCGTCGCGGATCTTCGCGGGGTCCTTCCAGACCGATTCCGGCGCTTCACCCGCTGCCGGCTGCGGTGCGAAGACCGAGCCGTCGCCGACCTGGTTCCAGTCGACCAGCCAGGGGCGCGGCGACCACGGTGCGTGGCTGGACACGAGGTCGACCTCGGCCATCACCGGTCCCGCCTTCGAGAGTTCCTTGCGCTGCAGCATCGACATCGTGAACTGGTCGGGCATGGTCGCGTAGGCGTAGCCCGGGCCGTGGTAGCCGATGGCGCGGGCGTCGTAGTAGGCGTCCGGGTGGTAGAACTTCTGCCCCTCCGGCCAGTCCTTCGTGTGCGCGGGCACGTCCCAGACCGTCCGCCAGCCGGCGCGCTGGAACGCGCCGCCGAGGGTGAGCCGGTCGCTGGCGAGGAGGTCGTTGTAGCGCTGCTGGTTGTCGATCCACATGCCCGACTGCACCGTCGAGTGGGCCAGCCAGCTGCCGCCGCCGAACGTCGAGGACGACAGGAAAGCGCTCTTCGCGCCGATGCCCGCCGCGCGCAGCTCCGCGGTGCCGGCGTCGAGCGTCGCACCGATCTTCGGGCCGATCGCCGGGTCGTCGAGCGCGACGCGGCCGTAGCTCTCGACGAAGGTGAGCACGACGTTCTTGCCGCGCAGCCCGTTCAGCAGCTGCGCACCGGGGGTGACGCGGAACGCGTCTTCCGCCGCCACCTCGCCGAACGGGCGCTGCTCCCGCAGGTCGGCGCCCACCTGCCGCAGGTCGCCGTAGGCCAGCGCGGCGGCGCTCTGCGCGGCCACCGGCTGGCCGGGCGCGATCTCGACGCCGAACACCGAGCAGACGATCCAGACGACCCCGAGCACCGCCACGACCCGCGTCGCCGCGGTCCGGCGCCCGGCCGCGACGCGCGAGAGCCGCAGCATCGCCAGCACCATGAGCACCACGACGACCACCGCGAGCACGCCGGCGCCGATGAGCGCGCCGACGGTGGCCGCGTCCCCGATCTGGCCGGCCAGGAACTCGACGCCGGCGCGGAAGAAGCTCCAGTCGTAAACCGGGTCGAACGGCTTCTCGAGGGTGGCGTAGAACCCGGTGTCCAGCGCCTTCATCAAGGTCAGGAGCCCCAGCACCAGACCGAAGAGGACGGCGACGACGCGGCGCGGACGCGGCGGCAGCACCAGCACGAACGCGGCGACGACGACACCCTCCACCGGCACCCGCACCAGCGCCTCGGCCGAGAACGCCGTGAGGTCGTCCGGCGCGAGGAGCGCGAACAGCACGAGCAGCGCCGCCAGCGCCGTCAGCACCCGGCCCGCGACGGCGTGCCGGCGGCCGGGCCGGGGCAGGCCGAAGTCGGGCAGGGGCGCGTCCGGGGCGGTTCTTCCAAGCATGCGGGCCTCACGTCGTCGATCGCGGCGGTGACCGCCCGGCCCGTGCGGCGGGACCGGCGATCCTCACCCGGTATACGGGCCGAACCGCCGAGTGGTTCACGCCCGGCCCGCGGGCGGCCACAGGTACACCTTTTCCGGGAGGATCCGGACGACGACCCGCCGCGCGCCCGGCTCGGGCGGCGGGGTCGCCCCGCCCATGTGGCGGGCGTACATTTCGTGCAGCAGCACCTTTTCCGGGTCTTCGGTGAGCTCCACGCTCCCCCGGATCTCGACGTACCGGCCGGGCTCGCCGGCGACCAGCAGGCTGACCCGCGGGTCGCGCAGCATGTTCCGGGTCTTCAGCCGCCCGTGGATCGTGCTGAAGACGACCGCGTCGCCGTCGCGCTTCACGAAGATCACCGACGACTGCGGCCTGCCGTCGGCGTTCGAGGTCGCGAGCACGGCGGTGTGCGGGCCGTCCAGCACCTCGCGGGCGGCGGCGTTCAGGAGGGGATCGCTCATGCCGGTACCGACCGGCGCCGTCCCGGAAAGGAATCGGCCCTTACCCCGAAGCCCCGGGCCCAAACCCCGCGCACCACCTTTCACCCGCTAAAACACCGGAAATCCCCGCGACGGGTGCCTCGTGGTTGCGGCCGCCGGGAGCCGGTGTTCTCCTCGGGACGACCGATGATCGAATTCCGGACGGAGGCAGGACGGATGAACCTGTTCGACAAGGCCAAGGAAGCGCTCGGGAAGAACCCGGAGCAGGCCGACCAGGGTGTCGACAAGGCCGCCGAGGCCGCGAAGCAGCGGTTCGGCGAGCACTCCGACAAGATCGACCAGGGCTCCGACAAGGTGAAGGACTTCCTGCACAAGCAGGGCGGCGGGCAGCAGGACGCGCCTCCGCAGTGACCGGCCGCCGGTGAAACCCAGCCGTCCGGGGGAAGCACGCTTCACCTCCCGCGCGGCTGGGTACCACCGGCTCCGTGGTCGCCACCTACCTCGTCCCCGTCCGCACCGCCCTCCTCCTCTTCCCGCTGCTCGTGCTGGCCGTCATGCTGCCGGCCGCGTTCGTCAGCTACCGCCGCCGCGGCCGCGCCGGCGGCTGGCCGACCTTCGTCTTCTACACGTTCCTCTTCTACCTGCTGGCGATCGCGACGCAGACGGTGCTGCCGCTGCCCGCCGATCCGGCGTACTGCGCGGGACACACGTACGCGAGTTCTCCCCAGTTGCGGCCTTTCTACTTCGTCGAAGTGGTCTCGCAGCGCGCCCGCGGGCACTGGAGCCCCGGCGCTCTCCTGCACAACCCCGCGGTCTGGACCACGGCGCTCAACGTCGTGATGCTGGCGCCGCTCGGCTTCTACGTCCGGTACGCGCAGCGGATGCGGCTGGTGCCCGCGGCCCTCATCGGCTTCGGCGTGTCCCTGTTCTTCGAGCTGACGCAGCTGACCGGCCTGTGGTTCGTCTACCCGTGCCCGTACCGGTTGTTCAGCGTCGACGACCTGATCCTCAACACCGCCGGTGTCGTCGTGGGCTGGCTCGTGGCCGGCCCGCTCGGCCGCCTGCTGCCCTCGCCGGAGCCGGAGCACGACCGGCGCCGCTACGCCGCGAAGGTCACCTTCACGCGGCGGCTCTTCGCGCTGGCCAGCGACCTGCTCGGGTTCGCCGCGCTGCTCGGCTTCCTCTTCGGCCTGCTCACGCTGTTCGGCGAGGACCTGCGCCACCGCGACACGCCGGTCGTGATCCTCGCCCTCGTCTGGTTCGTGGTGCTGCCCGCGGTGACCGGTTCGACCCCCGGCAAGCGCGCCATGCTGCTGCGGGTCACGCGCCGGGGCGGGCGCCGGTCCGGCCCTGTCTCGCTGCTGGTCCGCAACGGCGTGCTGCTGTCCCCGCTGTGGCTCGGCTGGTGGCTGCTGGACCTCGACCGCTGGGACCTCGGCAGCCACCCCGAGCAGCTGCTGCTGCCCGTCGCGCTCGCCGCGTCGGTGTTCGTGGTCGGGGTCTGGACGCCGCTGGCGGTGCTGCTCGACGACGAGCACCGCGCCCCCTACGAACGGCTGACCCGCACCGTCAACACCGCCATCGTGCCGCCCACCCCCGACGAGCCCGAACCGGCGGCCGAACCGCAGCCTCGGCAGCCTGTCCTCAAAGGACGGTGAACGGACACCGTGCTGCCCGCGCCGGGCGGCGCTGGTAGATTGCGTGCGGAACGGGTTGAGCCGCCAGCCCGTGTCCCGCTCCCCGACCTGGAGTTCGTATGACCACCGACGCAGCGCGGTCCCGGCAGCGATCTTCCGGTGACGGCTGGTCCCTGGAATGCTCCGAAGACGGGGACCTGAGCGTCTACACCCTGCGTGGTGAGTTCGACTTCGCGGTGTCCGCCAAGCTGGCGGGCCTGGTGCCGACGGATCCCGGCGCCGCGCGGATCGTCGTGGACATGGCCGACGTGCAGTACTGCGACTCCAGCTGCCTGCAGGTCCTGCTGCGGCTCGCCCGTGAGCTGCTCCGGGCGGGTGGCCGCTTCGCCGTCGTGACGACCGCGCCCGTCGTGGTCCGGCCGATCGAACTGCTCGGGCTCGGCGACCTGATGCCGGTGCACCCGACCCTCGAAGCGGCCCTATCTTCCTGGGGAGACGCGTGACGAGCTCCGATACCCGTGTGAGCGGCCCCGGATCCGGGCATGAAGAAGGGGAAGGCCTCCCCCAGGGGCCGGGCACGGCGAAGGAGGCGGTTGTGAAGCTCCGCGATGTGCGGCACGAGCTCGGCATCTCCGCCGAGCTCTCCGAGCTGGCCCGGGTCCGCCACTGGGTGCGCACCGTGCTGTGCGATCTGCCGGTGAACGTCGTCAGCACCGCCGTGATGGTGGTGGACGAGCTGACTTCGAACGCGCTGCGCCACGGCCGCGCGCCCTACCACGTCCGGCTGCTGCCCGGCGCCGCCAAGCTGCGGATCGAGGTCGACGACGGCGGTGGCGAAACCGCCCGCCGCCGGGCGCCGTCCGACCACGGCGGCCGCGGGCTCCTGCTGGTGGAGCGCTGCGCCGCGGCGTGGGGCCAGCTGCGCCGGCCCAGCGGCAAGACCCTGTGGGCCGAGCTGGTCACCGACCCGGACCCGGCCGGAGCCCGTGGCTGACCGCGCGCGCACCGCGCCCGCCACCCCGGTCGACGCCGGCCGGGAGTGGGCCGCCGCCCCCATCGCGGCGGTCGTCGCGGACGGATCCGGGGTGATCCGCTCGCTCAACGAGGCCGCCCGCATGCTCTTCCCCGCCGCCGCTCCCGGCCGGCCGCTCGACGGCGCGGTCGCGGACTGGCTGGCCGCCGCCCACGGCCCCGGCGGGGTCGCCCGCGGCGAGGTCGGCGAGCGGTCGTTCGCGGCGCACCCGATCCTGCACGGCGACGCCGTGACGTGGTGGCTCGTGGACGAGACCGACGCCCGCGTGGCCCGCGACGCCCTGGCCCGCGAGCAGGAGCGGACCGCCTTCCTGAGCGACGCGTCGGCCGCCCTGCTGGGCTCGCTCAACCTCGAACGCTGCATGGAGGTCGCCGCCCGGCTGGCCGCGGAGCACCTCGCCGACGCCGCGCTGGTCCTGGCCCCCACCCACAGCGGGAGCTTCCCCGCCGTCGCCTGCGTGCGCGGCGGCGAACCGGCCCGCTCCCGGCTGGTGATCGACCCGGACGAGCTGCCTGGCCTCGGCGAGGCCCTGCAGGGCTTCCCGCCGGTGCCTTCGCGCTGGCTCGACCCGGACGCGGCACCCAGCTGGGTGCTGCCCGCGGGGTTCGGTCCGGTCGGGTCGATCGTCGTGACGCCGCTGCCCGGCCACGGCGTGCCCGCCGGCGCACTGGTGCTGCTGCGCCGCGGCGACCGGGCGTCCTTCTCCGACCAGGAAGAGCTCTTCGCGCGGCTGTTCGCGGCCCGCGCCGGCGCGGCGATGTCGGCGGCGCGGGTGTTCGCGCTGCAGGCGTCCATCACGGACACGCTGATGCGCGAGCTGCTGCCGCCCACCCTGGAGCAGCTCGGCGGCGTCGAGTTCGCCGGCCGCTACCGCCCGGCCCGCGACGGCGAGCGGATCGGCGGCGACTTCTACGACGTCCACTCCGCCGTCACCGCCGATGGCGACGACGAGTCGCTGGCCGTGCTCGGCGACGTCTGCGGCAAGGGTCTCGAAGCGGCCGTGCTGACCGGCAAGATCCGCACGACGCTGCGGGCGCTGCTGCCGATGGCCGGCGAGCACCACCGGCTGCTCGACCTGCTGAACCGCACGCTCGGCGACAACGCCGACGCCCGGTACGTCACGCTGGTGCTGGCCTCCGCGCGCCGCGAAGGCGCGACAGTCCGGCTGCGCGTCACCGCCGCCGGGCACCCGCCGCCCCTGATCGTGCGGGCCGACGGGCGGGTCGAGGAAGCGGAGACGCAGGGCAGCCTCATCGGCGTCCTGCCCGAGATCGAGTCGGTGAGCGCCGACGTCACGCTCAACCCGGGTGAGACCTGCCTGCTCTACACCGACGGGATCATCGAGGCGAAGGGCGGCCCGCTCGGGGACGCCATGTTCGGCGAGGACCGGCTCCACCAGGCCCTCGCCGAGTGCGCCAACATGCCCGCCGACGCCGTCGTCGAGCGGGTGCAGATGCTCGCCTCGCAGTGGATCGGGCGCGGCACCCACGACGACATGGCCGTGCTGGCGATCACCGCGCCGCGCGGGCAGCACCTGGCGGCGGTGGGCGGGCACGGCCGCGGGAGGTACACCGCATGAGCACCGCTACCCGCAGCACCGGGGTGGCCGAGCAGGCCGAGCGGCTCTGGGCCGCCGTCACGACCGGCGACGAGTACGCCGCCGGCGACGTCGTCGTCCAGGCGCTGAGCGATGGGACCGACCCGGAGAGCGTGCTGCTCGACGTGATCGCCGCGGTGCAGCGGCGGGTCGGACAGGAGTGGGCGGCCAACCGCCTGAGCGTCGCCCAGGAGCACGCCGCGACCGCGATCAACGACCGCGTGATCGCGACCTTCGGCCACGTCCTGGAGCGCCCGGAGCCGCACCTCGGCCGCGTCACGGTCGCGTGCGTCGACGGCGAATGGCACGCGATGCCGGCCCGGCTGCTGTCCGAGGTGCTGCGCCTGCGCGGGTTCCAGGTCGACTACCTCGGCGCGCAGGTCCCCGCCCCGCACCTGGTGGCCCACCTGCACCGGACCGGGCCGGACGCGGTCGCGCTGTCCAGCTCGATCGCGACCCGGCTGCCGACCGCGCACGCCACGATCACCGCCTGCCAGGCGGCCGCGACCCCGGTCATCGCGGGCGGCGCCGCCTTCGGCCCCGACGGCCGCTACGCGCGGCTGCTGGGTGCCGAAGCGTGGGCCCCGGACGCCCGGACGGCGGCCGACAGGCTCGCGAAGCCCCTCCCCCGCCCGCTCGCGGCCCACCAGCCGCTCGACGACCTGCCGCACCTGGCCGACCAGGAGTACACGCTGGTGACGCGCAGCTCCGGCCGGCTCGTGAAGGCGGTGCTGGCCGGGCTGGAGGAGCGCATCCCGGCGATGCGGGACTACACCGACCTGCAGCGCCAGTACACCGCCGAAGACCTGGCGCACATCGTCGAGTACCTGGCGACGGCGCTGTACGTCGGCGACGAAGAGCTGTTCACCGGGTTCCTGACCTGGACCGCGGGCATCCTCACGGCGCGGGGCGTCCCCGCCGCTTCGCTGGTGCCCGCCCTCGAACTCCTCGAAGCGGAGCTGCGCGACTTCCCGCGCGCCACCGGCCTGCTCCGAGCTGCCCGCACGCACCTGGTGGAGCCGGCCGCCGGAACGGAGCGAACGGCATGACCAGCGGCTTGACCTGCACCTGGACGATCGCGGACGAGGGCACGGCGCGCGTCACGGTCACCGGCGACCTCGAGTTCGCCACGGCCGGCCTGCTCGTGCGCCTGGTCGCCGACCGCCTGGCAGGTGATCCCGGCGTGCGGGAGGTGCGCCTCGACTGCGGCGAGATCGACTTCTGCGACTCGTCCGGGCTGTCGGAGCTGATCAAGGTGCACCGCGCGGTCGTCGGGACGGGTCGTCGGTTGTTCTTGGACAACCGGAAGCCGGCGCTCGACCGTCTCTTTGCGCTGACGGGGACGGCGAAGTACCTGACCGGTGAGACGGCGGATTCCCGCGCGCTGCACGATTCTTAGGTCTTTGGACGTCCACCTGATCGATCACTGTTAGGTGCGGACACGCAGCCAGGCGCGGGGCCGTGCCCGGTTCACCAGCCACCGGAGATCTTCAGATGTGCCGCGATCATGCGCAGGTCGCGTTCGGCTTGGATGTCGGTGACCAGACGGTGAGGTCGCGGGCGAAAAGCAGCACGTGGTGCTGGCAGTCGCGTAGGCGCACCAGCAGGCTGAGGTGGACGGTGCGGACGAACCTGGCGATCAACGGATCGACGATAGGGGCGGGGATGGCGTCCAGACCGGCCTCGCGTGCGGTATGGGCAGCGGTGTTGAGTTCTTCGAGGGTATTCCTGG
This sequence comes from Amycolatopsis sp. cmx-4-83, assembly GCF_046548815.1. Classification (NCBI taxonomy): domain Bacteria; kingdom Bacillati; phylum Actinomycetota; class Actinomycetes; order Pseudonocardiales; family Pseudonocardiaceae; genus Amycolatopsis; species Amycolatopsis sp. cmx-4-83. The sequence goes on along the minus strand of NZ_JAEBEF010000016.1, from coordinate 232,313 downwards.
CGATCCTAGGCCAGGTGTGCTCCGGATAAGCCTCGCCGGCCGCGACCAGTTCTCGAAGGTGATGGGCGTTGCAGCTGGCGTGTTCGCACCCGAAGTCGTGGTAGGACACCAGTCCGTCGTGGACGGCGGTTTGCTGAACCTCTCCGAGGATGAGGGCATCGAGGAGTTACCCGAGTTCGTGCCCAGCCGGCGCTTGAGGGCGGCGAACTCGGCCCGCAACGCGGTGATCTCCTCCCGCGCATGCGCCAGCTCCACCGCCTGCGCCGCGACCAACGCGGCCAGCTCGTCGTACGACGGACGACCACCGTCCCCCACAACAAGATCATCCCACAGGTCCGCTCACAGCCCCGAAACGACCTGAACAGTTACCCTGATCGAGTGATGAACATATGGTCGATGGCCGGGTAATCTTGTTGTGTGGACAGAGAAGCGGTGTGGCAGACGGACGCGGAGGCCTTGGCCGACCGTCTCCGTGGGCTGCTCACCGTGGTGCGGTCCGCCGAAGCGGAAATCGGGACTCTGCTGGTGGAAATCGAGTCGCGTGGCGTGATGGAACTGTTCGGCTACCGGTCCACTGCTCGGTTGCTGGAGCACCTCGCGGACATTCCCCACGCGGCTGCCCAGCGCACCGTGGCTCGAGCCCGGGCTCTCACCTCTGCTCACACCCTCGACTCCCCGGCCGCTGTCGCCCCCGCTACCGGCGTCGCTGCTTTGACGGGTGCCCTGAGTACCCCGATGATCGACGCCATCATCGAGGCTGTGTCGCGGATCCCCCTCGAGCACCGCGACTCCGCCGAACAGGATCTGCTGGCTTTCGCCGCCGACGCGGGCCACAAACAAGTCGCCGCCCTGGGCACCCGGATCCTGGCCCACCTCGATCCTGACGGCGCCGAGCCCGAGGACACCGAACCCGCCACCCCGGCCCGGGAACTGTCGCTGCGCCGCAAAAGAACTGGCACCTGGGAACTGTCGGGCCGGTTCGACGACGAGACCGGTACTCGCGCGAGCGCCTTGCTCGACGCGTTGGCCGAACGCCGTACTGCCGAGGATGGCGGAGACTTCCGTTCCCCGCAGGAACGCTACGGCGACGCCTTCTCCGACGCGATCGACCTGGCGTTGAACTCCCCAGAGCTGCCGACGCAGGCTGGTGAACGCGCCCACGTGATGGTCGCAGTGTCACTGGCGGACCTGAGATCCGGTGTCGGCCACGCGACATTGGGCGACACCGGCCGGATCTCGGCCGTCGAGGCCCGCATCCACGCCTGCGACTGCAAGCTGATCCCTACTGTCCTCGGCGCCAGCAGCGAACCTCTGGACCTGGGCCGAGCCCGCCGCCTGATCTCACCCGGCCTCCGCCGGGCCCTGTTCCTGCGTGACCGAGGTTGCGCGTTCCCGGGCTGCCACCGCCCACCCCGGCACTGTCAGGGTCACCACATCCGCCACTGGGCCGACGGCGGCCCCACCGATCTCACCAACCTGGTGCTGCTCTGCGCCCACCACCACCGCCTGATGCATCGCTCGGGTTGGCAGGTCCGCCTCGCCCCCGACGGCCACCCCGAATTCCTACCCCCTCGGTTCCTGGATCAACGTCGAAAACCCAGGCGCAACAACCTGCATCAACCACTGCCCTTCGCAGCGTGATGGGATCGGCCCGCAGCCACCGGCTACGGGCCCACACCCATGTCCATAGATGTTCTGCTCGCACATAAAGCAATCCGCGGCCGGGTCAGGCGGTGCGGGCCTGCCTACTCGCTACAGCAAGCTCGTGCCGAAGAAACGGACTCGTCGAACCCGCGGACCGCCCCGGTGTCGAGCAGGTGATCTCCTGGGGCGTGACGGTCGTGGTCCGGACGTGGTGAGCTGACCGACAAGGCCTGGGCAAGGATCGCGCCGTTGCTGGCGGCGCAGCCACCGGCAGGTGATCAACGCGGTCCTATGGGAAGAACGCACCGGTGCGCCTTGGCGTGATCTGCCGGAACGGTACGGACCCCGCACGAGCGATTGCGCAAGCGGACCGCGAACGGGACGTGGCAACGGATCCCTTGGCGGTGATCCTCACCCCCGATCAGGCCGGAGACAATCCACTGCTGCTGGGCGGGTGCTGGCCGACAAGGCCTACACCCAGCCTCTCCAAGCTGCGCAACGTAATCGAGCCCGGCTCAAGCAATTCCGCGGCCCGGCCACCTGATACGCCAAATGAGCGGCCTACCACCGCGCCTGCGGCGTCCGTCACCTCCGATGAAGATCCCCAGGACACGCCCTACTTCTCCGCGCGGGCCAGCTTCGACGGCCACCACACGCGGCGCCCCACGTCCACGGTCAGCGCCGGCACCAGCAGCGACCGCACCAGCAGCGTGTCCAGCAAGACGCCGAACGCGACGATGAACGCGATCTGCGCCAGGAACAGGATCGGGATGACCGCCAGCGCCGAGAACGTCGCCGCCAGCACGACGCCGGCCGACGTGATCACCCCGCCGGTCAGCGACAGCCCGCGCAGCGTGCCGACGCGTGTTCCGCGGGTCAGTGCTTCCTCGCGGACGCGGGTCATCAGGAAGATGTTGTAGTCGATCCCCAGCGCCACCAGGAAGACGAAGCCGAACAGCGGCACCACCGGATCCGCGCCCGGGAAGCCGAAGATGTGGTTGAACACCAGCGCCGACACGCCCATCGTCGCCGCGAACGACAGGACCACCGTGGCGATCAGCAGCAGGGGTGCGAGCAGCGACCGCAACAACAGGGCCAGTACCAGGAAGATCACCAGCAGCACGATCGGGATGATCAGCGCGCGGTCGTGCTTGGACGTCTGCTGCGTGTCCAGCTGGATCGCCGTCGGGCCGCCGACCTTCGCGTTCGCGCCCGGTACCGCGTGGACGGCGTCGCGCAGCTTGCCGACCGTCGCGACCGCCGCTTCCGAGTCCGCCGGGTCGTCGAGCACGGACAGGATCTGCACGCGGCCGTTCACGACCTTGGGCTTCCCGTCGGGGCCGGGCAGCGGGAACGACTGCGCGATTCCGTCCATCGTGGACGCCTGGAGCACCGCGGGCAGCGCGCCGGCGTCGGCGATCGTGATCGCCGGGGCACCGAGGCCGCCCGGGAAGTGGCGGCCGAGGATCTCCTGCCCCGTGCCGGATTCGACCTCGGTGAGGAACACGTCGGACTGCGCGGTGCCGGACGCCTTGAGCTGCGGCAGGAACGCGACGCCGACGCCGAGCACGAGCGCCGTCACCACCCAGACCGCCCGGGGGCGGCGACCGACCAGCCCGGCCACCCGGCCCCAGATGCCCGCCGTCTCCGGGTGCGGCGAGCCGAGCGCCGGCTTGAACGGCCAGAACGCGCCGCGGCCGCACAGCGCCAGCGCCGCGGGCAGGAACGTCGTCGACGCCAGGAACGCGGCGCCGATGCCGATCGCCGCGACCGGCCCGAGTCCCTTGTTCGAGTTGAGGTCGCTGAACAGCAGGCACAGCACGCCGAGCACGACGGTTCCCGCGGACGCGGCGATCGGTTCCAGCGTCGCGCGCCAGGCGAGCCTCACCGCGTCGAAGCGGCTCGGGGTGTCTCGCAGCTGCTCGCGGAACCGCGCGACGAACAGGAGCGCGTAGTCGGTGGCCGCGCCGAAGACGAGGATCGAGAGGATGCCCTGGCTCTGGCCGTTGAGCGCGAGGACGTCGTTCTTGGCCAGCAGGTAGACGACGAGGCTGGCGAGCCCGAGCGCGAACACCGCCGAGAGCAGGACCAGGAACGGCAGCAGGGGGCTGCGGTAGACGACGATGAGGATCAGCGCGACCACCCCGCCCGCGACGAGCAGGAGGATGCCGTCGATGCCGCCGAACGCCTTCACCAGGTCGGCGATCTGCCCGGCGGGCCCGGTGACGAGCACGGTGAGCCCTTCGGGGCCGCCGGTGAGCTTCGCGCGGACCTCCTTGACGACCTCGCCGGGGTTGCCGTCGGCGAGGATCGGCACGCTGAGCTGCACGGCCTGGTCGTCCCGCGGCGCCTTTTCGGGGGCTCCGAGCGGGCCGACGACGCCGGGCACGCTGCCGAGCTCGCGCGCCTTGGTCTCGAGGAACTGCCGGTCGGCGGCGGTCAGGCCGGCCGGGCGCTCGGCGACGACGGTCGCGGGCAGCACCTGGCGCGGGGTGAACGCCTTCTGCTCGTCGGAGACCTCGGTGGCCTCGGCCGAGCTCGGCAGGAACGCGGCGTTGTCGTTCTTCGCGACCTCGCTCAGCTTGCCGGCGAACGGCCCGCCGAACCCGCCCAGCCCGAGCCAGGCGACCACGAGCAACGCGGGGAGCAGCCAGCGGAGGCGGCGCGGGGAGTCGTTCATGGTCGCTAAGGTCCTTTCGAGGGCGAACACGCCCTATTGTTCAGCAGGCTGAACATTTTGCACGACGACGCGGAGTGACGGTGAGCACAGCCCCCGAACCCGACCTGAGCACGTGGCCCACCGGGCGCCTGCTGGCCGTCGCCGCCCGGCTGGTGGAGCAACGCTGGGTGACCGTCCTCGCCGGCATGGGGCTCACCCACGCGGGGCTGATCGCGCTGCACTCGCTGCGTGACGGGCCGCTCCCCCAGCGGACGCTCGCCCAGCACTGCCAGGTGACCGACCAGACCATGAGCCGCACGCTCGACCGCCTCGCGAAGGCGGGTTTCGTGACGCGGACGCCGGACCCGGCGGACGCCCGGCGTCACCTGACCCGGTTGACTTCGGCCGGCCGGACGATCCACGAACGGGCGGTGCGCGCCGAGCCCGCCCTGCTCGGCGGGCTCGGGGCGGACGACGCTTTCCGCGCCCGGCTGCTGGAGGTGATCACGAGCCTGTCGGCGGGCGATTGAGACGTCGCGGGGCTGGGTAGGTTCCCTGGCATGTGGATCGCGGTGAGCACCCCAGTGGCCCTCCTGATCGCTACCGTCCTGATGGAGCGGTTCGAACGACGATGCCGCCTGGTGCCGACCGCCGAGACCGAACAGCCTCGCGTCGCACGCTGACCCCTCATTTGTGATCCACGTCTCACTCTCCTCCCACGAGAACCTCGGGCCCGTCCCCCGGCGACTGACCGGGTGGATCCGGCGGACCGAGACCGGGTTCAAGGGAGGAGAACACCATGCGCAGCAACCCGAAAACCGTTCGCACCGCACTCGGCCTGGCCCTCGCGGCCGGCTTGGTCACGGCGGCGAGCATCGGGATGGCCGGGGGCGCGACGGCGCAACCGGGGAGCACGGAGGGGACGATGACGAACGCGAACCAGCCCCCGAAGGGGGCGCGGGCCACCGTGCAGGTGAGCCCCAACCCGACCACCCACCGCGGCCAAGAGGTGACGATCACCGGCGACTGCGGCGGCGGCACGGGCCTGAAGTCCGTGCTCGGCGGCTTCCCGGAGCGGCCGGCACTCGAGAACATCCGGATCCTGTCGGCCGGCCCGGACCACTTCGTGGCCAAGGCCACCGTGGTGCAGACCATCGGCAACGGGGTGGGCCCGGTCTTCGTGGACTGCGGTGGCGAAGCGGGCGTGACCCTGCTGGTCACCCACGTCTGAGCGCGTGAACGGGCGGACCGCTCACCGGCGGGGTCCCGGTGAGCGGTCCGTTTCCGGCAATGCCCGCGGAATTCAGCAGGTCTTCCACGCGAAGTGGTAAATCGTGTCCACGCTCGCGTGTTCGGAATCCATTTCGATGAAAGTCGCACCACTCGAGGTGCCCGCGTCCGCCCGCAGTTCCGCGTTGACGTTCAGGTTGCGGCTCTCCCCGCACGGGGCGAACACCAGCTCCGCGACCTCGGTCACGTCCGAGGCCCGCCACACGCCGTGGAACGGGCCGGGGAAGGTGTGGCGCACCCGCGCGGTCGGCGACGTCCCCGCGAAGTAGTAGTTGGCCTGCTCGAGCGCGCTCGCCCCGCTCTCGATGTGCGCGAAGCCGCGGTACTCGGCTTCGGCGATCGCGTACGTGAACCCTTGCGGGACATGGACGAGCACGTTGATCTGACAGTTCTTCCGGGCTTCGAGCGCCGGAGCGCCGCCGCCGGCCTTGGCAGTGAAGTTCGTGTAGTGCACCGTGAAGGACGTGTTGTCCGAGGCGACGTCCGCCGACGCGGTGGCGGTGCCGGCCGGGCAGCCGGAGCCGTTGATGGTCTTGATGTCGAGCGTGATCTTTTCGGTCGGAGCCGAAGCGGCCGAGGAATCGACGGGAACTGCGAGCGCGGACAGAACCATTCCGGCGACGACCGAAACAACGAACATGACGCTCCTCCAAACGGGCCACGGTGCCTGGTGATCGAGCCGATCGCGCGCGGAGCAGATCGTAGCGCGATCGCAACCTATTCGACGGCCACTGAACGGAGTAACACCACCGCGAAGAGTACGGGAAATCCATTTCCCGCAATTTCACGGCAAAAAACGAGGAATACTCGGATGTTCGAAGGTCAAGAGTGGTCCGGACCACTCCCGTGCCGGAGCGAATACGGCGGGGTCGCGCCGCCGAGGAGCGCCTCGGCGTCCAGCGTCGCCGCCGCGCTCCCCCGCTCCGCGAACCGCCGCGCCACCAGCGCGCCCGGGTCGTCGACCTGGTCGGCGCGGCCGGACAGGAACGCCCACTCGTGCTCGTCGGACCCGAAGTACAGGACCGTGCCGAACACCTCGCGGAACCGGCGCCACGACGCCCGCAGCGTCTCGTTGCGCCACAGCGTCGGGCAGCCCGCCTGGCCGGTCACCACGCCGCCGGGCGCGAGCAGCCGCGCGCAGCGGGTGAGGAAGTCCGTGCCGTACAAGCGGTTGTGCTGCGCGTCCGGGTCGGTGTTCTCGTCCGGCAGGTCGATCACGACGACGTCGTAGGTCAGCCCCTGGTCCGCCGCCGCGGCCAGGAACGTCCAGCCGTCCTCGAAGGACACCCGGATCGGGCCTTCGCCCCGCGAAGCCCGCTCCAGCTCCGCTGGCGTGTAGCCGTAGGGCAGGTGCTCGGCGCAGGCGCGCACGGCCTGCTCGTCGATGTCGACGTGGTCGACGTGCGCCGCCCCGGCGGCCACCGCCAGCTGGGAGGCGACCCCTTCGCTCGACCCGATGACGAGCACCCGGCGCACCTGATCGGCCAGCAGCAGCGCGGGCAGCATCAGAGCTTCGTGGTAGACGAGCTGGCTCGCCTCGGTGCTCTGGCGCTCGCCGTCGCAGAACAGCGAGACCCCTTGCGCGGTCTTGCCGATCAGCACGTGCTGGTACGGCGTGCGCTCGTCGTACCCGACGTCGCCGACCTCCCACACGCGGGTGAGGCCGGGGCCGACCGGTTCGGGGATCTGGGGCATCAGCGTTCTCCGCGGTGCAGGACGGAAAGGTGGACCGAAGCGGCGTCCAGCGACTTCGCCAGCAACCGCAGCGCGTGCTCGGGGTCGGCGCGCTCGCCGCAGGTGAACACGTCGGCGAACAGCGAGCCGTGCTCGGGGTAGGTGTGCACGGACGCGTGCGACTCGGCCAGCAACGCGATCACGGTGGCGCCCTGCGGCGCGAACCGCTTGGCGACGACGTCGACGACCGTGGCGCCCGCCTCGGTCACCGCGGCGCGCAGCAGCTCCCCCAGCCGCACGGGGTCGTCGAGCAGGCCGGGGTCGACGCCGTGCAGCTCGGCCAGCACGTGCCGCCCGGTGAACCGGCCGACCTCAGACATCCACCCACCTCCCGAGGCAGTACGTGCGCAGCGGCTCGATGCCGTTGAAGCCCACCGACGCGTAGCTGGCGGTGTAGGCCCCGGTGCCCGGCACGTCGAGCCGGTCGCCGGTCCGCAAGGCCAGCGGCAGCTGGTACGGCGTCCGCTGGTAGAGCACGTCGTCGCCGTCGCAGGTCGGCCCGGCGAGCACGACCGGGCCGCTCGGGCCGCCGGGCGGGTCCACCGGCTCGAACCGGTAGGCGATCGCCTCGTTCTCGGCCTCGGCGAGGCCGTTGTAGCGGCCGATGTCGAGGTACACCCAGCGCCGCTCGCCCCGCTGCGCGACGAGCACGACCTCGGTCCGCAGCAGGCCCGCGTCGGCGACGAGCACCCGGCCCGGCTCCAGCAGCAGCTCGGGCCGGTTCCCCGGGAAGTGCGTGTCGACGGCCGCCGCGATCGTCGTCGCGTACGCGTCCAGCGACGGGACGCCGGTCCGGTGCGCGGTCGCGAAGCCGCCGCCGAGGTTGAGCCGCGTCATCGCGACCCCCTGCGCGCCGGCCTCGGCGAACAGCTTCGCCGCCGTCGCGATCCCGATCTCCCACGCGGTGACGTCCGGCTGCTGCGAGCCGACGTGGAAGGCGATGCCGGGCCGCAGCCCGAGCGCGGCCGCGCGCAGCACCAGGTCCAGCGCCTCGGCCGGCTCGCAGCCGAACTTACGGCCGAACGGCGTCACCGAGTCCGGCGCGTCGAACACCACCCGGATCGACACGGCCGAGCCGGGCGCGTGGCGGCCCAGGTGGTCGACGTCGTCCGGGGCGTCCGAAGTGAACTCCCGGACGCCGTGCTCGAAGGCGAACGCGATGTCCCGCGGCTTCTTGATCGGGTTGCCGTAGGCGATGTCCGCCGGCTCGGCCCCGCGCGCCAGGCACAGCGCCAGTTCGGCGGGGCCGGCCACGTCGAAGCCGGCCCCGGCCGCCACCAGCGCGTCGAGCACCGGCGGCGCCGGGTTGGCCTTGACCGCGTACCGGATCAGCGCGCCGGGGAAGGCCGCGCGGAACTCCCGCGCCCGGGCGGCGACGACGTCGGTGTCGACGACCAGGCACGGCGTCGGCGGGTCCTGCTCGGCCAGGAACCGGCGGATGGGGTCGGCGCGCACGGCGCCAGTGTCGCAAACCGCGTCAGACGAACCGCCACAGGTGGTCCGGTGTCCCGTTGTCGTCCCACTGGGTCACCTGGGCGCCGTCCGCCGTGGACTGCTGGTCGACGGCCATGACCTTGCCGCTGCGGACGTTGACGATCTTGGACCAGCCGCCGCCGGCGTCGACGATCCGCCAGTTGTGGTCCGGCGTGCCGTTGTCCTGGTACTGCTGGACGTGGGCGCCGTTGTCGAGGCTCTGGTCGTGCACCGCGAGGACCTTGCCGCTGTTGCGGTTGACGATCCGGACGGTGCCGTCGCCGTTGTCCACGACGGCCCAGAGGTGGTCGGCCGTGCCGTTGTCCGTCCACTGCGTGACCTCGGCGGTGTCGGCCAGCGCCATGTTCGAGACGGCGAGGACCTTGCCCGAACGCTGGTTCTGCAGCTTCCGCCACACCGTCGTCGACGCGGCCGGGCGGGTCAGCAGGGCGAGGTAGCCGCCGGCGACCGGGCGGGCCTGGAAGCCGCGCTGGGTCGCGTCGGCGACGACGTACCAGTCGGTGAACGCCACCCGCTGCGGCGTGCTGTTCGCGAAGCTGTAGACGCCCTCGACCAGGGTGGTGCGGATGTTCGGCTGGTCGGTGAGCCAGGCCGCGGTCCACAGTTCCCAGTCGGCCTTCGTGTAGTTGTTGCGCGGATCGAGCAGGACGCCGTGGGCGCCCGCGCGGGCCTGGTACCAGGCGGCCTCCTGCGCCGCGACGCCGAGCGGGACCAGGTCGAGGCCGAGCACGCGGTCGGCGAAGCCGTTGTACTTCAGGCTCCAGGTGCCGTCCTGGTCGTAGGCGAGCTTGAGGTGCTGGTTCGACGGGTCCTGCGCGAGCGTCACCCACTGGCTGATGTAGCTGCGGGAGGTCGAGCGGTAGCGCTGGGCGTCGGCGGTGTTGCCGACGGCGGCGGCGATGATCCCCATCGCCCCGACGCCGATGATGCCCTTGAGCGCGAGGTTGGCGCTGTGGGCGATGAAGCCGGTGAAGTCGTCGGTCTGGTTCTGGAAGCCGGGGTCGAGGGTCGCGCCGATCAGGTACTCGGCCCACTGCCGCAGGATCCGGTAGTGGGTGCTGGCGAAGGACACGGCTTCGGCCGACGGGAGCCGCTGCACGAGCGCGGCCGCCATGATCAGCATGTTGGCCGACTCCTCGACCGGCATGCTCTCCTCGTTGCCGTCGTTGTGCCCGGCCGCGTCCGGGTAGTGCGCGCCGATGTCGTGCTCGGCGAACTGCATCGGCCAGCCGCCGTGCTCGGGGTAGTCGAGCAGCGGTTCCAGGATCAGCCGCAGGTAGGCCGGGGAAAGGTAGAGGTAACCCGGGAACGCCGGGTAGGTGACGTCCACTGTGGACATGTTGCCGCTGGAGGAGATCTCCTTGAGGAAACCCCACGGCGAGCCGCCGCGGTCGACCAGCTCGGTGCCGCCGAACGCCTGGCGCAGCGCGAGCGCGCAGATCGCGGCGCAGTGCTCGCCCGTGCTCCCGCCCCCGGCCGCGGCGACGGCGTCGTCGTGCAGGCGCTGGTCGATCGCGGTCGCGGCGGACAGCGCGCTCGCGTAGTCGTTCGCGAACCAGACGGCCATGTCCTGCCAGCTGCCCCAGTAGTGCGTCCACCAGGGGTTCAGGGTGGTGCCGAGGTAGCGGACGGCGGGCGTGCGGACATGCCCGATCGAGAGCGTGAACGGCGCCGAGGAGCCACCGGCCGGGATGGTGCCGAGGTCCCGGTTGAACGCGAGCACCGGCCACCGGTCGCTGATCGCGCGCGGCTGGGCGGTGTCGCTGGTGTTGTTGAGGGCACCTTGACCGGCCGAAGCGGCGCGCACGACGGTGTCCTGCCCGATCTGCCAGCTCACCCCGGACGTGGGCGCGGCCAGCACGAGGGAGCCCCAGCTGGCCTGGTCGCCGTTCTCCTGGAGGACGCCCGGGCTGGCGGGGGTGCAGCTGAGGAGGGTGTAGCCGTTCCGTTGCTGCTGGGTCCAGGTGACCGGGGTCGCGGTGGTGCCGTGCACCCACTCGGCGGAGGTGTCGAAGTGCAGGTCGACGGCGTGCGCGCGCCCGTCGGCGCTGGCTGCCTGGACGGTCACGTAGCCGAAGGGCACGCTCTGGCGTTGCAGGTTCGCCGGGTCGACCGGTGAGAAGAACGTGACGGTGAGGTTCACGCCCCCGCCGGTGAGGACGTAGGTCGAGCGGGTGCCGGTGACCTGCAGGCTGACCTGCGTCATGGCGGTGAGGGCGGGACCGGACGGCAGCCCGGGAGCCCCGGCGAAGACGTACGCGGCGCCGTCGATGCGGGCGAGGCCGCACAGCGCGGTGACGTGCCCGGTCCAGAAGCTGGCCCAGGTCCCGGGCAGGTTGTCGACGGGCTGCCAGGTGGACAGGTAGGGCGACCGGACGATGAGCGGGGTGGCGGGCGGCCGGATCGGGCTGAAGGTCCCGGCTACGGCGACGGTCGCGGGCAACCAGAGCGCGGCGGCCACGGCGGCGGCGGTTCCCCCGGCGAGCCGGAGCAGGTCGCGACGGGTGAGGTGAGCACGTGCGGGCGAGGACATCGGTGACCCCTTCGACGGCGTGCGAACAGGCGCGGACCAACTTTTACATCGTTGGTACAACGTTGTAAATCCGCCGAAGGTCGGCTGGGAGGCGGGGTGCGGACCACGGGAGCCGCAGGTCCGGGGACGATTCGGACGTCGCGGACAGGGTGGTGGACCGGGTCGGGTGGCGCGGCGGGAGAACCGGCTCGCTGGGCGTTGGTCGCGGGCAGGCTCGCGGGGCGCTGGCCGGGCAGTGGCCCGGCCGCCAGTCGAGAGCCGGCGGCGCCAGTCGAGAGCCGGCGGCGCCAGTCGAGAGCCGGCGGCGCCAGTCGAGAGCCGGCGGCGCCGGTGTGCGGCACCCGACCAGCACCTCCCCCGGGCAGCGCCGGCCGCAGCGAGCCGCTCGTGGCAGCCCGGTCGGTCCCAGGTGTTCCCGGTCTGGCCCGCCCCGGCTTCCGGCGTAGTAAGCCGGGCCGGCCATAGGCTGTTTCGGCAACGCCGGGCAGCTTCATCCGGGCCGCGCGCGACCTCAGGCGGTGCGCGCGGGGCGGTCCGAAGGCGGCCACACGTACGGCAAGTCCGCCTCCACGTCCGGGAACTGCGCGCCGTAGTGGTCCGGGTCCTTGCGCACCAGTGCGGACTGGTGGCTGCGGTGCACCGCGTCGTCGCCCAGCCAAGGCGGCAGCTCGCCGGCGGCCGCGAGCTCGGCCTGCGTGCGGATCGTGGTGCCGCCGAGGGATCGCGTGTACTCGTCGGCGAGCTTCACCGCGCACGTGTCGGCCGCACCCAGCGCGCGCCACACCGCGCAGACCTCGAAGCCGTAGCGGGTCAGGGCTTCTTCGTAGCCGGTCCACATCTTGGCCGCGGGGTGGTGGCGCCAGCCGTAACCCGGCACTACCAGCGCGCGCAGCACCTGGAGTGCTTCGACGCGCTGTTTGCCGAGCCGGCGCCGGTCGAGTGTGCGGGCGCTGGCCGTGAAGTCGGCGCAAGGCAGGAACGTCTGCATCGGACGCGGGTTACCCCGCCGCCGGGCGCCCACACGTGGATCCCTCCGCGGCCCGGGGTCCGGGGGCCGCGGAGGGACCGGATCACCGGCGGTCCGTGCGTCCCTTGGCCGCGGCGGCCGGTTCCGGCTCGACGCTCACCCGCGGGCGCAAGGGCAGGTTTTCCAGCCCCTCGACGTCGAGCACCAGGAACCAGTGGGCGTTGGCGGGGATGTGGATCTTGAACATCGGTGCGGTGGCCACCCCGCCGTGCATCCGGTAGTACTGCCGGCGCCGGTATGCCTGGAAGTTGACCTCCGTCAGGAGCCTGACGTTGGCCATCGCGTCCAGGCGGACGGTGACCACCGCGTCTCTTCGCACTTTCCCGAGGTCGAACACGTTCGCTTCCATTACGTCCCTCTTCCACGCGTGGTTGGTCGGTTCGAGTTCTGGTCGCGGGCAGCGCGGATCGCGCCGCGAATCGCGACGGAGCGGAAGATCGAGACGGGCCTAGCCGGGACCGGTGCCCGGTTCGCAGGGCCGGAAGAGCGGCACGAAGTCCTCGGACACCCGCGCAACGGGCCGCAGGTCGCGGGTCCCGTGGTGTGAGGTCAGGAACGCGGGCGGAATGGAACTGCCGCCACTACCGGCGAGATCGGACGGCACCGGCGCCCCGGGAACCATCGGCGCGGGCGGGTTCTTCGCGGGTCCCCGGCCGGCTTGGGACGTCCGGTCCGGCTGGTGCGCCGGACGTGCCCGGTGCGCCTTTTGCCCCGGCCGCTGGATTTCCGCGTCGTACAGCCGGCTGTGTTCAGACGTGGTCACGTTCGCGGGCACTGGGAGAACGGCTTTCCGCGACGGCGGTGTGAACTTCCCCTGCAACACGGGCGGCTCGACGACATCGGGCACGGGCCTGGGCCGCGATTCACCGCCGTTCCCGGCGGTGCCGGTCACGGGAGCGACGATCGGCTCGACGGTGTTCACCACCGGCTGCACGACATCGGTCACCGGCGCGAGAACTTTGGTGGCGGTCCTGGTCACGGGCGACAGCACCGGCCCGACCACGCGCACGACGGGCTTCACCACGGCACCGACGGTGGAGGTCACCGGCCTCGCCACGACTTGCACGACATCGGTCACCGGGTCGAGCAAGGTCCCCGCGACGGCACCTGCGGTCTCGCCGACCGGCTTGACGGCACTCGTCACCGGCCCGGCGATCGAGGCAACGGGTCCGACCACAGCAGCAGCCGCATTGGTAATCGGCTCGGCGGAGCGCACGACCCGCGCTATCGGCTCGAGCACGGGTGTGACGGGCTTGGTGACAGCCTCAACGGACCGCACCACCGGCGCAGTCCCCAGAGCGGCCACCGGCTCGGCAGCGCGGGCGGCCTGGGATACGGGCCCGACCACCGAAACCACCGCGGCGGCCACCGGCTCCGCGGCACGAGCGGCCTGCCCAGTGAGCTCGACCAGCGGCTCGGCCGAGCGCACAGCCTGGGCAACCACCGGCGAAACAACACCGGCGGCCACCGACCCGGCTGAGCGTGCAGCCTGCGCCCCCGGCTCAACCACTGGCGAAACCGCACCAGCAGACACCGACCCAGCCGAGCGGGCAGCCCGCGCTCCCTGCGCAGCCACCGGCACAACCACACCGGCAGTCACCGAACCGGCCGAGCGGGCAACGTGCGCCCCCGGCGAAACCACACCGGCGGCCACCGACCCGGCTGAGCGAGCAACGTGCGCCGCTGGCAAAACCACACCGGCAGCCACCGGACCAGCCGAGCCGGCAGCCTGCGCCCCTGGCTCAACCAATGAGGAAGCCACAGGCCCCGCCGACCGGGCACCCCGCGGCCCCGGCTCAACCACCGAGGCAGCCGCGGACCCCGCCGAGCGAGCGGGCTGCCCTGCGCGCTCGACCACCGACGAAACCACGCCGCCAGCCACCGACCCTGCCGAGCGGGTGACCTGCGCGCCAGCCTCGGGCGCGCGCACAACCTTCGCCGCCGCCTCGACCACCGGCGGAACCGCCGGGCCAGCCAGGGGCGCGGCCTGTGAGGCCGGTCCCGCTGAGCGCGAGAGGTGCGCCGCCGGAGCGGCTGGGCGCGCGGTCCGCGCCACCGAGTCGGGCACGACCTTCGCCGCCGGAAGTGGAGCGGGCAAATGCGCATCCCGCGCCGCCGCACGCACCACCTGCGTGACCGCCCCGAGCCCACCCGGGCCATCCCCCGCCGAAGCACCCGGCGTCGCCGCTGAAGCGTCGCCCGAAGTCAGCCACAGGATCAGCCACAAGCCCACAGCCGTGCCGGCCACCAGCAGTAGCCGGCGCGTGGCTACCGAGGCGGCGCCGGCCACGTCGTGAGCCCGGGTCACGTCGGCGAACCTCCAGATGCGAATGCGCTGGCATGGGACGTACCCTTCAACGTTCCGCATCACACCCGTGCTACGCGCCGCTTGTCGCTTCCACTCGTCCGGACTAATCCGGAAGTGTCAGCAAGCCTGAGTGAAGACTCCACTCGGCCCTCAGCGATCGTCCGGTCGCCACAAAGATGTGCGTCCGAAACCGAATCAGCTTTCCTGAGAGCGACGGACGTCCGACAGCGCTCCCAGCGCCGTCACCCCGTGCTGCAGCCCCTCGCGGAACGTCGCACGCTGACCGGGACTGAGGTCGGCCAGCAGCGCGTGCTCCACCTCGCCGACCGCGGGGGCGCAGCCGGCCAGCAGGGACTGGCCCGCGTCCGTCAGGCCGGCCAGCAGGACGCGCTTGTTGCCCGCCTTCGGGGTCCGCGCGATCAGCCCGCGCTTCTCCAGCGCCAGCACCATCTCGTGCATTGTCTGCGGCCGCAGGAACGAGCGGCGGGCCAGCTGCGCCGACGACAGCGGGCCGCTCGCCTGCAGCACGGTCAGCGCCGTGTACTGCAGCGTCGTGAGCCCCAGCGGGCGCAGCGCGTCGTCGAGCAGCGCCCTGATCACCAATTCGAGCCGTTTGACCAGGTAGAGGGTCAACGGCGCGCCGGCGGGGTGCTGCTCCGCGGAGGTGCTCACGCGCTCATCATGACACGCACCGGCCGCTATGCTCCGATCATGGACCTCGGTCGGCAGACCCGCGTGCGGCAGGCGTTCGACACCTTCTTCGCGCCCCCGGAACCGGCCGCCGGGCCGCACGTCCTCGAGCTCTTCCGCCGCACCGCCGAAACCGTGCCCGCGTACCGGAAGTTCCTGGAAGAACACGGCATCGCACCCGAAGCCGTCACAACGATGGCCGCCTTCAAGACTCTCCCGCTCGTCGACAAGGCGGGCTACCACCGGAAGTACCCGCTGCCCGAGCTGTGCCGCGGCGGGACCTTCGACGGCAACGACATGATCGCCGTCTCCTCCGGCTCCAGCGGCCACCCCACCATCTGGCCGCGCGCGCTCGAAGACGAACTGCACGTCGCCCGCCGCTTCGAACAGGTGCTCGTCGACGGTTTCCACGCCGACCGCAAGAAGACCCTCGCCGTCGTCTGCTTCCCGCTCGGGACCTGGGTCGGCGGCCTCTTCACCACGGCGTGCGTGCGGCACCTCGCCGCCAAGGGCTGTCCGGTCACCGTCGTCGCGCCCGGCAACAACAAGGCCGAAATCCTGCGCGTGCTCCCCGAGCTCGCGCCGCACTTCGAGCAGGTCGTTCTCCTCGGCTACCCGCCGTTCGTCAAGGACGTCGTCGACACCGGCCTGGCCGAAGGCGTCGACTGGCCCGCCTACGCGATCAAGCTCGTCCTCGCCGGCGAGGTCTTCAGCGAGCAGTGGCGCGACCTCGTCGCCCGGCGCGCCGGCGTCGCCGACCCCGTCACCGACATCGCCTCGCTCTACGGCACGGCGGACGCGGGTGTGCTGGGCACCGAAACACCGGTGTCCGTGGCCATCCGCCGCTTCTTCGCCGGCCACCCGGACCTCGCCCGCGACGTCTTCGGCGACGCCCGGCTCCCCACCCTCGTGCAGTACGACCCGGCGAGCCGGTTCTTCGAGGTGCACGACGGCACGCTCGTCTTCAGCGCGGACGGCGGGATCCCGCTGATCCGCTACCACATCGCCGACGACGGCGGGGTCCTGCCGCACGCCGAGCTGCTCGCCTACTGCGCGCGCCACGGCTTCACGCCGCCACCCGGGCCGGAGCTGCCGTTCGTGTACGTGTTCGGCCGCTCGCTGTTCACGGTGTCGTTCTTCGGCGCGAACGTCTACCCGGAGAACGTCACGGTCGGCCTGGAGCAGCCGGGCATCAGCGACACCGTCACCGGCAAGTTCGTCATCGAGTCGGTCGAGGACGCCGACCGCGACCGGCGGCTGCGGATCACCGTCGAGACGGCGCCGGGCGCGAGCGCCGACGCGGGCCGGATCGCGGAATCCGTGCGCGCGCAACTGGTCCGGCTCAACAGCGAGTTCGCGCACTACGTCCCGGCGGAGCGGCAGCTGCCCGACGTCGTGCTGCGCCCGGCCGGGGATCCCGAGTACTTCCCGGTCGGGGTGAAGCACCGCTACACGCGGCCGTCCTAGGGCCGCGCGAGCTTGCGGAACCGCTCACGCCGCTCGCCGGCGGACGAACCGTCGGCGATGTCGTCGTCGAACCACGAGCACAGCGCCGCCCACAGCTGGGCACGCGCGGCGTAGTCGTTCTCCGCGACCAAAGTGTGCTCGAGTTCCGCGATGTCGGCGACCAGCTGGTCGAGGCGCTGGTCGCACAGGCGCACGTATTCGCGGACGACGACGTTCGCGTCCAGCCCGGTCTTCCCGCGCCGGCCCGCCGCGCCGCGCAGCTGGGCGTGCAGGCGTTCCTCGCTGTAGAGCGGGAAACCCGAGATCGACCCGGGGTAGCCGGACTCGGCCGACCACTCGCGGAACGCGCAGATCGCCTGGTAGCGCGTGTACCAGTCCTGCTTCCCGGTGGCCAGCGCGGTCAGCTTCCGCCAGGCGTCGCGGTCCGCGGCGCGCCGGCGGTCGACGGTCCGGCTGTCCGGTGCCGGCTCCTCGGGCCGCGTCCGCCAGAAGTGCGCGCGGCAGCCCGCGATCTCGGCGACCAGCTGCCGGACGTAGCTGACCTGCTCCCACACGTGGGCGCGTTGCGGGCGCAGCGGCGCGGCGCGGTCCGGGGAGAAGGTGACCATCTCGAAGACGCGGAACAGTTCGTGCCCCCGCAGCGCGGCGAGGTCGGGGTCCTCCCCCATCACCCACGAACGGCGCTCGGGGAGCCGCCCGCTGTGGCTGATCGTCGCCGCCTGGTAGAGCTCGCGCACCGCGCGCCGGGCCACTTCGTCGCGCGCTTCGCCTTCCAGGCGGGGATTCCGGGCGCGGTCGCGCAGGTCGCGTTCGCCGCGGGGGCCGACTTCGAGCATCGCGACGGCGTACACGCTCGCCGCGTTGTAGCACTCCTCCCACGAACTGCGCGGCCCGGCGGCCTCGACGGTGGCGTCGAGCGCCCGCGGGTCCGGCGGCCAGCGCCGGTCCGGGCAGACGTCGGCCAGCCGGACGCGGCTGCCGGGGTAGGCGGGCTGCGGTTCGGGGACGGCGCCGGTGACCGGCTCGATGTCCGCCATCGCCCGGCGCAGCACCGCCCACACCAGGGACAGGTCGAGCGCGCGGTTGGTCAGCTGCTGCCAGCTGCGGCGCCAGCGCCTGCCGAACCGGCGGTAGTCCTCGACGAGCCGTTCGATTTCGTACTGCGAGAGCGCGCCCAGGTAGGACCGCATTTCCGCGGCGCGCTGGTTGTACTCGGCCAGCTGTGCCGGGGTCGCCTCCTGGACGACGAGCTCCTCGACGGGCACGCGCAGCACGCGCCGGTGCAGCGCCAGCCGCTTCTCGCGCGGGATCGCGTACCGCTGCGTCCGGACGTCGAGGTCGACGTAGCGGCGGAAGCGCAGCTCGATCGCGGCCCGCAGTTCGGTGCGGCGCTGCGCCCGCGCGTCACCCGGGACGCCCGCGGTGGTGCGCCGCACCCACCAGGAGCCGGCCACGGAATCGCCGTGCCCGAGCACGAGCGCGTGCCGGTAGCGGGCGATGAGCAGGGCGACTTCGCGGCCGCGAGTGTCGCCCCGGGGCTGGCGCGCGAAGTCGGGGCCGATCCACCAGCGGGCCAGCGTCGGGTGGCCCCGGCTGCAGACGGTGATGACGTCGTCGTACGTGGCGAGCGCGTCGAGGTGGAGGTCGAGCTGCTCCTGGAGCGCGGCGATCTCGAGTCTGATGTAGACGTTCGCCGGATCGAGGCTGACCGCGCGGTAGTACTCGGCGAGGGCTTCGTCGTAGCGGCGGTAGGTGATGAAGTGGTTGGCGCGCTGGTAGGCGTCGAAGAGTTCGTAGGGGATCTTCGCGTCCCGCCAGGCGACCCAGTGGATGTTCGTGCGGACGTACGCGCTGCGCGGGATGACCAGCGCGGCCACGGCGTTCGCCGCGCGGTGCAGCACGCGCGCCCAGTTCTCGTCCTCGATGACGAGCGGGCTCGCGGCGAAGCGCGGGACGCGGACGAGCTCGAGGATGAGCTGGTAGCGGCCGCTCGTGTTGCCCGGCCGGATGGTGCCGCTGACGGTGAACGCGGCGGGTGGCTGCGCGAGCCGGATCAGCTTCGTCGCGGCCTTCCACCAGCCGTCGGCGGAGTCGCCGGCGTGCTCGACGATCTGGATGAAGTCGTACGAGCTGCCGACGCCCGGCACCGGGGTCGGCGTGTAGAGGCGCGAATCGTTGAGGAACCGCTTGAAGGTGGCGGTCAGTTCGACGGCGGAGTCGATCTCGCGGTCGTGGCTGCCTTCGGGCCGTTCGTCGGCGAAGAGCCGGATGTCGATCTGGTTGGCCCGGTAGGCGGCGGCTTCGAGCCGCGCTTTGCCGACGAAGTACAGCGTCAGCACGACGGAGACGAGCACGACGGAGGTCTGCAGGACGGTCCAGGTGATAACGCTCGCGACCTTCGGGTCGCGGACGAAGGTCCAGGTCTGGAAGAACGGCAGGTACGGCACGACGGCGAACCCGGCGGCGACGAGCCCCGCCGCCCCGGCCGCCAGCCACCACCTGATCCGGTGGGTCTCGGGCAGTTCGGCCTCGTCGAAGCCCCCGTGCCGCCGCGCGGACACCATCGATCACCCCCTCGTGTCAGGTTACTCGCGGAGGGGGTGCGTTTCGTTACCCCCCGTGATCCGCGAGTTCGGCGATGACCTGGGCGTGACACGGTTCGGGGACGCACCAGCACCCGAGGCGGCAGCCGCGGAGCCCGGGCAGCAGGGCGAACAGATCCGGCCGCGACAGCAGGTGCTCGCGGTACTGGGCGACGACGTCTTCGCGCGAGCCGTCCGGACCGGGCCGGAAGGGACTGGCGAGCTTCGAGCCTTCGAGGTGCCAGCCGCCGCGGTGCATGGCCCGCCCGACGTAGACGACGTCGGCGTACTCCGGATCGTCCCGGTGCCC
Organism: Amycolatopsis sp. cmx-4-83; assembly: GCF_046548815.1. Lineage (NCBI taxonomy): Bacteria > Bacillati > Actinomycetota > Actinomycetes > Pseudonocardiales > Pseudonocardiaceae > Amycolatopsis > Amycolatopsis sp. cmx-4-83. The sequence continues at coordinate 212,575 of NZ_JAEBEF010000016.1, read as the reverse complement.
CTTCAGGTTGACGACCGTGGTGGGCATGCGACCTCCCTGGGTGGCTTCGCGGCTGGTCTCGCACGTCGCCGGTGGTTCGGCAGCCGGGCCGTGGTCACCGGACCTCGGACGCGCGATGCCGGACCGCCGGCATCCGATGATCCGCCACCAGCTCGTCCAGCCGGCGCCGGGCCCGGGCCGCGGTGGGGCCGGTCAGCTCCGCGCGGGTGGGCAGCACCGCGGTCAGCCCCCAGCCGCGGCCGCGGGCCCACGTGGCTTCGTCGATGTCCAGCTCCGCGCGGAACTCCCGTCGTTCCGCCGCGGACAGCACCGACCACGCGACGATCAGGTCGCACGCCGGGTCGCCGACCGCGAGCGTGCCGAAGTCGATCACCGCGCTCACCCGGCCTTCGCGGGCCAGCAGGTTGCCCGGGGCCGGGTCGCCGTGGATCCACACCGGCGGGCCGGCCCACGGCGGTGCCGCGCGGGCCGCTTCCCAGACCGCCGCCACCGCGTCGAGGTCGATCAGTCCCGCCAGGGCCTCGATCCGCGGGGCGAGGCGGGCGGGGGCGATCGCCGAGTCGCGCTCGTCGGTCATGGCCACCCCGCGGAAACCGTTGCTCCACTGGGGTTGCGGGCCGCCGGTGGCGTCGATCCGCTGCAGCGCGGCGAAGAACCCCGCCAGCTCGCCCGCCGTGCCGGTCTCCGGGTCGACCGCGTCGCCGGGCAGCCAGCGCAGGACCGACCACGGGAACGGGTAGCCCGCTCCCGGTTTTCCTTCGGCGAGCGGAACCGGGACCGGCAGCGGCAGGTGCGGCGCCAGCTTCGGCAGCCACTCCTGTTCCCGCGCCACCTGCCCGGTCCAGCGCGCGTACCGCGGCAGCCGCACGGACAGCTCCGGGCCGAGCCGGTAGGTCGCGTTGTCCACGCCCTGCGACGGCGCCGGCTCGAGCGGGAGGTGCGCCCACCGCGGGAACTGCGTGTCGATCAGCTGCCGGACGACCGGCAGCGTGATGGTGGCTTCACCGGAAGACAGGTCACCCGTGCCCAAGGCACTCCCCCACGTCGGCGGTCGGTCGCGGCCCATCACACCGCGTGACGACCACGCTGTCCACCGGTTTATGCCTGGTGGCCCGTCTAGTGCAGATGCACTATGCTGGGGGTTCACGGTTGAGCCGTCAGCCGCTGCCGGACGTTCCCGCGCTCCGGGCCGGCAGGCTGCCTTTGGCATCCCGTCCCGAACGTCCGGTTCGCCCCCGCTGCCCGAGGAAAGGGTGTGCCGCGATGGTTCCCGAACCACGCTCGGCCGACCACGAGCTCGTCGGCCGGTTGACGGTCGGCGGCCACATGTCCGTGCGCGTGCGCCACCCCGCCGCGCGCACCGTCTTCGTCGAGGTGTCCGGCGAAGTCGACCTCGGCACCGCGCGGAAATTGGACGAAGTCCTCCAGTCCCGCGTCCACGTGCCGGTCGAAGAGGTCGTCATCGACCTCTCCGGGGTCACGTTCTTCTCCGTCGCCGGCCTGAACTCCCTGCTGCGGGCTCAGCTGCTCGCCGACGCGACCGGCGCGCGCCTCAGCGTCGAAGCGGGGCCGTCGCGCGCCGTGCGGCGGTTGTTCACGCTGCTCCCGACGGACTTCGACAGCGTCGCGGCGAACGTCCGGCCGTGACCGCTCAAGCCGACGGCGGACGGCCCAGCCGCCGGACGGCCTCGACGATCGCCGTGTTGGGCGCGCCCTTCACCAGGTACTCCGTGACGCCGGCCGCCGCGAGTCCCGCGATCGAAGCCCGGTCGGCGTAGGCGGAGAACGCCAGGATCGCCGTGCCCGGGCTGCACCGGGCGATCTCCCGCGCCGCCCGCGCGCCGCCCCCGCCGGGCATCCGGACGTCGAGGACGGCGACCGCGGGCCGGTGCCGCTCGGCGAGCCGGATCGCCTCGTCGGCGTCGGCCGCCACCGCCACCACGGCGATGTCGGGCTCCTCCTCGAGGACCTCCTTCAGGACGTCGCGGATCATCACGTCGTCGTCGGAGATCAGCACCCGCAGCTCGGTCATGGTTCGAGTCCCGTCACGTCGGGCAGCTTCGGCAACCAGCACTCCACGGTCGTGCCCTGTCCGGGCGTGCTCGTCACCGAAAGCCAGCCGTGCGCCGCCTCGGCCCGTTCGTGCATCTCGACCAGCCCGAAGTGCCCCGAGCCCGCCTCGCCCGCGGCCGCGCCGATCCCGTCGTCGGCGATCCGCAACCGGGTTCCGTTGTCCACTGTGGACAGCGTGACGTCGATCCGGGTGGCCCGGGCGTGCTTGTGGACGTTGCTGAGCGCTTCCTGGCAGATCCGGTAGGCGGTGGTCGCCGCTTCCGGGGACGGCTCGTCGGTGAGCTCGTCGCGCACCGAGTGCGCCAGTTCCCACCGGCCCGCGACCTCCTCGACGTAGGCCGAGATCGCTTCGACGAGCCCGTGGTGGTCGAGCTCGGGTGGCCGCAGCCGGGACACCAGGCCGCGCAGCCGGGCGATGGCGGCCTGCACGGACTCGTCGAGCCCGCCGACGGCGGCCGCGGCCGGTTCCGGCAGCCGGGAAGCGAGCAGCTGCAGGCGCATGCCGACGGCGACCATGGACTGGATCGACTCGTCGTGGACGTCCCAGGCGATCCGGCGCCGCTCCACCTCCTGGGCCTCCACGAGGTGCCCGACCAGCCGGCCGCGGTCCCGCAGGGCCTGCTCGGCGTTGCGGCGCTCGGTCATGTCGCGGGTGACCTTGCCGAAGCCCTGCAGCCGGCCCCGGTCGTCCAGCAGCGCGGTGATCACCACGTTGGCCCAGAACCGGGTGCCGTCCTTGCGGACCCGCCACCCCTCGTCTTCGAGCCGCCCCTCCGCGGCCGCCACCTCCAGTTCCCAGGCCGGTTTTCCGGCGGCCACGTCTTCGGCGGGGTAGAACACCGAAAAGTGCTGCCCGATGATCTCCTCCACCCGGTAGCCCTTGATCCGCTCGGCGCCGGCGTTCCAGCTCGAAATCCGCCCCTGCGGGTCCAGCACGAAAATCGCGTAGTCGACCACGCTCTGCACGAGCAGGCGGAACCGTTCTTCGCTTTCCCGCAGGGCGACTTCGGCCGCCCGGCGGTCCGACACGTCGCGGGTGACCTTCCCGAAACCCTTCAATTCACCCCGATCGTCGTACAGCGCTGTGATCACCACGTTCGCCCAGAACCGGGTGCCGTCCTCGCGGATCCGCCACCCCTCGTCCTCCAGCCGCCCCTCCGCGGCCGCGACCTCCAGCTCCTTGGCCGGTTTTCCGGCGGCCACGTCTTCGGCGGGGTAGAACACCGAAAAGTGCTGCCCGATGATCTCGTCCGCCCGGTAGCCCTTGATCCGCTCGGCGCCGGCGTTCCAGCTCGAAATCCGCCCCTGCGGGTCCAGCATGAAGATCGCGTAGTCGAGCACCCCCTGCACCAGCAAGCGGAACCGGTCGTCGTCCATGCCGCAACTCTGCCGGATCGCCGCCCGCCCGGCACGGCGCGGCCCGCGGCGCTCACCCGGCGAGTTCGGCCGAAGCCGCTGGCAGCGCGCACCAGACGACCTTCCCGCGGCCGTGGCGCGCGGTCCCCCACGCGGAGGAGAGCCGCTCGACGAGGGTGAGGCCCCAGCCGCCGTTCGCACCCGCTGGCCGGCGCACGGGTGGCGCCGGATCGTCGTCGAAGACCTCGATGCGGAGCTGCCCGCCGGCCAGCGCCAGCCGCAGGAGCGGGCGGCCGACGCCGTGGCACAGCGCGTTGGTCACGAGCTCGGTGACGAGCAGCTGCGCGTCGTCGACGGCGGTGCCGCTCGCCCACGCGCGCAGCGTCAGCCGGGTGAACCGGCGCACGAGGGCCAGTCCGCCCGCCGAGCCGGTCACGGCGCACTCCGCGGTGAGGGGGGCATGGACGTCCACGCCCTCCAGCCTCGTCGACCGCGCGGGCCCGCACGAGATGCAAACCCGTCCTCCGCGGTTAGTGCAGCTGCATCAGCCGATGAGCCCTTCCCGGCGGGCCACGGCGACGGCTTCGAGCTTCGAGCGCGCCCCGAGCTTTTCCAGCACGCGCTGGACGTGGTTGCGGGTGGTGTTGCGGGACACGCCGAGCCGCAGGGCGATCTCGTCGGTGGTCGCGCCTTCGGCGAGCAGGTCGAGGGTTTCGCGCTCACGCGCGGTCAGGGCCGTGCCGACCGCGGGGACGCGGCCGGTGAGCCGGTCGAAGACACCGGGCAGCAGGCCGGCTCGAAGACCACGGCGCCGGCGGCCACGTCCCGGACGGCGGACTCCAGCACGCCCAGCTGCGACGACTTGAACAGCAGCCCGGCACCGCCCGCCTTCGCCACCTGAGCGGCGATCGCCGGCGTCGCGTCGCCGGTCAGCACCAGGACGCGGGCACCGCCGGCCGCGAGGTCGGCGATGACGCCGAGCGCGTCGCCGTCGGACAGGCGCCGGTCCAGCAGCACGACGTCCGGGTGGTGCTCGCGGGCGTCCGCCAGTGCCTCCGTCCGAGAGCGGGCGCGGCCGACGACGGTGATCCCGTCGGCGCGGTCGAGGGCCTGCTGCAACGCCTCCGCCACCATGTCGTGGTCCTCCACGAGGAGGACGCGGACGGGGTGGGGCGCATCGGCGGTCACGGGCTTCCTTCCGGGGGGGGGACGGGGTTCGGCCGCCTCATCCTAGGTGCCCGGGGCGGTCGCGTCCTGTGATCACCAAGTAGCGGAGCTCGGCCGCAGCAGTCCTTCCGGGCCGGTGACCGGCAGCCGGTCGACGAGGTCCTCGTGGTGCCCGGCCCGCCGGAACACCGGCGGCGGGAACGCGGCTGCGGGTGGCCCGGCGACCCGTAGCGCTTCGAGGAACCCGGCGACCGCACGCGGCGGCGGCACGACGTCGGCGCCGCCGAGGTAGCCGAGCACCTTCCCGGTGCCACCGCTCGCGGGTTCGATCTCCGCCGCCCAGCCGTGCACCTCGTCCCAGATCAGGGCCAGGTCGTGCGCGGGCAGGTCCGGGAGCGTGCGGTCGAGGGCGACGTACCCGGAGCTGGGCACGTCGAGGTCGAGCGAACACGACTCGAACCCGACGCCGACGGCGCGGGCGACCCGGGCCAGGTAGGTCCGCAACCCGCGCGCGAAGTGGTATTCGATGTCCTTGCCGAAGCCGATGAGCGCGTTCATGGTCCCGCCTCCCGGCCCGGGTTACCCCGTCGGGTGAACGATCACACTTTCGTGGTCACTCTTCGATCGCACCGCCGACGGCCCGCAGGTGCGCGCGGAACGTCAGGCCCGGATCCGCTTCCCGCGCGGCGAGGAATTCGGCGAAGCGCACCTGCTCCCGCAGCGGCTCGCCACCCCGGATCCGGTCGGCCTGGCGGCGTTCGGTGTCGCGGATCGCCTCGGCGAGCGCGAACAGCTCCTCGGCGCGGTCGAGCGGGACGAACAGGACGCCGTCGTCGTCACCCAGCACGAGGTCCGACGGCCCGATCCGCCAGGTCCCGACGATCGCTTCGGCCAGCCCGCCGTCGACGCGCGGGCCGAGGTTGAGCGGGCCGGTCGGGAGGGACCCGAGGCTGAACACCGGGAGCCCGATGGCCCGGATGTCCGCGGTGTCGCGGTGCAGGCCCCAGATCAGCACCCCGGACAACCCGGCGGCGCGGGCCTCGAGCACGACGAGGTCACCGACGCAGGCCTCGTCGAGGCGGCCGCCGTTGTCGACGACCAGCACACCGCCGTCCGCAGCGGTCTCGAAGGCTTCCAGGAAGACGTCGACGCTGCCGACGTGCCGGGCCGGGACGGCCGGCCCGAACAGGCGGCCGCCGGGCACCACCGCGCGCGTCGCCGCCGGGGCGCAGCGCACCGGCAGCCCGGCGCGGATGCAGGCGTCGGCGAGGTGGGCGGTGGTCAGCGTCGCGAAGCGCCGGCTCAGTTCCATTCCCTGACTTTAGTCAGGAACCCGGGTCCTGGCCACGGGTTTCGGCGGTCAGCCAGGCGAGGTATTCGGCGCTGCCGCCGACGATCGGCGTGGCGACTACCTCCGGCAGGTCGTAGCCGTGCAGTTGTCGCAGGCGTTCGGTCAGCGCGGGGACGAGGGCGGCGGTCGTCTTGATCTCGACGCGCCATTCCTGATCCGTTTGCACGGCTCCTTCCCAGCGGTAGACGCTGGTGATCGGGCCGACGACCTGGGCGCACGCCCCCAGCCGTCCCGCCACCGCCTGGGTGGCGAGTTCCCGCGCCGCCGCTTCCGAGTCCGTCGTGGACGTCACGATCACGTGCTCCGCCGCCATGCCGCGAGGTTACCGGCGCAGGCGCCGCATCGCGGCGGCACCGAGCGCGGGCCCGACCGCGAGCACGGGCACGGCGGCCCGCCACCCGACGGCGTCGGCCAGGAGCGGCAGCAGCTGGATCGTGCCGGCGCTGAGCAGGAACCCGAACGCCGTCATGGCGGTGAGCGCGGTCCCGACGTACCGCGGATCGGCGGTCTCGGCGAGCGCGGCGGAGAACTGCCCGGAGTCGGCGATCACGGCGACGCCCCAGACCAGCAGGAGGACGGTCCCGGCGATGGCGGCGGAGAGCACGGCGCAGCCGGCGCTGACGACCATGGCCCCCATCGCGACGACCGCCCGGCCGCACCGGTCCGAGAGCGCGCCGCCGAGCAGGCACCCGGCCGCTCCGCAGACGCCGATGACGACGAAGGCGGTCACCCCGCTGGGCCTCCCGGTCGCGGCGAGGTAGGCGGGCAGCCACGCCCACAGCGCGTAGAGCTCCCACATGTGCCCGAAGTAGCCGAGGCACACCAGCCGTTGCCGCCGGTCGGCCACCATCCGCAGCAGGTACCGCGGGCGCCACGGCGGTGAGGGCGCTCGATCCGGGCCCTCGCGGACGAAGAGGGCCGACACGGCAGCGCCGATCGTCGCCAGCGCGGCGGCGCAGAGGAGGACGGCCCGCCAGTCGAGCGGTGCGAGGAGGTTCGGCAGCGCCGAGCCGACGGTCAGGGCGGCGAGGAGTGCACCCAACGCGAGCCCGCGCTTCCGGGGGAACCACGACACGACGACCTTCATGCCGACCGGGTAGACCCCGGCCAGCGCGAAGCCGGTGGCGAACCGGAGGGGGACGACGAGCCCGTGCGCACTCCACGGCAGGACGGCGGTGGCGAGCGCGGCGAGCACCGCACCGGCCGCGACGAGCGTGTGAGGAGGGATCCGGTCGGCGAGGTTCAGTGCGGCGGAGACGACGGCGCCACCGGCGAACCCGACTTGGACGGCGGCGGTCAGCAGGATGGTGTGCTCGCGCGAGAGCCCCCATTCGGCACGCAGCGCGGGGACGACGGCGGAGGCGGAGAACCAGACGCTCATGGCGCAGACCTGCACGGTGGCGAGGAGCGCGAGCTGCCCGGCCGCGGTGGAGGGTCGCGGCGGGGCGGACCGGAGGAAGATCACCCGGTCCAGTTGCGGGTGGCGAGAGGTGCTGGTCAACGGCGGGATGCGGGACTTCACTCCATGGGCTGGAAAATCTCTCACATCCTGGGCGGGGGAAGGCTGGGCAAGGTCGCAAAGCCCCGACTGGAGGCGGCGGGTTGTCCGGCCGGGCCGCCGCGATCCGATCGCCACAAGGCACCGATGCGGGCCGCACGCAGCAAATCGCCAGGCCCAGCGCCGACGGCGGACCGCCCCGCCGGCCGCCGCGCTTCGATCGCCACAAGGCACCGGTCCGGGCCGCACGCAGCAAATCGCCAGGCCCAGCGCCGACGGCGGGCCACCCGGCCGGCCGCCGCGATCCGATCGCCACAACCAAGACACCGGTGCGGGCCACACGCAGCAAGCCGCCAAGCCCGGCGCCGGGCCTGACACCGGCCAGGCCCGGCGTTGGCTGCGGATCGCCCTGCGCGCCTGCCGTGCCTGCGTGCCTGCCTGCCCGCCTGCGTGCGTACGTGCCCCTGCGTGCGAGCCCGCCTGCCGGGTCGCCGCAGCCAAGCCGCGGGGCGGGTGGGCTCAGGTTGTCGGGGTCGCCGTCGTTGTCGGAGTCGTGGTGGTCGTCGGCGTCGTCGTCTTGGTCGGCGTGGTCGTCCTCGGCGGGGTCTTCCGGCGCGTCGTGGCCGCCGGGTTCGTGTGTGGCGGCGCTGCCGTCGCGTGCGTCGTCTGTGGGGTCTCCGCGGGTGGCAGCGTCACCAGCGACGCCGTGTCGCTCGCCGGGCTGGTCGACGGTGGTGGGGTGCTTCCCGACGGGCCGCCGCCCGAACTGCTGACCGCCACCGCGACCCCGCCGATCGCCACCACCGCTACCGCGCACAGGCCCACCACCACGCCGCGGCGGGAGGCTCGGCGGCCGGGGCCGGCGGGCTTCCCGCGTCCCAGCGCCGGCGGCGGTGCGCCCGCGCCGAACTCCGGCACGGCCATCGCACGAGTTTCCTCGCGGGGCAAAGGGACTACGGGCGCCGGGACCGGGGGCTGGACCACGGCCGACCGGCCCGAAGCCAGGGCCGCCGCGCCCAGGGCGACGCCGTACTTCGGGTGGATGTCCACCGCCGTCGGGCGGCCGAGCTCCGCCGAAACCAGCTGGGACACCAACGGGATCCGGGACGAGCCGCCGACCAGCAGGACCGTGCCGAGGTCGGCCGGGCGCAGGTTCGCCGAACGCAGTGCGCGGTGCAGCGAACCCAGCGTCGCCGTGATGGACGGGCGGATCATCTCCTCGAACTCGCCGCGGGTCAGGCGGACCTCCGTCTGCACCGACGGCAGCAGCACCGGAACAGCCACTTCCGTGTCCGCCGACAGGGCTTCCTTCGCCAGCACGCATTCCTGCCGCAGCCGCACAACCGCCGCCACCGCGCCCGGGTCGTCCGGGTCGATCTGCGACAGCCGGCCCTCCAGCGCCCGGTCGACGTGGCCGAACACCGCTTCGTCGAAGTCGACCCCGCCCAGGCCCTCGATGCCTTCGGGCGTGCCGAGGATTTCGAAACCCCCGTTGCGCTTCCGCAGCACCGTCGCGTCGAACGTGCCACCGCCGAGGTCGTACACCGCGACGACGGCACCCTCCTCGAGCCGCTCCTGGGCCGCGTAGTGCGCCGCCGCGGCTTCGGGCTCGGTGATCAGGCCGACGTGGTCGATCCCGGTCAGCTTCGGGACCTGCGCGAACAATTCCCGCTTGTACGGTCCCCAGTTCGCCGGGTGCGTCAGCGTGATCCGGTCCGGACGACCGCCCTGCTGGCCGGCGACCGTCCGGACCACGTACCCGAGCAGGTGCGCCATCAGCGACGCCACCGAGTGCGGCGCGCCACCGAGCAGCACCGGCGTCGGATCGCCCAGGCGCCGCTTGAACTCCCGCGTCACGCGGTCGGGTTCGACCGCCGCGCGCCGGCTCGCCGCGTCGCCGACCAGCACGCTGCCGTCGGGCCGCAGCAGCACCACCGACGGGATGGCCGCCGTGCGGTCGCCGAGTGACACCATTTCGACGTGGCCGGCCCGGTCGACGGCGGCGGCCGTGAAGGTCGTGCCGAGGTCGATGCCCAGTCCGTAGCCCATTTCAGCCTCCGCCGTCAGCGTGCGCGTGGTCGAGGACCACGTGTTCATCAGGAACCGGTTCACCCGGGTGGTCTTCGTGCAAGTGGTCTTCGTGTGCCTGGTCCTCGTGCCGCACGGGCAGCTCCACCGGCGGCGGGCCGGGCGGCTCCTCCGCCACCGGCACGGGATCCGGGTCGGAGTGCCGCGGCGGCTCGAACGGGTGCTCCGCCGCCGCGGGGTGCGCGTGACCGCCCGTGACTTCGCCGGCGTCGTGGTGCGCCGGTTCGCGTTCGGCGGCGAAGCTGTGCCGCGGGACCGGGTGCTCCGCAAGGGAGACCGAGGCCGCCAGCGTGGTCTCGGCGGCCGCCGGCGCGGCGTCCACTGTGGACGGCGTCCTGGCGAACGTCACGACCGGCGTGGGCGGTGTCCCGGGCAGTGTGGGCGCCGGTGCGGTGACCTGCGCGGTCACCGTGACCCCGCGTCCCTTGTCCGTGACCACCTCGGTCTGGTGGATGGCCGGCCCGGCCGGCTCGCCGAACGGGTCGTCGGCTTTCGCCTGCTCCTCCACGGTGATCCCGACCTCGATCCCGGGCGGCCCGGTCCCGGCTTCGTCAAGGACGACGGTCTCCTCCTGGAACACCTCGATGTCGCCGTGCCCCGGCGCGTCGGGGGTGAGCTCGTAGCTCAGCGAACCCTCGTGCTCGACGGTGATCGAGCCGTCCGGGTTCTCGTGGATCACGATGCCGGCGTCCTGGACGACGTCGATGTCCGTGTCCCCGGGAGTCCCGTCGCCGGGCACGACGAGGTGCTGGTGGTCGGTGTAGACCTCGTCGCGGCCGTGGTTGTGCACCACGAACCGCTCGGTCGCGTCGATGACGAAGTTGCCGAACTCGTCCTCGTGGACCTCGATCTGCTCGAACTCCTCGACGGTGGGCAGGTCCGCCAGCGGCACGCCGTCGGCGGTTTCCGGGTGCCAGACGGTTCCGGTCCGCGCTTCGACGTGGCCGTCCTCGCCGCGGGTGACCGTGCTGGTCTCCACCTCGGGGACGTACTCGTGGGCGGGGACGTCGTGCGCGGTCTCCGCGGCGACGGGCTGCGACGCGGGTGGCGGGGGCGGCTGCGGAGCACCGGAGGTGAGCGCGTTCCCGACCACTTCCGACGCGACGGCGCCGGCGGCGGCCGTGACGGCCTTCCTGATCTTGCCCTTCGGCTGGTCGGTCACGACAAGACCTCCGCCCTGGCTTCGCTGAGCAGGATTCCTTCGCACGTGCGGACGAGCACGCGTGCCGCGTCGCGGACGTCGCGCGGGGAGGCGGGGTGCTCGGCGCGCCGCTGCCACCTCAGCAGCTGCGCGCCGAGCGCCTGCCGGATCGCGGTGCGGCCCGCGTCCCCCGGCAGCCCCAGCCGGCTCGGCACGTCCACGCCGGTCGCGCCGAGCAGGCGTTCCGCGTCGCGGGCCTCGTCGGTGGTGAACAGCACGACGCCGAGCCGGATCGAGTCGATCAGCTGGATCTCGGCGAACTCGTGCGCCCCGGCGACGATCCGCTCCCATTCGTGCAGCAGGCCGCCGGTGCGGTCCGGGTAGGCGCGCAGCACGTGTTCCGCCGCCTGCAGCGCCGACCGCGCCTTGAGCACGTCGGCCCGCGCGGCGAACTGCGTCGTCAGCAGCGATCGGAGGCGGTGCAGACCGCTGCGGGCCAGCAGCTCGCCCGACAACGCCCGCGCGCCCGTCACCAGCTCGTCGCGGACCAGCTCGACCGCCAGCCGCGCGCCGAACAGGCCGTAGCGGGCGAGGAGCTCGGCGCGTTCGGCCGGCGGGACGTCCACATCGGACTCAGCCGCGGCGAACCGGTCGGCCGAGGTCAGCAGCCGCGCCACTTCGGCCTCCGGCGCGGCCGCGAGCCGCCGGAACGCGCGGAACTCGGACTCCTTGAGCGTCGCGGCGGAGCTGGCCAGCAGGCCGGCCACCGGGACCACCGTCTGGCAGAGCCCGCGCACGCGCGAGTCGCGGGCGTAGCGGGCGGCGATCTTCGCCGCCGAATCGAGCGCGTCGGGCCGGGCGTGCCCGACCTCGTCGGCCCGCGCCAGGACGCCGATGGTGTTCACCGGGCGCCGCTGGGCCGGGTCGTCGTGGAAGGCGTCGAGGAAGCGGACGTCGTCGCCGTGCACGTGGCGCATCAGGTACACCACGGCGTCCGCGGTGCCCACGCCGTCGCCCTCGGGGACGAGCGCGGCTTCGGTGCGCCCGGAGACCTCCGCGCGGGCCGATCCCAGCCCGGGCGTGTCGATCAGCGTCATCGCGCGCAGTGCGGGCGACGGCCAATCGACGACGAGCCGGTCCACGTCGTCGGGCGCCATGCCGAGTTCGAGGCCGAGGGTGCCGGACAGCCGGCCGAAGGGCAGCTGGCGCGGCATCCCGCGGACGGGGTGCAGCACGATCCGGTAGGTCGGGCCGTTGCGGTACCAGGTGACGACCCGGGTGCACTCCCCCGCGTCGGTCGCCGCGAGCTCCTGCCCGACGAGCGCGTTGAGCAGGGTGGACTTGCCGGCCTTAACGCGCCCGGCGATCGCGACCCGCAGCGGTTCGGCGAGCCGGCCGGCGATCTGCCGCAGCTGCGGTTCGGCGGGCGTACCCGCGTAACCGGCGCACGCGCGGGCGACGAACCCGCGGACCTGGAGGTAGAGGGGGATCATCTGGCCACCGCCTTGGGCTTGGGCGCGCTGCGGACGGTGAGCTCCTCGGCGCGCCGGCCGAGCACCTCGAGGGCTTCGATGTCGGCTTCGAGCCGCTTGAGCTCGGCCGCTTCGGTGTCGACGTCGACGACGGCCTTCTTCGCGTTCGCCAGCGCTTCGGTGAGGGACCGCTGGAGTTCTTCGACGCGCGCGCTGTAGGCGTCGCGGAGTTCTCTTTGGACGGTCCGCATCGCGTCGCGGGAATCCTTGCCGACCTGGAGGTTGAACTCGTCGACGAACCGGCGCACCGCCGTCTTGGCCAGGCCGCGGCGTTTTTCCAGCTGCCGCTTGCGTTCGTCGAGGAAGCCGGAGCGGCCCATGAGCAGGCCGGCCGCCACCCCGAACGGCGTCGGGATGGCCAGCGCGGCCATCTTCGTGAGCATGGAGAACATCAGGAAGCCGCTGTAGGCCTTCTGGAACGCGGCCATCCCGGTGGTACCGCGGGTCTTGACGCCGGTGAAGGACGCGTCGATGTCGATCTCCTCGACCACCCGGACCGGCGCCTGGATCTCACGCGGCAGCACGGCTTGGGACTCGGCGAGCTCGAAGTGGTCGGCGACGCGGCCGGCCAGTATCCTGGCGTGTTTGACGAAGGTCGCGTAGTTCTCGAGCGTCTCGTTCGCCAGGCGCTGCCGCAGCCACTTCTCGAACTCGGCCCAGTTCTTGGCCGGGTCACCGTCCTCGATGGCCTCTTCGGCTTCGTGCAACACCCCGCGAGAGCGGGCGCGCAGGTCGTAGTCCACATCGGACGAAATGTCGGCGAAGCCGTCGAAGAGGAGCTGCTGCCACTTGGCGGACTGGCTGCGCAGCGCGTCGACGCGGTCGTTGACGCGCCCGAGCTCCGCGACGAGCGCGGCGGACTGCTCGGGGTGCGCGAGCGCGGTGCGGCGGGCGCGCAGGGTGGCGTGCAGCTGCCCGACCGCGGACCCGACGTGCAGGCCGACGGCGTTGAGCGCCGACCGCTCGGCGTCCCCGACCACGCCCTGCAGGCACTTGACCAGCTGCGGGAAGCCGGACTCGACGTTCAGCTCCTGATCGGCCGAGCGGGCGGCGACGGTGCGCAGCTCCGAGGAGACGGCGACGGTGTCGATGCTGATGCCGCACGCCGCGAGGTGGCCGGCGTTGAGGTCGAGGATGCGGCGCCACTGCGGGTAGAGGTCGATCTTGGTGAGGACGAAGAAGACGCTCGGGCAGAGTTCCTTCACCGTCCGGAGGAACCGCAGCTCGGCGGCGGTGAGTTCCTGGGAGGCGTCCGAAAGGAACAGGACGGCGTGCGCCCGCGGGAGCGAGCTGACCGTGACGGCGTTGTGCAGCGAGCCGAGGCCGCCGACGCCGGGGGTGTCGACCAGCACCAGCCCGCCGGACAGCAGCTGGCGGCTGATCGACGCGGTGACGGACTTGAGTTTCCGCAGGTTGCCGGGATTCCCGGCTTCGCTGACGTGGGACGGAAGGTCTTCGAGGGAGATCCGCTCGGTCCACGGCGGCGACGACGGATCGGCCGGCTCGTAGGTCGCCAGAGCCCCGGACTCCGGCGCGAACCGGACGACCGTCGGCACCGCGGTCGCGATGTCGTCGTCGACCGGGCAGATCTTGGCGGTCAGCAGCGCGTTGATGAGCGAACTCTTGCCCTGCTTGAATTCCCCGACGACGTAGACGGTGACGTCCGGTTCGGACAGCAGGCGCCGGGCGTCGGTGAGGCGCCGGACGAGGTCGTCCCGCCCGTAGGCCGTCGCGCCCTTGACCGCGAGGTCGAGGGTGTCGAGAGCGATGCGCCCCCCGCCACTCGGCTCCTGCATGACCGCTCCTCGTGCTTACCGCGCCGGCTCAGTAGTGCTCGACGTCGTGGTGGTGGTCGGCGTGGTGGTCGTGGTCGTGACCACCGTGGTGGTGCTCCTCGTGGCCGCGGTCGTGGTGCTCGGTGGCGGCCTGTTCGTTGAACTGGTTCCCGCCGTGGTGGCCCTGGGCCTGCTCGTTCTGGAAGATGTTGCCGTGGCCGCCGGTGGAGGCCTGCTCGTTGAACTGGTTGCCGCCGTGGCCGGAGCCCTGCTGGTTCTGGAAGATGTTGCCGCCGTGGCCGCCGGTCGAGGCCTGTTCGTTGAACTGGTTGCCGCCGTGACCGCCGGAGCCCTGCTCGTTCTGGAAGATGCTCCCGTGACCGCCCGTGGAGGCCTGTTCGTTGAACTGGTTCCCACCGTGCCCACCCGAGCCCTGCTCGTTCTGGAAGATGCTCCCGTGACCGCCCGTGGAGGCCTGCTCGTTGAACTGGTTCCCACCGTGCCCACCCGAGCCCTGCTCGTTCTGGAAGATGTCCCCACGGCCACCCGTCGAGGCCTGCTCGTTGAACTGGTTCCCACCGTGACCGCCCGAGCCCTGCTCGTTCTGGAAGATGTCCCCACGGCCACCCGTCGAGGCCTGCTCGTTGAACTGGCTCCCACCGTGCCCACCCGAGCCCTGCTCGTTCTGGAAGATGCTCCCGTGACCGCCCGTGGAGGCCTGCTCGTTGAACTGGCTCCCACCGTGACCGCCCGAGCCCTGCTCGTTCTGGAAGATGTCCCCACGGCCACCCGTCGAGGCCTGCTCGTTGAACTGGCTCCCACCGTGCCCACCGGAACCCTGCTCGTTCTGGAAGATGTCCCCACGGCCACCCGTCGACGCCTGTTCGTTGAACTGGTTGCCCCCGTGACCGCCCGAGCCCTGCTCGTTCTGGAAGATGCTCCCGTGACCGCCGGTCGAGGCCTGCTCGTTGAACTGGTTGCCGCCGTGGCCCGCGCCTTGCTGGTTCTGGAAGATGTCGCCCCCGCGACCGCCGGTCGACGCCTGCTCGTTGAACTGGTTCCCACCGTGGCCATCGGAACCCTGCTCGTTCTGGAAGATGTCGCCTACGCCGCCGGTGGAGGCCTGCTCGTTGAACTGACCGCCGCCGTGACCGCCCGAGCCCTGCTCGTTCTGGAACACATCACCGTGGTGGCCGGCTGATGCCTGTTCGTTGAACTGGTTGCCGCCGCGGCCGGAGCCCTGCTCGTTCTGGAAGATGTCCCCGCGACCGCCGGTCGACGCCTGCTCGTTGAACTGGTTGCCCCCGGAACCCCCGGACCCCTGCTCGTTCTGGAAGATGTCCCCACGACCACCGCCCGTCGAGGCCTGCTCGTTGAACTGGTCGCCCCCGGAACCCCCGGACCCCTGCTCGTTCTGGAAGATGTTCCCCGAACCGCCCGTGGACGCCTGCTCGTTGAACTGACCGCCGCCCCCGGTGCCCTGCTCGTTCTGGAAAACGTCGCCCGATGAAGTCGTCATCGTGTGCACTCCTGACATTCGGATCGGTGAAGCCCGTGCCCCTCCGTTGTCATCCAGTCTTGGGCCCGGAACCGCTCCGGTCATGAGTAGCGGCCTACTCGGCTTCACCGGACCCCGCACCGCCGGCTACCTACGGGCCGGCCGAAGCGCTACTCTCCGGCTCCGGTTGCCCCACCACCGAAGCCAGCTCGCGCCGTCCCGAAATACCCAGCTTCGCGTAGACACCGTGCAGCACGTTGTCCACCGTCCGCACCGACACCACCAGGCGGTCCGCCACCGCGCGGCTCGTCAAGCCCGTCGCCACCAGGCGGGCGATCTCCAGCTCCCGGACCGTCAGGTCGAGCGGGGTGTCCAGCGACGCCAGCGCCGGCGTCGCGGCGTCCTCACAGGACACCAGCCACGACTGTGCGCGCTGGGCGGCACCGACCGCGCTCCCCAGTTTGCCCGCCGCCCGGTGGGCCCGGGCCGCCTCCGCCGCTGCCTCCGCCGCGAGCAGGCGCGCCCCGATGTCGGCGAACGCCGTCGCCACCGCGTCCAGCGCGACCGCGTCCCCTGAGGACAGCGCCCGTGCGTGCGCCGAATAGCACGCCACCAGCGGACCCTCCAGGTCCGAACCGAACGAAGGGACGCCGAAGCGGACCACGTCGTGCCGGATCTCGGCCGCGATCGCCGACCGGCCCGTCGACTCCGCCTCGGCCGCCGCCTCCGACGCCAGTGCCGCCGCGCGGGTCAGCTCGCCGCGGGATGCCGCTGTCCAGGCCGCCGCCCAGCGGCCGAGCGGGCCCGGCAGGTCCGCCTCCACGACCTGCCCGGCCATCGCCGACGCCCGGGCCAGCGCGCCCAGGACCGCGGGACGGAACTCGTGCGGCTGGTCGTGTCCCTCCACCGCCAAGGCTTCGCGCAGCCGCCGGATCGCCCCGCGCACGTTCCCGTACGCCAGCGCGACCGTGCCGAGGGACGCCGCCGCGGCCGCCAGTGCCGGGCCCCAGCGGTCGCCGACCGCGTCCCGGTAGTCCTCGCCCGCCAGGTCCTCGGCCTCTTCCAGCCGGCCCGCCCGGCACAGCGCCACCACCCGCGCGTGCTCCAGCCGGACGCGGGCGCCCGGCGCGGACGCGTCGGCGACCGCGATCGCCAGTCCTTCCTCGACGACGCCGAGGCACGCCTCCGTGCGGCCGGACTCGGCCAGCGCCCCGGCCGCCACGACCAGCGCGCCGAGGCGCAGCGCGTCGCCGCGGGGGTTGCGGTCCAGCACCGGGCCGAGCAGGTCCAGCGCCGCGCGGCACGCACCTTCCGCCGCGCGCAGGGCCGCACGGGCGACCACCAGTTCGTCGGCCGGGCCGGACACCGCCGTCTCCGCCGTGTCCAGGACGGCTTCCGCCTCGGCGAAGCGGTTCAGGCCGAACGCCAGGTTCCGCGCCCGCGTCCCGGCGACCCGCGCGTGCTGGGCGTCCGACACCGTCTCACCGGCGAGCTCCGCCAGCAGCGCGTCGGCGTCCGCGTGCCGCCCGCCCGCGATCCGGACCTGGGCCAGCAGGTACTTCCCGGCGAACCCGCCGCCGAGCCGGACGGCTTCCGCGGCCAGCTGCTCGGCCTGCGGGAAGTCCTTGCGCAGCAACGTCTCCGCAGCTGCGCGGACGAGCTGGGGGTCGGTCGGCAGCCCGGCGGCCAGCCGCCAGCGGACCAGCCGCGGCTTGTCCTCGGCGCGCCGGGCGCCGGTCATGTCGAGCGTCCTGGCCAGGATGCGGTAGGTGTCGCGCTGCCGCAGCGGCGACGTCCGGCGCCGGATCACCTCGGCGTAGAGCGGGTGCGCCAGGCGGACGTTCAGCCGCCGCCCGGTGCGTTCCGAAACGACGAGCCCGGCCCGCTCGGCCGCCGCGAGGACGTTCGCGGCGCCCAGCCGGACCAGCGGTTCGCAGCCCAGCGGCCCCCCGAACGCCAGCAGTTCCAGCAATCGGCGTTCGTCGGCGTCGACGCGGTCGGTGCGGGTTTCGATCAGCTCGACCAGCCTCGGGGTCGCGGTAAGCGCGCCGCTCCACCGCCACAGCCCGTCCGTGGCCGCCAGCGAACCGCTGTCGAGCCCGCCTTGGACGAGTTCGCGCAGGAACAGCGGGTTCCCGAGGCTCAGGTGCCACAGCCGGTGCTCCGCGCCGTCCTCCAGCCGCCCGCCCAGCGCCGCGGTGATCAGCTCGATGGTCTGCGCTCGGCTCAGCTCGCCGACGTCGAGGCGCTCGGCGACGCGGTCCTTCCACATCGCGAACACCGGGTCGGGCACGCTCACGCCGTGCGGCGCGATCACGATGACGAACGCCGACGCCGTCGCGGCCAGCTGGTGCACCAGGGTCGCGGACAGGTCGTCGAGCAGGTGCGCGTCGTCGACGCAGAGCACCAGCCGCCGCCCTTCCGCGCCGCGGGTGAGGTGACCCGCGACCTGGTTCAGCCGGTGCGCGCGGTCCGCCGTGCCGTCGGCGCTGCCTGGCAGGAGGTGGGCGAAGGCGCCGAACGGGATCGTCGACGCCGACGACATCGCGCGCACCCAGTGCGTGCGCGCTCCGCCGGCGGCCAGTTCGGCCAGCAGCACCTTGGCCAAGCGGGTCTTGCCGGCGCCGGCGCGCCCGGTCAGCAGCAGGCCGCACACCTCGGCGTCGGCCAACGCCCGGCGCGCGAACGCCAGCTCTTGTTCGCGGCCGACCAGCGGCCAGTCGTTCGCCACACCCACTGCCTCCCCACCCGCGCACAGCTGTTCTCCGGATAATGACAACGAAGGGGCCCGCCAAGTACCCGAATGCGCGAAGCGATTTGGCATAATTCGCCAAGCGGCTCGACAAACCCGACACATCGGACACTTGATCTGCTATTCCGTGAGCATTTTCCGGGTATTATCCCGACACCGTGATCAACCGTTTTCACGGAATTCAAGACAACCACTCGCACAACGGCCAGGATGGGCACACCCCGTTCCCCGACGTGAGGACCCGAGGATGATCCGCCTGCCCGCACTGGCCGTCGCCGCGCTCACCACCACCGCGCTGCTGACCGGCACGGCCCACGCCGCGAGCCCGCCGTTCACCGCTTCGGTGTTCCGGGCGACGCACAACAGCTATTCGGGCACCGTCGACGGCGCCAAGAACTCGATCGCCTACCAGCTCGACCACGGCGTCCGGTTCATCGAGCTCGACGTCCACGACAACGGCTACGCGAGCACCCACGACTACGGGGTCGGCCACGACTCCCCCGGCAACCTCGTCGACCACAGCGGCGGCAACCCGGCGTCGAACGACCTGCGCGACTGGCTGACGGCGGTGAACACCTGGTCGGCGCAGCACCCGGCCGCCGCGCCGATCGTCGTCATGCTCGACCTCAAGGACAACCTGACCGACAACCCCTCGTTCGCGGCGGGCAACCTCACCGCCGTCAACCAGGAGCTGGAGTCCGTCTTCGGCAGCCGGCTGCTGCGGGCGCAGGACTACCCCGCCGGGCAGCCGACCGTGGACGCGCTGCGCGGGCGTGTACTGCCGCTGCTGTCCGGCGACGGCACCAGCCGCGCCGAGTACAAGAGGGACGTCGGCTACCACCCCGCGGTCGCGCTCAACGGACGCGGCCAGCTCGTCGAGGTGCACGACTCCGGCGGCGGCGCGCTCTGGTACTGGACGGGCACCTACGGCGCCGACGGCCGGGTCACCTGGCTGCGGCACGGGAAGTACGACAGCGGGCAGACCCCGGCCGTCGCGCTGAACGACAACGGTGACCTCGTCGAGGTCCACCAGTCGCAGACCGCGACCACGCTCTGGTACCACGTCGGCAAGCTCGGCGCGGACGGCGAGCTCACCTGGCAGGCGTCCCACCAGTACGACAACGGCGTGCAGCCGACCGTCGCGTTCACCGACGCGACGCACCTGCGGGAGATCCACCAGAGCCAGAGCGGCAGCCAGAACTGGAACTGGACCGGCACCCTGTCGGCCACGACGGTCGCCTGGACCGGCAACGCCAAGACGTCCGACGCGCGCTTCGCCAAGGACACCGCCACCAGCGGCTCCCGGCGCGTGCGGGTGTGGACCGGCGCCGACGGGCCGACGCCGTCGAACACCCTGCGCGCGGACACCGCGAGCGTCACCGGCGACCGGATCCGCTACCGGCAGGTCGCGTTCGACGAGTTCCAGCAGGGCGACAGCGCGGAGCTGCAGCAGGGCGCGCTGTTCTACGGAGCGCCCGCGACGGAGTCGGCGTTCATCACCTCGGCCCGCCAGTCGGGCAAGCTCGTCCGCGGCTGGGACTTCGACTCGGCGAGCCAGGCGACGACGCCGCTGGCGAACTACCCGGCGACGAACCACCCGTACGACGCCTGGTACCAGTCGCTGCTGACCGGCGCCGCCGAATAGCCGTCAGCGCTTCGTCAGGGACCGGTAAGCGTCCCTGGCGAAGCTCGGCGGCATGAAGAACCTCACCGTCCTGATCTCCGGCGCCAGCATCGCCGGGCCCGCGCTCGCCCACTGGCTGACCCGCTACGGCTGCACCGTCACCGTCGTCGAACGCGCTCCGGCGGTGCGGCCCGGCGGGCAGGCGGTCGACTTCAAGGGCGCCACCCACCGGAGCGTGCTCGACCGGATGGGCATCCTCGACGACGTCCTCGCGCGCCAGACCGGCGGGCAGGACCAGACGATCATCGACGCCGCCGGCAAGCCGCGGGCGGTCATCCCCGGCGAGTTCACCGGCGGCGACATCGAGATCCGCCGCGGCGACCTGGCCGAAATCCTCTACGCGCACAGCGACTGCGAATACCTCTTCGGGGACACCATCACGGCGCTGACCGAGACCGCGGACGGCGTCGACGTCACCTTCGCCACCGCCGAGCCGCGCCGGTTCGACCTGGTCGTCGGCGCCGACGGCATCCACTCGAACGTCCGGCGGCTGGCGTTCGGCCCGGAACGCGACTACGTCGAGTACCTCGGGTACCACTACGCGCTGGCCGAGCTGGGCGAGGACGTCGCCGACGGCGACGCGGTGATGTACAACGAGCCGGGCCGGATGACCGCCGTCGGCGGCCCGAAGGCGTCGGCGTTCTTCGTCTTCGCCTCGCCGGAGCCGGCCTACGACCGCACGGACACCGCGCGGCAGCGGAAACTGCTGGCCGACGCCTACCGGGGAGCCGGCTGGCGGGTGCCCGAACTGATCGCCAAGGTCCCCGAAGCCCGCGAGTTCTACCTGGATTCGCTCAGCCGCGTCACGATCGACCGCTACTCCCGCGGCCGCGTCGTGCTGCTGGGCGACGCGGCCTACGGCAACACCCTCGGCGGGTTCGGGACCGGGCTGGCGCTGGTCGGCGCGTACGTCCTCGCCGGGGAGCTCCTCGCCGCCGGCGGCGACCACCGCGTGGCCTTCGCGCGCTACGAAGAACAGTTCCGCGGCTACGCCAAGATCTCGCAACGCGGCAGCGCGGGCCCGTTCCTCGCGCCGCCGTCACCGCTGCGGATCAAGCTGCGGGACTGGACGTTCAAGTCCCGCTTCCTGCTCGGCCTGATGCTCAAGGCGACCGACAGGTTCGCCACCGACATCGAGCTGAAGGACTACGCCCCGGGCTCGTAGGCCAGGTTGGGGCGCAGCCATTGCTCGACCTCGGCGACCTCGACGCCCTTGCGGCGCGCGTAGTCCTCGATCTGGTCGCGGCCGAGCCGCCCGACGGTGAAGTACTTCGAGTCCGGGTGCGCGAAGATCAGCCCGGACACGCTGGCCGCCGGCGTCATCGCGAACGACTCCGTCAGCGCCATGCCCAGCTCGTCCGACTCCAGCAGCTCGAACAGCTCCCGCTTCTGGCTGTGGTCGGGGCTGGCCGGGTAGCCGAGCGCCGGGCGGATGCCGCGGAACCGCTCCGCGTGCAGGTCCGCCAGCAACGGCTCGGCGTCCGGCTCGAACCAGTCGCGGCGCGCCCGCAGGTGGATGTGCTCGGCGAAGGCCTCGGCGAGCCGGTCCGCCAGCGCCTTGACCATGATCGCCTTGTAGTCGTCCTGCTCGGCTTCGTACTTCGCGGCGAGCTCGTCGGCGCCGTGGATGGTGACCGCGAAGCCGCCGAGGTGATCGCCCGCCGGGGCGATGTAGTCGGCGAGGCAGCGGTTCGCGCGGTCCAGCGGCTTCGACGTCTGCTGCCGCAGCATCGGGAAGCCGACGTGCGCGTAGTCGCCGTCGAGCCGGATGTCGTCGCCTTCGCGGTGCGCCGGCCAGAACGCGTACGCGCCCTTCGCGCGGAAGCTGCCGTTCGCGATGATCTCGTCGAGCAGCGTGTTCGCGTCGTCGAACAGCTCACGGGCGACCGGCTGCTCCAGGATGGCCGGGTACTTGCCCTTGAGCTCCCAGGCGAGGAACAGGAACTGCCAGTCGACCATCTCGCGCAGCTCGGCGATGCTCGGCTCGACGACGCGGCGGCCGGTGAACGCCGGGGTCGGCAGGCCGTCGAACGACACCTTCTCCGGGTTCGCGCGGGCCTGCTCCAGCGTGAGCATCGGGCGGCGTTGCTTGTTCGCGTGCTGCTCGCGCAGCACCTCCTGGTCGGCCCGGTTCTTCTCGGCCAGCACGATGGACCGGTCCGCGTCGAGCAGGTCCGACACCACGCCGACCACGCGGGAGGCGTCCAGCACGTGCACGGTCACGTTGTCGTAGACCGGGGCGATCTTGACCGCGGTGTGCTGGCGCGACGTCGTGGCGCCGCCGATCAGCAGCGGCAGCTTCAGCCCGCGCCGCTGCATCTCGGTGGCGACGGCGACCATCTCGTCGAGCGACGGCGTGATCAGGCCGGACAACCCGACGGCGTCGGCACCTTCGGTGACCGCGGTGTCGAGGATCTTGCCGGCGGGCACCATCACGCCGAGGTCGATCACCTCGTAGTTGTTGCAGCCCAGTACGACCCCGACGATGTTCTTGCCGATGTCGTGGACGTCGCCCTTCACCGTGGCGAGCACGATCTTGCCCTGGCCGCCGGTCGAGGCGAGCCGGCCCTCCTGGCGCGCCTTCTCCTTCTCCGCCTCCATGAACGGCTCGAGGTAGGCGACGGACCGCTTCATCACGCGTGCGCTCTTGACCACCTGCGGCAGGAACATCTTGCCGGAGCCGAACAGGTCGCCGACGATCTTCATGCCGTCCATCAGCGGGCCCTCGATGACGTCGAGGGGGCGGGCCAGCTGCTGCCGCGCCTCTTCGGTGTCGTCCTCGATGAAGTCGACGATGCCGTGGACCAGTGCGTGGGACAGCCGCTCCCCGACCGTACCTTCGCGCCAGGTGAGGTCGACGACGCGCTTGGTGCCGCTGCCCTTGACGTTCTCGGCGAAGGCCACCAGCCGGTCTGTCGCGTCTTCGCGGCGGTCGAAGAGCACGTCCTCGACCAGTTCGAGGAGGTCCTTCGGGATGTCCTGGTAGACCGCGAGCTGGCCGGCGTTGACGATGCCCATGTCCAGGCCGACCTGCACGGCGTGGAACAGGAACGCCGAGTGCATCGCCTCGCGGACGACGTCGTTGCCGCGGAAGGAGAACGACAGGTTCGAGATGCCGCCGGAGATGTGGACGCCCGGGCAGCGTTCCTTGATCCGGGGCAGGGCGTCGATGAACGCCTTCGCGTAGCCGTTGTGCTCGGCGATGCCGGTCGCGACGGCCAGGACGTTCGGGTCGAAGATGATGTCCTCGCCCGCGAAGCCGGCCTTCTGCGTGAGGATGTCGTACGCGCGGCCGCAGATCTCGACCTTGCGGTCAGCGGTGTCGGCCTGGCCCTGCTCGTCGAAGGCCATCACGACGACGCCGGCGCCGTAGTTGCGGATGGTGCGGGCCTGGGCCAGGAAGGGCTCCTCGCCCTCCTTGAGGCTGATCGAGTTGACCACGCCCTTGCCCTGCAGGCAGCGCAGCCCGGCTTCGAGCACGGTCCACTTGGAGCTGTCGACCATCACCGGGATCCGGGCCACCTCGGGCTCGGTGGCGATCAGGTTGAGGAACGTGGTCATCGCCTGCTCGGAGTCGAGCAGGTCGGCGTCCATGTTGACGTCGAGCAGGTTGGCCCCGCCGCGGACCTGCTCCAGCGCGACGTCCACGGCGGCCTGGTGGTCGTCGGACTCGATGAGCCGGCGGAACCGCTTGGAGCCGGTGACGTTGGTGCGCTCGCCGATCATCACGAACCCGGTGTCCGGGCCGATGCCGAACGGCTCGAGCCCGCTGAACCGGGTGTGCGTGCGCGGCGCGGGGACCTCGCGCGGGCCGATCCCCTTCGCGGCCGCCGCGATCTTCTCGATGTGCGCCGGCGTCGTGCCGCAACAGCCGCCGACCAGGTTGACCAGGCCGTCGCGGGCGAACCCGCCGATCAGCCCGGCGGTCTCCTCGGGCGTCTGGTCGTACCCGCCGAAGGCGTTGGGCAGCCCGGCGTTGGGGTGGCAGGCGACGTAGGCGTCGGCGATCCGGGCGAGCTCCTCGACGTGCGGGCGCATCTCCTCGGCACCCAGCGAGCAGTTCACGCCCACGACCAGCGGTTTCGCGTGCTCGATCGAGCTCCAGAACGCCTCGACGGTCTGGCCCGAGAGCGTCCGGCCGCTCAGGTCGACGATGGTCACCGAGATCCACAGCGGCAGGTCCGGCGCCACCTCGCGGGCGGCGGCGATCGCGGCCTTGCAGTTCAGGGTGTCGAAGATCGTCTCGACGAGCAGCAGGTCGACGCCGCCCTCGGCGAGGCCGGCGATCTGCTCCGCGTACGCGGCCTTGACCTGCTCGAACGTGACCGCGCGGTACGCCGGGTCGTCGACCTTCGGCGACAGGCTGAGCGTGACGTTGAGCGGACCGATCGAGCCGGCGACGAACTTGCCGCCCGCTTCGTCGGCGGCCTGGCGGGCGAGCTGCGCGCCGCGGACGTTCATCTCGTGGACGTGGTCCTGCAGCCCGTAGTCGGCCTGGCCGATGCTGGTGGCGGTGAAGGTGTTCGTCGTGGTGATGTCCGCGCCCGCGGCCAGGTACTGGCGGTGGACGTCGAGGATGACGTCCGGGCGGGTGAGGTTGAGGAGGTCGGGGTCGCCGGTGACGTCGTGGGTGTGCTCGCCGAAGCGGTCGCCGCGGTAGTCGGCGGGGGTCAGCCCGGCACCTTGCAACATGGTGCCCCAGGCGCCGTCCAGCACCGCCACCCGCTGGTCGAACAGCTCGCGCAGGCGCGCCTCGGACTCTCGCGGGGTACTCACCGGCAGCCTCCCTTTGTCGGGAGGCGCCCTTGGTTGGTCAATCCCGGCCGAGCGTGGCGGACCCGGTGGTCCGTTGCAGCGCCTCTCGGCCTGTGGTCCACGGTATCGGATCCCGGGCCGCGCACGCCATCCCGCCCCGCCCGGGCGTCCACTGGCTGGGACACTCTCCGTCCACAAAGGATTGACACGTCGCCTCCCCGTTCGGTCGCGGACCCACCCACCGTGCCCGTGACGCCCTCCGTCGCACTGCTCCCCGCCTGCGCACCCGCCGCGCGTCCAGAGCCGCTCGACCGGTCGTGGACCCGGTCACCAACCGTACTCGACCGGCGACCCCCCGCGAGCGAGCGGCAACCTTGAAAACTGAAACACGTTCTAATACGCTCGCTCCGTGGACTACGGAATCGTGCTGTTCACCAGCGACCGGGGCATCACCCCGGCGGCCGCCGCGCGTGTCGCGGAAGCCGCCGGGTTCGCCACCTTCTACGTACCCGAGCACACGCACATCCCGGTCAAGCGGGAGTCACCGCACCCGCGCACCGGCGACGCGTCCCTGCCCGACGACCGCTACAGCCGCACCCTCGACCCGTGGGTCGCACTGGCGACGGCCGCGGCGGTGACGTCGCGGATCAGGCTGTCCACGGCGGTCGCCCTGCCGGTGGAGAGCGACCCGATCACCCTGGCCAAGACGATCGCGAGCCTCGACCACCTCTCCGGCGGCCGCGTCACGCTCGGCACGGGCTTCGGCTGGAACGTCGACGAGCTGAACGACCACGGCGTCCCCGGCAACCGCCGCCGCACGGCATTGCGCGAGTACCTCGAGGCGATGCGTGCACTGTGGACGGAGGAGGAAGCCGCCTACGCCGGGGAGTTCGTGTCGTTCGGCCCGAGCTGGGCGTGGCCCAAGCCGATCCAGGCGCACGTCCCGGTGCTGCTCGGGGCGGGCCCGACGGAGAAGACGTTCCGCTGGATCGCCCGCCACGCGGACGGCTGGATCACGACCCCGGCGGACACCGATCTGGACGGGCACGTGGCGCTGCTGAACGAGATCTGGGCCGCGGAGGGACGCACGGGAGCGCCGCGGATCTGCGCGCTGGGCGAGCGCCCGGACCCTTCGCGGCTGGCGCACCTGGACGCGCTCGGGGTGACGGAGACGATCTTCGGGCTGCCGGACCGGGCGCCGGAGGAAGTGGAAGCGTGGGTCGGCCGCCTCGCCGGCAAGCTGGGCTTGGCCGCACCCGTGGGCTGAAGCCGGTTCACGGAGGTCGCGAATGACTCATCCGGGACGTCAGAGGTCCCGGATGAGTCATTCGCGGCACCGCCGGGCGGGTCAGCTCTCGGCCGCCACCCCTTGCCGCGCCCGCAGGTCCAGCTCGATCTGCTCCAGCGAGCGGCCCTTCGTCTCCGGGACCAGCCACTTCGTGAGCCCGAACAGCACCACGTTGATGCCCGCGAACAGGAACATCGAGCCGCCGATGCCGAGGGACTTCGGGTCGGAGATGATCGGGAACACCGCGCTCACGATGCCCGTCGCGGCCCAGAGGACCACGCTGCTCACGCCCATGCCCGCCGCGCGGACCTTGAGCGGGAAGACCTCGGACATCATCACCCAGACGACCGCGCCCCAGCCGAGTTCGTAGCCGACCAGGTAGAGCACCATCATCACCAGCATCAGGATGCCGCGCAGAGACGTGTCGTGGACGTTGAGCACGACCAGGCCCGCCGCGGTGAGGGTCAGCACCATGATCACGTTGCCGATGAGCAGCAGCGGTTTGCGGCCCCAGCGGTCGACCACGAACACGACCCACGCGGTGAACAGGAACTTCGTCACGCCCAGCAGCACGCCGGACAGCAGCGCCGCCTGCGTGGCGAAGCCGAGGCCGATGAGCATCGTCGGGAAGTAGGCGTTGATCGCGTTGACGCCGCTGAACTGCTGGCCGACCGCGAGCAGCACCGCGACGAACAGCATCGGGCGCACCCAGCCGGCGAACAGGTCGCGGAAGCGCGGCTTCTCCTCGGTGTCCATCCGGATGACGTCGCGGATGGTCGTGATCTCCTCGTCGAGGTTCACGGAGTTGCCGTGGGCGCTGGCCAGCACGCGCCGGGCCTCCTCCTCACGGCCGTTCTTGACCAGCCAGCGCGGTGTCTCGGGCAGGAACGCCAGCCCGACGAGCAGGATCGCCGCGGGGACGGTCGCGCCGGCGAACATCCAGCGCCACGCCGAAATCGGCCCGAGCCAGTAGCTGACCAGGAACGCGATCAGGATGCCGGTGACGATGAAGATCTGGTTCAGCGCGCCCATCGCGCCGCGCAGCCGCGCCGGCGCCAGTTCGGACAAGTACGTCGGGACCGTCGACGACGAAAGCCCGATGCCGAGGCCGATGATCAAGCGGGAAAGCACCAGCAGCGTGAACGTGGGCGAGAACGTCGCCGCCAGCGTGCCCACGATGACGATCGCCGCGGCGACCATGATCGTGCGGCGGCGGCCGAGCGCTTCGTTGGTGCGGCTGGAGAACAGCGCACCGACGATGGCACCGACCGACAGGCTGGCGGTGATCACGCCCTTGTCCCAGCTGGTCAGCGCCCACAGTTTCCCGATGAACGGGAGCACCCCGGAGATGACGCCGAGGTCGTAACCGAAGAGGATGCCGCCGAGCGCGCCGAAGAAGTACAAAGTGGTCCGGCTGATGTGCCGCGCCGGGGCTGTCTGCGTCATTGCCGGGTCGCCTCTTTCGTAGGTCCAGTCCAGCCAGCGGGCACCACACTCACACGCCGGAAAAAGCCCGACAAGGCCGTGCGCGATAACAATTCAGTCACCTGATCGTCGTTCACATACGTGACACACTCTCAAGCGCCTTCGAATCCACTGTGGACAGTTTCGGACGACGAAATCGTCGAACGCTTTACAACGTTCCGAACGCTGGTTTACCGTCCCTCTGGAAGCGCTCCCAGAGCCGTGGAGGCCGACGTGAGACGACTGCTTTCCCCCAGCGCACCCAGGGCTCGCCGGCTCCTCGCGGCCGCGCTCGCCCTCCTCCTGCCGGCCGCCGTCGCGATCACCGCCGGCGCGCCGGAAGCCCCCGCCGCCGCGGCGGCCTACACGTGGCGCAACGCCGAAATCGGCGGCGGCGGGTTCGTCCCCGGCATCGTCTTCAACCAGACCGAACCCGGACTGGTCTACGCGCGCACCGACATCGGCGGCGCCTACCGCTGGAACCCCTCGACCGGGCGCTGGCTCCCGCTGCTGGACTCCGTCGGCTGGACCGACTGGGGCCACAACGGCGTCGTCAGCCTCGCCACCGACCCCGTCGACCCGGACCGGGTCTACGTCGCCGCCGGGATGTACACCAACAGCTGGGACCCGAACAACGGCGCGATCCTCCGTTCGGCCGACCGCGGCGCCACCTGGCAGGCCGCGGCGCTGCCCTTCAAGCTCGGCGGCAACATGCCCGGCCGCGGCATGGGCGAGCGCCTCGCGATCGACCCGAACCGCGACAGCGTTCTCTACCTCGGCGCCCCGAGCGGCAACGGGCTCTGGCGCAGCACCGACTCCGGCGTCACCTGGGCGAAGGTGACGGCCTTCCCGAACCCCGGCAACTACGCGCCCGACCCGAGCGACCCGTCGGGCTACTCCAGCGACAACGAAGGCGTCACCTGGGTGACGTTCGACCCGTCGACCGGCACCCGCGGCAGCACCACGCAGACCATCTACGCCGGCGTCGCGGACAAGCAGAACACCGTCTACCGCAGCACCGACGGCGGCACGACCTGGGCGCGGCTGGCCGGCCAGCCCACCGGGTACCTGGCGCACAAGGGCGTCCTCGACCCGGTCGGCGGCTACCTCTACCTCGCGACCAGCGACACCGGCGGCCCCTACGACGGCGCCAAGGGCGACGTCTGGAAGTACGCCACGAAGACCGGTACCTGGACGCGGATCAGCCCGATCCCGTCCGACAGCACCGACGACTACTTCGGCTACAGCGGACTGACGATCGACCGCCAGCACCCGAACACGCTCATGGTCGCCACGCAGGTGTCGTGGTGGCCGGACGTGATCTTCTTCCGCAGCACCGACGGCGGCGCCACCTGGACGCGGATCTGGGACTTCACGAGCTACCCCGACCGGTCGCAGCGGTTCACCCAGGACATCTCTTCGGTGCCGTGGCTGACCTTCGGCGTCCAGGCCGCTCCCCCGGTGCCGTCGCCGAAGCTCGGCTGGATGACCGAATCCGCGGAGATCGACCCCTTCGACTCGAACCACTTCCTCTACGGCACCGGCGCGACGATCTACGGGACGACCGACCTCACGAAGTGGGACAGCGGCGGGAAGTTCACGCTCAAACCGGTCGTCGGCGGCCTCGAGGAGACCGCGGTGCTCGACCTGATCAGCCCGCCGTCGGGCGCTCCCCTGCTCTCCGGGCTCGGCGACATCGGCGGGTTCCGGCACGACAGCCTCGACGCCGTCCCGGCCACCATGTACACCCAGCCGGTCTTCACCACGACCACGAGCCTCGACTACGCGGAGCTGACCCCGGCGACGATCGTCCGCGCCGGCACGCTCGACCGCGGCGCGCGGCCGAACGACAACCGGATCGCCTTCTCCACCGACGGCGGCAAGAACTGGTTCCAGGGCGCGGAGCCGTCCGGTGGCGCGAGCGGCGGCACGGTCGCCGCGGCCGCCGACGGCAGCCGGTTCGTGTGGAGCCCGGACGGCACCCCGGTGAACTACTCGGTCGGCTTCGGTTCGTCGTGGACGGCGTCCGCGGGCATCCCGGCCGGCGCGGTCGTCGAGGCCGACCGCGTCGACCCGAAGCGGTTCTACGGGTTCGCCGCCGGGAAGTTCTACGTCAGCACCGACGGCGGCGCGACCTTCACCGCGACCGCGGCCACCGGCCTGCCCACCGGCTCCGCGCACTTCAAGGCGATGCCCGGGGTGACCGGCGACGTCTGGCTCGCCGGCGGCTCCGGCACGGCGTACGGCCTCTGGCACTCGACCGACTCCGGAGCGTCCTTCACGAAGCTGAGCGGGGTCACCGAGGCCGACAACATCGGGTTCGGCAAGGCCGCCACCGGCCGGACGTATGCGACGTTATACACGATCGCGAAGATCGGGGGCGTGCGCGGGATCTTCCGGTCGGACGACGCGGGCGGCTCGTGGACGCGGATCAACGACGACCGGCACCAGTACGGCAACATCGGCGCGGCGCTGAGCGGCGACCCGCGGGTGTACGGCCGGGTCTACGTCGGCACGAACGGGCGCGGCGTGATCGTGGGCGACTCCGGGGGCACCGAGCCACCGCCGACGACCACCACCACGCCCACCACTACGACGCCGACCACACCGCCCACGACGACGACCACCCCGGTGCCGTCGGGTTCGTGCACGGCGGCCTACACGGTCACGAACCAGTGGCAGGGCGGGTTCCAGGCCTCGGTCAAGGTGGGCAACACCGGCACGGCCGCGGTGACCGGCTGGACGGTGGCGTGGACGTTCGCGGACGGCCAGCGCGTGACGCAGGCGTGGAACGCGCAGGTCACCCAGACCGGCACGGCGGTGTCGGCGGTGGACGCGGGCTGGAACAAGACGATCCCGGCGGGCGGCAGCGCGGAGTTCGGGTTCACCGGCACGTCCGGCGCGGCCAACACCAGGCCCACGGCGATCTCGATCAACGGCCGGGCCTGCACCACGTCCTGAGCCCGCCGGGGGCACGGGCGGGAAGGGGGTTTCAACCCACCCCCAGGCGGTTGAAACCCCCTCCCCGCGCCCCCAGTCCCGGACGTTCCGCCTGAGCAGCCGCAGCCTGCTCGGGCGATGTCCTGGTGAACACCACTCTCCCCGGTGCCGCCGACAGCCGCCATTCCTGCCGAAACCCGACTTTTTCGCCCGGGCACACCCCCGCTGACCTGCTAAAAGAACGATCCGGGGTACACAAATACCCAGCCGGGACGGCAAAAGTTACCCGGGGCCCGCGGCCGCTCAGGCGCTTTCGAGCACGACCTTCCCGACGTGGCTGCCGGACTCGAGGTGCTTGAGGGCTTCTTCGACCTCGTCGAAGGCGAACCGGCGGTCGATCACCGGCCGGAGCCCGGTGTGCTCGATCGCCCGGTTCATCGCCTGGAACGTCTCGCGGGAGGCGTTGGTCAGACCGCGCAGGGTCAGCTGCTTGACCAGCACGAGGATCGGGTCGGCGCCGCCTTCGTGGGTCAGCACGCCGGCGACACTGACGTGCCCGCCGTAGCGCGCGGCGAGCATCGACTGCCCGATCGTGCCGCCGCCGCCCACGTCGACGACGTGGTCGACGCCGCCGCCGGTCAGCTCGGCCACCGCGGCACCCCACTCCGGCGTCGTCGCGTGGTTGAGCGTCTCGGCGGCGCCCAGCTCGCGGAGCCGCTCGAGCTTCTCGTCAGAGCCGGACGTCGACACGACGTGCGCGCCCCCGAGCGCGGCGAACTGGAGCGCGAAGGTGGACAGGCCGCCGCTGCCCAGGGTGAGCACGGTCTGGCCCGGTACGAGCCCGCCTTCCTCGACGACCGCGCGCCACGCCGTGACGCCCGCGCTGGGCAGTGTCGCGGCTTCGGCGTAGTCGAGGTGCGCCGGGACGCCGACGAGCGCGTCCTCGGCGAAGACGGCGTACTCGGCGAGGACGCCGTCGAGGGTGCCGGCCAGGTCGTCGGCCGTCTTCTCCGGCGTGCCGGGCCCGGACAGCCAGTCCGGGAAGTAGGTCGCGGCCACCCGGTCGCCGGTGGCCCAGGCACGCACCCCCTCGCCGACCGCGACGACTTCACCCGCGCCGTCGGACAGCGGCACGACGTCCGGTTTCACCGGCTTCGGGTAGAAACCCTTGACGATCATCAGGTCGCGGGCGTTGACCGCCCACCCGCGCAGCCGGACCAGGACCTGCCCGGGACCGGGTTCGGGAACGTCGCGCTCGCCCGAGACGAGCCCGGCGCCGGGACGGGGCAGCGAAAAGTACTTCACGGCGGCTCCAAGGGTGCGGGGAATCCTCAACGAAGCCAGTGTGTCGAAGTCGCGAGCTCCGCGTCGACGATCTCCAGGAGTTCCGGGGTCAATTCGGCGAGCGACGCCGCGAAGTGGCGGACGCCGTGGCCGGCCATGAAGTCCCGCTGCCGCGCGTGGGCGGGGCTCGACGGGAACCCGATGAACCCGGCGCCGTGCGCGCGGGCGTCCTCGGCCACCCGGCTGACGTCGTCGACGAACACGATCTCGTCGAAGCCGGCGCCGAGCACGGTCCGGGTGATGTGCTCGACGCCGGGGCGGTGCTCGTTGATGCTCACGTACGGCACCGCCGGGTCAAACAGGTCCACGAACTCGCCGAGGTACCGGTCGAAGGTGTGCTCGCGGGTCCGGCCGCCGTAGCAGACCAGCCGCACGGGCAGTTTCGAGAGCGCTTCCAGGCAGTCCCGCGCCCCTTCGGCGACGCGGATCGGGTGCTCGGCGAGGTACTCCTGCCGCGCGGCCCACAGCTGCTTGAGCGTCTCTTCGGCCGGCTGGTCGAGGCCGCAGAGCGCGGTGATCTTCTCGGCGACGACGATGTCGCGCAGACCGATCACGTCCCGCTCGGCCGCGGCGTCGTAGACCCCGCCGTGCGCGGTGACGAACCGGGCGATCATGGCCAGGTAGGTGTCGTCGATGAGCACGCCGTCGCAGTCGAGCGCGACGGCGCGCAGCTTCCCGAACCCGCTCATCGCTGCGCGAACACTTCCCGCACCGCGCCGATCGCGTTGAGCGCGGCCGGGAACCCGCAGTAGAACGCCAGGTGCAGGACGGTCTCGACGACCTCCTTCTCGGTGCCGCCGACGTTGAGCAGCCCGTGGATGTGCACCTTCAGCTGCGGCAGCGCCGTGCCGAGCGCGACGCACGCGGCGATCGTGACGATCTCGCGGTGGCGCAGGCTCAGCCCCGGCCGGGTGTAGAGCTCGCCGAAGGTGAACTCGATGATGTAGGTGGCCAGGTCGGGCGCGATGTCGGCCAGTGCGACGGCGACCTTCTCCCCCGCCTCGCCGTCGACCGCCTTCATCGCGGCCAGCCCGCGCTCGTAGCGGTCTTCGATGCCCGCCCACGGCACTTCGGCGGGCTCGGCCGCCGGCTCGTCCTCGGGCAGGCCCTCGAACGCCGCCTTGAGCGCCGTGAGCGCGTTGAGCGTGGCGGGGAACCCGGCGAACGAGCTGACGTGGATGACCGCCTCGACCAGCTGGCGGCGGGTGCAGCCGACGTTGAGCGCGGCCTTGGCGTGGAACTGCAGCTGCGAGCCCGCGTAGCCGAGCGCGGTGAGCGCGGCGACGGTCGTCAGCTGCCGCTCCGGGAGCTCGAGCCCGGGCCGGTGGTAGACGTCGCCGTAGATGAACCCGACGCACTGCTCGCCGAACTCGGCCTCGCCGATGCTCTCGAACAGGTCCAGCACGGCCGGGCGGTCGACCCCGCCGAGCTGCTGGATGAGTTTGAGTCCCTGCGCGAAGGACGCCGAACGGTCCGGCTCTTCGGACATCGTGGTGTGGTTTCCCTTCCGGAGTGGGTTTCGGCTCAGCCGAGGTAGGCGCGGGTCGCCTGGTCGGCCTTGCGGCGTTCCAGTGCGTCGATGCGCCCCTGCGCGATCATCGAGTACTCGATGTTCGCGGTGGCCACCGTGCGCCCCTGCTGGCGCACCGCCGTGGTGGCGCGGAACTTCAGGTTGCTCTCCCGGCCGAGGTCGGACTCCTCGATGAGCGACTCGACCGTGGCCGGCAGCGGGAACAGGAAGTCCTGGAACGACAGGTCGATCCGCTTCCAGACCCCCGCATACGCGGGCGTGGCCAGGCCGGGCCGGATCGCGGTCTCGAACTGGGCGATGCAGATCTGCCGCATCGCCTCGACGATCACGATGCCCTGCACGTGCTCGCCGGTGTGGTGGTCGAGGATCAGCTCGTTGTCCCGGTGGATCCGCAGCTCGGCCTGGCAGTGCCCGGCCGACGGGCTGTGCACGCCCGCCAGCAGGACGTTCTCGGAGCGGTCCTTGTGCACGAGGACCGAGCGTTCCGGGACGCGCCGGAAGGCCGGCGGGTCCGCAAAGGTCACGGTGACCCCGCTCTTCTCGCGGGCCGCTTCGAGCAGGTCGTGGTCGGTGGCGTCGATGCCCTGGCCGAGGTGGACGACCCAGTGGCAGGAGGCGGGTTCGGGGTCGGTGTCGTCGGCGGCGAGCAGGGCCAGCAGGCCGGACACGGTGAGGACCCGCTCCCCGCGGGCGAACCGCGCGAAGCGATCGGCGACGACGACCACGTCCCGGCGGGTGCGGCCTTCGAGCGCCCAGTCGTCCTCGTGCCCGGTCCCAGGGCGCGCGGGAGCGTCCGGCGCCACCTCCGCCCGGGTGGGGTCGCCGGTCACGGCCGCGCCGAAGCGTGGGCGTCCAGGACCGCCTCGGCCAGGTTCCGCGCCGTCACCGCCGCGCGCCAGCGCGGCTCGGTCAGCTCGGTGGCGAGCACCTTCAGCATCGAGTGCACCATGTCCGGCTGGCTGCCGACGTCCGCGGCCAGCACCTGCTCCACCTGCGCGGCGGCGCCGTCGAGGTCGCCGAGCCTCAGGTGCGCGCGGCCCGTGTCGATCCGGATCATCGGGTCCATGGCCTCCCAGCGGTGTTCCAAGGACAGTTTCTCGTAGGCCTCGCGGGCGGTCGTGAACTCGCGCAGCGCGGCCGACGCCTGGCCGACCGAAAGCAGCGAGGTCCCGGCCATGTAGTGGCGCCGGTCCTTGGTGATGTTGAAGAACCGGTCTTCGCCGCCGGCACCGAGGTCCGGGTCTTCGATGCTGGTCCAGCGCGCGATCGCGTCCAGCACCTGTGGCTCGGCCTGCACCGACGACCAGCCGCGCGCCTCGGCGAGGATCAGCGGCGCGTCCGTGAGGCGCGGGCCGACGTGGTAGCTGAGCCCGTCGGCGGCCAGCCGCGCGGACTCGATGCCGTTGCCGGACCAGAACGCCACCCGCGCCTGCGAAGTGCGCACCCAGCGGCGGGCCAGGAAGTCGTCGGCGTACTGCGTGTAGAGCCAAGCGGCGGAGTTCAGCTGGCGCGAAAGCCGGTACCGGCCGAGGTCGCCCGCGATCCACGCCATCATCGCCGAGCACTTCGCCCCGACGAGCAACAGGTCCTGCGTCTGCTTCGGCCGCTGCCTGCCCTTCAGCAGCGCCGACGTCCGTTCGTCGATGACGGCGAGCTGGCCGAGGACCGCGTCGGGCGCGGTGCGGGTGTAGGCGCCGCCCAGGAAGTCCAGGTCGGACCACAGGTCGTCGAGCTGGACGTCGTCGACGTTGGTCTGGGTCAGCAGAATCGCGTCATCGAGTGCGCTTGCCCCGATTTCCTCGTCCGGCCGGGCTTCGCCGCGCACCTCCGCGCGAGCGGGCGGCGCGGAGACGGGCACGACCGCCACCGGTTCTTCTTCCGCGTGGTACTCGGCGAGGTCCTTGGCCGGTAGCTGCTCGAGATCACGCAGGCCCAGCAGGGATTTCCAGCTGGTGCCGTAGACGCCGGCCAGCACCCGCAGTGCCGCGATCGTCGGCCGGACACCGCGTTCGGGCCACTGCTCGTACTCCCAGATCCGCGTCCCGCGCATCCCCGCGCGGGGATCGCCGGTCGCGGCGTTGTAGCGGTGCGCCGCCACGTCGAGCGAAAGCTCGGACGCCAGCCGCCACGCGGTGCGCGGCGGGATCCCGCATTCCACCACCAGGTTCTCCGCCACCCGGGCCGGGATCGCCGTTTCGGGGAAGCCCAGAGCGGCCAGCCGGTCGCGCAGTTGTGCACGGTACGGCTTACTCCCTGGCTTGACCTGTCGGCTCATCGTTCACCCAGTGCGGTTCGGAGTACTGGTGCACACGGATGACAGTACCCCAGCGTGACAGCGGGGGCCCAGGGCGTCACCGCTGCCGGGACCGTGTGATTTTCGAGATGTTGAGCCCGCAACAAGGATTTCCGCGCCGGGCGGACCGGGCGGGCCCGGCGGGGAAAAGGTGCGGCCGGACGTCGGTCTGCGGTTTCGGGCACGGCGCTTCGACGCCCGCGCGGGCCGATCCGTTCCACAGAGGACTCGACCGTCCATCCCGGAGGAAATGAGAGCGCTCCCACCCAAGCGGGACACCGAGTCCGTTCCGGCTCCGGCGAGGACCCGTCGTGATCTTGAACCGGATTGCCGGATTCCACCCCAACGGCGGCATCCCGGGGCGCGGGGCGGTAGCGCAGCGCGATCAGCACACCCGTTGCCCGCCAACGGGTTCGGCCGTTCAGTACCGTTCAGTGGCCGAGCACGGGCCCGGCGGCGCCGGAAAACCGACCACCGGATCGCGGCGCGTCCGGGTCCCGCTTTACAAGAGCGACATCCGGGGGTTACTTTTTCGGCGGCTGGAAGCGCTCCCATGCCAGGTCGCCTCGCCAGAACGCGGCCACCACCCAGGGGCGTCGTGGTGCAGGCCACGGCGCCCCTGTCCGCGTCCCGGGAGGATCCCGATGCCCAGCAGGTTCGCCGGTGCCCTCGCCGCCCTCTGCCTCGCCGCGGCGGGCACCACCGCGGTCCTCGCCGCCGGCCCGGCCGCCGCCGCGCCCGCCTGCTCGGTCGCGTACCGGGTGAACCAGTGGCAGACCGGCTACACCGCCGACCTCACCGTGACCAACGGCGCGACCGCGCTCTCCTCGTGGGCCCTCACGTGGCACTACCCCGGTGGCCAGACCGTCACCTCGGCGTGGAACGCGACCGTCCGCCAGTCCGGGACCGCCGTCACCGCGGAAAGCATGCCCTACAACGCCGCCCTGCCCGCCGGCGGTGCGGTGTCGTTCGGCCTGCAGGGCACCGGGAGCGGCGCGGATCCCACGGACTTCGCCCTCAACGGCGTCGCGTGCGGCGACCCCGCTCCCCCGGTCACGACGACCGCCACGACGCCCATCACCTTGCCCACGACGACGACGTCGGCGCCCCCGCCCGCGGGCTGCGCGGACGCCGCGCTCTGCGACGACTTCGAGCAGCAGACCGGCGGCACCCCGGGCGGCCGCTGGACCGTCGGCGCGGCGAACTGCCAGGGCACCGGCACGGTGACCGTCGACGCCTCGGTGGCGCACTCGGGCAGCCGCTCGGTGAAGGTCACCGGCCAGGGCGGCTACTGCAACCACGCGTTCCTCGGCACCAGCGTGAGCGGCACCGGCGTGCTCTACGGGCGGTTCTGGGTCCGGCACACGACGGCGCTGCCCGCCGGGCACGTCACCTTCCTCGCGATGCGCGACAGCACCGACGGCAAGGACCTGCGAGCGGGCGGGCAGAACCGCGCGCTGCAGTGGAACCGCGAGTCCGACGACGCCACCCTGCCCGCGCAGAGCCCGGCCGGGGTCGCCCAGAGCGTCCCGCTGCCCACCGGCGCCTGGTCCTGCTTCGAGTTCCGGCTCGACGGCGCGGGCGGGCAGCTGCGGACGTGGCTGGGTTCGGCCGAAGTGCCCGGGCTCGTCGTCGACGGCGTCCCGACCGCCGACGTCGACCAGCAGTGGCTCGCGCGATCCTGGCACCCGGCCGTGACCGACCTGCGGCTCGGCTGGGAGAGCTACGCCGGCGACGCCGACACGCTGTGGTTCGACGACGTCGCCGTGGGCGCCTCGCGGATCGGCTGCTGAGCTACCGGGCGGCGATCCGGTCGATCTCGGCCAGCTCGTCGTCGGTGAACTCGAGGTTCGCGGTGGCCGCGACGGTGTTCTCCAGCTGCGCGACGCTGCTGGCGCCGATCAGCGCCGACGTCACGCGCCCGCGGCGCAACACCCAGGCGATGGCGAGCTGGGCCAGTGTCTGCCCGCGCCGCTTCGCGACGTCGTTCAGCGCGCGGATCTTGTCCAGCGTCTCCTCGGTGAGGCGGTCGCGGGTGAGGAACGGGCTCGCGCCGGCCGCCCGCGAGTCGGCCGGGACGCCGTCGAGGTAGCGGTCGGTCAGCAGGCCCTGGCTCAGCGGCGAGTACGCGATCGAGCCGGTGCCGTGCTCGTCGAGGGTGTCGAGGAGACCGTCCTCGACCCACCGGTTGAGGATCGAGTACGACGGCTGGTGGATGAGCAGCGGCGTGCCGAGGTCGCGAAGCGCGGCCAGCGCGGCCTCGGTCTGCTCGGGCGAGTAGTTCGAGATGCCCGCGTACAGCGCCTTGCCCGACCGGACGGCGGTGTCGAGGGCACCCATGGTCTCCTCGATCGGCGTCTCCGGGTCCGGGCGGTGGGAGTAGAAGACGTCGAAGTGGTCCAGTCCGGTGCGGGCGAGGCTCTGGTCCAGGCTCGCGAGGAGGTTCTTGCGCGAGCCCCATTCGCCGTACGGGCCGTCCCACATCAGGTAGCCCGCCTTGGACGACACCAGGATCTCGTCGCGGTACGGGCGGAAGTCGGCGGCGTAGTGCCGCCCGAAGTTCGCCTCGGCCGCGCCGGGCGGCGGCCCGTAGTTGTTGGCCAGGTCGAAGTGCGTCACGCCGAGGTCGAACGCCCGGCGCAGCACCGCGCGCTGGACGTCGAGGGGCTTGTCGTCCCCGAAGTTGTGCCAGAGGCCGAGCGACACGGCGGGCAGCTTCAGCCCGCTGCGTCCGGCCCGCCGGTACGGCATGTCCGCGTACCGGTTCCCGGCGGCGGCGAAAGGCGACATGGTTCTCCTCGGTCGGCGGGTCGTGGGGAGTCTAGCGACGCGCGGTGAGCCCGCCGGCGAACGACGCGGCGGGCGGGAGCGCGGGCAGCAGCGTCGCCTGGTAGGCGTGGTAGACGTCCGGCTTGCCCGCCCAGACCGTCGCGGCCGGGCGGTTCTCCGGGTCGAGTTCGTGGTGCCACGACCCGCGTTCCCGGTCGGCGAAGCAGGCCTCGGCGTGCGCGCACCACTCCTCGAACCGCTGGAGGTAGACCGGCTCGCCGGTTTCCTGGTGCAGCGTCCACGCGGCGGCGATCGCCTCCGCCACGACCCAGTGCAGCCGGGTGCGCACGACCGGCGTGCCGTCGAAGTCCGTGGTGTAGACGAAGCCGGGGTGCCCGTCGACGGCCCAGCCGGTCCGGGTCGCCGTCTCGAACAGCGCCGCCGCGTCCGGGACCAGCCAGTCCGGGGCGTCGCCGCCGAGCGCGCGCTTGAGGTGCACGGCCAGGCGCGCCCACTCGAAGAGGTGCCCGATCGTCGCGCCGAACGGGCGGAACGGGTGCGCGGGCTCGTCCCGGTTGAACTCGAGGCGCACCCGCCAGGCCGGGTCGTAGTGCTCCGGCAGCAGCCAGCCGTGCGCGCGGGCTTCGCCGTGCACCAGGTGGTCCACAATGGACAGCGCGCGAGTGGCCCAGACCCGGTCGCCGGTGACGTCGGCGGCGGCCAGGAACGCCTCGACGGTGTGCATGTTCGCGTTGGCGCCGCGGTAGTCCTCCAGGCGCGTCCAGCCGCGGTCCCAGACGTCGGCGACGAGCCCTGGCCCGGGTTCCCAGAACCGGCGTTCGACGACGTCCAGCGCCTCGGCCAGCAGTTCTTCCGCGCCCGCCGCCCCGGCGGCCGTCGCGCTCGACGCGGCCAGGACCACGAAGGCGTGCTCGTAGGCGCGCTTCTCTGACAACGTTGTCGTCGCGTACCAGCCACCGTGGTGCGGATCACGGAGGAGGCCGGTCAGCGCCTCGACACCGTGGGCGACCTGGGCCCCGGTCGCGGCGCCCTGCAGCTGCGCCAGCGCGAAGACGTGCGTCATCCGGCAGGTGATCCAGGTTTCGACGGGCCGGTCGAGCACCGGCCGCCCGGTGTCGTCGAGCCAGGCGAACCCGCCATCGGGGTGGGCCGCGTGCGCGGCGAACCCGAGCAGCCGGAGGGGTTCGGCCCGCACCCAGGCGGGGACCGGAGACGGACTTTCCACGCTGTGCCTTTCTCGGTGATCGACGACCTCCGTCAACGTAGGCCAAGGGGGCCGCCCCGGTCACCGCGGGCTGTTCCGGAAGTGACCGCCACCGCGTATCCTGACCTTGAGAGCGCTCCCAGTCTTCGACGCACGCTACCCGACGAAGGGACAGACGTGACCAGGAGACGAAGTACGATCCTCGCCGCCGTCACCGTGTTGCTGGCGAGCCTGACCGCCATCCTGCTGAACACCGGCACGGCCGAGGCGCACGGCGCGATGATGAAACCGGGCAGCCGGACGTTCCTGTGCTGGCAGGACGGGCTCAGTTCGACCGGCCAGATCATCCCGCAGAACCCGGCCTGCTCGGCCGCGGTGAACACCAGCGGCGCCAACTCGCTGTACAACTGGTTCGCGGTGCTGCGCTCCGACGGCGCCGGGCGCACACGCGGCTTCATCCCGGACGGGAAGCTCTGCTCCGGCGGCAACCCGGGCTACGCCGGCTTCGACCAGGTCGGCGACTGGCCACTGACCCACCTGACGTCCGGGGCGACGTTCGACTTCTCCTACAACGCGTGGGCGGCGCACCCGGGCTGGTTCTACACCTACGTCACGAAGGACGGCTGGAACCCGAACCAGCCGCTGACCTGGGACTCGCTGGAGGACCAGCCGTTCCTGACGATCGACCACCCGCCGGTCACCGGCCAGGTCGGCACGGTCGAGGGCCAGTACAAGTGGAGCGGCGCGCTGCCGTCGAACAAGACCGGTAGGCACATCATCTATTCGGTGTGGAAGCGCTCCGACAGCGCGGAGACGTTCTACGGCTGCTCGGACGTGACGTTCGACGGCGGGCACGGGGAAGTCACCGGCGTGAAGGACCCTGGTACGCCGACGACGACGCCGACCACCCCGACGACGCCGACGACGCCGACCACCCCGACCACCACCCCGACCACGCCGGTCGGCTCGTGCATGGCGATGTACGAGATCACCAACGCGTGGAGCGGCGGCTACCAGGCCACGGTGACGGTGATGAACCACGGCACGTCCGCGTACAACGGCTGGCAGGCGGGCTGGACCCTGCCCGCCGGCCAGACGGTCGGCAGCGTCTGGAACGGCACCCTGAGCCAGTCCGGTTCGGTGGTGACAGTCCGCAACGCCGATTGGAACGGCCGCATCGCCCCGGACGGGCAAACGACGTTCGGCCTGGTGGTCAACGCGACGGGCACCAACCCGGCGCAACCTTCGCTGTCCTGCCAGGGCACCTGACCATCCGCAGTGGACAGTCCACGAAGGCCGCGCCGGTCCACCGGCGCGGCCTTCACGGCCGAGCGGGCCCGGTACTCCCCCGAGTGACCAACGACGGCCGCGGAGCACACACATCCCCCGCCGCCTCCCCCACCAGCAAATCCCGCAACACCACCGCCGCCAAAGCACCCAACTCCGCCAACGGCCGCCGCACCGCCGACAAAGCCGGACGGACCAGACGGCACAACGGCGAGTCGTCCCACGACACCACCGAAACGTCGCCCGGTACCGCCAACCCCAGCTCCCGAGCCGCGGCCAGGGCCGCGACCGCCAGTACGTCCGTGTCGCACACCAAAGCCGTCGGGGGATTCGGGACCGCCAGCACGCGGTGGGCCACCCCCGCGCCCGCTTCCGCCGTGCCCGCGTCGGCCGTCGCCGTCTCCACGAAACCCAGGCGGGCCGCCGCCGAAGTGAACGCCTCCGCGCGCGCCCGGGGGTCGGCGAACACCGCCCGGCCCGCGATCCGGACCACCCGGCGGTGGCCGAGCGCCGCCAGGTAGCCCAGCACCTCGCCCGCGGCCGCGGTGTCGTCCACCCACACCGACGGGACGCCCGGCGGCCCGGGCCGCGGGCCGCCCAGCAGCACCGCGGGTACGCCCGGGGCGGCCACCGCGCACGACGGGCCCGCGAGCAGCAGGCCGTCCACCTTGCGGTGCGCCGCCCCGCGCACCGGCAGCAGCAACGACACCGGCCCGAGTTCGCGTTCGACCCCCTCCAGCAGTGCTACCAGGAACGGCTCGACGCCGAGGACGTCCGGGGCGCGGTCCAGGACCAGGCCGATCGCCCCGGTCCGGCCGCCGGCCAGTGCCCGCGCCGCGCTGCTCGGGGACCAGCCGAGCCGGCGGGCGATCTCCGTGATCCGCGCCCGCGTCGCCTCGGAGACGCCCGGGCGCCCGTTGAGCGCGTACGACACCGCGCCCTTCGACACCCCCGCCTCCCGCGCGATGTCAGTGATCGTCGGCCGCTTCACCGCGCTCCTCCGTTCGCCCGGTGTCCGTCCGGACACCCGCCGTCGCGCACCTTGACACCCGCCGCACCCGGAACGAGACTCCCCTCCGGGAGCGCTCCCAATCACGAGGGAGTGAATCGTGGACGGGGAGTGCGCGCACATGAAGCAAATCCGAAGACGGCTGGCCTGCGCCGTCGCAGTGGTCCTGCTGGTCCTGACCGGTGGCTGCGGGCCGGCCACGCCCGAGAAGATCACGCTGACGCTGGCGACGTTCGGGCAGTTCGGCTACGACGACCTGATCCCCGGCTACGAGTTCACCCACCCCGGGATCACGGTGCGGCAGGTCCGCACCGAGCAGGGCGGACCGTACCACCAGGACCTGCTGGCCAAGCTGCAGAACGGCCAGGAGCTCGCCGACATCCAGGCGGTCGAGGAAGGCCACCTCGCCGACGTCCTCGCGCAGTCGGGGAAGTTCACCGACCTGGCGAAGGCCGGTCCCGCCGACGTCCGGCCCGGCCGGTGGCTCGAGTGGAAGTACGAAGCCGGTCGCAGCAAGGACGGCAAGCTCGTCGGCTACGGCACCGACATCGGCCCGCTCGCCATGTGCTACCGCAAGGACCTGCTCGGAGCCGCCGGCCTGCCCACCGACCCCGGCTCGGTGAAGACGATGTTCGAGTCCTGGGACAGCTACTTCCAGGCGGGCGAGCGGTACGTCAAGCGCTCCAAGGGCAAGGCGTGGTTCGACTCCGCGGCGCAGAACTTCAACGCCATGGTCAACCAGCTCCCCGTCGGCTACCTCGACCGCGAAGACCACTCGACGCTGGAGACGAACACCGCCCTGCGGGACGCCTGGAACCAGGTCACCACCGCGGTGAAGCAGGGCCAGTCCGCGGGGCTCACAGCGTTCGCCGACGACGGCAACAACGGCCTGCGCCTGGGCGCCTTCGCGACGAAGGTCTGTCCTTCGTGGATGCTCGGCGTCATCGAGCAGCAGGCCGGCGTGGGCAACGCGGGCAAGTGGGCGATCACCGACACCTTCCCCGACGGCGGTGGCAACTGGGGCGGGTCCTACCTGACCGTCCCGGCCGCGAGCGCGCACCCGAAGGAAGCCGCCGCCCTCGCCGCCTGGCTGACCGCGCCGGAGCAGCAGCTGCACGCGTTCCGGGTCAGCGGCAACTTTCCCAGCCAGGTCGAGGCCTTCACCTCCCCCGACCTGCTGAGCGAGATGAACGGCTACTTCGGCGGGGCACTGAGCGGGCAGGTCTTCGTCGCGCAGGCGCAGAAGGTCGGGAAGCCGCAGTACAAGGGCCCCGGTGACGGCAAGATCCAGGAGACGGTGATCGCGCCCGGGCTCAAGGCCGTCGAGCAGGGCGCCGACCCGGCCGCGGTCTGGCAGCAGGTGCTGGTGGGGGTGCACCGCCTGGTGCCGTGAGGCGAAACCCGCTCGCTTCGGCCCGGGCCGGTTGGCAGGGTGGGCGCCATGACCGATCTCGCGCCGCTCCTCGGCCACGCCGTCCGCCGCCCCGGGCCGGACGACCACCTGCCCGTGCTCGCCGTCCTCGACACCTGGTGGGGCGGGCTCGGCGGTGCGGAAGGGTCCCGTCAACGGGCGCTGCTCCTGCCGAAGCTCATGTTCCAGCACTTCACCGGCAGCAGCTTCCTCGTGACCGGCGACGACCGGATCGTCGCGTTCCTGATCGGGTTCCTCTCGCCGTCGCGGCCGGCCGAGAGCTACATCCACTTCGTCGGGGTCGATCCCGCCGAACGCGGGCGCGGCCTGGGCGCGGCGCTGTACGAGCGCTTCTTCGCCCACAGCCGCGAAAACGGGCGGTCGGTCGTCCGGGCGATCACGTCGCCGGTGAACAAGGGTTCGCACGCGTTCCACACCCGGATGGGGTTCGTCACCGAACCAGGGCCGAAGGAGTTCGAG
The DNA here is from genome assembly GCF_046548815.1 of Amycolatopsis sp. cmx-4-83. Lineage (NCBI taxonomy): Bacteria > Bacillati > Actinomycetota > Actinomycetes > Pseudonocardiales > Pseudonocardiaceae > Amycolatopsis > Amycolatopsis sp. cmx-4-83. Next base: position 168,864 of record NZ_JAEBEF010000016.1, on the reverse strand, counting down.
GGGTTGCCGGTCCAGCCCGACTACGACGGGCCGGGCCTGGACCGGCTGAGTTTCCGCAAAGACCTGTGAGTGGAGCCCGGGCCGGGCGGCGGCTGCGCGGCACCGCCCGGCCCGGAAACCGTTACTGCACCGCCGGGTAGGCGTTCTGGACCAGTTCCTCGAACTGGGCCTGGAACCACTTGCCCGACAGCGGCGAGTTCGGCAGGGCGCCGGTCAGGTTGCCGCCGTTCGCCTGGTCGCTGCCGTGGTAGGTCGGGTCGCACATCCGGTCGAAGCCCTTGCCTTCGTCGTTCGGGATCTGCGAGCTCGCGCCGTCGGACTCACCCGGCGGCTTGATCCAGACGTAGGCGTCGAAGTGCGCCGCGGGCGACGCCGTCGGCCGCACACCCAGGCCGGCTCCGCTCTGGTTGCACCAGTTGCCGCGGTGCAGCCGCCGGTCGATCCGGCCGGAGTTCACGTAGCTGTCCACAGTGGACCCCGACGCGCCACTGGGCCGGGCCGAACCGCCCCAGCCGTTGCGGGAGGTGTCGATCAGCATGCCGATGCCGCTGGGCAGGCCCGCCGACACGAACGCGTTGTACATCGCAAGGGCGAACGGGACCTCGGCGAAGTACGGGTTCCACTGGTAGAACGTCGCCGACCGCAGGGGCTGGCCCCCGACGTTGAGGTTCGAGTCCGGCAGGTTCGGCTCGGTCAGCGGCGTGTAGTTAGCCGTGTCGCTGATGAAGCCGTCGATGCTGTTCACCCCGGCCGTCGTGCCCTGCAGCGTCTGCTTGACCAGGTTGACGAACGGCTGGAAGTTGCTGTCCCAGCCCAGCCACGCCGAGTGCGCGATGTCCAGGTAGTTGTAGACGTTGGAGATCGCGTGCAGCTTGTTCAGCGCGTACTGGATGCCCTGGGTGTAGGCCCCGGTCGACTGCGCTTCGGCGCACTTGGCCGTCGCGGTGTTGGTGACCAGGTTGGGCAGCGAGTCCGGTTCGACGACCGCCACGACCCGCAGCGGCGCGTACTTCGAGTCGGACAGGATCGACGCGATCGGGTCGATGTACTCGCTCTTGTACCGGGCCAGGCCGCCCGAGCCCGCCTGCAGCTCGCCGTTGGACGCCAGCGCCGCGCAGTCGCGGTTCGGCAGGTCGTAGACGACGATCTGGATCGTCACCGGCGTGCCGCCGCTCGCCTGGGACAGCGCCGCGTCGAGGTGCCCGCGCAGGCCGCGCGCGCTCGACGTGCCCTCGATGGCCGCGATCCGGTCCAGCCACACGGCCGTGGACGTGTTCGCGACCTTGGCCATCTGGGCGCCGAGCGTGCCGCCCTTGGCCGCGGCGGCCGCGGTCACCGAGGCCGACCAGTCCGGGTTCACGTACCCCTTCGAGCCGACGTACGGGTTGTCCACGTGGGTACCCGGCTGCGGCGTGGTCGTCACCGTGGTGGGCGTGGTCGGGGTGGTCGGCGTCGTGGGGGTTGTCGGCGTGGTCGGCGTCGTCGTCGGGCCGCCCGTGCTGCCGTCGCAGACGACGCCGTTCAGCGTGAACGTGCCCGGGACGGCGTTCGTCCCGGAGTACGAGCCGTTGAAGCCGAAGCTCGCCGTCGCGTTCGAGCCGAGCGCGCCGCCCCACGACGGGTTCTTCGCGCTCACGTGCTTGCCGCTCTGGCTGAACGTGGCGCTCCAGCCCTGCTGCACCTGCTGGTTGCCGGCGAAGTCCCACTGGACGTCCCAGCTCGTGAGGGCGTCGCCGAGGTTGGTCACCGCGAGGTTCGCGGTGAAGCCGGTGTCCCACTGGTTGGTGGTGTAGGTGACCTTGCACCCGGTGGCGGCGGTCGCCGGGCTGCCGCCGGCCACCAGCAGCCCCGCGACGACCGCGGCGGCCGTCACCGAGGAAGCCGCGGCGAGCCGCACTTTCCTCTTCGGGGACCAGAATTCACTCCTCATCGAGTGTGCTCCTTCGTGTTCGGTGGACGGGTCAGGTGGTGCACGCGGTCGCGCCGACGGCGAAGCCGCCGGGCGAGCCGGTCGAGGCGCCGGTCGCCTGGAAGCCGATCGACGTCGAAGCGCCGCCGGCGAGGTCGGGTGCCCAGGTCGGCGCCTTGGCGGTCGCCTGCTGCCCGGACTGGGTGACGGTGGCGCCCCAGCCCCCGGTGATCTGCACCCCCGAAGGTTCGGTCCAGCCGAGCGCCCAAGTCTTCAGCGGCGCGGTCCCGGTGTTCTTGAGGGTCACGGAGGCGACGAACCCGCCTTGCCACGTGTTGTCGACGTGGTAGGTGACCGCGCAGCTCACCGCGGGCGGCGGATCGGTCGTCCCGCCGCCGGAACCCACCGGCGGGATCAGGTAGGGCTGCAGGATCCCCTGCTTGACCTGGTTGACCGTGGTCCAGTCGTCGTTGAGGATCCCGCCGGTGTCGCCCGAGTTCGGGTTCCACGACCAGTACGTGAAGCTCATCCCGGTGGGCCCGGTGCCGGCGTACTTCATCAGTTCCTGCAGCCAGGTCTTGTCGCGCGGGTCGGCCAGCGTGCTGCCGAACTCGCCGAGCAGCACCGGCGCGATGTTCTGCTTCTGCAGGTAGCCGAAGAAGTGGTCCCACAGCGCGGGCAGGTTCGCCGGGAACGACGGGTCGGAGAACCACGGCTGCGCGAACACGGAAGTCGCGTACTCGTGCGCCGAGTAAACGAGCTTGTCCGGCTTGGACAGCCGCACCGGGAACTGCTTGGCCCCGGACAGGTTCCCGCCCCACCAGCCGCACTGCGGGTCGCCGGTGCCGCTCACGCAGTCGACGCCTTCGACGATGACCAGCCAGTCGGGGTTGGCCGAGAGGACGGCGTTGCCGCCGCGTTCGGCGGCCAGGCGCCAGTCGGTCGCGGTGTCGCCGCAGCCCCAGCACGCTCCCCCGCCGCCCTGGACGGCGTGGGGCTCGTTGTGCAGGTCGGCGCCGATCACCGTGGTGTTGCCCTTGTAGTGCTGGGCCAGCATGGTCCAGTCCGACAGCCACCGGCTCTCGGGGTAGGCGCTGGTGTACCAGAGCGGGGACTGCGCGCCGGAGTCCGGCCGGTGCTGGTCGAGGATGACGCGCATGCCCTTGGTGCCGGCGTAGGCGATGATCTTGTCGAGCACCTGCAGCCCGGAAAGCCCTTGCAGGTCCGGGTTCTGGACGGCGTCGATGCTGGTCGGCTTGACACCGCTGTCGAAGAGCTGGTTGGAGTACGGGAGCCGCAGCGTGTTGTAGCCGAGGCTCGCCATCTGGTCGAGCATGTCCTTGTAGTTGCGGCTCCACAGGCCGTGCGGCGAGTAGTTGCCGGTCTCGGCGCCGAACCAGTTGACGCCGGTCATCCGCACCGGCGCACCGGTCGCGTCCACGAGCTGGGAACCGCTGGCGTGCCAGAACCCGGTGCCGGTTCCCAGTGCGGCACTTTCACGTGAAAGTGCCGCTCCCAGGTGGGCACTTTCACGTGAAAGTGCGGGGGTGGGGGCCGCGGCGGCCGGGGACGCCGTGAGAACGGCGCCCCCGACCAGTGCGGCGACCACCAACGAGAGCAGTCGCTTCATCGAGTGCCTTTCAGCCGAACAGGGCGACGTGGGCGGCGAACGCCGTGGCGATCTCCGACTGCGCCCAGAACCGGTGGTAGGTGAACGTCGGCGCGGCGCCGCCGTCCAGGTAGGCCTGGACCTTCGGCCACTGCGGGTCGCTCTTGTAGAAGGAGCGGATGGATCCGAACGTCGAGCTGGAGTTGATCGCGTCGCCGTTCGGCATCGTGCCGGTCCAGCCGGTGGGGACGTACAGCCCCTGGTCCGTGGTGGCGTTGTAGGCGTCGTCGAACCGGTTGTAGTCCGTCCGGGTCTCCGGCACCGCGATGCCCTGGGTGTCGGTGTTCGCCGACAGCGCGGTCAGCAGCTGCTCGCCGACCGTCTTCGCCTGGGCGTTGCTCGACCCGGACGCGTAGTAGAGCAGCGTCTTGGCGAGCGAGGCCGCGACCCCGACGTCGTTGCTGTAGTTCTTCACCGTGACGTGCAGGCTCGTGTTCGAGCCCGGGCTGGTCGCGTTCCAGGTGTCCGGCGCGCCGCTCCAGCCCAGGTCCGCCGGGATCTGGAAGCTCCCGCCGGCCCCGACCGTGGTGTTCGCGATCGCCCAGGGCACCCACTTGTCGAGGATCTTCTTGGCGCGGGCGTCGTTCGTCGCCTGGTAGTACTCGGCGATCCGCTCCATGCCCCACGTCTGGAAGCCGAACCACTGGTTGCTCGGCGGGTCGTGCCAGACCGGCTGCTGGTCGTAGAACATCCCGTAGAACGTCGGCGTGCCGGACGGCGGGGTGCCGTACTGGCCTTCCCAGCTGTTGGTCGCGCCGCCGGCGAGCCCGCCTTCGGACGATTGCAGCCACTGCAGGAACTCCAGCTGGCGGCCGAGGCTGGTCGCCCAGTCGCTCGCGCCGGTGGCCGAGGTGACCTTCAGGCCGGGATCCGCCGAAAGCGCGTACGCGGCCAAGGGGTTCTGGTAGCCCTGGTGGGCCGCGCCGTCACCGATCCGCCACGCCCAGGCGCTGGACGAGTCCATCGAGCCGCCCCAGGCGTAGTACCAGGAGACGAGGTAGTGCTCGCTGTCCTTGCCGGTGCCCGCGGCGCAGCTGGACGCGCCGACGCAGTTGCCGATCTTCTTGAAGTACTTGTCGAACAGCGAATACCGGAGGTAGTCGCCCATCTTCGACGCCTTCTTGACGACCGACGAAACGTCCGCGCTCTTGCCCTGCGCGGCCGCCCACTTCTCGGCCTGGAAGGCCACCTGCACGGCGCGGGCGTCCGCGTCGGGCGCGTTGGTGTACTTCCACTGCTTCGCGTACGACGAGTCGCCGGTGAACAGGTCGAGGTAGCCGTTCTTGCCGCCGAACTTCAGCACGTCGCAGCTGGGCTGAGTGACCGTTTCCCAGACCGATTCCTGCGAACCGCGCTGGAAGGTGTTGATGAACGCCGGCGCGGTGTTCGTGCCGTCTTCGCAGTGGCCGAACTTGTAGATGTTGTCCACGTCGAGCAGCCAGTGCATGCCGTAGACGTCCGCCGAGCCGTAGGCCGCCTTCAGCTCCGCCGCGATCGGGTCGGCCCCGACCGAGACGTTCGACTGCAGCTGCGACGGGTACTGCTTCGGGCTCGGGTACTCGGCCGCGTAGGTCGCCGGCTTGCTCGCGTTGTAGCCGGAGTTGCCCGGCTGGTCGGCCGCGGACGGGATCGCGTAGGTCTCGATCGACGTCCAGGCCTGGTTGAACGGGGCCCAGTCACCGGTGATCCGGCCGTAGGACGCCTCCAGCCACAGGTAGTAGCTGAACGCCTCCGACGTCGTCTCGTGCCCCTGGTCCGGCGCCTCGACGATGAGCGTCTCGATCGAGTGGTAGGGCACCAGGATGTTCCCGAACTTGCGGAAGTAGCCGTTGTTCGGGTCCTTGATCTTGTTGTACTGCGTGAGGAACGCGAGCTGGTAGTCCGAAGTGGACGACGAGATCTCGTTCACCGTCACCGTGGCCGCGGTGTAGCCGGAGCTGCTCGCGGTGAAGGTGGCGCTGCCCAGCGCTCCCCCGTTGTCGGCGCTCGTCACGGTGACGTTCTGAGGGGTGTTCCAGTTCGTCGTCGAGAAGGTGACGCTCGTGGGGCTCGCGGTGAGGTCGGTGCTGCCCGCCGTCCGCGCGACGGCGACGGTCACCGGGGCGGTCGGCGCGCCGGCGAGGCTGACGGCGAACGTCGCCGTGCCGCCCTGCTTGACCTGCGCGGTCGCCGGGGTGGCGACGATCGTGGGTCCGGACAGCACCTTGACGCTGACCGGGCTGGACGACGTGCTCGCGCCCTTGTTGTCGTAGGCCTTCGCGGTGACCGAGTACGTCCCGGCCGGGACGTTGCCCCAGCTGCCCTCGAACGGCGCGGCCGTGTCGGTGGCCAGCAGCGTGTCGCCGGCGTAGAACTCGACCTTGCTGACGGTGCCGTCGCTGTCCGCGGCGGTCGCGGCGAGCGGGATCGTCGCGGGGGCGTAGTAGGTGCCGGTGGACGTGGGCGCGGTCAGGGTGACGGTCGGGGCCTTGTTGGCGCCGGTGCACGCGGTGCCGTTGACGGAGAAGTCGGCCGGCGGCCGGTTGGCGGAGCCCTTCGAGCCGTTGAAGCCGAAGCTGGTGCTCGCCCCGGTGTCGAGGTGGCCGTTGTAGGACAGGTTCGACGCGGTGACCGCGGCGCCGGTCTGGGCGAAGGTGGCGCTCCAGCCCTGCTGGACCTTCTGGCCGTCGAGGAAGGTCCAGCCGACCTTCCAGCTGTCGAGCGGCGAGCCGTCGTTGCGCAGCGAGACGTTGGCGGTGAACCCGGAGTCCCAGTCGTTGGTGGTGTAGGTGACGGAACAGGCGACATCGGCGCCGAGCGCCGGTGGTGGGGCGATCAGCGCGGCGGCGGCCGCGACCACGGCGGTGGCCAGGGCCAAGCCGCGCGAGCGGCGCGTTCTGCGCCATCGGGGAGAGGAACGCATGGCTGCGGAACTCCTTTGTCCGTAGGGAGCCAGCGATCTGGGAGCGCTTCCAGGCGCAGACGGTAGCCAGCCGGAAACCTGGATGTAAAGAATCGAGTCAGAAGGACACCCCGGCCGCCGACGTCACGTCTGCGCACGGGGCGAACGACGGTCCGCTGAACGCTCCTGAACAGCTCCACCCGATGGTGGGTGCCTCACTCGTTCGGCGCAGTTTTCTGGTGACTTGGAGTGGTGAGGAAACGCTGTTTAGCGCCGAAGGCGTACATCTCGGCCGGAAGGGTGACACCTATCGACGCCGTCGACCGGACCCACGGTTTGAGCACGCGAGAGATCGGCGCACCCCCGAACGGCGGCAGCGCGTGAAACGGGCGGACTCGAAGGGCGGGTCGACGCGGGCGCCGGCTGCGGCCCTCGCCTCCGCCGGTGCGGGAATTCAGCCCGAGGCGCGCACCGCCGAGGACCGCCCGGCGGGAGCGGCCCGAACGTCAGCTGGAGGCGCGCGCAACCGAACCTCAGCTCGAGGCGCGCACCGCCAGCGAGACCGGCAGGACCTGCTGCCGCGGCTTCAGGCTCTGGTCGTCGAGCAGCTGCAGCAGCGTCTCCACCATCGCGTGGACCTGCTCGCGCGGGTCCTGGTGCACCGACGTCAGCGGCGGGTCCATCGCCGGGGCGAGGGTCGCGTTGTCGTCGAAGCTGACCACCGCCACGTCGGCCGGGATGCGACGGCCCGCCGCGTCCAGGGTGCGCAGTGCGCCCACCGCCATCATGTCGCTCGCCACGAACACCGCGTCGAGGTCCGGGTGGCGGGTGAGCAGGGCGGACATCGCGTTCGCGCCGCCGGACAGCGTGAAGTCGGCCTCTTCGACCAGGTCGGCGGGGTCGAGGCCGGCGTCGAGGAGGGTCTTGCGCCAGCCGGCGAGGCGGTCGATCGAGGCACTCTGGTCCTGGGGCCCGGCGATCGTGCAGATGCGCCGCCGCCCGGCCGCGACCAGGTGTTCCACCGCCAGGCGGGCGCCACCCTCGTTGTCGAAGTCGACCACGTGGACGCCGCGGCGGATGCCGGCCGCCTGGCCGCCGAACACCACCGGGATGCGCAGCAGGCGCAGTGCCTTGGGGAGCGGGTCGGCGCGGTGCGGCGCGAACACCAGCGCGCCGTCGACGTGCCCGCCCTCGAGGAACCGGACCGTCTTGCTCAGGTCTTCGCGCGTGTCGCTGAAGATCAGCACCATCTGGCGGCCGATGTCGGCGAGCTCGCGGTACCCGGCGCGCATGACCGACGTCCGGTACGGGTCGTCGAGGAGCCGGGCTTCCGGCTCCGAGAGCACCACGGCGATCGCGCCGGTGCGGCGGGTGACCAGCGAACGGGCCGCCTGGTTCGGGGAATAGCCCAGGTCACGGGCCGCGGCTTGGACCTTCTCGCGCGCCGCCGCGCTGACGTACGCGTCGTCGTTCAGCGCGCGCGACGCCGTCGACCGCGAGACGCCGGCGAACGCCGCGACGTCCTCCAGCGTCGGCCGCTCTTCATCCCCTGCTCGAGGCCCCACACCTACCGCCCTCGCTCCCTCAACCACCCGGACGTCGACAGCTTAACCGGCAAGCGTGGACGAAGTCCGGGAGCGCTCCTCGCAGGAAACACTCCGGTTACGACCCCTTGACACCGGTGGAGGGCCCCAGCAGACTCTGCGACACCTGGGAGCGCTCCCAGATCGGCTCCCAGCAGTGAGAGCGCTCATTCCCGTCAACAAGGTGGTTGGACACGTGAGAACGATTCGGAACGGCCTGGTCCTCGCACTGGGCATCACGATGACGGCGCTCGGCGCCACGGCCTGCGGTGGCGGTGGTGACCAGACGCCGGCCGCCGCGAACCCGAACGAGCACGTCGAGCTCACGCTGTCGACGTTCACCGAGTTCGGCTACGAGGCACTCATCCCGGAGTACGAGCGGCTGCACCCCAACATCAAGGTCACCCACCGCAAGACCGGCCAGGGCGGCCCGTACCACCAGGACCTCATCACCAAGCTGGCCGCTGGCTCGGGTCTCGCCGACGTCGCCGCGGTGGAAGAGGGCCACCTGTCCGACGTGCTCGACAAGGGCTCGAAGTTCAACGACCTGACCAAGATCGGCCCCGCCGACGCCTCCCCCGACCGCTGGCTCAGCTGGAAGTACGACGCCGCCAAGACCAAGGACGGCAAGGTCATCGGCTACGGGACCGACATCGGCCCGCTCGCCATGTGCTACCGCAAGGACATGTTCAAGGCCGCCGGGCTGCCGGACGACCCCGAGGCCGTCAAGCCGCTGTTCGCCACGTGGGACAGCTACTTCGCCGCCGGCGCCGACTACGTCGCCAAGTCCAAGGGCAAGGCCTGGTTCGACTCGGCCGCGCAGAACTTCAACGCCATGGTCAACCAGCTCCCCCAGGGCTACATCGGCAGCGACGACAAGCTCGCCGTCGAGGGCAACCAGGGCATCAAGGACGCCTGGACCAAGGTCACCGACGCCGTCGCGAAGGGCGAGTCGGCCAAGCTGACCGCGTTCAGCAACGAGTGGAACTCCGGCTTCAAGCAGGGCGCCTTCGCCACGAAGGTGTGCCCGGCGTGGATGCTCGGCGTGATCAAGGAGCAGGCCGGCCCGGAGAACGCGAACAAGTGGGCCGTCACCGCGGCCTTCCCCGGCGGCGGCGGCAACTGGGGCGGCTCGTACCTGACCGTGCCGACGCAGTCCAAGCACCCGAAGGAAGCCGCCGAGCTGGCCGCATGGCTCACCGCGCCGGAGCAGCAGATCAAGGCGTTCCAGGCCAAGGGCACCTTCCCGAGCCAGGTCAAGGCGCTCTCGGACCCCACGCTGCTGAGCCAGACCGACGCCTACTTCGGCGGCGCGAAGGTCGGCGAGCTGTTCGCCGAGCAGGCCAAGAAGGTCCAGAAGCCGCAGTACAAGGGCCCGGGCGACGGCCAGATCCAGGAGAACGCCTCCAGCCCGGCGCTGCAGGCGGTCGAACAGGGCAAGTCGGCGGCGGACGGCTGGCAGCAACTGGTCGACCAGGCGAAGAAGATCACCCGCTGACCTCATGACCGTCATCGACAAAGTCGCGCCGGAAGGGAGCAAGGCCGGGGAGCGCACGTCTCCCCGGCCCACCTTCCGGCACAAGCTGAGCCGGTGGGACGTCAAGGTATCGCCGTACCTCTACGTCGCGCCGTTCTTCATCGTGTTCGGGATCGTCGGGCTGTTCCCGCTGCTCTACACCGCGTACGTCTCGATGTTCGACTGGAAGGCCGGGGACGACAACCCGGAGTTCATCGGCTTCGACAACTTCAAGGAACTGTTCGCCGACAGCCAGTTCTGGAACGCGCTGGCCAACACGGTCAGCATCTTCCTGCTCTCCAGCATCCCGCAGCTCGTCATCGCGGTGCTGCTGGCGGCCCTGCTCGGGGCCCGGCTGCGCGGCGCGACCGGCTGGCGCGTCGGCATCCTGCTGCCGTACGCGGCCAGCCTCGTCGCGATCGGCATCATCTTCGCGAACCTGTTCGGCCCCAAGTACGGCCTGATCAACGGCGTCCTGCAGACCATCGGGCTGGACCCGATCGACTGGCAGGCCAGCCGCTTCGGCAGCCACGTCGCCATCGCGATCATGGTGAACTGGCGCTGGACCGGCTACAACGCGCTGATCGTGCTGGCCGCCATGCAGGCCATCCCGAAGGAGCTGCACGAGGCCGCGCTGATCGACGGCGCGGGCATGTGGCGGCGGTTCACCGCCGTCACCCTGCCGCTGCTGAAGCCGACGCTGATCTTCGTCACCATCACCTCGACGATCGGCGGTCTGCAGATCTTCACCGAGCCCAAGCTGTTCGACGCCATGCCCGGGTCGAACAACGGCGGCTCCACCAACCAGTTCCAGACCGTGACGCTGTACCTCTACCAGTCGGCGTTCGAGAACTACAACCTCGGCTACGCCTCGGCGATCGCCTGGGTGCTGTTCGTGATCATCGTGCTCATCGCGCTGGTGAACTTCTTCCTCACCGGCCGGCTGGCGCGCACCCCGGCGGTGAAGAAGAAATGACGACCCTGCAGAGCAGAATCCGCAACGCGGACATCCGGAAGTCCGTCGCCACGCTCGGGAAACCGCGCAAGGCGACGTACATCGTGCTCGCGATCTTCGTGCTGGGCTCGCTGTTCCCGTTCTACTGGTCGTTCCTGGTGGCCAGCCGCGACAACGGGATGCTCACCGAACGCATCCCGCCCTTCGTGCCCGGCGGCAACTTCTTCGCCAACGCCGCCCGGGTGTTCGACACCGTCCCGTTCTGGAAGGCGCTGGCCAACAGCGTCATCGTGTCCGGCACGGTGACGCTCACGACGGTGCTGTTCTCGTCGCTGGCCGGGTTCGCCTTCGCCAAGCTGCGGTTCAAGGGCCGCAACGGGATGTTCGTGTTCATCGTCGTCACGCTGGCCGTGCCGACGCAGCTCGGCATCATCCCGCTGTTCATCGCGATGTCGGAGCTCGGCTGGGCCGGCGGGCTGCAGTCGGTGATCGTGCCCAACCTGGTCACCGCGTTCGGCGTCTTCTGGATGCGTCAGTACACCGTGGACGCCCTGCCGTACGAGCTCATCGAGGCCGCGCGCGTCGACGGGTGCAGCATGATCCGGATCTTCTGGAACGTCTGCCTGCCCGCCGTGCGCCCGGCCGCGGCGATCCTCGCGATGTTCACGTTCATGACGTCCTGGAACGACTTCCTGTGGCCGCTCGTCGTGCTGGACGCGGGCAACCCCACCGTCCAGGTCGCGCTGGAGAAGCTCCAGAGCGGTTACTACGTCGACTATTCGCTGGTGCTGGCCGGCACGACCCTGGCCACCATCCCGATCCTCATCGTCTTCGTCCTCCTCGGCCGCCAGATCGTGGCCGGGATCATGCAAGGTGCCGTGAAAGGGTGAACATGTCCGTACATCCCGACAGCGTTCGGGCGGAGACAGCGCTGATGTTCCCGACCGGGTTCGTCTGGGGCGCTGCCACCGCGGCGTTCCAGGTGGAAGGGGCCACCTCGGCCGACGGTCGCACCGACTCGGTCTGGGACGTCTTCGCGCGCCGTCCGGGTGCGGTCGTGGGCGGCGACACCGGCGACCCGGCCGCCGACCACTACCGCCGGTACAGCGAGGACGTCGCCCTGATGCGACGTCTCGGCCTCGGCGCCTACCGCTTTTCGCTGGCCTGGCCGCGGGTGCGGCCGGACGGCGGCGAGCCGAACGCCGCCGGGCTCGGCTTCTACGACCGGCTGGTCGACTGCCTGCTGGAGGCGGGCGTCCAGCCGTGGGCGACGCTCTACCACTGGGACCTGCCGCAGGCGCTGGAGGAGAAGGGCGGCTGGACCTCGCGGGACACCGCCTACCGGTTCGCCGAGTACGCCGAGACGGTGCTGGAGCGCCTCGGCGACCGCGTCGCCAGCTGGTCGACGCTGAACGAGCCGTGGTGCGCGGCGATGCTGGGCTACGCGGGCGGCATCCACGCGCCCGGCCGCACGGACCACCCCGCCGCCGTGGCGGCCACGCACCACCTGCTGCTGGGCCACGGGCTGGCGATGGACGCCATCCGCCGCCACGCACCGGGCGTCCCGGCCGGGATCACGCTGAACCTGTACCCGGTCGCCCCGCACGACCCGGCGAACGTCGCCGACGTCGCGGCGGCCCGGCGCATCGACGGCCTGCAGAACCGGCTGTTCCTCGACCCGGTCCTGCGCGGCGGCTACCCGGACGACCTGGTCGCCGACCTGACGCCGTTCGGGCTCGCCGACGTCGTGCGCGACGAGGACGCGGCGGTCATCGCGGCCCACGTCGACTGGCTGGGCGTGAACTACTACCGCGACTACCGCGTCGCGGGCCGCCCGGTTCCGGGCAGCGAGCCGGCGGGCCCGGAGTGGGTCGGCGCGGGCGACGTCCACTTCGTCCCGGACCCGGCGGCCCCGCGCACGGATTCGGGCTGGGAGGTCCAGCCGGCCGGGCTGACGGAGTCGTTGCTCCAGGTCCACCGCGGCTACCGGCGGGTGCCGCTGTACATCACGGAGAACGGCGCGGCCTACCCGGACGTCATCGCCGACGGCGGCGAGATCGTCGACACCGACCGGGTGACGTTCCTGGACTCCCACCTGCGAGCGGCGCACGACGCCCTGGCGGCGGGGGTGGACCTGCGCGGGTACTTCTACTGGTCGCTGCTCGACAACTTCGAGTGGGCCGAGGGGTACGCGAAGCGGTTCGGGCTGGTGCACGTGGACTACGCGACCCAGGTGCGCACGCTGAAGCGCAGCGCGCAGTGGTACTCCCGGGTGATCGGGATGAACGGCCTGGGCTGAGCCCTGGGGATTCGTGGCGGCCACCGGCGCGGGTGGCCGCCACGATCCCGCGCCGTGGGCGTTCGCCTGGCCCGAGGGATCCGGGCCGGGCGGACGCCCGCACCCGGCGGTCCGCGGCTCGTCCAAGGTCGCGCCGCCTGGCTTCGGAGCCGGGGTGGTCGCGAGGGGCGTGCATTCCGGCGCCGCCGTTGACAGACTGCACGGTATGGGACTGCGCAGCGAAGCTTGGTTCGACAACCCGGCCGACCCCGGGATGACCGCGCTCTACCTCGAGCGGTACATGAACTGGGGTCTCACCCGGGAGGAGCTGCAGTCCGGCAAGCCGATCATCGGGATCGCGCAGACCGGCTCCGACCTCACCCCCTGCAACCGCCACCACCTCCAGCTCGCCGACCGCACCCGGGAAGGCATCCGCGAGGCCGGGGGGATCGCCATCGAGTTCCCCGTGCACCCCATCCAGGAGACCGGCAAGCGCCCGACCGCCGCCCTGGACCGGAACCTCGCCTACCTCGGGCTCGTCGAGACGCTCTACGGCTACCCCATCGACGGCGTCGTCCTCACCACCGGCTGCGACAAGACCACGCCCGCGTGCCTGATGGCCGCCGCGACCGTGGACCTCCCGGCCATCGTGCTGTCCGGCGGGCCGATGCTCAACGGCTGGTACAAGGGCGAACGCACCGGGTCCGGCACCATCATCTGGAAGGCGCGCGAACTGCTCGCCGCCGGGGAGATCGACGACACCGGGTTCATGGAGCTCGTCGCGTCGTCCGCGCCGTCGCCCGGGCACTGCAACACCATGGGCACCGCCTCCACCATGAACGCGCTCGCCGAGGCGCTGGGGATGAGCCTGCCCGGGTGCGCCGCCATCCCCGCGCCGCACCGCGATCGCGCGCGGATCGCCTACCTGACCGGCCGCCGGATCGTCGAGATGGTGCACCAGGACATCAAGCCGTCGGACATCCTCACGCGCGAAGCGTTCGAAAACGCCATCGTGGTGAGCTCGGCGATCGGCGGCTCGACCAACGCGCCCATCCACATCGGGGCCATCGCCCGGCACATCGGCGTCGACCTGCCCCTCGACGACTGGCAGCGGCTCGGCCACGCCGTCCCGCTGCTGGTCGACCTGCAGCCCGCCGGGAAGTACCTCGGCGAGGAGTTCCACCGCGCGGGTGGTGTCCCGGCCGTCGTGCACGAGCTCATGCGGCACCACCTGATCCACGAAGACGCCCGCACGGTCAACGGCCGCACGCTCGGCGACAACTGCCGCGACGCCGAGGCCGGCGACCGGGACGTCATCCGCACGTTCGACACCGCCCTCACCGCCGACGCCGGGTTCCTCGTCCTCAAGGGCAACCTCTTCGACGCGGCCATCATGAAGTCGAGCGTCATCTCCCCCGAGTTCCGGCGCCGCTACCTGGCCGGCGGGGTCTACGAGGGCACCGCGGTCGTCTTCGACGGCCCGGAGGACTACCACGCCCGCATCGACGAACCCGGTCTCGGCGTCGACGAGCACTCGCTGCTGGTCATGCGCGGCACGGGCCCGCTCGGCTACCCGGGCTCCGCGGAGGTCGTGAACATGCGGCCGCCGGCGGAGCTGATCAAACGCGGCGTGCACGAGCTGCCCTGCCTCGGCGACGGCCGCCAGTCGGGCACCTCCGGCTCGCCGTCGATCCTCAACGCCTCCCCCGAAGCCGCGGCGGGTGGCGGGCTGGCCGTCCTGCGGACCGGCGACCGGGTGCGGATCGACCTGGCCGCGGGCACCGCCGACGTCCTCATCCCGGACGACGAACTCGCGGCGCGCCACCAGGAGCTCGCCGAAGCGGGCGGCTACCCGGTGCCGGAGTCGCAGACGCCGTGGCAGGAGATCCAGCGGTCGATGGTCGACCAGCTCTGCGACGGCATGGTGCTGCGCCCGGCCGTGGCGTACCAGCGGATCGCCGAGACGAAGGGCATTCCGCGCGACAACCACTGACTTTCCGGTGAAGGACCGCTTCGAACGGGCCGCGAGCGGGTACCACTCCGGTAGCCGAGGCTAGGAGGACCCATGCTTCCGGAGCGAGACCACCACGCGTTGCGCGAAATCGAAGCCGAGCTGCGGGCGAGCGACCCGGCGTTCGCCGCCGCCTTCAGCGGCCGCGAGCTGCGCGGGTCCAGGCGGTTCAACCTGTTGCTGGTCCTCTGCGACGTCACGGCCGTGGTCATGCTGCTCGTCGGGTTGTTCGCCAGGGACGCCGCCCTCGTGCTCTGGGGCACGGTGAGCGCCGGCGCGCTGGTCGCGTGGCACATCGCCCGCGCCGAGACGGAGCGCCAGCCCACCGAAGACGGCGCCTCCCCGACCGCGGGCGCCCACTAGTCCACAGTGGACTGATCGGCGGCCTTCGCCGCGCCCGCCACGGCTTCGGCCATCGCGGGCACCAATCCCTCGTCGAACACGCTCGGCACGATCCACCCCGGTGCCAGGTCCTCCCCCACGACGTCGGCCAGCGCGCGGGCCGCCGCGAGCAGCATGTGCGCGGTCACCCGCGGCGCGCCCGAGTCGAGCAAGCCGCGGAACATCCCCGGGAACGCCAGCACGTTGGTGATCTGGTTGGGGAAGTCGCTGCGGCCGGTTGGGACGATCCCCGCGTGCCGCCCGGCCGCCGCCGGGTCCGGGTTGGCCAGCGCGAACACGATGGCGCGGCCGGCCATGGCCGCCACGTCCGCCGGCGCCAGGGTCCCGCCGGCGCTGACGCCGACGAAGACGTCCGCGCCGCGCAAGGCGTCCTGCAGCGTTCCGGTGGTGCCGCCGGCGTTGGTGTTCGCCGCCAGCCAGCCCTTTTCGCCCATCAGATCGCGGTTCTCGTGCAGGACGCCTCCGCGGTCGCAGACGACGATCCCGTGGGCCGGGTAGCCGGCGCGCAGCAACAGCCGGGCGATCGCGCTGCCCGCCGCGCAGGCACCGGAGATGACGACCGACGTCCCGGCCGGGTCGCGGCCGGTCAGCTTCAGCGCGTTGTGCAGCGCGCCGAGCACGACCACCGCGGTGCCGTGCTGGTCGTCGTGGAAGACGGGGATGTCGAGCTCGTCGTGCAACCGCCGCTCGACGGTGAAGCAGCGCGGGGCGGCGATGTCTTCGAGGTTGATCGCGCCGAACGAGGTCGCGTCGCCGAGCCCGAGCAGGGCGGAGCCGTCGGAGACGATGGCGACCGAGTTGGCCTTGACCGTCTCGCGCCCGAGCACCGCCGGGTCGCCGGCGACCCGCTTCGCCTGGTCCGCGACGCCCGGCGGGTAGTGCTCGGCCAGGTCCGCCGGCGTGTCCAGGGCGACGCGGGTCGCCACTTCCACTTTCCCCGGCTGCGCGTCATACCCCCTCGGGTCCCCGCGCCGCGTGGCGATCAGTCGTAGGACAGCGCCTCGACCAGTTCGCCGGCGCTCGGGTTCGGCAGCGCCCGGGCCACGTCGGCCTGCGCGACGATCCCGACCAGCTCGTGCCCGTCGATCACCGGCAGCCGGCGGACGCGGTGCTCGGACATCGTGCGCAGGATCTCCGCCACGTCGTCGTCGGCACCGATCGTCACGACCTCGCCCCCCGCCAGCTCGCCGACGTGCAGCGCCCGCGGGTCCTTGCCCTCGGCCAGCACCTTCACGACGATGTCGCGGTCGGTGATCATGCCCTTCAGCCGGTCGTCCTCACCGCAGATCGGCAGCGCGCCGACTCCCTTGCGGGCCAGGGTGACCGCGGCGTCGTGCACGGTGTCCGACTCGCGGGCGCAGGTCGCGTCCGGAGTCATGATGTCGCGTGCGGTGGTCATCGTGAACTCCTTCCATCCGGTTACCCGGCGGCTACCCGGGGTCGCCGGGTTTACTCGGCGCGGCGAACGGGAATCTCCCGCCCCATGCCGGATCACCGCCGCGCCGAGCCGCCGGACACCACCGATCTCGCCCGGTTGCGGTCGGCGGCGTCCGGCTGCGAAGGGTGCTCGCTGTACCAGGACGCCACGCAGACCGTCTTCGGTGCAGGCTCGACCGGGGCGAAGGTCCTTGTCGTCGGAGAACAGCCCGGCGACAAGGAAGACGTGGCGGGTGAACCGTTCGTCGGGCCCGCCGGGAAGCTCCTGGACCGCGCGTTCGAGGAAGCGGGCTTCGACCGGCGGTCGCTGTACGTGACCAACGCGGTCAAGCACTTCAAGTTCAAGCGCGAGGGGAAGCGCCGGATCCACCGGAAGCCGGGCCGCACCGAGGTCGTCGCCTGCCGCCCGTGGCTGCTGGCGGAACTGCGGGCGGTCCGCCCGGACCTGGTGCTGCTGCTGGGCGCGACGGCCGCGCAGTCGTTGCTGGGCACCCAGTTCCGGCTCACCCAGCACCGCGGGGAGCCGGTCGAGCCGCCGGAGGACCTGGCCGACCTGGTGCCGTCCGCGGTGGCGACGGTGCACCCGTCGGCGGTGTTGCGGGCACCGGACCGGGACGAAGCGTACGCGGCTTTCGTGGCAGACCTGAAGGCGGCGGGCAAGCTGCTCGGCTGAGCCGCGCGCCCTCAGTCCAGCTGCTTCAGCGCCGCCTCGGCCGACCCCGCGTGCCGGTCCAGGTCGCGCCACGGGTCGTCCTTGCGGGCCAGCCGCTGCTTCTCCTTCGCCAGGCTCCAGCCGGCCGGTTCGGCCTTGCCGAGTTCCCGCCAGTCCAGCGGTGTCGCCGCCGCCGCACCGGGGCTGGCCCGCAGCGAATACGGCGCCACGAACGTCTGCGCGTACCCGTTGCGGTTGGCGTCCAGGAAGATCCGGTCGCCGCGCTTTTCCTTGCGCTGGGCCGTGGTCAGCCGGTCCGGGTCGGACTCCGCCACGCGGCCGGCGAGCGCGCGGGACAGCTCCAGCACGACCTCCGTGTCCGTCTTCGCGTCCAGCGGTGCGAGCACGTGGAAGCCGCGGCCGCCGGTGGCCTGGACGAACGCCGTCAACCCGACACGCTCGTACTGATCGCGGATGCGCCGGGCGACCGCGCGCAGCTCGGCGACGGGGGTGCCGTCCGGCGGGTCGAGGTCCAGCACCAAGCGGTCCGGCTGCCCGGGCGCGTCCACAGTGGACAGCCAGACGTGGAACTCCACGGTTCCCTGGTTCGCCAGGTACTCCAGCGTTTCGGCGTCGTCGCACACCACGTAGTCGTCGGTGCCGCCGCCGCTGCGGGGAACGCTCTCGACGCGGATCGAGTCCGGGAAGTGCTCGCCCGGGTGCTTCTGGAACCAGCCCTGCTTCGCGATGCCGTCGGGGAAGCGCCGCAACGTCAGCGGGCGGCCGCGCAGGTGCGGCAGCATGACATCCGCGACGGTCCGGTAGTACTCGGCGACGTCGCCCTTGGTCACGCCGTCGTCCGGGTAGAACACCTTGTCCGCGTGCGAAATCTTCATGCCCGCTCCCGTACGACGTCGCCGGCCTTCTTGTCTTCGCGCAGCCCGGCGAACCGCGGGTGCCGCAGCCGCCCGTCGCGCGTCCATTCGGAGAAGTCGATCTGCGCCACCAGGTCCGGCCGGACCCAGTGCGCGCCACGCTCCCCCACCGCGCCGGCGAACGGCGAGTCCGGCGTCTCCCGCTTCCGCAACCGCGCGTGCAGCGACGCCAGCAGCTCCTCGTCGAACCCGGTGCCGACCTTGCCGGCGTACTTCAGGCCGCCGTCCTCGTGGTAGCCGAGCAGGAGCGCGCCGAAGCCGTGCCGCGAGCCCTGCGGGTCGGTGAAGCCGCCGATGACGAGCTCCTGGCCCTGCGCGCACTTGAACTTCAGCCAGTCGGGTGACCGCCCGTGGTGGTAGGGCGCGTCGGCCCGCTTGGCGATGACGCCTTCCCACCCGCGTCGGCAAGCCTCTTCGAAGAGCTTCTCGCCCTCGGTGTTCCGGTGCGACGACAGCCGCAGCGGGCCCTCGAAGCCGAACGCGTCCCGCAGCAGCGCCTTCCGCTGCCGCAGCGGCAGGCCGGTCGTGTCCTGGTCGTCGAAGTACAGCAGGTCGAAGAGGTAGTAGTAGACGCGCACGCCGGTCGCGCGGGCACGGTCCGGGTCGCTCACGTGGATCCGAGGCTGGAGCGCGGCGAAACTCGTGTTCGCGCCGTCGAACGCCACGATCTCCCCGTCGGCGACGAACCGCGGGCCGCCCTGGGCCGCCAGTGCCTCGACGATTTCGGGGTAGGCGTTGTCCATCACCTTGTGGTTGCGCGAGTACAGCGTCGGCGAGCCGCCGTCGCGGACGCAGATCGCGCGGACGCCGTCCAGCTTGCGCTCGAAGATCCAGTCCGCGTCGGTGAACCGGCGGCCGGTGAGCGTGGCCAGGGTGGGCTCGCGCCAGCCGGGTCCGGTCACGAGGCCTTCAGCGCCTTCTCGAGCTGGGCGCGCGTCATCTTCGACCGGCCCTTGACGCCCTGCTCGCGGGCGAGCTTGTCCAGGTCCGCTTTGGACAGTTCGGCGAGGCCCTTCCCGGCCGGCTTCTTGCGGTTCTTCACGCTGCGCGAGAGCGCCTCGAACAGGTCGACGACGTCGGCCGACGGTTCCGGCTCCTCCTCGTGCGTGATCTCCTTGCCGGCTTTCTTGGCCTTGATCAGCTTTTCGACGCGCTTGGAGTACTCGTCGCGGAAGTCCTCGGGCTTCCAGGGCGCGGTCATCTCGCCGACCAGCGCGAGCGCCATGTCGAGCTCCTTCGGCCGCGCCTTCGGGAGCTTGGGCAGCTCGCCCATGACGTCCTTCGGCTTCCGCAGGTCCGCGACGAAGTGCAGGGTGTTGAGCACCATGACGCCCTCGCCGGCGCGGACCGCCGCGAGGTATTCCTTGCCGCGCAGCACGAACTTCGCGACGCCGGCCTTCTCGCTGCGGTCCATGGCTTGCAGCAGCAGGCCGTACGCCTTGGCGAAGTCGTCCTTCGCCGGCTTGAGCCAGTACGTCTTGTCGAAGAACCACGGGTCGATGTCGTCGAGCTCGACGAACTGCTCGATGTCGATCCGGCGGGACCGTTCGGGTGCGATTTCGTCCAGCTCGTCCGGCTCGACGAGCACGTGGTCGCCGCCGCCGAGCTCGTAGCCCTTGACGATCTCGTCCCGGTCGACCTCGTCGCCGGTCCGCTCGTTGACGCGGCGGTTGCGGATTCGGTCCGACGTGCCGCGTTCGAACTGGTGGAAGTGGATCGTGTGGTCCGCCACCGCGGGGTACAGCTCAACGGGTACGGTGACCAGCCCCAGGCTCAGCGCGCCGCTCCACACCGGTCTCGCCATGTCGACCTCCTCACGGGCAGCGATACCCGTCCGGCGGCCTCCCGAAACTCAGCGTGACGACGCTCAGGCGACTTCGCTGGCGCGCCCGCCACCGCGGTGCAGGCCGAGCATCTCCAGCAACTGGGCGCAGTCCTCCGGATCCTTGGCCTGCGCGGCCACCGCCAGCGCCGCCTTGTGCCGGGTGCGCTCCTGCTGCGGGGAGTCACCGCCCTCCAGCAGGAGGTCGGCCACCGGTCGCAGGTCGTTCCGCTTGTCTCGCATCTCCGCTCCCCTCCGGGCATCCGCCAGTGCGTTTTCACCGGCCGGTTACCCCGGATCACTCCCTGAAACACAGGAGGCGCCGGCACGCCCTCCGGAGACACCGAACGTTGCGCCGAACGAGTGAAATCGCCCGGCTCAGGCCCAGGAGACGGCAAGGTAGTTGAGACCCACGTCACACCAGGAGGCCGGATGGGCACCCAGATCCGCATCAGCCGCGAAAGCGGCTCACTCCCCTGCGAGGTCTGCGGCTTCCCGACGATGCACGTGGCGCAGGTGGTCGCGGACGACGGCACGGTGCTCGGCCGGACGCTGGTCTGCACGACGTGCCAGCTGGGCCGAGGCCGCCAGGAGCAGGCGGTGGAGCCGGACGCGCCGCCGGACGAGGTACCGGCGGGGTGAGCGGGCCGGGGGCGGCGACTACGCGCTGTTGGCTCGGTCGGCGGGCACGTGTCCCCGGCGACTCGATGCGGACGGCCACCGGCGGTGACCGCTTGGCTGCCGCGGACCGCGGGCGTACGGCGCAGCGACGCGAGGCCGCGGGAACAGACCCGCGCCTGCTGGGGTGCGGCAGACTGGGCATCCACCTCAGCCGGGCAGCACCGCCCGCCGGGTCGCCGGGTCGGCCCCACACGACCGGAACCGCCGCCGCCCCGCCGGGTCGGTCCCGCACACAACCGGAATCGCCGCGGCCCGCCGGGAGCAACCCCGTGCCCGTCCGGGGCGCCGCAAACTCGGCATCCACCCACCCAGGCAGCACCGCTCGCCGGGGCGCCGGGTCGCCATCGCCGCCGCCCGCCGGGTCGGCCCCACACGACCGGAATCGCCGTTGCCCGCTGGGTCGCCGGGTCGGTCCCACACACAGCCGGAATCGCCGCGGCCCGCCGGGTTGCCGGTCGGCCCCACACGGCCGGAATCGCCGCTCGCCGGGAACAACCCCGTGCCCGTCCGGGGCGCCGCAAACTCGGCATCCACCCCATCCAGGCAGCGCCACCCACCGGTTGCCACCGCACACGACCGGAACCACCGCCGCCCGCCGGAACGTCGCGGACCGCAACTTCCGTCCCGCCGGACACCGGCCGCCACCGAACCATGACCGCCGCGCGGCACTCAAGCCGTTGTCGTTGCCACCGCTGCCACGAACTCCGCCGCCACCTCGTGCAGCTTGCGGTTCCCGTCCTGCGACCTCTTCACCAGCCGCTGGAACGCTTCCTCCGCGGTGATCCGGTGCGCCGCCATCAGGATCCCCTTCGCCTGGTCGATCACCGCTCGCGTCTCCAGTGCCCGGTTGAGCTGGTCCGCCAGCTCCCGGCCCGCGAAATACCGGCGCGCGCTGCGCAAGCCGAACACCACCGTCGCCGTGTACAGCTCCAGGATCTTCGTGCCCAGCTCGCTGAAACCGTGCTCGCCGAAGCCGAAGAGGTTGACCGCGCCGGACATGTCCTCGTCCACCGTCAGCGGGGCCGCCAGAAAACTCGCCACGCCCAGCTGCTCCGCCGACGTCACGAACTGGGGCCACAGATCACCCACCGCGCCGACACCCACCCGGACCGGCTGGCCGGTCTCCGCCGCGCGCAGGCACGGGCCGTCGCCGATGCGGTACTGCTCGCGGTCGAAGTTGACCGCTCGCTGATCGGTGCTGGCCACCGTTTCCGGTACGCCGTCGCGCACCAGGGTGATGCTCGCCATGTCGGCTCCCGGCACCACGTGCACCACGTTGTCGCACACCGCCTGCAACATCTGGCCGAGGTCGAGCTCGGTGTCCAGCATCGCGGTCAGCGATTCCATCGCGACCGTGACTTCGTCCAGCCGCGCGGTGAGCTGCTCGTGGCCGCCCGTCATCTGGTCGACGCCCCCCATCCTCTGTTCAGGGCGCTCAAGACCAGGGAGGACCCGGGCGCGCGCCACTAGTGGGCCGCTAGCGCTTTAACGGGTCCAGCGCGAGATTACTGCATCACGATCAGCGCGGGCACGAGCGGTCACCGCCTCGGCGCGGCACGCGCCCGTTCGGAGCAACGGCGGTTGCGGGCCGCTCACGCCTGGTCAAGGCTTCGGGGACGGTTCAACCAGCAGCCGGCCCCGAACCCCTTCGAGGGCGCGGCGCCCGGCCGCGCCAGGACGGCGGCGAACCGCGATGAACGCTCCCCGAGCCCGATGTCCCGCCCTGCGGCTGCGCACCACGTGGCCCGCCCCGCACACCGTCCGCGTCACCGTGCGCGGCGACCTCGACAGCGCGACCGCCGGCGACTTGGGCGCCCTGCTCACCGACCGGCTGTGGGCGGCGCCGGAGCAGCTCGCCGTCGACCTGTCCGAAGTGGACTTCCTCGGCGTCGCGGGCGTGCGGGTGCTGCTCCACGCCGCGCTCGAGGCCGAGCAGCGTGGCACCGAACTGCTCGTCGTCACCGGGACCAGCGCGGCGGTCCGCCGCGCCCTGCGGGTGACGGGCGCGGACCGGCGGCTCACCGAGGCCGGACCCGCGCCCGCTCCCGAGCCCGCTCGCTAGCCGCGCAGCGCCGGCAGCAGTTCCTTCTCGGCGAAGTTGAGGAAGCCCTCCTGCTGGTCACCGCCGATCTGGACGAGCGCCACGTCGGTGAAGCCCGCCTTCTCGAACTCGCGGACGCCTTCGACGATCGGTTCCACGTCCGGGCCGCACGCGATCGAGCCGGCGACGTCCTCCTCGCGGATGAACTGCGTCGCCCCGGCGAACCCGGCCGGGCCGGGCAGCTCGGCGTTGACCTTCCAGCCGCCGGCGAACCAGCGGAACTGCTCGTGCGCGCGCTTCACCGCGGCCTCGCGGTCGGGACCCCACGAGATCGGCAGCTGCGCGATCTTGCGGGTCGGCGGCCCGAGCCTGGTCGCGTCCCACTCCCGCGACAGCTCCACCTTCGGCTCGACGGCGATCATCGCGTCGGCGACCGGGGCGAACCGGCGGACCGACTGCGAGCCGGACACGGCGATGGCGACCGGCGTCCGCTTCTCCGGCAGGTCCCACAGCTTCGCGGAGTCGACGCGGAAGTGCTTGCCCTCGTAGTCGAAGTGCCCGCCGTCGAACAGGCCGCCGATGATCTGGACGGCCTCGGCGAGCATGTCGTGCCGGACGTTGGCCGGCGGCCAGCCGCGGCCGACGACGTGCTCGTTGAGGTTCTCGCCGGCGCCGAGCCCGAGCGTGAACCGGCCGGCCGAGAGCGCCTGCACGGTCGCCGCCTTCTGCGCCACCACGGCCGGGTGGTACCGCATGATCGGGCAGGTCACGTAGGTCATCAGCTCGACGCGCTCGGTGCTCTGGGTGACCGCGCCGAGCACGCTCCACGCGTAGGGCGCGTGCCCCTGCTCGGCCAGCCAGGGCGAGTAGTGGTCGCTCATCACCTCGAAGTCGAAGCCGGCCGCTTCCGCACCGGCGGCGAACCGGACCAGTTCGTTCGGCCCGGTCTGCTCGGTCATCAGGGTGTAGCCGATCCGCATCGGCGCCTCCTCTCGGTCAGCCCGTCGCGTACCCGGCCGATGCGGTGGGTAACCACGCGAAGATGACGTTTACCCGGTGATCACCCGGGTACCCATCTCGCGCCAGGAAGGGAGCTGCCATGCCTCAGTCGTGGAGCGGCAAGCGTGAACGCCAGTACGAGCACATCAAGGACTCGGCCGAGGACCGCGGCGCGAGCACCGGGCGGGCCAAGGAGATCGCGGCCCGCACCGTGAACAAGAACCGCGCGCAGTCGGGCGAGTCCCGGGAAGCCAGCCGGACCTCGGTCAAGGACAAGTCCCCGCAGCAGCGCGGCGGCGAGCGTTCCGGCAACCGCAAGGGCCCCGGCGGCCCCACGAAGGACCAGTTGTACAACGAAGCCAAGAAGAAGAACATCGACGGCCGCTCGAAGATGACCAAGAAGGAACTCGAACGGGCGCTCGGCCGGTGACGTCGAGCCCGATGGACCACTCCGAAACCCCTGAACAGCAAGTGTCGGCATTCGCCCGGATGGGTAGTACCTCCAGCATGGAAGAAACACGAAGTGGCTCGTTCGGCGGTAAACCCACCGTCGACGAGATGCTCGACGAGCTCGTCGAGCTGCGGCTCCCCGCCATGGCGGAGCAGATCCCCCTGGTACGCATGCTCACGCACGGCGTCGTCTCGCGCGCGGACTTCGGCTTGGACGCGATCGCCGACGCGAAGATGGCGGTCGACGAGGCGTGCGCCCAGCTGGTCCAGCTCGCCGAGCTCGGCTCGCAGCTGCACTGCCGCTTCCGGCTCGCGATCGACGGGCTGCACGTCGTCGTCTCGACCCGGTCGAGCGACCCGCGCCCGCCGAGCGACCGCACGTTCGGCTGGCACGTCCTGACCACCCTCAGCCGATCGGTGACCGCGCACTGCGACGTCCTTCCCGGAGGAGGCGCGGGGATCGTCACGATCGAGCTGGTGCTGAACCCGGGAACGAGCGCGTGAGCGGCGAGCGCAAAACCGTCCTCCACCGCCCGGATGAATACGCCCACTGCGAGCCGCTGTTCGATGAGCTGGGCCGCCTCGAGGCGGACGACCCGCGGCGGGACGTGGTCCGCAGCAAGCTGGTCACCGAGCTGCTGCCGCTCGCCGAGCACATCGCGACGCGGTTCTCCGGCCGCGGCGAGCCCCGGGAAGACCTCGTCCAGGTGGCGCGGATCGGCCTGATCAACGCCGTCGACCGGTTCGACCCCACCCGCGGGCACGACTTCCTGTCCTTCGCGGTGCCGACGATCATGGGCGAGGTGCGGCGGCACTTCCGCGACACCGGCTGGTCCGTGCGCGTCCCCCGCCGGCTCAAGGAACTGCACCTGTCGCTGAGCCAGGGCTCGGCGACGCTCTCGCAGCGCCTGGGCCGCGCCCCGACGCCGACGGAGCTGGCCGAGCACCTCAACCTGGACGTCGACGAAGTCCGCGAAGGCCTGATGGCGGGCAACGCGTACCAGGCGCTCTCGGTCGACAAGCCCGTCCACGACGACGCCGAGGCGCTGTCGCTGGCGGACACGATGGGGGAACCGGACCACGAGATGGCCATGGTGGAGAACCACGAGGCCCTCCAGCCGCTCCTGCAGGAACTGCCCAAGCGCGAGCGCGCGATCCTGGTCATGCGGTTCTTCGGCGGGTTGACCCAGACCCAGATCGCCGACCGCGTCGGAATCTCCCAGATGCACGTCTCGCGCCTGCTGTCGCAGACCCTCGAGCAGCTGCGCGGCAAGCTGACCGACGAAGGCTGAGCCCGTCCCGGCCGAGCCGGCCGGGACGGGACGCGGTCAGCCCTTCCGGAGCCGCCGCCACTCCGTCGCGAACCGCTTGCGCAGCTTCTCCGCCCGCTCGGCGTCCTGGGCGTGCAGCACTCCGAAGGTGAACGTGTTCTGCCCCTCGCCATGCCCGGCGATCGCGAGGTGGCGCAGGACTTCCCGGCCGACCACGGTGTCCTGGTGCGCACCGAGCGTCTGCTGCACCGCCTTGACGTTCCGGCGCCACTTCTTCACCTTCTTGCCCGACACCGGCTTCACGGTGTCGGCGGCGTAGCGGGCCCGCTTCGCCTTCTTCCGGACGTCGTGCAGGGCGTGCTCCAGTTGCTCGTCCGCCAGGCCGTGGGTGGCCGCCTCGGCGCGGGTCAGCTTCCGGGCCGCCTTGCGCAGCGGCTTGCGCAGTCCGGCCTTCGCGGGCTTGCGCGCCTTCGCGGTCCACGGCGGGTCCGTGACCACCGCGTCCAGCTCCCGCAGGAGCGCGAGGTAGCGCTTGCCGGTCAGCGCCGTCACCGCCCGCGTGCGCGCCTCCTCCGCCTCGCGGGCGAAGTAGCGGGTGAGGAACTGGCGCAGCGGCCCGAGCACCAGCTCCGGCGGTACGTCGCCGAGCCGCTCGCGCAGCCGCTCCTCGGTGACCTCGGTGTCCCGGGCCGGGGCCAGCTGCCGTCCGAGCCACTGCAGCTCGGCCGCCAGGCCCGCGGTCTTATTTTGGTCGAGGAGCGAGCCGAAGCTGCGAAGCGTGCTCCGCAGCTTCCTGGCCGCGACGCGCATCTGGTGCACGGAATCGTCGACGTCGAGGCGCACCCCGACGTCCGCGCGGCGCAGTGCGGCCGAGTGCGCGCGCAGCGACGCCAGCACGACGTCACCCGCCGAGGGCTTCTTGCCCGGGCGCGGCGTCGCCGGGACGCGGTCGCCGACCAGGCGGCGCAGCTTCGAGGGCCACGGCGAGGCCGAGGCTCCGGCGCCGGCCAGCGCGTGGTCGAACTCCTCGAGCAGGCCAGGTTCGGTGTCCGGGTCGAGCTCCAGTTCCAGTTCGCGCCACTCGTCGAGGTGCGCGGCCGTCCCGCCCGCCTCGCCGGTCACGTGGTCGTCGGTGAGGGTGGCGATCGTGCGGCCGTCTTCGGCGGCCAGCCGGTGGGCGAACCGGTCGGTGCGCAGGTGCGCGATCGGCACCAGCTTCTCCCCCAGCGTGTACGCGCGCACCAGGCGGCGGAGCCGGCCCGGCACCTTCCGGGCGTCGCCGCCCAGCGGCAGCTGGATCTCCTGCCGTTCGTCGGCCGACACCGGCAGCTTGAGGTGCCAGCCGGCGTCGTGCCCGCCGACGCGCCGCCGCAGCGTGATGCCGGCGGCCGCCAGCCGGAAGGTTTCCGTGTCGTAGTAGGAAGCGTCGAGGATCTGCTCGACCGGATCGTCCTGCGCCGCGACGCCGGCCACGCCGATCAGCCGCGGCACGCCGCTGCCCGCGGCGATCTCGTACTTGCGTTCGCGCTCGATCACCGTCGACGGCGGTGCCATGGTCGTCCTCCCTGAAGCCGGTTCTCCCGGTGGCATACCCGGCTCGCCGGCGGCCGACACGGGATTCGGCGCGCGAGCAGCGGGTATCCGTCTCGGAAATTCCCAGCCGGACCAGGAGCGTGCATGAACGGCAGCCACCCCGCAACCGACCTGACGATCGTCCTCGCCGGCGACCACCGGGAACTCGACCGGCTGTGCACCGAGCTCGAACTCGGCCAGGGCAGCCCGGAGAACCGCAAGGACCTCGCGGACCACCTGACCGCGCAGCTGGTCCGGCACGCCGTCGCCGAAGAGCCCTTCCTCGACGGCGAAGGCGACCTCGCCGAAGCGGAGCGGCTGATGCGGGAGCTGGAGGGCGCCGGGCCGCAGGAGGTCCGGTTCGAGCGGCTGCTGGGCGGGCTGATCCGCGCGGTCCGGCGGCACGTCCGCGAGGAAGGGCCCGCTGCCGTGACCGAGGTCCGGCGCCGCTGTTCCCCCGAACGGCGGACCACATTGGGCCGGGCGGTCCTCGAAGCCCGGGAGGCCGCCGCGACGCTGCCACACCCGGACCTGGCCGACCGGGTGCCGGCCGCCGAGCAGCTGTGGCCGGGCCCGGGGTTCGTCGACCGCGCCCGAAACGCCCTGCGCGGGCCGGGCTCGAGCGAGAACGCGCCGGCATCGGGTTGAATGGGCCCCACACCGATCACCGACACAGTGAGGACCGATGAGCGTCAGCGAAGAGGAATGGGCCCGGGACCGGACCTGGTTCGGGCAGGACGGCGAACCGGCGCCGGGCCCCTTGGCGAGCCAGTTCGCCGACCTCACGCGGACCTTGCTGGACGTGACGCACACCGTCGGCGGCGTGCTCAGGCTCGTCGTCGGCGCCGCGGTCGCTATCGTCCCGGACGCCGACCTGGTCAGCGTCACCCTGCGCGACCCGGACGGCCGGTTCCAC
Organism: Amycolatopsis sp. cmx-4-83; assembly: GCF_046548815.1. Taxonomy (NCBI): domain Bacteria; kingdom Bacillati; phylum Actinomycetota; class Actinomycetes; order Pseudonocardiales; family Pseudonocardiaceae; genus Amycolatopsis; species Amycolatopsis sp. cmx-4-83. The sequence goes on along the minus strand of NZ_JAEBEF010000016.1, from coordinate 140,884 downwards.
ACGCCGATCGAGACCGACCCGGTGGCCGTGGAGCTCGACCTGCTGCAGTACGACCACGGCGAAGGTCCCTGCGTGGATTCAGCGCGCCCGGACGGCCCGGCCCTCTGCTGGTCGCAGGACGTCGGGCGCGACCCGCGGTGGCCGTCGTTCGGCCCGGGGGCCGCCCGGCACGGCTACCACTCGGTGCTGGCGACGGCGCTGGTGCCGGACGCCCGCCCGCCGCGCCTGTCGGGGGCGCTCAACATCTATTCGCGGACGCCGGGTGCGTTCGACCGTCAGGCCATCGACACCGCGCTCCTGCTGGCCACGCACGCCTCGCTAGCGCTCGCCCACACCGAAGCCGTCGTCACGGCCGAGCTGGAGGCCGAGCACCTGCGCCGCGCGGTCGACAGCCGGGACGTCATCGGTCAGGCGAAGGGGATCCTGATGCAGCGCCGCGGCATCAGCGCCGACGAAGCGTTCGACGTGCTGCGGCGCGCGTCCCAGGACCTGAACGTCAAACTCGCCGACCTGGCCGGAACGCTCGCGGCCCGGCACACCGAGGTCGATCTCCCGGCGGCCGGGCGCGAGGGCTGAGGGCGGTTACTGGGCCGAGTACGGGGACCTGTTCTCCAGCGAAGGGCTGACGTCCGGGTACCGGCCGTTCTGGCCCGGCACCGGCGTGACCGTCGGGGTCTGCGGCTCCACCCGCTGCTGCCGGCCGCCGCGCTGGACGACCGCCTCGACCTCCTGCTCGCCGCGGATGCGGGCCAGCACGCCGAGGGTGATCGCGTGCGCGATCGCCAGGATCAGCAGCAGTACGCCGAGCCGGCCGACGACGTCCGGCAAGTCGCTTTCGCCCATGTCGATGGTCGAGATCAAGGCCAGCACACCCAGCGTCGCCAGGTGGAACAGCACCGTGACCAGGCGGGTCATCGAAGCGCCCGCCGCCGGATCGCCGTAGGAGTTCTCCAGGTACCGGCGGCCGCTGCGGTAGATGATCTGCCCGTCGATCAGGACCAGCGCGACGCCGATCGCGAGGAACGACAGATACGCGTTCGTGGTCATGCCGGACACTCCTTCCAGGGGGACCTTGCCGGAGGGATACCCGCCGCGTCGCTCAGGGAAACGCCGCGGTCACCCCGTGAAAGCGTCCGGATCCGGCCCGGTGCGGCGGCCGGCGTCGAGCTCGCCGATCGCCTTCATGTCTTCGTCGTCCAGTTCGAAGCCGAAGACGTCGATGTTCTGCCGGATCCGCTCGGGTGACGCGGACTTGGGGAACACGATGTTCCCGAGCTGCAGGTGCCAGCGCAGCACGACCTGCGCGGCCGTGCGCTCGTGCTTGCCCGCCAGCTCGGTGAGCACCGGGTCGTCGAGCACTTCGCCCTGGGCGAGCGGGCTCCACGCCTCGGTCGCGATGCCGTGCTCCCGGTGATAGGCGCGCAGTTCCGGTTGCTGCAGCGCGGGATGCAGCTCGATCTGGTTGACCGCGGGCACGGTCGGAGTCTCCTCCGCCAGCCGGTCGAGGTGCGCCGGCTGGAAGTTCGACACGCCGATCGCGCGCGCCTTGCCCGCGCGCAGGATGTCCTCGAAGCCCTGCCACGTCCGGACGTAGTTCTCCTTGTGCGGCAAGGGCCAGTGGATCAGGTACAGGTCGACGTGGTCGAAGCCGAGCCGCCGCAGGCTGCCTTCCAGCGCGGTGATCGCGTTGTCGTGGCCGTGCGCGTCGTTCGCCAGTTTCGTGGTGACGAACACGTCTTCGCGTTTCAAGCCGGCGTCCGCGATCCCGGCGCCGACCCCCGCTTCGTTCCGGTACATCTGCGCGGTGTCGATGTGGCGGTAGCCGGCCTCCAGGGCCGTCCGCACAGCCTGGGCGGTTTCTTCCGGCGGGATCTGGAAGACGCCGAACCCGAACTGCGGGATCCGCACGCCGTTGTTCAGTTCGACGGTGGGAACGTCGGCGGTGGTGGTCGTCATGGAGGCGGCCTACCCGTCGTTCCCGGACGCGAAACCCGGCGGGGCGGTACTGCACCGCCCCGCCGGGTGATTCGCCCCGATCGGGTTACGTACCCGGGCGCTCCACGTCACCGCGCCAGCCGCCGGTCTCCCGGCCGTGCTGCTCGACGTACTCCTTGAACCGCTTGAGGTCGCCCTTCACCCGGCGGTCGAGGACGCCCAGCTTGTCGGCGACGTTCTCGGCGAAGCCCTCCGGGTCGATGTCCATCTGCGCGGTCACCCGCGTGTGCGCGTCTCCCAAGCGGTGGAACGTGATGACGCCCGCGTGGTCCGGACCGGAGTCCGACGTCCACGCGACCCGCTCGTCGGGGTGCTGTTCGGTGATCGTCGCGTCGAATTCGCGCGTCACGCCACCGAACCGCGTCACCCAGTGGGTGTGCGTGGCGTCGAGCTGGCGGATCTCTTCGACGCCTTCCATGAACCGCGGGAATTCCTCGAACTGCGTCCACTGGTTGTAGGCGGTGGAAACGGGGACTTCCACGTCCACGATTTCGGTGATCGTGCTCATGCACTCCTCCTGGTCGGTGGTCGGTACGAATCGGCTACCCGGCGCTCGCGCGGTCAAACCCGGCGTGGTTGATCCGGCGCGGGGCCGGGTACACGGCGGCCAGGTAAGGAGGTGTTCCGTGATCGAAGAAGTGAACAAGGAACCGGCTGCCGACCGTTCCGTCGGGCAGCTGGTGACGGACCTGACCGACGAGGTCAAGCGGCTGGTCCGGGACGAAATGCGGCTCGCGGTCTTCGAACTGCAGCGCAAGGGCAAGAAAATGGGGGTCGGCGCCGGGTTGTTCGGCGCGGCGGGCCTGTTCGCGTTGTTCGGCGCCGGCACGCTGGTCGCGGCCGCGGTGCTGGCGCTCGCACTGGTCGTGCCCGGCTGGCTCGCGGCGGTGATCGTCGCGGTCGCGCTGTTCGTCATCGCCGGGATCGCCGCGCTGGTGGGCAAGAAGGAAGTGACGCAGGCGGTGCCGCCGGTGCCCGAAGAAGCGATCACCGGCGTCCGCGAAGACGTGGACACCGTGAAGCAGGGGGTGCGGGCATGAGCGGCGACTTCCCGAAGAACGCCGAAGAGGCGCGGCTCGACCGGGACACCACCCGGGAAGAGCTCACCGAAACGCTGGAAGCGCTCGGGCACAAGCTCGACGTCAAGAGCCGGGTCAAGGAAAACGTCGACGAGAAGCTCGACGTGGCGACCGCGAAGGTCGCCGACGTGACGAACGCGCCGACCGCCGTCAAGTTCCGCCGGGGCGCCGACGCGGTCCGCGCCAACCCGGTGCCGGTGTTCGCCGGCGTGCTCGGCCTGGTGATCGTGATCCGCCTGATCCTGCGACGGAGGAACGACTCGTGAACAAGGTGCTGTACAAGCCGCTGAGCTGGATGGTCGGCGCGCTCGGCGGCGTTCTCGCCGGCCAGGCGTTCAAGCAGGTCTGGAAGCGCGTGGCGGGCGAAGAAGACGCGCCCGACGCCACCGACCGCGACTACACCTGGCAGCAGGTGATCATCGCGGCGGCGGTGCAGGGCGCGATCTTCGCCGCCGTCAAGGCGGCCACCGAACGAGCGGGTGCCGTCGGCTACCGCAAGGCGACCGGCGAATGGCCGGACGACTGACCCGTCCCGGCCGAGTCCACAGTGGACGGCGGGAGGGGTGGCCGTCCGGCGGTCACGCCTCCCGGCCGGCTTCGGGGGTGAGGCCGACGAGCGCGGCCCCCACGCGGGGGTGGACCTTCAGCACCAGGTCGGCGCCGGTCGCTTCCAGCGAACGCGTCACGGCGTGGCCGCCGACGACGAGGGCGAGGTCGGTGCGGTCGTTCGCCTGCAGCAGCGAACGGACGCCGGCGCAGCTGAGGAACGCCACCCGGGTCAGGTCGACGACGACCCGCTCGCCGGTGGCCAGTGCTTCGTCGAGGGTGTGGACCGTGGCGGCGTCGATGTCGCCCACCAGGGTGACGACGCGGACCCCGCCCGGGCGCTCGGTCATGGTGGCGGTCAAGCCGCCGGGTTCGTGAACGGTTCGGAAGATGTCGTGCATGGCGCTCCCTTTCGCAGCTTGGGGCGCTGACCGGAGCACGTGTCTGAACAACAGCCAACCCCCTGACCGTACGCCCCTGGGCCGGGAGGTCAACCCCGCGGGTTTCCCCGCTCCGGCCTCGGGTAATCGACGAAGGACGAAATCCGGGCGAAGAAAGGGGATCCATGCGTGTCGTGATCGTCGGCGGCGGTTTCGCCGGGTACAACGCGGCGAAGAGCCTCCGGAAGGAAGCCGGCGAAGACGTCGAAGTCGTCTTGCTCAACCCGACGGACTACTTCCTCTACCTGCCGCTGCTGCCGGAGGTGGCCGCCGGGATCCTCGACCCGCGGCGGGTCGCGGTGTCGATCCCCGAGACCTTGGCCGGGGTGCGCCTGGTGCTGGGGACCGCGACCGGCGTCGACTTCGACGACCGCACGGTCGCCTACACCGACCCGGAGGACGGCGAGCACCGGATCCGCTACGACCGGCTGGTGCTGGCCGCGGGCAGTGTGAACAAGCTCCTGCCGATCCCCGGCGTCCCCGAATACGCGCACGGCTTCCGCGGGGTGCCCGAAGCGCTGTACCTGCGTGACCACATCACGCGGCAGATCGAGCTCGCCGCGGCCGCGGAAGACCCGGCCGAGCGCGACGCGCGCTGCACGTTCGTGGTGGTGGGCGCGGGCTACACCGGCACCGAGGTGGCCGCGCAGGGCCCCGCGTTCACCGCCGCGCTCGCCGCGCGCCACCCCGAGCTCGCCGGGCAGCGGATCCGCTGGCTGCTGCTGGACGTCGCCGAGCGGGTGCTGCCCGAACTGGACCGGCGGCTCGGGCGGACCGCCGACCAGGTGCTGCGCGCCCGCGACGTCGAAGTGCTGATGAAGACGTCGGTGGACAACGCCGACGGCAAGGGCGTGACGCTGACGAACGGGGAGTCGGTGCCCACCCGAACGCTCGTGTGGTGCGTCGGCGTGCGGCCCGACCCGCTGGTGGCCGGAATCGGCCTCGAGACGGCGAAGGGCAGGCTGGTCGTCACCGAGCGGCTGAACGTCCCGGGCCGCGACGACGTGTTCGCCTGCGGCGACGCGGCCGCCGTCCCCGACCTCACCCGCCCCGGCGAGTACACCGCGATGACCGCGCAGCACGCCGAGCGGCAGGGCAAGCTGGCCGGCCGCAACGTGGCTGCGTCGCTCGGCTACGGCCGCGCCGGCACCTACCGCCACCACGACCTCGGCTTCGTCGTCGACCTCGGCGCCGGCGCGGCCGCGGCGAACCCGTTGCACATTCCCTTGTCCGGCCTCCCGGCGAAGGCCGTGACGCGCGCGTACCACCTGATGGCGATGCCGGGGAACCGGGTCCGCACGGCCGCCGACTGGCTCCTGGAGCGGCTGACCGGCCGCCAGACCGTCCAATTGGGACTCGTCCGGTCGGGGTCCGTGCCGCTCGACACCGACTCTCCGGAGCTCCCCCGTCGTGGAAAGGATTCCTGATGCCCGCCGAACTCTCGCGTTCCGAAGGCCCGTCCGTCGTGCTCGCCGGCGACCCTTCGGGCGCCAAGGTGATCGTCCTCGACCCGGCGGGTGCCGGGCGGCACGACGAGCTGCCGGGCAGCTGGCGGCCCCTGTCGGACAAGCGCGCGATCTTCTGGTGCCGCCTCCCGGCGGGCGGCGCCCTCACCGAAGCCGACGACCTCCTCGGCGACCAGGGCCCAGCCGACCCGGACATCACGGTCGTGGCGAGCGGCCCGTTCGCGGCGGAGGCCCTCCAGCTGGTGGAACGCCACCCGGGCGCGGCGTCCCAGCTCCTCCTGGTCGACCCGGCCTCGGACGCGTTCCTCCCGTCCGCCGACGCGATGGCGGCGAACGAAGCGTGGCTGTCCGAGCACGAGGGCGTCATCGCGAAGCTGCGGGAGGCCGGGACGGTCGTGCGGGTGGTGGGGTCGAGTAGCGATACCGAGGAGGACCGGGTACCGCCGCCGCTCCCGCTGGGCCACCCGCAGGTGGTGACGGCGGTCCGCCACGCCCTCGGCGACGCCTAGGACCGACGCCGCACCAGCGTCGAATGCTGATCAACGGTTCGGCAAGACCGCTATCTCCTACGGAGGCATGATCGATCCAAGTGCGTTGCTGCCGAGTGCGTCCGCGGATATCGACGTCGATGACCGCCGGGCCGGTACGGCCCTTGAGGCACAATTGACGGATGGCCGAGCACGAGAGCGATCAGACCGACCTGGCGCAGCCGGACTTCGCGGGCTGGGGTGGAGAGCACGCCATCACGAATTACGGCGGGTTCGGCAGCAGACGGGATTCACCACCTTCCGGGGTCAGCCGCATCTTGGACGTCGAGGATGCCGATCCGGCGCCCTCGGATGAGCCCGGCGACGAATCACAGGTTCGGCAGGACCACTGACCGTGCCGACGTCACCACTGCCGTTCGTGCTGTTCCTGCTCGTCATCGGCCCTGGCCTGGCCTGGGTTCGAGTGCGCGAGCGGCGTTCCCCGCCACGGTCGAGGTCGACGCTTCGTGAACTGGCGGATCTCGCCGTGGTCAGCGTGGTGTTCCACCTGCCTTTCCTCACGGCCGCGATAGCGCTGTCCGGGCTTGCCTGGCATTTGAACACGGGATTGCTGATCGCCGACCAAGCGGTCGCCTTGCGTGCGCAGCCCGTTCAGGTGCTGGTGACCGTGGGTGTGGCGATGATCGTCACGATCGCCGCCGCCTGGGGCGTGGCGTTGCGGTGGTTCCCATCGCCGGAAGGCCAGGGGGAGCATCGTCACCGCTCCGACTGGTTCACGCTCGTCGACTACGACGCGGACCTGCCGGTCACCCCGGCCGGTGGTCCGACGGGGGATGACGGCAGGCCGGCGATCTTCATCAAAGCCGTACTCGAGGACGAGTCGGTGGTGGAAGGTCTGCTCGGCTCGTTCACCGACGAGCCCGGTACGGAGGGACGCCGGGGCGTGGTACTCGACTACCCCGTGGTCAGCCGGCCGGCCGAGGGAGACGGTTCCCCCACGGAGGTCGAGTTCAACAAGATCGTGATCAACGAGAGCCGGATCCGGTGGATGGCGTCCGTCCCGATGTCGTCGACGGCCAAAGCGGATTACCTGGACATGCTCATGGCAGCGCGGGAAAAGAGAATGGGAGCGCGCTGACAGAGGGGTGAGCGGGCGTCGATCGACGCCCGCTGATCCGTTCAGTCCAGGCAGAACTCGTTGCCCTCGACGTCCTGCATCACGATGCACGACTCGTTGTACTCGTCGGCGTACAGCGTCTGGAAGTGCGATGCGCCGAGCGCGATCAGCCGGTCGCGCTCGGCCTCCAGGGCGGCCAGCCGCTCCGCGCCCTTCAGCCCCGTGCCCGCTCGGACGTCGACGTGGACGCGGTTCTTGACGACCTTGCCTTCCGGGACGCGCTGGAAGAACAGCCGCGGGCCCGCGCCGGTCGGGTCGGCGCAGGCGAACGCCGCGCCCTGGCGCTCCGGTGGGAGCGAACGGTCGAAGTCGGCCCAGCTGTCGAAGCCCGGCGGAGGCGGCGGGACCACGTAGCCCAGCACCTCGCACCAGAACCGCGCGACGCGCTCGGGTTCCGCGCAGTCGAAGGTGATCTGCACCTGCCTGATCGTCCCCATGCGACTCACCCTAACCACGGCGTCCACGGCTTTCCGCGACGGGCTCGCCGGCCAGCGCCACGAACTCCCGCACCACCGCCGGGACCGCGCTCGCCCGCCGGGCGAGCCCCAGGTCGATCCGGGGGGCCGGGTCCGTCAGCCGACGCAGGACCACCCCTCGCCGCCTCAGCGCGCGTGCCCGGTGTTCCGGGACCGCCGCGATGCCCGCGCCCTCCGCGACCGCGCGGATCAGCTGCTCGTCCTCCGGTTCCTCGCGCACGATCGGCGGCAGGCCGCCCGGCCAGACCTGGCCGCTGATCGCGTCGTACTGGCCGGGGCCGTTGTCGCGCGGCCAGAACACCACCGGCTCCGCCGCGATCCACTCCCGCCGCAGGCGGCCGCGGCGGCGGGCCAGCGCGTGCTCCGATGGCAGGGCGATCAGCACCTCCTCCGAGCCGACCACCGTGACCTCGATGCCCGGCGCGTCCACCGGGGGCCGCACGAACCCCAGGTCGATCTCGCCCGCGAGCAGCCGGGCCAGGTTCAGGCTCGTCCAGCCCGTCTCCAGGGCCAGGGAGACGTCCGGGTACCGCGCGCGGTACGCCGCCACCAGGTCGCCCGCCAAGGGGCCCGGAGCCGAGCGCGTGTAGGCGATCCGCAGCCGGCCCGTGTCGCCGCGGCCGGTCGCCGTGATCACGCCGCGGGCGCGGTCCAGGCGGTCGAGCAGGTCGCGGGCCTCCGCCGCCGCGACCCGGCCCGCCTCCGTCAGCGCGAAGCGGGGGCCCGACCGGTCGAGCAGCGCCACCCCCAGCTCCGCTTCGAACGCGCGGATCTGCTGGCTCAGCGACGGCTGCGACACGAACAGCCGAGCCGCCGCCCGCGTGAAGTGCATCTCCTCGGCAAGCACGGCGAAGTAGTGCCATCGGCGCAGGTCCACCCAGCCACTATAGGACCGGCCTATGACTCCAGTCGGACGAAGTCTTGGACCGGCCCCACCCGGTCGCGCTGTCCTGGGAGCGTGAACCGCACCGAACGCAAGCTCCGCGCCCTCGCCGCCGGCCACCGCCTCGTCGACCCGATGGCCGGGTTCGTCGACCTCGCCGCGATCCGCGAAGCCGTCGAAGACCTGACGAAGGCCTTCGCGCCCCTCGGCCGCGTCCAGCACACGGTCGCCGCCAAAGCGTGCGGCCTCGCGCCGCTGCTGCGCTACCTCGGTGACCTCGGGGTCGACGCCGAGGTCGCGAGCCCCGGTGAGACGGCGGTCGCCGAAGCCGCCGGGATCCGCGGCTCGCGGCTGGTCCTCGACTCCCCCGCCAAGACCACCGCCGAGCTCGCGCACGCCCTCGCCGAAGGCACCGCGGTCAACGCGGACAACTTCCAGGAGCTGGCCCGGCTCGACACCCTGGTCGGCACCGCCCGGCGCTCGGTGCTCGGCCTGCGGATCAACCCGCAGGTCGGCGCGGGCCGGATCGGCGACACCAGCACCGCGACCTCGACGTCGAAGTTCGGCATCCCCCTGCGGGAGAACCGGGCCCGCATCGAAGAGGCGTTCGCCGCGCGCCCGTGGCTGACGCGGCTGCACGTCCACGTCGGCTCGCAGGGCTGCCCGCCCGAGCTGATGGCCGAGGGCGTGGCCGCCGTGCACGCGCTGGCCGAAGATATCAACGACCGGGCCGGGTTCCGGCAGGTCACCAGCCTCGACCTCGGCGGCGGGCTGCCGGTGAACTTCACCTCCGACGAACCGGGGCCGACCTACGCCGATTACGTCTCGACGCTGCTGGCGCGGGTCCCGGCCCTCGCCGACGGGCGCTACGGCTTCGTCACCGAGTTCGGCCGGTCCCTGCTGGCGAGAAGCGGGTTCCTGGTCAGCGCCGTCGAGTACACGAAGGTCGCGGGCGGGCGGCCCATCGCCGTGACGCACGCCGGCGCGCAGGTGGCGGCCCGCACGGTGCTGCAGCCGGAGCACTGGCCGCTGCGGCTGACCGCGCACCACGCCGACGGCACGCCCAAGACCGGCCCCGGGGTGCCGCAGGACGTCGCCGGGCCGTTGTGCTTCGCGGGCGACCTCCTGGCGCGCGAACGGCCGCTGCCGCTGCTCGAACCCGGCGACCTGGTCGTCGCCCACGACACCGGCGCGTACTACTTCGGCGCGCACTACGCCTACAACACGCTCCCCCGCCCGGCCGTGCACGGCTTCACGGTGTCCGAGCACGGCGAGGTCCGCTTCACGCCGATCCGCCGCGCGCAGACCTTGACCGAGCTGGTCGCGGACGCCGGCGCCGAGTACGTCGGAGCGCTCCCCGCCGCGTGATCTCCGGCGTACGATCCCCGGCACGCCGAGGGGAGGCTGCCATGGGGGCAGGTCGGGAGCTGCCGCGGTTCGCCGCGCTGCCGGTGGGGGTCGTCGTCGCCGTCCAGGCGGTCGTCTTGACCGTGCTGTCCGGCCGGTACGGCTTCCACCGCGACGAGCTGTACTTCGTCGCGGCGGGCCGCCGCCCGGACTGGGGGTACGTCGACAACCCGCCGATCACGCCGTGGCTCGCCCGCGCGTCGACCGTGTTGTTCGGCGAGACGCCCACCGGTCTCCGGGTCATCGCGACCCTGCTGGGCGTGGCAACCGTCGTCGTGGCCGCGCTCCTCGCCCGCGAGTTCGGCGCCGGCCGCGGGGTCCAGCTGTTCACCGCGCTCGCCACGGCGTTGTCGTCGTACGTCCTGGTCGTGTCGCACATGCTGGCCACCAACTCCGCGGACCTGCTGCTGTGGTCGCTGATCGCGCTGTCCGGCGTGAAGCTGCTGCGCACCGGCGACGGCCGGTGGTGGCTCGCGGTCGGCACCGCCGCCGGGCTCGGTCTGGCGAACAAGTGGCTGGTGCTGCTCCTGCTCTCCGGGCTCGGTGCCGGCGCGGCCGTCGCCGGGCCGCGCCGGGTGTTCCGGACCTGGTGGCTCGCGGCCGGGATCGGGATCGCCGTCGTGCTCGCCGCACCCGTCGTTCTCTGGCAAGCCGCGCACGGCTGGCCGATGCTGACCGTCGCCGGCGGGATCAGCGCGGACGACGGCGCCGAGAACCGCGTGCTGTTCGTGCCGATGCAACTGGTCCTGCTGTCGCCGGTGCTGGTGCCGGTCTGGGTCGCCGGCCTCCTCCGGCCGTGGCGCGACCCCGCACTGCGCTGGGCCCGCGCCCTCACGATCGCCTACCCCGTGGTCTGCCTCGAACTGCTGGCGGCGGGCGGGAAGCCGTACTACTCGATCCCGTTGCTGCTGCCACTGGTCGCGCTCGGCGCGGAGCCGGTGCTGCGGTGGCTGGGCCGGGGCCGGGTGACCCGGCGCGTGCTCACCGGCGCGGCCACCGCGGTGTGCGTGGTCGTGTCCGTCCTCATCGGACTCCCGGTGGTGCCGCCGCCGGCGTTGAACGGCGTCCTGCTGGCGCTGAACAAGGAACCCGGCGAGCAGGTCGGCTGGCCGGGTTTCGCGAACAGCGTGGCGGTCGCGTGGCAGCGGATCCCGGCCGCCGAGCGGGACACGGCGGTGATCGTCACCGGGAACTACGGGGAAGCCGGGGCCCTCGAACGCTACGGTCCCGGGCTCGGGCTGCCGCAGCCGTACTCCCCGCACATGTCCTACGCGGATTGGGGGCCACCGCCGGACCGACTGGTCGGCCCGGTACTGCTCGTCGGCGGCTTCGAACGCGGTTCGCCCGCGTCACGGCTGATCACCGGGTGCCGCCCGGTGGCCAAGCACTTCACCGACGACGGGGTGGACAACGACGAGAACGGCGTCGTGCTCTCGCTGTGCAGCACCCTGACCGAGCCGTGGTCGACGGCGTGGCCGGCCCTGCGCCAGTTCTACTGAACGGTTCGTCCGGTTCGCGCGACCCTCGGGCGCATGGCGGCGAGGCGCACGGCGGTGGCCGTGGTGGGGGCGGGCCCGGCCGGACTCACGGTGGCGAACCTGCTGCGGCGCGCGGGGATCGCCGGTGTGCTGCTGGAGCGGGAAAGCCGGGCGTTCGTCGAGCAGCGGCCGCGGGCCGGGTTCATCGAGGAGCGGGCGGTCCGCGGGCTCCTCGAGCGGCGCGGCCTGGGCGAACGGCTCGTCGCGAGAGCGCCGCGGCACGCGGAGTTCGAATTCCGCTCGCCGGGCAGCGGCACGCCTTCCGCTACGGCGACGTCACCGGGCAGCGGCATTTCGTTTACCCGCGCCAGCTCCTGGTGACCGATCTGCTCGCCCAGTACACCGGCGTGGGCGGTGAGCACCGGATCGAGTGCGACTTCGTCGCCGGCTGCGACGGCGCCCGCGGCGTCACCCAGGGGTACCTGCCGGCGGAATCGACGGTGAAAGCCCACCACGACTACGGAATCGGCTGGCCGGCGCTGCTCGCCGACGGCGTGCTGTCCGGCATCCACCCGCGCGGCTTCGGCGCGCACACGGCCCGCACGCCCGGCGTCACCCGGTTCTCCCTCCAGACGGCCGCGGGCGAGCCGGAAGCGGACTGGCCCGACGAACGCGTCCGGCGAGAACTGCAGGCGCGGCTGGTCGCGCCGATCGCAGCCAAGGGCATGAACCTGGCCCTGCACGACGCTTTCCTGCTCGCGGAGGCCTTCCAGGCGCACTACGCGGGCGACTCCGCGCCGCTGGCCGGGTATTCCGCCGCGTGCCTGCCGCTGGTGTGGCAGTACCAGGAGTTCTCGCTGTGCCTGTCGGACATCTTCCACCACACCGCGGCCGCGGCGGAGAACCCGTTCCCGGCGCGCATCGCGGAAGCCCGGATGCGTCGCCTGCTGGGTTCCCCGGCCGCGGCCGCGGCGTTCGCGGAGCTGTACATCGGCAAGAACGCCGACCTCTAGCTCCAGGCGATCTTGAACACCCAGGCGTAGCGGCTGGCTTGCCGCGCCGCGGCCGGGACGTCGATCACCAGCGAGCCGTTTTCCACCGTCCAGTGCAGGTTCCCGCGGTAGCCGAGCAGCGTCACCCGGTCGCCGGTGCGGATCGGGACCGGCGCGCCGACCACCAGCCTGCTGCCCGGCGCCGCGAGGGAATGGACGTAGAACGCCTCGTTCTGCTTGACCGTGAACCGCAGGTCGCCGAGCTGGGCCATCCGCGACCAGTACGTCGTCCCGTAGATGGCTTCGCCGTTGACCTTCAGCCACGCGCCCGCGTCACGCAGGTGCTTCTGCATCACGGCCGGGATGGTGCCGTCGAAGTCGGGACCGATGTCGAGCAGGAAGTTGCCGTTCTTCGACACGATGTCGACAAGCGTGCGGACGACCTCCGCCGCCGTCATGTACCGGTCGTCCGGCGTCGCGCGGTTGTAGCCGTAGGAGAACGGGTCGAGGCCGCGGCTGGCTTCCCACTTCGCGACCACGGTGTTCGGGTACGTCGTGTACTCAGGCGTCGTGAAGTCGTGATCCGGGATGCCGCCGCGGTCGTTGTAGGTGACGTCCTTGGGGCGCTTGCGGTTCTTCGCGCGGTTGAAGTACTCGGTGAGCACGGCCCGGCTGTCGTTGACGCCGCCGATGTCGAACCAGAGCACGTCCGGGTCGAACTCCGAGATCAGCTCGAGCACCTGCGGCGCCTGGTAGTCGCGGACGAAGTCCTTGCCCGCGGTGTACCCGGTGTAGGGCAGCGCCGCGCCGGTGTACGGGTTGCGCGGTGCGTGACCCATCCACGGGTTGTCCGGGTTGAACCACTCGGGCAGCGAGAAGTACAGGCCGTTGCGCAGCTGCGGGGTGTACTTCCGAGAGGCGGTGAAGAGCTCGTCGATGATGTTGCGCTTCGGGCCGAGCTTCACGGAATTGCGGTCGCTGACCTTGGTGTCCCACAACGCGAAGCCGTCGTGGTGCTTCGACGTCAGGACGTAGTACTCGGCGCCCGCGTCGGCGATCAGGTTCAGCCACGTGCGCGGGTCGAACTTCGCCGCGGTGAACATCGGGATGAAGTCGTCGTAGGCGAAGTTCTCGCCGTACTTCTCCCGGTGGTAGGCGTAGGTCGCGCCGTTCGGGTCCTGCTGGTTCTGCCAGTACCACTCGGCGTACTGCTGGCCGACCGGCGCCCAGGCAGGCACGGCGTAGACGCCCCAGTGGATGAAGATGCCGAACTTGCTGTCGTTGAACCAGTACGGCGCCCGGTGGGTGGCGAGGGAGGCGTCGGTCGGCCGGAAGTCCGGGACGCCGAGGGTGATCGGGACCTGCTGCGTCGCGAGGGTGCCGCGGCCGGCGGTGACGCGGATCTGGCCGTGGGTCGTCGTGCCGGGTGGCACGGACGGGTTCGGCGCGAGGCCGAGCCGGACCGTCGCCTGCTCGCCCGGCGCCAGCGCGCGGATGGTCGCCGGCACGGTGGTCCGGCCGCCGGGGACGTCGACGGTGACGGTGACGTCGTCGCGCGCACCGAGCCAGACTGTGCCGGCGTTGACGATGGTCGCTTCGGCGGCTTGCGGGCCGCCGTCGGTGAGGAGGTTCGCGCTCGACCGGCCGTCGAGGACGAGGGCCGAGCGGCCCACGGCGACCGGCTGCAGGGTGAGCGCGAAGACGTGCAGGCTGGCGACGTTCGGGGCGGGGTCGGCGGTCGTGGGCAGCGTGAGCGCGACGGCTTCGCGGGCCGGGTCGACCCAGACCTGGCCGGTAGCGAGCGATACGGGGTTGTTGTCGACGACCCCGCCGGGTGCGTAGCGGAACGGCGAGACGAGCGCGCCGCTGCCGGTGTACCAGTCGGGGCCGGAGAGGGAGCCGGTGCTCGTGGTGCCGTCGGCGTAGTGCACGGTCGCCGTGCCGCCGGTGGTGCCGTAGCTGGCCGCGACCAGGAAGTACGCGACGAAGTAGCGGCCCTTCGGCAGGTCGAGCCGCTGACCGGTGGCGGCGATGTTGTTCTTCGCGCCGGCGGCCGCGGAGCCGAGCTTGAACGGCACCCCGCCGACGGTGGCGGTCTGCCCGGCGGGCACGTGCTCGGCCGGAAAGGTGTAGCCGGACCCGTCGAAGTCGCCACCGGCGGCCGACGCGCTGTCGATGCCGTCGTTGGTGAACCACGCGTCGAGCGCGACGGGAACGGGGGGCGGCGGCGGGACGATCGGGGTGTCCGGCCGGTCGGGTGCGGCGTCCACGGGGATCGCGGCACCGGCCGGGGTCAGGCCGGCGGCACTCAGGGCCACGGCACCACCCAGGGCGATGCCGAGGGCGTGCCGGCGGGGGAAGGTCGTCACTGAACCTCCAGGGATCGGATGACTACGGCGGAATTGCGACAGAGTTCGCCCCTGGTTGGCCGATCTGTCGTTGGCGAAGCTGATTCATCCGATGACTGACCCTGCTCGCTGGGTCTCCCGGTGTCAAGAGGCGATCGAACTGAACCTGGCTCACGTCCGGCGCGTAGTCCTCAGTGACGAGCTGCAGCACTCGCGCCGAGACCCAGCCGCATCGAAAGGCCAGACCGATGTCCCCCTACCCGAACGCGCTGAGCCACCGCGCGATCGCCATGCTCAAGGCGATCGCCCAGGGCCGCGCCGAGCTCCGCTGCAGCTGCGAACCCGACCTCCGCGTGGACGGTTTGCCGTGCTGCGACCAGAACACCGCCCACGACCTGTCCCACGCCGGACTGGTCCGCGCGGTCGGCACGCCGTCGCCCGGCCAGTGGGCCCCGGCGGAACTGACCGACGCCGGTCACCACGCCCTCGGCGGCTTTCCCGCCGCCGCTTGAGCTTCGACCGCTCCCGCGCGTACTTCGTGAAGGCCACCTTGAGGAACGGGAAAGTTCCTGAAGGTGGCCTTCACGGCGTTCCGGGCAGCGGGCGGCGGCGGGGACCGGCGGCGCGGTGCGAGAAATCGGCGGGCGGGGTGAACCGCGCGGGGCCGGGGGCCGTGCTTGGGGTGAGGGCGTCTCGCACCGCCCTCCGGGGTTGCCACGATGCAACGATCCGGGCCAGCCTCCGCCCGATCGGGACCGGGTCACCCCGGCGAGCGGCCGTCGCGGCAACGGCCACCTCGCGCGGGCCCGTCCGGCATCCCCAGAATCCCGGACGGGCCCGCCCCTCGCTGTCCGGGATCTTGTCCGGTGCACTCACCTGATCAGCGGTCCCTGGCTCGGCGCAGTGGCGACACCGTGAGTGCATGCGACGCTTTCTGGCCGTGAGCGCGGCGATCCTGGCGGGGTTCGGACTCCTCACATCGGCGGGCAGCGCGAATCCGGAAAGCGCTCTCCCGAACCTCGCGCAGCACGCCGTCGGCGGCTGGGTCGGGACCTGGGCCGCGGCGCCCGCGTCCGCCGTCGCGAACACGCCGGACGGCTACCCCGGCTTCTCGATCCGCAACGTCGTGCACAGCAGCACCGGCGGCGGGCGGGCCCGCGTCCACCTCTCCAACGCCTTCGGGGCCACTCCCCTCACCTTCGGGCACGTCACCATCGCGGTGCAGGGCACCGGCCCGGACGCAGTGCCGGGCTCACTGCGGACCCTCACGTTCGGCGGTGCGCCGAGCGTGGTCGTGCCCGCGGGCGCCGAAGCGCTCAGCGACCCGGCCGAACTGCGGGTGCCCGCCGACGCCAACCTGCTCGTGACGACCTACGTGCCCACGAAGTCCGGGCCCGTCACCTACCACCCGGCCGCGGCGCAGACGTCGTACTTCACCCGGGCCGGCGACTTCGCCGGCAGCGAGTCCGGCGCGCCCTACACCGAGCAGACTTCCGTGTGGCACTACGTTTCCGGCGTCGACGTCCAGGGCGGCGCCGAGGCCTCGATCGTCGCGCTCGGCGATTCGATCACCGACGGCGTCGGCTCGCAGGCCGGCGCGAACCACCGCTGGCCGGATTACCTCGCCGACCGGCTGCACGGCCGGTTCGGCGTGCTGAACGCGGGCATCAGCGCCAACCGGCTGCTGCTCGACGTCCCCGGCTCCGGCGCCGGCCAGAACGCGCTTTCCCGGTTCGACCGCGACGTCCTCGGCGTCGGCGGCGTGCGGACGCTCATCGTGCTGGAAGGCATCAACGACATCCAGCAGGCCCCGCACCAGACCGACCCGGACGCCATCACCTCGGCGTACCGCCAGCTGGTGGCGCAGGCGCACGCGCGCGGCATCCGGGTCGTCGGCGCCACGCTCACGCCGTTCAAGGGCTGGCGCGTCTACGACGACACGCTCGAGGCGACCCGCCAGGCGGTGAACGCGTTCATCCGCACCAGCGGGGTCTTCGACGCCGTCGCCGACTTCGACGCGGCGGTGCGCAACCCGGCCGACCCGCTCACCCTGCTGCCGGCCTACGACTCCGGCGACCACCTGCACCCCGGCGACGCGGGCTACGAGCGGATGGCCGCCGCCGTCCGCCTAGACCGGCTGTGAGCGCGGGATGAACAGCACCGCGACGAGGCTCAGCACCGCCACCCCCACCAGGTAGAGCGACACCGAAAGCGAAGTCCCCGTGGACGTCTGCAGCGCCGTCGCGATCAGCGGCGCGAAGCCGCCGCCCAGCACCGCGCCGACCGCGTAGGAGAACGACGCCCCGCTGTAGCGGTAGCGCGGCTCGAACAGCTCCGCGAACAACGCCGACTGCGGCCCGTACGTCGCGCCGAGGCCGACGTTGAGCACCACCACCGCCACCAGCAGCCACACGGTGGCGCGCGTGTCGACCAGCAGGAAGAACGGGATCGGCCAGACCACCAGCAGCACCGACCCGGCCAGGTACACCGGTTTGCGGCCCACGCGGTCCGACCACGCGGCCGTGACGAGGATGCTCACCAGCCACGTCACACTGCCGACGATCACCACGACGAGCAGCGTGGTCCGGTCGATCTTCAGCACCGAAGTGCCGTAGGACAGCAGGTACGCCAGGAAGATGTAGCCGATCGCGGTGTTGGCGATGAAGCTGCCGGAGGCCACGAGCAGCGCCCGCGGCCGCTCGCGCAGGACGTCGGCCATCGGACGGCTGCTGCGCGCTTCCGCGTCCCGCAGCCGCGCGAACACCGGGCTCTCCTCGATCCGCAGCCGGATCACCAGCCCGACGGCGACCAGCACGATGCTCGCCAGGAACGGCACCCGCCAGCCCCACGCCGCGAACTGCGCGTCGGTCAGCGAACGGCCGAGGACGAAGAACATCAGCTGCGCCAGGATCAGCCCGGCCGGGACGCCGATCTGCGAGAAGGCGCCGTAGCGCCCGCGGTGCCCCTCCGGGGCGTGCTCGACCGCCATCAGCGCGGCGCCGCCCCACTCACCGCCCGCGCTCAGGCCCTGCAGGAGCCGCAGGACCAGCAGCAGGATCGGCGCCCAGACCCCGATGGCGGAGTACGTCGGCAGCAGCCCGACGCCGACCGTCGCCACGCCCATCAGGAGCAGCGACAGCACCAGCATCGCCTTGCGCCCGACGCGGTCGCCGAAGTGGCCCCAGAGGATCCCGCCGACCGGGCGGGCCAGGAAGCCGACCCCGAGCGTCGCGAACGCGGCGAGGGTACCGGAAGCGGGTGACAGCGTCGTGAAGAAGAGCTTGCCGAACACGAGGGCCGTCGCCGTGCTGTAGATGAAGTAGTCGTACCACTCGATCGTGGTCCCCACGGCGCTCGCCACGGCGACCCGGCGCAACTGCCGGGCCGCGACCGCCGGGGTACTCACGACCCGGCGAGTGCGGCCGTCGGGACAAGGTCTTCGGCCAGGAGATCCATCAGCAGCCCGTCGTGCCAGCTGCCGTCCGGGCCGCGTTCGTAGGAGCGCATCCGGCCGACCGGCCGGAAGCCGAGGGAGCGGTAGAGCTTGATCGCCGCTTCGTTGTCCGCCGCGGGGTCGATCACCACCCGGTGGTGCCCGCGCACGGTGAACAGGTGCTCGGCCAGCACGCGGATGGCGGCCGAGCCGAGGCCGCGGCCCTGCCAGTCCGGGTGCACGGCGATGTCGATGCCGGCGTGCCGGTACTGGGGATCCGCTTCCTCGAACGCGAGCTCGATGCCCACGACGACGTCGTCGTGTTCGATGGCGTAGGTCGTGGTGCCTTCATCGGGGTCCAGCAGGTAGGACACCTGGGCGGCCACCGGCTCCTCGGCGTCGGCCCACCAGCGGGCGACTTCGGGGTGCGACAGGATCTCCTCGAACCGGGCGGCGTCCGGGGCGGCGGCGGGCCGCAGCCGGACACGGCTACCGGTGATAAGGCCGGTCATCGGCTTAGTGTCGCCGCCCCGCCGTCCGGTGTCGAGCCCCGAACGGGGCCGGTCAGCAGTACTTTCGGCGGTTTCGCCGGCCCACGTCACCAGGGGATGTCACCGTTCCCGGCCGGGTCGGGTCACCGCCACCCGGCCGCCGTGCGATCAGCCCGCCGCAGCGTACGCCGAGCCGGCCCACGCGGGCGCGGGGGCCGGTCAGCCGCCACGCGACGGCCGACCCGGCCCGCGTCACCAGGGGTTGTTGTCGTCCTCGACCGGGTCCGGCCGGCGCCGTGGGGGCGGTGAGGCCTGCGGGGCCGACGGGGACGGTGGGACCGCCGCGCCGCCCGAGGGGGACGGCGGGAGCGGGCCCGGCTCCGCGGGCGGCGGTGCCGGCTCGTCCGGTTCGTCCGGGTCGGGGAACCGGCCGCGCAGCGTGTCGAGCAGTGCCGTGCGGGTCTCGCGGTCCTCGTCGCCGAGGCGCTCCGACATCACGCCCGCGACGCGCTCGGCGATGCCGGACTGCGCGCGGCGCATGGTCGTCAGGATCTGCCGGGACAGCTCCTCCAGCGGGAACGACTTGACCTTGTTGGAGAACGTCAGGTCGGTGACCGTGCCGTCCGCGCCGACGGTCACGCTGACCGCGCCGTCGGAGCTGGTCGCCGTCAGCCGGAGCCGTTCGGTCTCCTCCTGGGCCGCCTGGTAGCGCTCGGCCTTGGCCGCGAAGCCGGCCGCCCAGTCGTCCATGCGGCGGATCGCCTCGTCGGGGTCCCGCATCAGGTCCCCGAGCCCGTTCGGGCCGGTCATGCCTTCGTCCTCGTTTCCGCTGTGCGCGCCGACGCCGTGAGCTGCTTCTCGAACGGCTGCGCGTTGGCCTCTTCACCGTCGCGGTAGGACTGCGCGGCCGTCTTGACGTTGTCCGCGAGCCCGCGCACGCCGTCCATCGACGCGGTCAGCGCCTCCTTCGCCTTCTCCCCCATCGGCCGGATGATCGGCGGGAGGAACGCGCACAGCAGTCCGTAGGCGTGGTCCGACATCGCCGTGTCGGCGGCCGCGGACGCGGTGTTGAGCCGGTCGACCAGGCTCTCGACGTGACTCGAGTGCGCGACCAGTTCGTCCGGTTCGACCTCGAAGCCGGCGGCCGTCATGCGTTCACTTCCAATCCTGGTTCTTCCAGTCGCCGATCACCGGCGGGGCGACGACCTGCTCACCCGCGAAGAAGTTCGGGTCGTCGCTCTCGAGGTAGTCGGCCGCCTTGTGTTCCTTGTCGTTGTCGCCCTTGCCGCCCTTGGCTCCGGCGCCCATGCCGCCCATGCCGGGGGAACCGGCCGCGCCGGCCTTGCCCGCCATGCCGGCGTTGCGCGCCGCCGCGGCTTCGGCCTCCGCGGCCGCACCGGACGCGGCTCCGCCGCCCAGGCCCGCACCCGTGCCGCGCACGCCACCACCGACGCCACCGCCGCCCGCACCCGAGCCGCCACCGATTCCGCCGAGGGACCCGCCCCCGGCGCCGCCGCCACCGATTCCGCCGATGCCGCCGAGGCGGCTGGCGATGCTCTCGCCGTTGATGCCGCCGCCGCGGCCGATGGTCGGCATCTTGCCGGTACCGCCGCCGGGGATGCCACCCGGGCCGGTGCCGGTGGGCAGGCCGGTGATCGGGTCGATGCCGGGCGGGGTGAATCCGGGGATCGGGCCGACGCCGCGGCCGGTGGTGGTGCCGCCGCCGGGGATGTCCGGGATGTTCGGGATCGACCCCGGGGTGAAGCCGCTCCCGCCCGGGCCGCCGCTCGACGGGATCCCGGAGGGCGAGAAGCCCGACGACGTCGTCGAGTCGTCGAAACCGGGGACCGACGAGCCGGGGATGCCGGAGCCGGAGAAGCTGCCGCCCGGGATCTCGGGGATCGACCCCGGGTTGAAGCCCGCGCCGCCGCCACTGGCCGCCGGGATGCCGGCGCCGGAGAAGCCGGAGCCGCCGGCCCCGCCGCCGGGGACACCGCTGCCACTGCCGCCACCGGGGATACCGCTGCCGGAGAAGCCGGAGCCTTCCGAGCCCGCGCCGCCGCCCGGGATGCCCGCGCCGCCGAAGCCGCTGCCACCGGCACCGCTGCCGCCCGCACCGCTGCCGCCGGGGCCGCCCGCGGGGTCGATCTCGGCGCCGTCGAAGGAGGCCGGCTTCCAGTCCGCGGTGTTCTGGTCCATCGCGTCGCGCGCCATGAGCGGCTGCGCACCACCCGCGCCGGCGCTGCCGTCGGGCCGGGTGCCGGCCAGCTGACGCGTCGCGGTGGCGGTCGGCAGCTTCGGCGGGGCCGGGAACCGCGGCGTGGCGACCGCCGCGCCGATGGTCTCGTCGTACTGGGACATGATCTGCGCCGCGTGGTCGCGCGCGGCCGTCTGGGCCCGGTAGGTCTGCATCGCCTCGCCGGCGGCCGCGGCGTACTGCACCGGGTCCGTCATCGACATCAGCTTCTGGTTGGTGCTCTGCAGGTCGAACTGGACCGGCGGGTTCGCGACCATCTGCCGCTGGGTCTCGTTGAGCGCCTGGGAGTGGATCTCCTGCTGGCGGCCGGCGAGCGTCGCGCCCTGCGCGGTCGCGCCCAGCCACTTGCCGACGCCGGCGAGGTGCTCGCGGACCGCGTCACCGGCGCCGCCCTGCCAGTTGCTGGTGCTCGCGTTGATCGCGTCGGCCAGGGTCTTCTGGTGCGTGCCCAGGTCGTTGCCGACCCGCACCCACTCCTCCGACGTCTCCGCGACGGTCGCCGGGTTGGCGTCCTGCGTGATGGCCTCGTTCATCTGCTCGTGGGTCGCGTTGGCCCAGAGCGTCTTCGGGGCACCACCGTTTTCCCGCATGGTGAGGCCCTCGTCGAGGCCGTGCTTGGCGTCGTCGAGGTGCTGCTGGTACAGCTCCTGGATCTTCTTGTCGCGCAGGACCGGGTCGACGACCGGGCCGAGCCAGCCGCGCCGGATCTCGTCGTCGACCTGCCTGGTCGCCATCTCACGGATTTCGTCGCCCGACGGCGACTTGTCCGTGGTCAGCGGCCCGACGAAGTACTTCGACGACGAATCGGCCGTCACGTCGTACAAGGGACTGCGCGGGTTGTAGTCCGGGGACGACGGGTCCGAGACGGACTCGGCGGTGGGTGCCACGGTCTCCCTCAGCTCTGGTCGGCGGTCGGGAGGGAGGTCAGCGTCGCGCGCGTGGTCTCTTCCCGGGACTTGTAGTTCTGCTTGGCCAGCTTGATGGCTTCGATGTAGGTCGGGAACTCCTGCCGCGCGGCCTGCAGCTGCGTGACGAGGCCGTGCTCGTCGGCGGCGGTGCTCACCATGTGCGCGGAAACCCACTGGCCGGTCGCGGTGCGGCTCATCGCCGGCGCGTCGTGCAACCGCTGCAGGTTCGCCCAGCGCTGCTCGAGCGACTCGAGCACGCCTTCGAGGGCCTCGATCAGCCGGTTGCCCGTGGTGTCGTCGATGGCGAAGCCGCCGGTCTGCGCGAGCCGCTTCAGCTGGGCGCCGGCGAGCCCGACACGCACCGCGGCCATTGCCTTCTGCGCGGGTTCGGTCGCGGTCTGCATCTGCGCCGTCGCCTGGAGAGCCTGGGCAACCGCCTGGGTCTCTTCCGTCATCAGGACTGTTCCCTTTCCGGTCAGTACACCGCGGCGATGGCGTCGCGGATCGCGCGGGCGAGGTCGGCCCGCCCGGCCGGTACGTATTCCGCTGTCAGCTCGCCGGCCTCGCCGCTCGTCGTGTGCACGAGGTAGCGGCCGTCGGCGGTGTCGAGCCAGCTCAGCGGTTCACCGGCGACCCGCTCGCCGCGGCGCCCCTGCGCGCTGACGGCGATGTGGCCGCCGCCCAGCCGGGGTTCGGCGAGCACCCGCTCGAGGACGGCGACGTCCGAGGTCTTGCGCGCCGGCGGGCGGCGGCCGGGCCGCACCACGGCCTTGACCTCGATCATGCCGAAGGCGTCGGTTTCCTCTTCCTCGAACTCGGCGTCGGCGATGCGCTTCGCCGCCATGGCCGAGACTTCGCGCCCGGCGGCGCGGTGCACGACGTGCTTGCCCGTGGTCGCGGCCGGGGCGGGCGGCAGCACGCCCGTCACGACCTCGACGAGGTCCTCGTCCGCGAACAGCGAGAACAGCAGGTCGTCGCTGTCCGCCGCCTGCGTGATCCCGAGCGCCTGGGCGCCGTCGGTGACCACGAGCACGGCGACGTCGGCGCCGAGGCCGTCGATCCCGCTCACCGCAACCGAAACCCGGGGGTCGGCGAGCAGCTCGAACGCCGTGCGCACACCGGGGTGCAGCTCACCGGAGACCGACAGCCGCCGCTCCTCGAGCGCGTCGTAGACCTGGCGCGCGACCCGCACGAACCGCACCGGGTCGGCCGGGAGGTTGCCCGCTCGCAGCGG
Source organism: Amycolatopsis sp. cmx-4-83 (assembly GCF_046548815.1). Classification (NCBI taxonomy): domain Bacteria; kingdom Bacillati; phylum Actinomycetota; class Actinomycetes; order Pseudonocardiales; family Pseudonocardiaceae; genus Amycolatopsis; species Amycolatopsis sp. cmx-4-83. The sequence goes on along the minus strand of NZ_JAEBEF010000016.1, from coordinate 117,786 downwards.
GTACCGCCGGACGTCACCACCGGTCGCTTGGCCCACTATGAGAGCTTCGACGACCTCGAGGACGAACTCGAACCGCTCCGCCATTTCCCCTCGCCGATTCTCCGTCGTCAAACCTTCAAGCAAGTTCCCTTACGAACAGTAGCAGTGCCGGAAGAGGCCGTGACGGCACCGCCACGCCGATGCCCGAAAGACCACGATCCCCTGGACTGCGCGGGCAAAGCGCCCTCGGTGACCGGTTCACCCGATGCGGTGCTGGTGGACGCGCAACTGCAGGCTGACGAGGTCGAGCAGCGGCGTGGCGACGCCCAGCCGCCGGGCACGCGCGGTGAGATCGCCGAAGATCTGCTCCCCCTCGACCGGGTGACCGCCGAGCAGGTCGCGGTACAGCGAAGATCCCCCCATCGCGGGGTCCGTCACGGTCTTCCGCGTCGCTTCGAGGTCCGCCGGCGGCACCGGGAACCCGGCCGCTTCGGCGACCGACGCCGCTTCGGCCACGACGGCTTCGGCGAACTCCGCGCCGCCCGGCACCGCGACGACCTCGCCGATCGTGCCGCGCAGCAGGCTGTTGACCGCGCCGATCGCGGCGATGAACACCCATTTCGCCCACATCGCCTCGGTGATCCGCCCGCTGAGGGCGGCCGGGAACCCGGCACCGCTCAGCGCCGCGTCGACGTCGGCCAGCCGGGGCGGGACGGGCTCGGTGCGGGCGCCGTAGGTCAGCTGCTGCAGCGGTCCGAGCCGCCGGATCGCGCCGTCTTCGTCGAGGGTGGTCAGCACCTTCGCGACACCGCCGAGCACGGCGTCCGCGCCGAACCGCGCGTCGAGGGCGTCGATGTGGGCGAGTCCGTTGAGGAACGGCAGGACCAGCGTGCCCGGGCCGACGGCGGGGGCGAAATCGTCGATGGCCGGGGCGAGGCCGGTGGCCTTGACCGCCAGCAGCACGAGGCCGTAGGTCTCCCGAAGCGTTCCGGTCTCGACCAGGGGCGGCTCGAGCACCGTCTCCTCGCCGAGCCCGACGATCCGCAAGCCGGTGTCCCTCAGCACCTTCGCCCGGCCGGGCCGGACGAGGAACGTGACGTCCCGGCCCGCCTGCAGCAGCCGCCCGCCGAAGTACCCGCCGGTCGCACCGGCGCCCACCACCAGAATCCGCAAGTCGCTCACCCCATGACATACGCCGGGCGGCGGCCACGGTATTCCCCCGCGGAGAGATCGATCCGGGCCGGGGCCCGTGGGACGGGCATGGGAGCACGGATGCGGTGGACGCTCGCGAGCGCGGGCTCACGGCCGGGGTGCTGACGGCCGGGGTGCTGGTCGCGGCGGGCGGCCGCACCGCGATCCCGGCGCTGGTGACCACCGCGATCAGCCCGGTGGCGTCGACGTCCGAGGTGCCCTACCCGGACCTGCCGTCGGTCGCCGCCGGCGTCGCGGACGCGGTGACCGCGGTTTCGCCCGGCACGGACGTGGGATTCGTGCGGTACGACCGCGAGTCCGGCGAGGAGCAGGCGGCCCTCGACGCCGACCGGGCGTACTACACGGCGTCGGTGGTCAAGCTGCTGATCGCCATCGACGAGGTGCGCGACGAGACGGGCGCGTGGGCGTTCCCGGACGCCGACGCCGTCGGCACCCGCACGGCCGCACTGATCGGCCAGACGCACACGACCCCCGGGAAGACACCGTGCCCGACGAGGTCGCGCGGCCGATCCTCGCGGCGCTGGGCAACGCGCGGAACCCGGCCGACGGCGGCTGGGACCAGTACTTCGGCATCCCCGGCGGCCTGAGCGGGATGTCATGGCGGTGGTGCTGCTGGCGCAGCTCCCGTCGATCGCCTCGGCCAAGGGGGCGAGCGGCCGTGAAGACGCTCGCTCCCCCGCTCACGCGGCTCAACGCGACGCGACCCCGCGGGCGCGGTCGATGTCCGGGCCGCGGTAGAGCCGCTCGGGGATGCGGGCGAGGGTCGAGGGGTGGACCTGCGGGCCGAGGCCGTAGAGCTTCTGGAAGCTCATGATGAGCGGCCGCCAGCGGTCCGGGTCGACGTGGTCGTCGCTGCCGGCCGCGCGGATGTCGTCGTGCACGAACACGCGCTGCACGCGCACCTCGATCGCGACGATCCCGCCGCGCTGCCGCTCGTCGTCCTCGGCCAGCGGGTGCACGGCCTCGACGACGGCCTCCATGGCGACCGGGCACTCGGCGACCCGGGGCGGCGCGACGGTTTCGGAGTCCACCGGGGTGAGCCCGGCGCGGGCGAACTTTTCCGCCACGTGGAAGTACCCGCGCTTGCGCTTGCCGTCCGGAACGGGGTCGGACCCGGTGGTCAGCGCGAGCCGGTCGACGGCCGCGGCGAGCGCGTCGGAGGGCAGGTTGAGCACGCATTCGCCGGTGCGCAGGACGTTCTGGGTGGTCTTCGAGCGGGCTCCGAGCCCGAGCATCGCCCGCCAGCCGAGCCAGAAGGCCGAGGACATCGGGGCGAGGTTGGCGGAGCCGTCTTCGTTGGTGCTGGAGATGAGGACGACCGGGGTGCCGAAGTAGAGGATGCCGGGCTCGATGGCCGTGTGCGCAAGGGTTTCCGTCTTCACGGGTTCGATCCTGCCGTCCACGGGGGACGCACCGCTGGCGGGAATCGGCCGTCTCGGTCCCGGCGTGGGGCCGTGAAGGCCACATCCACGGACACTCGGTCCGTGGATGTGGCCTTCACGCCTTCGTCAGCCGCAGTGTTCGGTGCGTTCCTGGTCGGTCATCGGCGCGGTGTGCTGCGTGATGTCGCCGGTCGCACCGGGAACCGGGCCGTCCGCGTCGAAGTCCTGGTACCAGATGTAGTGGCCGTAGTAGCGGTCGCCGAAGTGCATCTCGTACGTGCCGTGCACCTTCTGCATCTTCGGCGCCCGCTCCACCCAGCCCTTCTCCCCCGGGCGGACGTCGACGTTGGTCGCCTGCCCTTCGGTGTGCGACGACTCCCAGGTGTGCTGGTACGACGTCTCGATGGACACCTTGAACACTTCCGAGAAGCCGTATTCGGCCGACAGGGACACGCCGAAGCTGTTCGACTCGCCCGTCGTGTCGGACCAGTTCACCGTGCTGCGCTGCAGGTCCGGTGTGCAGTTGTAGGCCGCCTCGCCGACCTGGTGGCCGGCGCCGGTGTGCTCCTCCGGCGGGCCCGCCGGGTGGAACACGCACGAGTCCGTGCCGTTGTCGCACTTGTCGAGCAGTTCCCGGGCGGTGGGCTGGTCTTCGGCGGACGCGGCCGGTGCGGTGAGCACGAGGCCGGCGGCGGTCAGCAGGCCGACGCCCGTCGCCACCCACGTGGTGCGCTTGCTGGTCATGCGGTCACTCCCTTTCGCGGGTGGCTCAGCTGAAGCCGATGGACTGGGTCCGGTCGTCCATGAAGGACCCGACGTTGCCGGTGTTCTCCTTGAACGGGCCGTCGCGGTCGCCGCTGAGGTTCGGCTCCGGGTAGAGCCAGATCCAGCAGTTCCCCCACGGCTGCACCGAGGAGATCTTGTTCTTCCAGTCGTCGCCGAGGTCGAACTGCCAGTTCACCCAGCCGTCCTTCTTGCACAGTTCCGGCCCGGTGATCGTGAGCGAGTTCCCCGTGTAGTCGGGGCCGTCGAAGAAAGTGCCCTGCACGACGTCGCCGTCGGCCCGCGCGGTCAGTGCCGTGCGGCTCGAAGAGCAGTGCTGCACACCGGTTCCGACGTTCAGCACGCAGTGTTTCGGCACTGCCGCCGCGTTCGCCGGTGCCACCCCGAGCGAAGTCAGCGCGGCCGCCGCGGACACCGTCGCCGCGGCTTTTCTGGTCCAGTTCCCCATTTTCCTTGCTCCTTCCGGTGAGCTCCGGTCCGACGGGTCGAACGTAACTCCAGGCTGACGCGCTCGCCGTCGCGTTGCCCGGCGGCACCGCCGGGTCTGCCTGATCCCTTCGAAAACGGGCGGCGGATCTTGACAACCGGTGAGTGCGGACCTACGGTGGGTCCACGCCGCCGGGTTGTCCAGACCATTCATTCACGTCCGTGAACGACTGGTTAAGCGTTTTCATCGCGAAAGGACACCACGATGCGCGTGCGTGCCTTGTTCGTCCTGCTGGCGGTTCCGGCCCTGGCCGCGGCCACCGCGTTGCCCGCCGTGGCGGCGGATCCCTCCGTGGCCCCGGGCGGCAACTTCGACCTGTCGGTCTGGCAGCTGCAGGAGCCGGTCGGCTCCCCCGGGAGCCCGACCACGATCTCCTCGTCCCGGCTGCAGGGGGCGAACGGCTTCCAGGACAGCTACTTCTACACCGACACCCGTGACGGCGCGATGACCTTCTGGGCGCCGGAAAAGGGCGTCACCACGCCGAATTCGAACTACGCGCGCTCGGAGCTGCGCGAGATGAACCGCGACGGGTCCGCCGCGAACTGGTCCCTGAGCGGGTCGCACAAGCTCAACGCGACTCTGCGGGTGGTGTCGGTGACGTCGAACGTGTGCGTCGGCCAGGTGCACCTCGGCACCGGCGGGTCGTCCACGAAACCGCTGCTGGAGCTGTACTACCGCGCGAGCGGCGACATCGTACTGGGCACGGAGAACTCACCCGACGGCGGGCAGACGCCGCACACCGTCGGCCACGTCTCGCTCGGCAAGACGTGGACGTACACGATCGGCATTTCCGGCGGCACCACGATCGACCTGACGGTCAACGGCACCACCACGCACTACAGCATCCCGTCGTCGTTCAAGGCGTACAAGCAGTACTTCAAGGCGGGCTCGTACAACCAGTCCTCTTCGGACAGCACGACGAAGGGCGCACGCGTCGCGTTCTACGGCTTGAAGGTCACCCACGGCTGACGACGAACGGCCCGGCCGCCACCGGGCTGTCCGCATCCTCAGCGGCCCTGGAGCGCTTTCACCTCGTGCAGCAGAGCTTCTTGGCTCTTCCTGCTCCGCACGTCGTCCTTTCGCAAGCTCCGGCCGGATTCCAGCACGTCCCGGAACAGATCGGCGGTCAGGTCCACCGCGTTCACGATCGCGCCCTCAACCTCTTCGGACAGCTTCCTCTCGGCGACCCCGAACCTCAGCCTCTTCGGCCGCTTCAGCCGCTGAGCCACGACATCGACATCCCGCGCCTCGAAGACCGGGATGAGTTCCGGGTTGATGATCGCCGAAACCATCATCGCGATGTGGTACTTGGCAGCCTTCAACGTCGTCGATTCCGGCGTGCGCGCGAAGTACCGGTCGATGCGGTACAAGATCCACGCGGCGTAGTAGTAGGTGTCCTCGGGGTAGTCACCCCACACGAACGCGTCTTCCACCTCGAGGTCCTTCGGGGACCCGATCGCTTGGGAGGACTCTCCGAACAGGGTGGCAGCGACGGCGCGGTTCAGCTCGGGCGTCGTCACCACACGTGTCCGGGCGAACTCGAGTATTGTGCCGCGGTTCTGGCGCTCGTAGCGCAGCCCGTCCGGCCCCGACTGCGCGAAGTACTCTTCGACGTTCTTCGCCATCTGGGAACTGGCTTGGATGTCGGAAGACCCGATAGCGGTCTGCAGGTTGGTCGCGATCGACACACTCGTGCGAACGGTCGCGTCGTTCGAACTCACGATCTTGACCGGAATCCAGAGGTCGGCGAGCAGCTCACGAGATTTTTTGACCTCGTCCGTCTCAGCCCATCGCATGAGCTGGTGACTCGTCTGCCCGCCGTTCACGATCTGGTAGCCGGAGATGAAGAACCTGTCCCCCGCCCCGCGCAGCTCTGTGGCGATGATCGTCAAGCCGTTGTTCAAGAAGGGGAAGTGCTCACGCTCCGCCGACTGCAACGTCGCCATGATCCGGCTGTTCACCGGGTTGTGGGAACCCAGGTCGAGACGGACGTTGTCGTCGAAGATCCCGGCACGCACTTCGCCGGAATCGTCCTTGAGGAGCTTCAGGAGCTCGCTCGCGGAGACGAGCCCGATGTAGGCCTCACTCACCCGGTCGGTGGCCGGAATCGTCTGGCGCTTCTCGAAGTTGAACTGCACCTTCTGCGGCCCGTGCCGCTCTTTCTGCTTGGCGGAAAGCTCCTCATGCCCATGAGTGCGGAGCTTCACCCCTTCGGAGTACACACCGATTTCGCGGATGCGGGAGATCGCCTCCGTGACCTGGAGTTCAGCTTGGACGCCAGCACCGTCGTTCGAGCTCGTCGTCACGTAGTAGAGCTCACACGGGATCCTGCTGTCCTGGAACTTGTCGCCGTTCTCCGCGATCCGGTCGATCAGGTTCGCCAGGTCCACCAAACGCGGGGGCAGTGCCAGGCTCCGCGGCTTCATCGCGTACTTCGTCACAGCCTCCACTCCGTGGAGGAACTTCGCGACGAGCTTCGAGTCGTACGATTCGCTTGTCTTCGCCTGGATGAAGATCACCTTCGCGGAATTCGCGCCCTGATCCGCGATCAGTTCGTCGATCTCTGCGGGTTCGGACACGATACCGCCGTTGACGACCACCGCGGCGATGTCGATGCCCTCGTCGGAGCCGCCGCCCAGGACCGAGTTTTCGATCAGCTCTACGCTGTCCCCCACGTACTGGAAAAGGTAGTTCGCCGCCACGTACCGTTCGAACTGCTCGGACTCGCTTCCACCGAAACCGAAGTCTCGCGCGAACTTCGCTACGCGCTTGCTTGTGAGGGTGTGCATTCAACCTCTTCTTCAGAGCGACCAGCGGCCGGCCGGGTCAGAAATCTGGCCGCAGTCTCGCAGATGAGGAACGAGCGAAGCAACGAGTTCCCGGGATGCAGCAGCGCGACCGAGGGCGCGACGCAACCGCGGAGAACGGCCCGGCCGCCACCGGGCCGTCCGCGGCATCAGCGCCAGCCCAGCTCCGGCGCCACGTGGGTGAGGATGTCCTCCAGCACGTGGGCGTTGTAGTCGACGCCGAGCTGGTTCGGGACCGTCAGCAGCAGGGTGTCCGCGGCCTCGACGGCCTCGTCCTCCTTGAGCAGCCGCACCAGTTCGTCCGGCTCCGCCGCGTACGAGCGGCCGAAGATCGCTCGGGTGTTCTCGTCGATCATGCCGACCTGGTCGCGTGACTGGCGGTCGCGGCCGAAGTACGCGCGGTCGAGGTCGGTGGTCAGCGCGAAGATGCTGCGGCTCACCGACACGCGCGGCTCGCGGGTGTGGCCCGCTTCCTTCCACGCCTCGCGGTAGGCCTCGATCTGCTTGCGCTGCTGGACGTGCAGCGGCTCGCCCGTCTCGTCGTCCTTGAGCGTGGAGCTCTGCAGGTTCATGCCCAGCTTCGCGGCCCAGACGCCGGTCGCGTTCGAGCCCGACCCCCACCAGATGCGCTCGCGCAGCCCCTCCGAGTGCGGCTCGACGCGCAGCAGTCCGGGCGGGTTGGCGAACATCGGGCGCGGGTTCGGCTCCGCGAAGCCCTCGCCGCCGAGCACCTCGAGGAACAGCTCGGTGCGGCGGCGGGCCATGTCGGCGTCGGTCTCGCCCTCGGCCGGGGCGTAGCCGAAGTAGCGCCAGCCGTCGATGACCTGCTCGGGGGATCCCCGGCTGATGCCGAGCTGGAGCCGGCCGGCGGAGATGAGGTCGGCGGCGCCGGCCTCCTCGGCCATGTACAGGGGGTTCTCGTAGCGCATGTCGATCACGCCGGTGCCGATCTCGATCTTCGAGGTGCGCGCGCCGATCGCGGACAGCAGCGGGAACGGGCTGCCGGCCTGCCGCGCGAAGTGGTGCACGCGGAAGTAGGCGCCGTCCACGCCGAGCTCCTCGGCGGCGACCGCGAGGTCGATCGACTGGTGCAGGAAGTCCGCGGCCGACCGGGTCTCGGAGTGCGCCCCCGGCGACCAGTGGCCGAACGACAGGAAACCGATGTTCTTCACGCCCTTCCCAGCGTCCGGCGGCCGGGATTGATTCCCGGGTGTGAGCAGGCCGACCGGGGTCGCTCGTTCCGGTGAACCGCCGCCGGTGGCCGTCCGGCGCGGGTACTCGATGCGGAAACGAGGAGGAGCGCATGCCCGACAACGACCTCACCGGCTTCCTGATCATCGGACTGGTCATCGTGGTGGCCGACGGCCAGGTGCTCTACCGGGGCGGCCGCCGCTACCTGAGCGGGCCGGACGACGGCGACGGCACCGGGTCGATGGCGTGGCTGGTGGTGACCGTCTTCCACCTGGTCGCGTTCGGCGTCCTGGCCCTGCTCTCGGTGGTCGGCCCGCAGTGGTCGGGCTCGACGGCCGCGCTGGTCGGCCGGCTCGGCGTCTTCCTGCTGCTGCTCGCCGTCGTCCACGTGCTCACGCTCACCGTGCTGGCCCGCCGCCGCCAGGACCGGATCGTCGAGACCCATTTCCAGGACCGCGATGCCCCCGAGGTGGTCGTCGAGCAGCCGGGGCGGACCACGGTCACCCCGGTGCCCGGCCAGGACGGCCCGCACCCGGAGGTCAGCCCCGACCTCGGGCACCACGGGCCGTACCGCACCTGAGCGGTTCACCGGATCGGGGAACCCCGGCCCGGTGAATCGCGGTCTTCGCGCTGCTCCGCCCCCGCCCGCCGTGCTTGGATTCCCCGGCCGGAGCGCGACGAAGGGAACTGCGGTGCGAACGTCCCGAGCAGGGTTGGCGGTGGCCGTCTCGGTGCTGGTGGTGACGACCGCGCCCGCGGCCGCGACCACGCCCGATCCGCTCGCGCCGTACCTGACGCAGCAGGTGGCGTGGGGCAGCTGCCCGTTCGCCAAGCGGATCGAAGCGCAGCCCGCGCAGTGCGCGCGGATCACCGTCCCGCGGGACTGGGCGGCGCCCGGCGCCGGCACCGACCTCGAGGTGGCGATCAGCCGGGCCGCCGCCACCGGGAGCCGGCGCGGGGCGATCCTGGTCAACCCCGGCGGGCCCGGTGGCCGGGGCACCTCGCTCGCCGGCGCGCTGGCCGGGCTGGAACCGGCGTTGAACGAGCACTTCGACGTCGTCGGCATGGACCCCCGCGGCACCGGCCAGGAAGGCGGCGACGACGCCGGGTTCGTCTGCCGCGTGCCGACCGGGCGGCTGCCGGAGGAGGACGACCTCGACGCCCGCGACCGCTCGGCCGCCAGCATCGCGCAGCACCAGCGCGCGCCGCGGGCGGTGGCCGAGGCGTGCCAGAGCGACGCGGTCGCGCCCTACGTCACCACCTGGCAGACCGCGCACGACATGGACCTGATCCGCGCGCTGCTGAAGGACGACCGGCTCAACTACCTCGGCTTCTCCTACGGCACCTGGCTGGGCGCGAAGTACGCGTCGCTGTTCCCGGACCGCACCGGCAAGTTCGTGCTCGACTCCAGCGTGAACTTCGAAGGCCGCCTCCAGGCCGCGTTCGAGGCGTTCCCGAAGATCGACCAGCGCCAGTTCGACGACGTCTACGCGCCCTGGCTGGCCCGCCGCTACCCCGAGCAGCTCGGCAAGACCGCCGGCCAGGTCCGGGCGAAGTGGGAACGGCTGCGCGCGTTCTTCAAGCGCGAAGGGCTGTCGCCGGACATCTTCGACCACGTCTTCGTCGGCAACGGCAGCACCCGCCAGTGGCTGACCGGCGCGCTGATCCTCACCAAGGGCGCGGCCGCGCTCGACGGCACCCCGGCCGCCCCGCCGCCCGCGGCGCTGGAGGAGGACCTCGACGACGTCTCGCGCGCGGTGTTCGGGGTGCCGGCCGCGTCGTTGACCCCCGCGGGCGTGGTGCGGACGCTGGCGGAGCCCGAACCGGACTACGCCGACGTCCCCGGCACCCGGCTGGCGGTGGCGTGCGCGGACCAGCCGTCGCGGACGTCGGGCTGGTACAAGCTGCTCAGCGACCTGCAGGGGCCGACGTACCCGCTGTTCGGCTGGGCGTACGGCCTCAGCGAGCCGTGCGGGTACTGGTCCGAGCTCCCCCGCCACGAGTTGCCGAAGCTGCCGCCGAGCGCGGCGAAGAACGTCCTGGTCGTCCAGGGCGAGTTCGACCCGCAGACGGGCTACGAACAGGCCGAGTCGGCGGCGCGGGCGGCCGGCGTCCCGATGGTCTCGGTGGCCGATTCGCCGTTCCACGGCCAGTACGCGGTGGGCGGCAACTCCTGTGTGGACGATCTGGTGAACGGGTTCTACCTCGGCGCCGCCCGCCCGGCGGCGACCATCTGCCCGGGTGTCCCGCTGCCCGGGGAGAAGGCGGTCTTCCCCGTTCCGGGTCCGGCGGGTGAGCCGGAAGTCGCACCGGCGGCGGCCCCGCGTGACGGCCTTTCGACCGCGCGGCAACGACTCCAGGACACGATCAGCGCGGTCAACCGCGGGCGCTGAGCCCGCCGGTCAGCCGCGGCGGGTCGAACCGGACGTACCGCCCGTCCTCCCCCAGCGCGGCGGCGGCCGCGTTCAGGCGCCCTGGTTCCGCGACGTCGCCCCAGCGCCCGGACTCGACGCGGGATTCGAGCGCCTGCAAGGCCGCGACGCTCTCGGCCGGCCGGAACGCGCAGTGGCCGGTCGCCCCGACGTACGCCTGGCGCAGCAACGCCCCGCGCCCGGCCCGGTGGACCTGACCGGCGTACCAGTCCTCCTGCTCGACCGGTACCAGCTGGTCGGCCGTGGTGTGGATGTCCAGCGTCGGGACGCGCAGCCGGCCGGTCGCCATCGACGTGCGCGCGAGGGTGCGGACCGCCTGCGGGTCCGGGCGGATGTCCGCGTCGCGGGTGAGCGCCGCCAGGTCGGCGTCGAGGTCGAGACCGGCCGTCCGGTACAGGGCACGGACCTGGCGGGCGTGGCTGCTGCCGGCCAGCAGGGCCCGGTAGTCGACGCCCGCGGTGGCCGCGCTGTTGCCGCCCGCGGCCAGCTCGACCTGGTAGCGGCCGCTCACCACGAAGCCGAGCACGAACTGCGCGAGTTCCTGCTGCTGCTGGACTTCCTGGCCCGGGTAGTCGGTCGGCGCCGGCGGGGTCGGGCCGGTGAACCAGCCCGCCTCGTTGAGGAACGCGGCGGCCAGCGCGATCCGCGCGCGGCCCGCCGGGGTGGCCTGGCCGTCGGTCGCCAGCTTGGTCAGGGCGGCGGCCGACGCGCTCGCTTCGGCCGCGTCGGCGAACCGGACCAGCTTGACGTCCTGCTCCGGCGCGAGCAGCCGGGCGAGCGCGTATTCGCCGTGCAGCTGGTAGGCGTTCAGGTTGAGCGCACCGGCGACGAGACCGCACGTGCTCAGCACGCCGTCGAGGCGCGGGGTTTCGGCTTCGAGCGCGCTGACGAGCCCGCCCATGGACGTGCCCCACCCGAGCGTGCGCCGGGGGTGGCCGGTCACCCGCTCGAGCGCCGCCAGCGCGCCGAACTGGTCGTCGACGGCGGAGGCGAGCGCCCACCACGACGCGCCGCTGTAGGACGACCCGACCAGGGCGTACCCGCGGGCGAGGAGCGCGTCACGGGTGGCGTCGTCGGGTGCGTCCTGCGCGCTGAGCGGGCCGAACCCGTGGCTGTACAGGATGGTCGTGCCGTTCCAGGCGGCCGGCACGTCGGCCACCCAGGTGGCGCCGTCCGGCAGCTGTCCGGTGTGGTGCCCGGCCGCGGCGGCGGCTCCCGCGGTCAGGCCGAGCGCCGTCACGATCGAAGCGGCCAGTGCGATCACGCGGCCGTACCACCTGCGCATGCTCATGCGGGCAGGGTGCCACGACGACGCGGGGATGTACAGGTTTCCTGTACTTATTCAGTGGGACGGCCGGTCCGACAGCGCCGAATGGCAGGCGACGACGTAGTCCCGGAACCGGGCGGCGTCACCGGCGTCCAGCTTGGAAAGCATCCGTTCTTCGACCGCGGCCACGTCGTCGCGGACGCGGTCGAGGACGTCGGCACCGGGGCCGGTCAGCCGGAGCACGCGGCGGCGCCGGTCGCGCGGGTCGCCGTCCCGCGCGAGGAAGCCCTGCCGTTCGAGCGCGACCACCATGTCGGCCATCGCCTGGTCGGTGACGAACGAGTTGCGCGCCAGCTCCGCCGTCGTGAGGCCCGAGCGCCGCTCCAGCACGGTGAGCGCGGTGTACTGCAACGGCGTGAGCGCGACCGGGCGCAGCACCTCGTCCAGCCGGGCCCGGACGACGAGCTCGAGCTGTTTCACCAGGTACAGCAGGCCGGGCCCGGGCCGGCCCGCGGGGGTTTCGGACACCGCACCATGGTGACCGACCGGCGGCCCCGGCGCTCAGGCGGGCCGCGCGAGCAGCCGCCGCAGCCACGACTCCCGCGCGGCCACGCACGCCTCGGCGACGGCCGATTCCGGGGCGATGTCGTGGAAGCCGTGGAACGCACCGCCCCAGACGTGCAGTTCGGCCTCGCCCCCGGTGGCCCAGACCGCGCTCGCGAAGGCGACGGCCTCGTCCCGGAACACCTCGACGGCCCCGGCGTCGACGAACACCGGCGGCAGTCCACCGAGGTCGGTCGCCCGGGCCGGAGCCGCGTACGGCGAGACGTCGCCGGTCCCGCGGCGGTCGCCGAGGACCATCGTCCAGGCGGTCAGGTTGCTGGTCCGGTCCCAGACACCGACGCCGTCGTACTGGCGCGCGGAGACGGTCTCGTTCCGGTCGTCGAGCATCGGGCACTGGAGCAGCAGGCCGGTGATCGCGGGGCCCCCGCGATCCCGCGCGAGCAGGGCCGTACCGGCGGCGAGCCCGGCTCCCCCGCTGCCACCGAAGACGACAAGCCGTCCGAACCCGAGCGCGGCCGTCCACTTTAGACCGGCGTAGCAGTCCTCGACGGGCACGGGATCGGGGTGTTCGGGCGCACGCCGGTACTCGACGGTGACGGCGACGGCGTCGTGCTCCAGAACCCAGTCGATCAGCGGGTGGACGGAGGCGAACCGGTCGGCCATCACCATTCCCCCACCGTGGGCGTGGTAGATCCCGAGCCCACTGCGGCGGCCGTCCGCGCGTTCGATGACGGAGACGGTGATGTCGGCGCCGCCGTACCCGGGGATGGTGTGGTCGGCCCAGGTGACCGGGCGGTCGCCGATCTGCTCGTCGATGGTGGGGAACGGGAGTGCGCGGTAGTGGGCGAGTTGGTCGGCGGTCATGCCTACGGGGACTTGGCCGGAGAGGGCGGGGAGGAGGGCGGCGAGTTCGGGATCGTAGGTGGGGTCGGGCATCCGTTGGAGTTTAGGGAGGGGGTGCCGATAGTTGGTATACGCGCTGGGGGTTTGGGGGTCGGCCGGGGTTGCGGGAGCTGACCGGGGCGGGGTGGCAAGCGGCGGTGAGGTTGCGGGTCGGCTCCGCTGCCGCGGAGCCGCCAGGTGGGTCGGAGCGGCAGGGTGATAGGGCGGCAGGGCGGCGAAGTCAGCCAAGTGAGTCGGCCTGGCCGGCGAGTCGGCCGAGAGGCCACGGCGGAGTCCGCGGGGCGGCCAGATGGGCCTGCCGGGCCACCGCGGCGAAGTCGGCAGCGCGGACCGGCTGGCGGAGGGAACAGGGCCGACGGGCCAGCCAGCCGGGCCGGGCCAGAGAAGGCCGGCGGAGTCGGCCAGCAGCGCGGCGGAGTCGGCGGGCCGGGCGCGGCGGGCAGGCCAGCCGGCGAAGCTGGTCACAGGGCCTGGGGCAGCGGGGCAGCGGCGGCAGGGTCAGCCAAGCACCTGAGTTGGCCGAGTACGGCCGGCAGCGGGGCGGGGCAGCGAGGCGTCGAAGCCAGCCACTGGGCCTGGGGCGAACGGGCAGCAGGCAGCAGGCAGCGGAACGGTCCAGTGGCGGCGAGACCGCCCAAGCACCCGAGGCTGCCCGAGTACGGCCGCCAAAGCACCGAGCCGGCGAGTGTTCGGCCGCGGCCGGCTACCTCTCCGTTCCGAACGCCCGCAGGAACGTGTCCACGATGACGTCCGCCGCCTGAGCGTCGCTCAACCCCGGCATCTCCCGCGTCGCCAGGTGCACCAGCTGGCCGAGCACGTTCCCCGGCCACCGCTCCGGCACCCCGTCCCGGATCAACCCCTGTTCGGTCGCCCGCTGCAGGAACCGGTCCACTGCCTCGACCGACCGAAGCCGGCGCTCCCAGATCGCCGGGTCCGTGCGCATCGTCGCCAGCTCCGCCGGCCACTTGCGGTTGACGCCCACGATCTCCTCGACGTACCGGTGCAGGGCCACCGCCACCGGGGCCTCCTCGAGCCTGGCCGCCTCGATGGCCGTCTCGATCGCGTCCAACCGGGCCTCGTACACCGCCGTCAGGAGTTCTTCGCGGCCGGTGAAACGGCGGTACACCGTGCGGCGGTCCACGCCCGCCGCCGTGGCGATGGCCGCGATGCTCGTGGCCGGGTCGTCGGCGAGCATGCGGGCGCCTGTGGTCAGGAGGAGTTCGAGGTTGCGCGCGGCGTCGGCTCTCACCCCCTCAACATACTCTCCGCTGTCGCCTTCCAACGGACAACCGTCACACCGCTGAGACCATGACAAAAGCCTTACCGTCGATTCGTAACCAGCCAGACCGGTTACGAACACGGCTAAGTTCGGCTCGTGCCCACCCTCGTGCTCGCCGGCCTGCTCGCCGGGATCGTCACCAGCGTCTCGCCGTGCGTGCTGCCCGTCCTGCCCGTCGTGCTGACCGCCGGTGCGCGCCGGCCCTGGGGTGTCGTCGGCGGGCTGGTGACCAGCTTCAGCCTCACGACGCTCTTCGGTTCGCTCGTGCTCGCCGCACTCGGGTTGCCCACCGGGCTGGTGCGGGACGCCGGGATCGCGGCGCTGGTGCTGCTGGGGATCGGGCTGCTCGTCCCACGCGCCGGCGAGCTGCTGGAACGGCCGTTCGCGCGGCTGCGCGGGCGGGCCGCCGCGCCCGGCCGGGGCGGGTTCGCCACCGGTCTCGCGCTGGGTCTCGTGTACGTGCCGTGCGCGGGACCGGTGCTGGCCACCATCGCCGTCGTCGGGGCGACGCACCGGATCGGGTTCGACAGCCTGCTGCTGACCGCCGCCTTCGGTGTGGGCACGGGGATTCCGCTGCTCGTGCTCGCCGCCTCCGGTGGTGCGCTCGCCCGCCGCGCGCGGTTCCTGCGGGCGCACGCGCGCGGGCTGCGCGCCGCCACCGGGGCCGCTCTGCTGCTGGTCGCCGCCGTCACCGCGTTCGACCTCGCCGCGCCGCTGCAGCGCGCCGTGCCCGACTACACGGCCGCCGCGCAGCGGGCCGTCGGCACCGAGCAGCTCGACCGGCTGACCCACGCCCCGGAGTTCACCGGCATCACCACCTGGCTCAACACCCCCGGCGGGCAACCCGTGTCACTGCGGGCGCTGCGCGGGAAGGTCGTGGTGGTCAGCTTCTGGACCTACAGCTGCATCAACTGCCAGCGCGCCCTCCCGCACCTCGAACGGTGGTCCGACGCCTACCGCGACGCCGGGCTGACGGTCGTCGGCGTGCACACCCCGGAGTTCGCCTTCGAGCACGACCCCGCCAACGTCGCCGACCAGGCGAAAGCCCTCGGCGTCACCTACCCGGTCGCGATCGACGACGACTACGCCACCTGGACCGCCTACGGCAACCAGTACTGGCCCGCCGCCTACCTCGTCGACGCGACCGGGCAGGTCCGGCGCACCAGCTTCGGCGAAGGCGGGTACGCCGGTTTCGAAGAGCAGATCCGCGCCGCGCTCACCGACGCCGGAACGCCCTCGCTCCCCCGGCCCACCGACGTCCCCGACACGACCCCGGCCGGTGCGCTGACCCCCGAGACGTACCTCGGCGCCGCACACGCTCCCCTCGCGACCAGCGGCAGCCTCGTCGCGACCGGGCAGACCCGCGGCTACACCTTCCCCGCGGCCGTCGACCGCGACACCTTCGCGCTCGACGGCACGTGGACGGCGGATCCCGAGCACCTGACCGCCGGTCCCCGCGCCCGGCTGCGGCTGTCCTTCCGCGCGACGTCCGTCCACCTCGTCCTCGGCGGGACGGGAACGGTGACCGTGGACGGCACGCGCACCATCGCGGTCGACGGCCCGCCGACGCTGTACACCGTGCTGGACAAGCAGTCCGGGTCCGGCGAGCTGACGTTGTCGCTCAGCCCCGGCACGCAGGCCTACTCCTTCACGTTCGGCTGAAAGAGGTTCACGCGGTCCCGCAGCTCGTCCTCGACGTGGCGCTCCAGCCAGCGAGCGGGCGGGTCGGCGAGCCAGTCGTACCCGTAGACGGCGAACTCCGCGTGCGGCGCGCCGATCTCGCGGTGGCCAAAGTGGTCCAGCAGCGGTTCCCACCACTCCCGTCGCACGACGACGTACGAGGCCGCCAGCCCGGGGTCGTGGAGCCAGCCGCGCAGCAACCGCGCCAGCAGGACGTCGGTGACCGGGCCGGGGCCGGCCGGGCCGATCAGGTGCCGCGTGACGGCGAGGTGCTTGCCCGCCGGCAAGTCCGCGTCCCGCCGGATCGCCGCGAGCACCGGGTCGCCGGCCAGTTCGTCGAGATCGCCGAACGTCAGCCGGCTCAGGAACGCCCGCACGCGGCCGTCCCCGCGCAGGACCGTGAACGCTTCGGGACGGCGGTCGAGCCAGCGCCGGACGGACGCGGCGGTGGCCTCGCCGTGGGTGTCGCGGGCCAGCGCGACGAGCTCGTCGTGCTCGGCCGGCGTCACGACGGAGGCCCGCACGCCCGCTTCCCCGGCCACCGAGACCGACCGGCGCAGGACGCCGCCGCACAGGTGACCGAGGGTCCGCACGACGGCCACGGCCGCCTCCGGTTCGGTGGCCTCACGCAGGAGCGTCGTGAAGGCGTGGTCGCGGATCCGCCGGTGCATCCGCGCGTAGCCGGCCGGGTCGCGCCAGCGCAGGTGCGCGTCCAAGGCGGCCCGCAGCACCCCGTCGACGTCCAGGCCGTGGCCCGGCGTCCCGACGCAGGGCTGTGCCCGCAGCCAGTCGAACAGCTCGGCGGCGTCGCCGTCCGGAATCGCCACGCGCAGCAGGTCTTCGGTCGTGTAGCGGGCGTGCGCGCACACGTACAGGGCCTGCCAGTGGCGGGCGGTGGGCACGTCGTCGAGCAGGACCTCCAGCACGGTGTCGACGACGTACCGCACGGCCTCACGCCGGGCCGGCTGCCCGGTGCCCGTCAGGTCCCGGCCGACCTCGGCGGCCAGCGCGAGCACGAGCGGGTGCCCCGCGGCGAAGTCCGCAATGGACGCACCGAGCCCGGGCGCGATCCCCCGGGCTTCCAGCAGTGCCGCCGATTCCGCCGGGCCGAGGGCTTCCAGGTGCCGGACGGTCAGCGTGCCGGCGAACGCCGGGTCCGTCCGCCAGGCGACACCGGGGCCGTGCCGCCCGGCCACGACGACGACGGCGTCGCCCGGCAGCCCGGGGAGGTAGTCCTCGCGCAGCCAGGGTTCGAGTTCGCGGTGCCGCTCGAACGAGTCGACGAGCAGGACCGGGCTCGGCGCGTCCAGGGCGACCTGCTCGAGCCGGCTCCGCAGTTCGGCGGTCGTCAGGCCGTGGAGCAGCCACGCCGGGCGCCCGGCGGCCGCGGCGTCGTCGGCGAACCGGCGCAGCAGGGTCGACTTGCCGATCCCCGCGGGACCGCGGAGGAAGAGCGTCCCGCCGCGGTTCAGCACGGCGGCGAAGGCGGCGCGCTCGGCGTCCCGGCCGACGAACCACCGCGCCCGCCCGGCCGGGGCCCGCCGCGGTTCCCCGGCCCGCAGGATCCCTTCGTGGATCTCGCGCAGCCGGGGTCCGGGCGCGATGCCCAGCTCCCGGCCGAACAGGTCGTGGACCGCGCGGTAGACAGCCAGCGCCTCGGCCCGCCGGCCGCCGCGGTCGAGGGCGAGCAGGTGGATCTCGTACAGCGGTTCTTCGAGCCGGTTGAGCTCGATGAGCGCGGGCACCTCGGCCACCACTTCGGCGTGCCGGCCCAGGTCGAGGCGCAG
The DNA here is from genome assembly GCF_046548815.1 of Amycolatopsis sp. cmx-4-83. Classification (NCBI taxonomy): domain Bacteria; kingdom Bacillati; phylum Actinomycetota; class Actinomycetes; order Pseudonocardiales; family Pseudonocardiaceae; genus Amycolatopsis; species Amycolatopsis sp. cmx-4-83. The sequence goes on along the minus strand of NZ_JAEBEF010000016.1, from coordinate 100,033 downwards.
CCGGAGCAAGTCCTGGGTGGCGAGCAGCTTGAGCCGTTCCAGGCGTGCCCGCTCCCGTTCGGCCGCCTCGCCGGGGACCCCGGCCAGCGCGGTGCCGGTCCAGAGCGCGAGCGCCTCCTCCAGCCGCTCCGCCGCCGCGGCCGCGTTCCCGGCCGCGCGGTCCCGGCGGGCCGCCTCGGCCAGCCGCGTGAACTCGGTGGCGTCGACCGCGAACGCCGCCGGTTCGAGCAGGTAGCCGCCGGCCCGGGAGTGGATCGCCGCACCGAGGCCGTGCCCGGCGAGCACGCGCCGGAGCCGTGAGATGTACGTGCGGACGACCGCCTCCCCGGTGGCCGGCGCGCGCTCGCCCCAGAGGCCGTCGATCAGCTCGCCGGTCGGCACGAACCGGCCGCCGCCGGCGAGCAGCGCCAGCAGCACGGCTTGCTGTTGCGGGGAACCGAGGTCCAGCCCGGTGCCGTCCCCGTCGACGGCGCCGGGCGGGCCGAGGACGGTGAGCCGCGCTTTCGGTTCGGCCACGGGTGCCCGGCGGTGCATGGGCGGGAGGTTAAGCCGGTGCCGCGCGCGCTCGCGAGCGTCGGGTGACGCCGTGCGTGTACGTCACCCGGGTACGTCTGTGCACCGTCTCACACGTGCGCTGCTTCGTCGAGTTAAGTGCTACATTGATGAGACAGAAAACGGCACAGGAGGAAGCCAGTGATCACCCGGAACCAGCTCTTCGTCGGCGGCGCGTGGACCACCCCGAGCAGCACCGAGCCGCTCGACATCGTTTCGCCGCACGACAACTCGGTGCTCGGCCACGCGGTGCAGGCGCTGCCCGCCGACGTCGACCGGGCCGTCGCGGCCGCCCGGCTGGCCTTCGACGAAGGCCCGTGGCCGCGAACCGCGCCCGCGGAACGGATCGCCGTGATCCGGCGGCTGACCGCCCTGCGCGAGCAGCGCGCCGCCGAAATCGCGGCGCTCATCTCCGCGGAGAACGGCTCGGCACTGTGGTTCACCCAGGCCGGTCAGCCCGGGCTGACCCGGCAGGCCAACGCCTACCTCAAGGCGGCCGAGGAGTTCGGCTGGGAGCAGACGCTCGAGCCGTCGGACCCCGCCGCGCCGTTCCGGTCGGTCGTGCGGCGGGAGGCGGTCGGCGTGGTGGCCGCGGTCATCCCGTGGAACTCGCCGTTCTCCTCGGCGCTGGCCAAGATCATCCCCGCGCTGCTCGCCGGGAACACCGTCGTCCTCAAGGTTTCGCCCGAGAACACGCTCAGCATGAGCCTGCTCGCGGACCTGCTGGCGGACGCCGGGCTGCCCGAGGGCGTCGTCAGCGTGCTGCCCGCGGACCGCGAAACCAGCGAGCACCTGGTGAAGCACCCGGACATCGACAAGATCGCGTTCACCGGGTCGACCCGCGCCGGCCGCCGCATCGCGTCGCTGGCCGGCGAGCAGCTCAAGCGGGTCAGCCTCGAACTCGGCGGCAAGTCCGCCGTCGTGTTCCTGCCCGACGCCGACCTCGGCGCGGCGATCCAGGGCGTCAAGTTCGGTTCCCTGCTCAACAACGGCGAATCGTGCATCGCGCAGACGCGCGTCCTCGCGCCGCGCAGCCGCTACGAAGAGGTGGTCGCCGGGTTGAAGGACCTGATCGAATCGCTTCCGGTCGGCGACCCCGCCGACGAAAAGACGTTCATCGGGCCGATGATCCGCCGGGACCAGCAGCAGCGCGTGCTCGACTACGTCCGCACCGGCGTCGAGGAGGGCGCCCGGCTCGTCACCGGCGGCGCCGAGGTCCCGGCCGGGCTGGAAGCGGGCAACTACGTGACGCCCACGCTGTTCGCCGACGTCGACCCGTCGATGCGCATCGCGCAGGAGGAGATCTTCGGCCCGGTCCTGGTCGTCCTCCCCTACGACGACGAGGACGACGCGGTCCGCATCGCGAATGACTCCGAATACGGCCTCTCCGGCGGGGTGTGGTCGGCCGACCCGGCGCACGCGCTGGCCTTCGCGCGCCGCATCCGGACCGGCACCGTCACCGTCAACGGCGCGCCGATCGGCTTCGACGGCCCGTTCGGCGGCTTCAAGGCCAGTGGCCTCGGCCGCGAATACGGCGCTGTCGGGCTCGGCACCTACACCGAATACAAGACCATCACCGTTCCGGGAAAGAAAGACCGATGAGCGTCGACACCCCCGCCAGACCCGCGGTGCGCCCGGCCGTGGCGGCCCTCTTCCTCGCCGTCCTGCTGGCCGCGCTGGACCAGACCATCGTGGCCACCGCCCTGCCCAAGATCGCCGCCGACCTCGGCGGGTTCCGCGACATCGCCTGGATCACCGCGTCCTACCTGCTCGCCTCGACCGCCGCCACGCCGCTGTGGGGCAAGCTCGGCGACATGCTCGGGCGCAAGCGCCTGTACCTCGTCGCCACGACGGCGTTCCTGCTCGCCTCCGCGCTCTGCGGCCTGGCCCAGGACCTGCCGCAGCTCGTCGCCGCCCGCGCCCTGCAGGGCCTCGCGGGCGGCGGGATGATCGTCTTGACCTTCGCGCTCGTCGGCGACATCGTCGAGCCCGCCGAACGCGGCCGGTACCAGGGCCGGTTCGGCTCGGTCTACGGCGTCGCCAGCATCGCCGGCCCGCTGCTGGGCGGCCTGTTCACCGACCACCTCTCGTGGCGGTGGGCGTTCCTGGTCAACGTGCCGGTCGGGCTGGTGGCCGTGGTCCTCGCCGCGCGCGCCCTGCCCGCCCCCGCGCGGAAGAAGTCCACGGCCCGCATCGACTACCCCGGCGCGCTGCTGCTGGCCGGCGCGGCCACCGCGCTGGTCCTCATCACCTCCTTCGGGCCCCGGTGGGGCTGGACCGCGCCGGGCACCCTGGTGCTCGTCGTCGCGGCGATCGCCTTGGTGGCCCTGGTGATCCCGGTCGAACGCCGGGCCGCGGCCCCCGTGCTGCCGCCGGCGATGTTCGCCTCGCGGACGGTCGTCATCGCCGCACTCGTCGGGTTCATCGCCAACGTCGCGATGTTCAGCGTCCTGGTGTACCTGCCGACGTACCTGCAGGTCGTCGACGGCGTGTCGGCGACCCTGTCCGGCGTGCACCTGCTGCCGCTGGTGCTCGGGCTGGTCGTCAGCCAGTCCTTCGCCGGGCGGTGGGTGGCGGACCCGGCGCGGGTGCGGCCGGTCCTGGTGACCGGGCTCGCGCTGAACGTCGCCGGGCTCCTGCTGCTGAGCACGCTGGCGCCCGGCACCGCGCCGCTCGCCGTGCTCGGCTACTTCCTCGTCACCGGGATCGGCATCGGCATGGTCCCGATGGTCGCGCTGACGGCGGCGCAGAACGCGGTGCCGTCAGCGGACATCGGGGCCGCCAGCGCGGTGGTCACGTTCGCCCGGTCGATCGGCGCGGCCTTCGGGGTGGCCGTCTTCGGCACCCTGCTGGGCGACGACGTGGCCGGCCACATCGGCGGGGCGTTCCTCGCGATCGTCCCCGTGGTCGTGGTCGGCACCGTCCTCGCCACGCTGCTGAAGCGTCACTCACCGAACGCGGCGAACATCCCCGGTTCGTAGGATCCGCCCTTCTGGTGCACGAGCACGGCCAGCCGGTTGGCCGCGTTGATCAGGGCGACCAACGCGACCAGCGCGGCGGCCTGCTCGTCGTCGTAGTGCTCGCGCATCCGCGCCCAGGTTTCGTCGGACACGCCTTCGCAGGCGTCCGCGAGGCGGGTGCCCTCCTCGGCCACGGCGAGCGCGGCCCGCTCGGCTTCGGTGAACACGGTCGACTCCCGCCACGCGGCGACGAGGTTGAGCCGGACGGCCGTCTCCCCCGCGGCCGCCGCTTCCTTGGTGTGCATGTCGATGCACCAGCCGCACCCGTTGATCTGGCTGGCCCGGAGGCTGACCAGCTCCCGGGTGGCCGCCGGCAGCGGCGACCGCTCGATCACCTGGCCGAGCGCGGCGAACCGCTTGCCGAGCCGGGCGCCGGTTTCGGTGGTGAACAGGTCGAGGCGGGTTTCCATGGCTTGGTCCTCACTGGTGTCGTCGGGTGGACGCCCTCAAGACACCGGTGGGGCGCGCCGTGTGACAGCCCGCGGTGTGTACGTGCGGTTTACGCCGCCGCCGCGGCGTAGATCGAACGTCCACACCGCAGCCCTAGCGTGAGGGCATGACCTACGCACCCAGGCGCGCCGGGCTCAACGGCGGGTTGCCGCGCTGCCGGGCGCGGTGGGCCAGCGCCTTCATCTTGTTGCCGCAGGTGGCCATCGCGCACCACTCGCGGCGCGCGCCGCGCGAAGTGTCCAGGTAGACCTGGGTGCACTCGGGACGGCCGCATTCCCGCAGCAGCTCGGCTTCCGGGCCGCCGAGGAGGTCGACGGCGGCGCGGGCCACGGTGGACAGCGCCTGCTCCGGCGTCGCCGACACCGTCCGCCCGCGCCGGCCCAGCCGCGGGACGGCGGGTGGCCGCGCCGCCGCCGCGTTGAGCACCCCGATCGCGGCGGTGGGGCCGGGTTCGCGGAGGAGACGGGCGCGGACCAGGGCGTAGCCGGCCTCGCGCAGGGCGACCGCGGCGGCGAGGTCGGCGGGACGGCAGCCCGGGGCGCGATCGGCGACGCCGGACCCGGTGAACCAGGCGTCGAGGTCGCGGGGCGTGCGCAGCGCTTCCCGCGGCACGGCGGTGCGCCGCGCCTTCAGCGTGCCCGCGAAGTCGAGCGCGAGGTGGCCGCAGGGGAACGCGTGCTCCATGTGACCAGTTTGGCAGGTTACGCATCAGGCGTCACCGCGAGAGAAAAGGAAAACGATGGAAAACGGCACGACCGACCGGGCCGCACGGGCCTGGATCGGCGCCATGGCGCTGTTCGCCGGGACCCAGCCGGGCGGCTCCTTCCGCGAGGGCGCGGCAGGGACCGCCGAGCTGGTTTCGGGGGCGCCGATGCCCCTGCTCAACGGCGTCATCAGCGTCGCCGCCGAACCGGACCCGGCCGAAATCGCCGAATTCGCGGACTCACCGCGGCTGGCGGGCGCGGCGTGGAGCGTCCAGGTGCGCGGCGAGCGGGTCGACGACCGGATCGTCGCCACCGCGGCCGCCCACGGCCTGAACCAGCGGTCGCTGCTGCCCTTCATGGTGAAGGACATCGACGCCGGCCACGGCACCGATCCCGACGGCCTCGAGGTGCGGCCCGTGTCCGGTGTGGACAGTGACAGGTACCGGACCACGATGGCCGCCGGGTACGAAGGCCCGGACGCGCTGTTCGCCGTCTTCGCCCGGCCGTCGGTGCTCGACCACCCGACCATGCGCGGCTACGTCGCCGAGCTCGACGGCACCCCGGTGGCGACGTCGTTCGGCGTGCTGGTGGGTGACATGGTGGGCGTGTTCAACATCGGCGTCCCGCCCCGCTACCGCCGCCGCGGCTACGGCCGGGCCGCGACCGCCGCCGTGCTGCGCGAGGCGCACACCGTCGGCGCGCGGACGGCGTTCCTGCACGCCAGCCCGCTGGGCGTGCCCCTCTACGCGGACATGGGCTTCGCCCACGCCGAGAACTGGTCGTTGTTCACCGCATGAAAGAGGAAACCATGAACCTCGTGCTCGTCCACGGCGCCTGGCACGGACCCTGGTGCTGGGAGCTGCTCGTCCCCGAGCTGCAGAACCGCGGCTGGACGGTGTCCACAGTGGACCTCCCGAGCACGTCCGGCGACCCGGCGGCCGGGATGCACGCCGACGCCGACGCCGTGCGGGCGCACCTGGCGGAGCTCGACGGCCCGGTGACGCTGCTCGCGCACTCCTACGGCGGCGTCCCGGCCACCGAGGCCGCGGGCCCGAACGTCCGGCAGCTCGTCTACCTCGCGGCGCACGTGCTCGAAGAGGGCGAATCGGTGGTCTCGCCCCTGGGCGGGCCGTGGTTCCCACCGGACGCGGACTTCGCACCGGGCGGCGAGCCTTCGGAGGCGTACTACCACGACGTCCCGGCAGATCGGGCGCGCGAAGCGGTGGCCCGGCTGCGGCCGCAGAGCGCGAAGGCGTTCACCGAGGAGCTGACCCGGGCGGCCTGGCGGGACGTCCCGTCGGCTTTGATCGTCTGCGACGACGACCGGAGCCTGCCCGGGGTGATCATCGAACGCGCCATCGAGGGCGGGCGGGTGAAGGTGGTCCGGCACCTGCCCGGCGGACACTCCCCGTTCCTGGCGCGGCCGGCCGAGCTGGCGGCGTTGGTCGACGAGATCGCGCGCTGACGGCTGCCCGCGCGGAGCCGCGGTGACCGGCCGGTGAGGCGTTCGAAGCCGCCGGGCTCGACGGGCATCGTCGGCCCGGCGGTCGCCGCGACCGCCGGGATGCGGACCGTCACCTCACGCGTGCTCACCGGGTTCGCGGACCCCTCCGGCTCCCGCTGCCACGCCGCCGCGCCGGCCGGTTGAGAGCGGACCGGCCGGCCGGGCGCGCGCTCGAGCGTCGCGTCGATCTCCGGGTGGCTCACGGTTCCCGTGCCGCCGATCGCCGCGACCGGCCCGGGTGACGCGCCGGACCCTGGTGCGGGAAGGCGTGCTCGGCCGCGACGACGCCAGGGCCTACCGGCTGACCGAGCGGGCCCCGCCCGGTGACCGGCGCTGCGTGCCCTGCTGCGCTGGGCGCAGAGTCCGCCTGGACGCGGAGAACCGCCGCAGGGAACGCGGGCCCTCGTCCCGGTGCCGGAGCTGCGCATCGAGCCGGACCCGGGCTATGAACCGGCGTCGGCGCCCAGCGACCCGGTCTCCACGGAGATGAACCGCTCGCGGCTGCTGCTCGAACCGATTTCCGCGCCCGCCTGGACCCGGAGCACGATCTTGCCCCGCCGCGGCCCGGTGACGGCGTGGGCCGCGGCGGCTTCCGCCCAGGGGAAGACGGCCTGCAGCGGCACGGAGAACCGGCCTTCCTCGAAGAGCGCGGCGGCGTGCGGGAGGCCGTGGCGCCCGTCCGGCTGGCCGCCCAGCGCACCGACGGAAACGCGGACGCCGTGCTCCGGGCCGCTGAAGTCGGCCAGCGTGACCACCTTCGACGGCGTCCCCGTCAGCTCGACCAGCTCCGGCAGCGAACCCCGGCCGGCGACGTCGAGGGCCGCGTCGACCCGCCCCGGGACACGTCCGCGCAGGCCGGGGCCGTAGGGGACGGGGCTCGCCCCCAGCTCGGCGAGGAAGTCCTGGCCGGCCGGCGCGGCCGTGCCGACCACGCGGGCGCCGCGAGCCAGCGCCAGGAGGACGGCGAGGCTGCCGACCCCGCCGGACGCGCCGTCGACGAGCAGGGTCGAGCCGGCGCGGACGTCGAGCAGGTCGAGGGCGCGGGTCGCCGTCTCGACGCCGGACGCGGCGCCGCCGGCCTGCTCCCAGGACATCGACGGCGGTTTCGCCGTCCAGAACGCGAGGACGGCGAACTCGGCGCTCGCCCCGCCGAGCCGGGCGACGTCGACCGCGCCGAAGACCTCGTCGCCCACCGCGACGCCGTCGGCGTTCGCCTCGTCGACCACGCCCGCCGCGTCGACGCCGGGGATGTGCGGCAACGCGATCGGCGAGCGCGACTCCCCGGCGCGGATCGCCAGGTCGACCGGCGAGACCCCGGCCGCCCGCACGCGGATCCGGACCTCACCCGGGCCGGCGTGCGGCTCCGGCAGGGAGCCGAGGGACAGGACTTCGGGCGGGCCGAACCGTTCGAACCGGACTGCGAACACGAGCGCTCCTCACCTCGGATGCGCCTACGGTAGAAGTGATCACCGGTGACGAACGGGAAGTGAGAGCCGTGCGGGACGAACTGACGCACAAGCGCCGGGCGGACGCCGAGCACAACCGGCGGCACCTGGTGTCGGTGGCGCACACGGCGTTCGCGCGGGACGGCGTGGACCTGCCGGTGCGCGAGATCGCCCGGCGCGCCGGCCTCGCGCCGGCGACGGTCCACCGGCACTTCCCGTCGCGCGACGATCTCCTCGCGGCCGTGCTCGACGGCCAGGTGCGGCGGTGCGAGCGGCAGCTGCGAGCGGCGCTCGCCGACCCCGACAGCCGCCGCGCGCTGACCCGGACGTTCCACCGCTTCGGCGAATGGCAGGTCGCGGAGCGCGGACTCGTCGGCGCACTGGGCGGCGCGGCCTTCGCCGAGCGGCGCCGCGACCACGCCGAAGCGTTCGCGCGGCTGGTCGAGCGAGCCGGCGCCGAGGGAGTCCTCCGGCCGCGAGTCTCGGTCGACGACGTCCGGGTGGCGCTGATGGCGATCACGTCGGCACGCGCGTTGCCGGCGGCCCGGCGGTTGACCGAGGTGTTGCTGGCGGGCCTGCTCGCCTAGGCGTGCGACCGGCCTAGCCCGGGATCCGGTACGCCACCCCGGCCCGCTCGATGTCCTCCAGGTCTTCGGCGTGGAGTCCGCGGCCGGTGAACCGCTCCACCGCCACGAGGCCCTTCTCGTCGAGGTCGCGGTAGTCCGCCAGGTCGAGGCCCGCGAGCGCCGCCGTCACCTCCGGGTCGGCGGCCGGCTCCCCCAGTCCCGGCTCGAACGACGCCAGCACCTCGCCGCCGCGGGCGAAGGACAGCCTCGTCACCGCGTTGACGTTCCAGAACATGCTCGCCGCCCGGCCCGTCCTCGACACCGCCGTCAGGACCTCTTCGTGCGAACCGAGGTAACCGTTCTCCTCGATCACCAGCACGACGCCGCCGAGGTCCAGCGCCGCCAGCCACGGGTCGGCGTACGCCGGCCTCAGCTCGGCCAAGGCTTCCGGCCGGTCCGGGTCCGCGCCGAAGCCGCGCACCACCTCGGCGACGGGCAGGCCGGTGACCACCGTGACCGTCGCCGCCACCGCCAGATTGGAGCGCCGGATCCAGCGGTAGCGCACCTCCGGCCGGTCCGCGAGCGCCGGTTCGGGCTCGCCGCGCAGGCGGTGACCGAGGCGGTCCGCGCGGGCGTGCACCCGGGGCGGTTCCGCGGGCGCCGCCCAGACCCAGACGTCGTAGCTCTCCTCCTCCGGGTCGTCGCGGCCGTAGGCGTGCACGCGGACGCGGTACTCGCCGGGCCACGGCGGCGTCGTCACGCCCACCCCCGCCGACGGCGCCAGCGCCGCCCCGCCGTGCTCCGCGCGCCAGGACAGGTCCACGACCTCTTCCCAGCCGTGCGTCTCCGCTTCGGCGGGCGGCTCGGCGAGCACGCGGACGCCGACGCGCACCGAACCCGCCTCCGTGCCGGCGCGGATCACCACGCCCCCGGCGGCGGCTTCCGCCAGGCCGTTCTCGGCGAAGTCGCCGAACGCCGGGAAAGCGCCTTCGGTCAAGGCGAACACGTGGTCGCGGACGTCCACGAACGTGGTCCCGGAACGGGGCAGCCGGTACTCGGCGCGTTCCTTCTCACGGACGGCTGCGGCGTACCCGGCGGGCATCGGCGTCGCGCGGAGCCGCCCGGCCGCCACGCCGAGCGCGATCCCCACGATGGCCGCGATCCCGGGCTGCCCGGCCTCGCGCGCCGCGATCGCCGTCGTCACCAGCGCGATCGAAAGGTGGGCAGCGCCGTGTGCGGCCGCGATCGCCGCTTCGTCGCCTTCGGCGGTCAGGAACGGCGCGAGGGCTTCGTCGGCCGTGACGCCCGCGGTCAGGTCCGCCACGAGGTCGATCAGGTCGGGCCGGAACTGGATCAGCAGCCGCGCTTCCCGCACCGCTTCCGCTTCGCTGTCGCTTGAGAGGAAGCCGAACGAGCCGGACTGCGGCGGCGTGAGTTCCCCGGTGATCGGGGGCGCCGGGATCGTCAGCGACGCCAGCGTCAGCTCGACCGCCCCGTGCACGCGCTCGACGACCCACGACGGCACGGACCGCAGCGAGCGCACGACCTCGGCTTCGGGCCAGTCCGGGAACCGCGGTGGCGGTTCGAGCGCCAGCCGGCCCAGCGCCGCGGCCGGCGCGGGCGGGAGGGCGGCTCGGACGACGGGCACGGCAGCGGCCACGGCGGCCGCGAAGTTCTCCCCCATGCGGCCACTCTGCCAGATCCGCCATTGATTGAGCCTTGAACTACTCTTCCGCCCAGTGGAATCGCCCGCCCGGCCCCGGCCGCACGCGCACCAGACTCGGGGCATGACCCTGCACCGCGAACTGTTCATCGACGGCAAGGAGGTGCCCGCCGAGGGCGGGCGCACCACCGAGGACACCAGCCCCTACACCGGCGAGGTGTACGCGACCGTGGCCGCCGGGCGGCCCGCCGACGTCGCCCGTGCCGTCGAGGCCGCGCACCGCGCGTTCCCCGGCTGGGCGGCCACCGCACCCTCGGCACGGCGCACGATCTTCTTGAAGGCGGCCGAACTCCTCGACGCGCGCGCCGCCGACGCCGTCACCCTGATGGCCGGCGAAGTCGGCGGCGCCGCTCCCTGGGCGCGGTTCAACGCCGGGCTGGCCGCGAACATCCTGCGCGAGGCCGCGGCCTCGATCACCCAGCCGCTGGGCGAAGTGCTGACCACCGACACGCCCGGGCAGCTGTCCCTGGCCGTGCGGGAGCCCGCCGGGGTGGTCGCGGCGTTCTCGCCGTGGAACGCGCCGCTGATCCTGGGTGTGCGGTCGATCGCGGTGCCGCTCGCGGTGGGCAACACCGTCGTGCTGAAGCCGAGTGAGGACGCGCCGATCGCGAGCGGGCTGTTCCTCGCCGACCTCCTGCGCGACGCCGGGCTGCCGCCGGGCGTGCTCAACGTCGTCACCAACGCCCGCGAGGACGCCGCCGAAGTCGCGCAGGCGCTGATCGCCGACGACCGCGTCCGGATCGTCAACTTCACCGGCTCGACGAGCGTCGGCCGGATCATCGGCACGACCGCGGCGCAGCACCTCAAGCCGGCCGTGCTGGAGCTGGGCGGCAAGAACGCGCTGCTGGTGCTCGACGACGCCGACCTGGGCTACGCCGTGGACGCCGCCGCGTTCGGCGCGTTCCACAACGCCGGCCAGATCTGCATGTCCACCGACCGGATCCTGGTGCACCGCTCGATCGCCGAGGAGTTCACGGCGAAGCTGGCCGCGAAGGTCGGCGCGCTCCCGCACGGCGATCCCGCGGACCCGGCGACGGTCGTCGGCCCTGCGATCGACGCCCGCGGCGCCCGGCACGTCGAAGAACTGGTCGCGGAAGCGGTTTCCCAGGGCGCCCGCGTCCGCACCGGCGGCCGTCCGGCGACCGGCGCGCTGTACGCCCCGACGGTGCTGGACCACGTCACCGCGGACATGCGGATCTTCCGCGAGGAGATCTTCGGCCCGGCCGTCACGGTGCTCGCGGTCGACAGCGACGACGAGGCGGTCGAGATCGCCAACGACACCGAATACGGGCTCACGACCGGCGTCATCACGGAGAACGCGGGCCGCGGGCTGGCGCTGGCGCGGCGGCTGCGCACCGGGATCGCCCACGTCGGCAACCAGACGATCGACGACGAAGCGCAGGCCCCGTTCGGCGGCGCGAAGTCCACCGGCTACGGGCGCTTCGGCGGCCGGTGGGGCGTCGAAGCCTTCACCGACACGCGGTGGATCACGGTGGCCGGGCAGCACAACCACTTCCCGTTCTAGCCCTCCGGGTAGAAGAGGAACAGGGTGCAGCCGGTGGCGCTCGCGGGCACGTGCCAGGACCCGGCCGGCGCGTGCAGGAAGGTGCCCGCGGGGTGGTCGCGGGCACCGTCGTGGAAGGTGCCCGCGACGACGTAGACCTCCTCGGGCCCGGGTTCGTGGACGTCCCGGCGCGGCCACCCCGTGCCGGCGTCCATCTCCAGGACCCCGGCGTGCGCTCCGTTCTTCCCGGTCCACAGTGGACGGAAGCGGATGCCGGGGAACAGTTCGCGGACGGGGGCTTCCGTGACGGCGGCGGAGGTGTAGCCGTCCTGCTCGAGGATCTCGGGGTGCATGCCCGCCACCCTGCCCGGCCGCGGCGGGCCGTGGACAGTGTCCGGGAAGACACCTTGGGGTACTTTCGTGCCATGCATCGCGTGGTGGCACTGGTGCGGCCGGTGCAGTCGACGTTCGAGCTCGGCATCGCCGCCGAGGTCTTCGGCACACCGCGGGCGGGCGTTCCGCGGCACTACGAGTTCGACGTCTGCGCGGAGACCCCCGGCCCGGTCCCGACGACGGCCGGCTACGCGATGTCCGTCCCCCGTGGACTGTCGGCGCTCGCCACCGCCGACACCGTGCTGATCCCGGGCTGGGCGCCGCTCGAAGCCCCGTTGCCGGCGCGCGTCCGCCGTGCGCTGCTGCGCGCCCACGCCCGCGGCGCCCGCCTGGTGACCATCTGTTCCGGCGTGTTCGCCCTGGCCCGCACGGGCCTGCTGGACGGCCGGTCGGCGACGACCCACTGGGCCCGCGCCGACCAGCTGCGGCGCGAGTTCCCGCGGGTGCACGTCGAGCCGGACGTGCTGTACGTGGACCACGGCGACGTGGCCACGAGCGCCGGCGCGGGCGCGGGGATCGACCTGTGCCTGCACCTGGTCCGGAAGGATCACGGCGCGGCGCACGCCGCTCTCGTCGCGCGCCACATGGTGATGCCGCCGCACCGCGAAGGCGGGCAGGTGCAGTTCGCCCCGCCGGCCGCGTCCCCGGATGCGTTGGACGGCCTCTTGGACTGGGCCGCAGACCGCCTGGGAACGGCGTTGTCGGTCGGTGATCTCGCCGCGCGGGCGGGTGTTTCCCCGCGCACGCTGGCGCGCCGGTTCACCGACCAGCTGGGGACGAGCCCGGGTGCGTGGCTGCTGGCACGCCGGGTGACGGAGGCCCGTGCGTTGCTGGAGGACACGGACCTGCCGGTGGAGTCGATCGCGACCCGGGTCGGGTTGACGTCGGCGGTGAACTTGCGCCGGCGGTTCCGTGACCAGGTGGGAACTACGCCCGGGGCGTACCGGCGGGCGTTCCGGATCCCCTGAGCCTCCCGCGGACGGGATAACGTGCGGGCATGGTCTTCTGGCGCAAGTCACGGGAACGCCGCGCGCGCCTCTCCGCGGTCGCGGATCGCGTCGGGGCCCGCACCGGCACCGTTTTGCTGGACGCGTTTTCCGGCGGCGGCGCCAACGGACCCCTCTGCCTGGGGGTCATCACCCTGCGGACCGGCGATTCCGGAGAAGTCCTTCGCGCGCAGATCGACGCCGTGGTCGCCGCGGGGTACGCCCCGCCGGGACACCTCCGCGCCGACGAGTGCGCGTTCGTCGACAACCCCGGGTTGCCGATGCTGACCATCAGCACCTACGCGGCGGGGAAGGTGATCCCCCAGCACGGCGAGGTCCCCTCGGGACAGACCGGGGTCGTGGTCAGCCTGGCCTGAGGCCTGTCCTGCACGTGCGCACCAAGGTCCACCGGCGGCGGGCGCTCGACCAGCTCAAGATCGGCTACGCGAACTGGACCTGCTCGACGGAGCGCCGGGCAGGAGCCGGGTGAGCACGCCGGACGACTACCGAGCAAGGATCCCGTCACGCCGTGAGGACTGCCAGCGCCGCCGCGTGCACGCCGGGCGCGGCGGCGAGGTAGCTCTCGCTCGTGAGGTCCCACGGCTTGCCGTCCAGGTCGGTCACCACGCCGCCGGCTTCCTGCACCAGCAGCACCCCCGCCGCGTGCGAGCGGACGTTGTCCAGCTGCCAGTGCACGTCCATCCGGCCCGCCGCGAGCTGGGCGAGCTGGTGGCTGACCGGCACCGAGATCCGCACGTACAGCGCGGCGGCGGACATCGCGGTGAACGACCGGCCCATGCGCTCGAAGAACTCGGCGTCGTGCCCGGGTTTCGCCTGCCCGGTGCCGGCGAGCGCGCCGTCGAGCGACGTCTTGGCGGAGACGCGCAGCGGCACCCCGTTCAGGAACGCGCCGCCGCCGGCTTCCGCGGTGAACAGCTCGTCGAGCACCGGGGCGTACACCGCCGACAGCACCGGGCGCCCGTCGCGGACGAGGCTGACCCCGATGTTCCAGTCGGGCATCCCGTGCACCGCGTTGACGTTGCCGCCGACCGGGTCGACGAGCCACCACTCGCCCGGTTCGAGCGGCCCGGCGCCGTGTTCGTCGTCGAGCCAGCGCGCGTCCGGCCGGATGCCGGCCAGCGCCGGGCGCAGCACGTCGACGACGGCGGCGTCGTTGTCGTGCAGGTTCGCCAGCAGCTCCGGCAGACCGGGCGGCCGCGGGTCACCGGCGTAGCGCGCCAGGATCCGGGCACCCGCTTCGCGGACTGCGGCGGCGAGCAGTTCGTGGGCCATGGTTCCTCCTGTGGTTGTCTTGCGGTCGTGCACCTCGACTTGAACCTGCTCACGGTCTTCGACGCGCTGCTCGAGGAGGGCAGCGTGATGGGCGCCGCCGAGCGGCTGCACCTGTCGTCCCCGGCGGTGAGCCGCACGCTCGGGCGGCTGCGCAAGGTGACCGGCGACGACATCCTCGTGCGCACCGGCCACACGATGGCGCCGACGCCGTACGCGCTGGCGGTCCGGGAGGACGTGCACCGGCTGGTCCGGCAGGCCCGCGACGTCCTGACGCCGTCCCGCGAGCTGGACCTGGCGGAGCTGGACCGCACCTTCACGATCCAGTGCCACGACGCGCTGGCGGCGTCCGTGGTCCCGGTGCTCACCGGCCGGTTCCAGGAGCGGGCGCCCGGGGTCCGGCTGCGGGTGCTGGCCGAGAACTCCGCCGACACCGACGACCTGCGCCACGGCCGCGTCGACCTCGAACTCGGCGGTGGCCGCCCGGAGCTGCCCGAGTTCCGGTCCGAGGTGCTCGGCCACGACACGCTCGTCGTCGCGATGCGGGCTGGGCACCCGTGCGCCGAAGGCCTCGACCTGCGCGCGTACGCGGCGTTCCCGCACGTCCTGGTCTCCCGGCGCGGCCGGCTCACCGCGCCGATCGACGACGTGCTGGCCGCGGAAGGCCTGCAGCGCCGGGTGGTCGCGGCCGTGGCCACCGTGTCGACGGCCCTGCAGACCGCGGCGCGCGGCGACGTGCTGGTCACCTGCACCGCGCTCCTCGGCCGCCCGCTGATCGACGCGTTCGGGCTGATCACCCGCCCGCTGCCGGCGGAGGCCCCCGCGGCGCCGATCAGCTGCACCTGGCACCAGCGCTACGACTCCGACCCGGCGCACGCCTGGCTGCGCGAACAGGTGGCGGCGGCGCTCGAAGAGGTCGTCGCGGGCTAACCGGCCAGCGGCAACGCGACCGCACCGGCGAACCGCGGTTCTTCCGCCTCGTCGAGCATGGCCGCGGCGACGGTCGCCCGGGTGACCTTCGCCCCGAGGTCGAACGGCGGCGCCTCGGCCAGTCCCGCCGTGCGCCGCTCGGGGTCTTCCGGGCCGTCGGCGAGCATTCCGGCGTGGAAGACCGTGCCGCCGGCGGCGAGCACAGCGGTGTCGGCCGCGACCTTGTCGCCGAGCCGGTCGCCCAGGAGCTGCCCGAGCACGCCGGCGGCTTCCCCCGCCACCTCGGCGGACGGGCCGGTGCCGTACGCGCCCAGCCAGATGATCCGCTTCGGCCCGGCGGCGATCACGGCCTCCGCCCCGGCCAGCAGCGTCCCGGCGCGGTCCGTGCCGAGTCCGGACAGCACGACCGAGTCCGCGTCGAGGACCGCGGCGACGCTCGCCGGGTCGGCCACGTCGGCCGCGGCTTTGCGCAGCCCGGGACCGTCGGGGAGGGCGATGCGGGCGGGGTCGCGGGCGACGGCGGTGACGGTGTGGCCGCGCCGGAGGGCTTCGCGGGTGAGCTCGAGGCCGGTCCGGCCGGACGCCGCGAGGACGGTGAGGTTCATGCCCCTGACGCTAGGGACGTGGGCGATTGACATCAAGTGCAAGTATCGCAAGGAATGAGTTACCCATACGCAATCGAGTAACGCGCTCCCACCCGGCGGCGACTCACGCATGTCCGGCGCCGGGGAGGCAACGATGGCGAAACGACTGGTCGTCTGCTGTGACGGCACCTGGAACTCACTCACCCAGAAGGCACCGACGAACGTCGTCAAGGTCAAGGACGCCGTCGCCGCGGTGGACCCGGCCGGGACGAGGCAGCTCGTGCACTACCACGAGGGCGTCGGGACCGGGAAGCGGCTGTGGGACCGGCTGGCCGGCGGCGCGTTCGGCTGGGGCCTGTCCGCCAACGTCCGGGACGCCTACCGGTTCGTCGTCGAGCACTACGAGCCGGGCGACGAACTGTTCTTCTTCGGCTTCAGCCGCGGCGCCTACACCGCCCGCAGCGCCGTGGGCATGATCCGCAACTGCGGGGTGCTCCTCCCCCGGCACGCGAGCCGCGTCGACGAGGCCTACCGGCTCTACCGGGACCGGGATCCGGCGACCGGCCCGGCGAGCCCCGCGGCGCGGGAGTTCCGCGACAGCTTCTCGCACGAGGACGTGACGCCGATCCGGTTCATCGGCGTCTGGGACACCGTGGGCGCGCTGGGCATCCCGCTCAGCGGCGGCCGCCTGCTCAACCTGCTGAACCGGCGCTGGCAGTTCCACGACACGCAGCTGACGTCGATCGTGCAGTCGGCCTTCCAGGCACTGGCCGTGGACGAGCACCGCAAGGCGTTCCGCCCGGCCGTCTGGCAGCCCTCGCCTGACGCGAACGGCCAGGAACGCGAGCAGGTCTGGTTCGCCGGGGCGCACTCCGACGTCGGCGGCGGCTACCCCGAGCAGGGCCTGTCGGCACTCGCCCGGCAGTGGCTGGTGAGCAGGGCCGAGAAGTGCGGGCTGGTCTTCGCCCCGGACGGCTTCGACGGCCTGGCGCCCGCCGACGACCTCGGCGTGCTGCACGACTCGCTGACCCTGCTCTACAAGTGGTTCGGCTCGGTCCACCGCGAAATCGGCGTGGTGGACCCGCCGTCGGAGTCGCTCTCGTCGTGCGCGCGCTACCGCCACGAGACCATGACTCCGCCCTACGCGCCCCCGAACCTCGTGAAGTACCTCGAGTCGCCGCGCATCACGGAGGTGTGAGCACACGGCCTTGCCCGGCCGGGCCGACGTTCGCGGATTTTCGGGCATTCGGGTAGCGGAGCGGACACGTACTGTTCAGCTCCTGTTACCTTGCTTGAAAGTTTGACGAAACGTCCGGCCTGGTCATCGGAGGTCGTCCATGGGGAACCCGTTGGTCGCGGAGACCAAGGACTCGACCAAGGCGTACTCGGGCATCTCGCTGCTGGAGTCGGCGAACGACCTGAAGTCCGCGATCGAATCAGGCGACTGGGCTTCGGTCGCGATGGGTGCCGTGGGCACCGCTCTGGACGCGTTGTCGATGGCGATGGACCCCTTCGGTGCTGTCCTGGCCGCGGGGGTCGGGTGGCTGATGGAGCACGTCGGGCCGCTGAAGGAGGCGCTCAACGGGCTGACCGGCAACGCCGACGAGATCGCGGCGCAGTCGGAGACGTGGAAGAACGTCGCCACGGAGCTGGGCAGCGTCGGGGAAGACCTGACCGGGATGGTGAAGGCCGACACCGCGTCCTGGACCGGCAACGCCGCTGACACCTACCGGCAGCGCGCCCAGGACACCGTCACCTTGCTGGAGACCGCGCAGAAGGGCTGCGAAGGCGCCTCCAGCGGCGTGAAGACCGCCGGTGAGGTGGTCGCGGCGGTGCGGGCGCTGGTGCGGGACATCATCGCGGAGCTGATCGGGCATTTGATCAGCTGGGCGTTGCAGGTGGTGTTCACCTTGGGTATCGGTCTGACGTGGGTGGTGCCGCAGGTGATCGGTGCGGTGGCGAAGACGGCGTCGAAGATCGCTGATCTGGTGAAGCGGCTGGTCACGGCGTTGAAGGCGTTGGTGCCGTTGCTGAAGCGGGCGGGGGATTTGTTCGCGGATGCGGCGAAGGCGTTGAAGAACATCAAGCCGGGCAAGGCCGCACCCGCGCCGAAGCACGCGGACATCAACGGCAACCCCAAGGGCATCGACGGGCCCCACGGCAAAGGCGGTGACGGGCCGAACGGCAAGCCCGACGACGGCACCCACACCTCGGGTGCCAAGGGGCCCGACACCCCGCCCAAGACCGACCCGCCGCCCAAGCCGGACGCGCCGCCCAAGAACGATCCGCCGGTCAGCCCGCCCCCGCCGAAGGTCGAGACGCCGGCGCCCGGCGGCAAGCCGAAGGGCGACCCCAAGGCCGAGCCGAAGGGGGACGGGCCGCGCGACCGGGCCCAGCCGTCGGACAGCAAGACCTACTGCGGTGACCCCGTGGACATCGCGACCGGCGAGGTCGTGATGACCCAGGTCGACCTCGTCCTGCCGGGCGACGCGGGCGATCTGGAACTGTCGCGCACGCACCTCTCGGCCTACCGGGCGGGCCGGTGGTTCGGCCGGTCGTGGGCGTCCACTTTGGACCAGCGGCTGGCGTTCGGTCCCGCTGCGGTCCGGTTCTACGCCGAAGACGGCATGGTCCTCGTCTACCCGGTGCCCGCCGGCGATCCCGTGCTGCCACTGGAAGGCCCACGCCTGCCGCTGCACCGCTCGCCCGGCGGCTACCGGCTGTCCGCCGGCGACCGCGAGCTGCACTTCGGCGATGACGGGCGGCTCGCGGCGATCGAGCGGAACGGCAGCCGCACCGAGATCGCCTACGCCGCCGACGGAACGCCCGCCGCGCTGCGCCGCGACGACGGCGTCGAGCTCCGGATCGGGACGGACGGCGGCCGCGTGGTCGCGCTCGGCGCGCCCGAGGCCGCGCCGCTGGTCCGGTTCGGCTACAACCGGCTCGGGCAGCTGACCACCGTCGCGGACTTCGCGGGCCGCCCGATGACGCTGGACTACGACTACGAGCACCGGCTCGTCGGCTGGCGGGACCGCACCGGCACCTGGTACCGCTACGTCTACGACGCCGAGGGCCGCTGCGTCCGCGCCGTCGGGGCGAACGGCTTCTACAACGCGGCGTTCGCCTACTCGCCCGGCACCACCCGGCACACCGACGCGCTCGGCCACACCTGGACCTACCGGCTCAACGACGCCGGACAGCTCATCGGCCGGACCGACCCGCTCGGGAACTCCCGCCGGTACACGTGGAGCCGCTACGACCAGCTGCTGTCCCAAGTGGACGAACTGGGCCGCGAAACCCGGTACGACCACCGGGACGGCGAACTGGCGACGGTCATCCGGCCCGACGGCTCCGTCGTCCGCACGGCGCCCGCCGCCGAGGGCGAGGTGCGCCTGCGGGTCGGCGAGGGGGACGCCGCCGTGCAGCGGGTGGTGCCCGCGGCCGATCCGTTCACCGTGCTGCCGGGCGCGGCGGTCTCGGCCGGGCCGGGTGCGGCGCCCGACCCGCTCGGCGACGCGCCGGTGACCGACGCGTCGGTGCGCCCCGGCGACCGCGACCTGTTCGGCAGACCCCAGCTCGTGCACACCGCGTCCGGCGGCGCCGCCCGGCTCGGCTGGACGGCCGAGGGCCGCCGCGCCTGGCGGATCGGCCCGCACGGCGACCGGGAAACCTGGCTGCACGACGCCGAAGGGCAGGTCGTCGAGCACCGCGACGCGGCCGGGGGCGTGTGGCGCCGCCGCTACGGCGCGTTCGGGCTGCCGGTGGCGGACATCGACGCGACCGGCGCGCGCACGACGTACACCTACGACGGCGAACTGCGGCTCACGTCGGTGACGAACCCGGCCGGCCGGACCTGGCGCTACGCCTACGACCCCGCCGGGCGCCTGGTCGCCGAGACCGACTACGACGGCCGCCGGCTGACCTTCGGCTACGACGAGGCCGGGCAGCTGCGGCGGCTGACCAACGGCCTCGGCGAGGTCACCGAGTTCACCTACGACCTGCTCGGCAACGTCGTCGAACGGCGCACGGCCGAGGACATCACCCGCTACGCCTACGACGCGCTCGGGCGGCTGTCGCTGGCCGAGAACGCCGAAGCGCGCGTGGAGTTCGTCCGCGACCGGCGGGGCCGGCTGATCGTCGAGACGGTCAACGGGCTCGGCGTCGCCTGGGACCACGACGAGACCGTCCTCCGGCGCCGCACTTCGTCCGGTGTGGACAGTGAGTGGCGCTTCGACGGCGATGGGCTGCCGCGGTCGCTGCGGATCGCCGGGCACGACGTCGGGTTCGAGCACGACGCGGCCGGGCGCGAGGTCACCCGCAGCGTCGACGGCGAAGTGGTGCTGCGACGGCGGTTCTGCGTCGAGGACCGCGTCGCCGCCGAAGAGATCGCGGGCGTCGGGCAGCGCACGTACGGCTACCGGCCCGACGGCAGGCTCGCCGCGGTCGGGGACGCCACCCGGCCGTGGCGGCTCGACTTCGACGCCGCGGGCCGCGTCAGCGAGGCGCACGGGCCCGGGGGCGCCGAGCGGTTCACCCGCGACGCCGCGGGCCGGCTCATCACGGGCGAAATCCGCTACACCGGCGACGCGCAGGGCCGCGTCACCGTGCGCTCGCGCGGCGGCCGGTCGTGGACGTACTCGTGGGACGGGCTGGACCGGCTGCGCGGTGTGCGCACGCCGGACGGCGCGCGCTGGACGTACCACTACGACCCGCTCGGCCGCCGGTTCGCCAAGCGCCGCTGGGTCACCGGCGACGGCGGCGAACCCGAGCTCGCCGGCGACACGCGCTTCCTCTGGAGCGGCTTCGACCTCGTGGAGCGCGTCGAGTTCGGTGCGGACGGCTCGCGCCGGACCCTGACGTGGGAGCGGCACCCCGGCGACGGTCACCCGGTCGTGCAGGTCGAGCGGACCGCGGCCGGCGAGCGGTTCCGCTGCGTGATCACGACCCCGGCCGGCACGCCGACCGAGCTGCTGGACGAGCGGGGTGCGGTGACCTGGCGCGACCGCAGCGCGTTCTGGGGCGCGCCGCTGCCGGGCGCCGACACCGGGGCCGTGCCGCTGGCGTTCCCCGGTCAGCACCGCGACGAGGAAACCGGCCTGCACTACAACGTGTTCCGCTACTACGACCCCGGAACCGCGCGCTACCTCAGCCAGGACCCGCTCGGCCTCGCGGCCGCCCCCGACCCGGCGGGCTACGTCGCCGAGCCGCTGCTCACCGGCGACCCGCTCGGCCTCGTCGGCACCTGCGGCAAGACCGGGCCGCCGACGAAGAAGCGGCCCCGCCCGGACGACTTCGACGAGCACCCGGACCTGAAGCCCCCGCCGTCGAAGCGGCCCGACCTCGGCGTCGACGTCAACCGCATGACGCGCGAGGAGTGGGAGGCGTTCAAGCCGAAGCTGGACGACATGATGAAGGCGGACAAGCACTTCTTCTGGTCCGGCGGCTACAAGAAGGGCCACGGCGCCCCGGACGACCCGTACCTGGGCTCGATCGAGTTCAAGGCCAACTCGGTCGCCAAGCAGCACGGCGGCAACACCCTCGAAGGGCTGGTCGCCGACAACCACCTGAAGATGCCCGGCTGGGTCGACGACAAGATGATGAAGGACCCGGGCCAGGGCTACTGGTCGCACGGCGACCACGGAACGTCCAACCTGGACCAGAAGACCTTCGTCAAGGAGAAGTGGGACCACGCGTCGGAGACGTTCGCGAAGAACTCGAACGCCGACACCCACGTCGTCTTCCCCGACAAGCCGGGCGCCCAGACGAGCACGGGCATCCCCAACCCGGACGGCGACATCTACCCGTACCGGCGCCCGGACAACATCTTCGACGCGATCGAGTACAAGAAGCTCGAGGAGCAGGGCATCCAGGTCACCGAGCACAACGCGGAGACCGGCGCGACGAAGCCGTACCAGAAGCCGCCGAAGAAGCCCTGACGCTAGCCGCCGAGGGCGGGGCCGAGCCAGCGGCGGACGAGGGCCCGCAGCTCGTCGTCCGCCGGGGGTGGGGTCGTCGGGTGCTGCAGGAACGACATGAAGAGCCGCATCAGGATCTCGGCGAGGCCGCGGAGGTCTTCCTCGGTCGTGACGCCCGCCGCCGCCCAGTCGACCGGGAGGTTGCGCAGGATGCGCGTGCCGAACGAGAACGCGAGCGGCGAGATGACGCCGTCGGTGAAGAAGTCGGCCTCACCCGCCTGCAGGAGGAGGCCGAGGTGGGGCTCGGCGGGGACCGTCCGGACCGCCCACACCACCGATTCCACCGCGGCCTCGGTGGCGGTGCCGAACGTGGCCAGGTGGCGCTCCATCCGCCCGGCGAACTCCTCGACCCCGGCCAGCCCGACCGCGCGCAGGATGTCCTTCAAGCCCGGGAAGTAGCGGTAGACGGTCTGCCGGGTCACGCCCGCTTCGGCGGCGACGTCGGACAGGCTCGTCTTGGCCAGTCCCACGCGGTCGAGGCACGCCGTCGCCGCTTCGACGATCCGGCGGCGGGCCTCGTCCTCCGTGCCGGGCGGGTTGCCCCGCCATCCGTGGTGCCCCATGCCCGTCATCTTCCCCGACCGCACCCGGTCACGCCGGGGCAGGGCGGCGGGCCCGGTGCAGCGCGGCCAGCACCAACCCGGCCGCGACGAAGCAGGCGAGCGCGTAGAGCCCGCTTTCGAGCGGGACCTCGTGGAGCGCGGAGAGCCAGATGACCGCCAGGACGCCCAGGTAGGCGGCCGGGTAGATCCGCGCGAAGGCGGACACCGGCTCGGCCGGCCGGCCGGTGGCGACGATCCAGCCGCCGGCCAGCCAGACCGCGGCCAGCTCGACGCCGAGGATCCAGGCCTGTGCTGTGGAATTCCCCTGGAAAACGCTCGCCGGGAGGCCCGCGATCACCATGGCGAACGGGGTGAGCACGCCGGCCAGCAAGAACGCGGCTCGGCCTTTCAGCCGCACGACCAGGTATGTCATCGCGGCCATCGACACCGAAGCGAACAGCAGCATGCTGGTCATCGGCACGGTCGCCAGCGCCGGGTGGTTCACGACGGCGTTGCCGGGGTTCCAGGCCCACCACTTCAGCGGCGGCCCGATCTGGTCGAAGACCTCGTAGAACACCTGGCACACGAAGGCGACGGCCACCGCTCCGCGCAGCGCGCCGCGCCGGAAGATCCCGAGCGACCGCACGACCTCGTACGCGAGCTGGCTGAACGCCGGGTAGAACGCCACGATGTAGAGCGGCAGCCGGTCCCCCATGAACTGCACGGTGAACCGGTTGTGGGCGAAGATGAAGCCGTACAGCTCGTCGAGCCCGAACCACTCCGGGAAGTACAGCGGCGGTTCGGTGACGAACAGGTAGACCAGGGAAGCGCACCACAGCGCCAGGTTGACCGGGTCACCCGCGCGGTACCGGCGCACGGCGTGCACCAGCGCGAAGACGGCGCCGGCGACGATCAGCAGTTCGAGCACCGGCAGCGTCCAGTTCGCGAGGTCCCACGGGGAGCGGACCGACACCACCGGCGAGACGTCGTGGCAGTCGAAGCCGAGCCCGCGGGTGACGGCCTCGGCGTCCGGCCCGCACGCCGGGCTCATCGCGCGGTCGCCGTCGAATAGTCCGTGGCCGGCGGCTCGGCGCGCGGGTCGAACCCGAACGGCACCCGGTGCCGCCCGAGGGCCGCGCGGACGCGGTAGCGCACGAGCCCCGCCAGCACGCGCGGGTTGCGCAGCATGTCCCCCAGCGACTCGTCGAGGTTGAACACCTTGGCGAAGTGCTCGTCGACGACGTCGTCCTCCCGGGCCGCGCCGACGATCAGGCTGAACGCCGGCGCCGACACGCCCGCGAGGATCCGGCGCTTCCACTCGGGCGGCCGCTCGGTGCCCTCGGCGCACGCGTAGCCCTGGTCCCGGGCCATCGCGAGCCGCCACGGCACCTGGAGCGCTTTGCGCTGCGCGGCGAGGAAGCGCTTGCCGAAGCCCGCGTCGAGCCGGTCGGCGCGGGAAAGGTGTTCACGCAGGAGCAGCGCCGAGCCCGCCGCGGAGCTGATGCCCTGCGCGTAGAAGGGGTTGAACGCGCAGATGGCGTCGCCGACGAACGCCAGGCCGCGCGGGAGTGTGCGCAGGCGGTCGTAGCGGCGCCACTTGTTGCCGGTCGAACGGGTGAGGTGCACTTCGGACGCCGGCTTGCACCGGTCCATCGCGGCGGCGAACAAGGGCGTCCGCACCCGGCGGGCCACCTCGGCGAACGCGTCGGTGGTGCGGGGCATTTCCAGGCCCCACGAACCCATGCAGGCGATGACCCGGTTGCCCTCGACGGGGAAGAAGTTGACCAGGAAGTCGTGCTCGGCCGGGTGGTCGCCCTTGTCCGGCGTCGGCATGATCACCAGGTGCCGCCACCACCAGGACGCCGGGCGCTCGCCGGGCAGGTCGTACCAGCGTGAGGTGTAGGTGACCTTGGCGTCGAGGGTCTGCGCCGCGGGCGCGGGCCACCCGGCCGCGGTCAGCCAGCCGGCCACCGGGGAGCCGCGGCCCGCCGCGTCGACGACGAAATCGGCGTCGAGGTGCTCGCCGCCGGCGTCGACCCCGGTCACCGCCCCGTTTTCGAAGGTCAGTCCACCGGCCGTGGTCCCTTCGCGGATGACGACGTTGGGCAGTTCGCGCACCTTGTCGCGCAGCACGCGTTCGATGAGGATCCGCGAGCCGTAGATCATGGTCATCGAGCTGCGCTTGCGCGCCGACCAGCCCTCGCCGTCGAGGTAGGCGGCGTCCATGGACGGCATCAGGTGCAGCCCGCCCGCCGCGATCAGGTCGGCTTCGAAGCCGGGGAAGAGCGCGCCGATCGCCCGCCGCCCCGAGTTCAGGAGGAAGTGCGGGTGCTTGCTCTGCGGCACCCCGCGCCGGTGTTCCGCTCCGGCCGGCAGCCGGTCGCGCTCCAGCAAGAGCACGCGCCCGAAGAAGGGCGCGAGGGCACCGGCGGTGCAGAGACCGGCGGCACTGCCACCCAGGACGACGGCGGTCCGGCCGAGCCGCATGCGGATCAACTCCCGTCATTCATACAAAGTGACAATGAATGTATGAATGACGGGCGAGCGTGTCAAGGCGGCCGCTCGCCAGGCATTCACTCTTTCGGGCCTAAACCACGTTGCTTCCTCACCCGTGATCGGGCCGTCGGGGCGCCGCCGAGGCGCCTCCTACGAAGGAGAGGGATCCATGCGACGTCTTCTGGTGAAGCTCGCCGTCGTTTCGTCCGGGGCCACCGCGGCCCTGCTGACATTGGTCGGCGGGGCGTCCGCGGCGGCGACCGAGCCGGCCAAGGTCCAGACCACCGACCAGGTCGTGGCGGAACTGGCGAGCCCGGACGCCACCGTCAGCGGGCTGCTCAAGTGCTGGGTGCACCCCTACAACTGCTGACCCACCCGCGGGGTCGCTCCCGGGAGCGACCCCGCCCCGACCTCAGGAGCAGCGGATGAACCTCGACGTGCACGAGCCGGTGCGGCTGGCCCGCGCCGTGCTGCGGGCGGACGGCGACGGAACGCTCGTCGCCCAGTACGGGCTGGTGGCGCGCGCACGCCCGGCGGCGTTGCCGGTCGTGCCGCGCACGCGCCTGCCCGTTCAGGCCAACTACATCAGCGATCTCGGCGTCCGCGGCTTGGCGGAGGCCGCACTGTTCCTGGACGAGCACCTTCGCCTCCAGGCACTGCCGCCCGCCGACGGCGAACCCGTCTCCGCGGAGACGTGGGCCGACGACTGGGCGCGGGGCGACCTGGACGACCGGGACCTGTGCGCGCTGGTCGACGCCCAGGTTTGTTTCGCCGGCGCGTGGCCGCTCGCACGGGTGCTGGTGAACGCCGTCTTCGCCGCGGACCGCGTCCCGGATTCGTTCGGGGCCTTGCTCATCGGCGCCGTCGTGGCGGCCGGTGACCCCGCGACACCGCTGGACACCGGCGACCTCTTCCGCCGCGCGGTCGCCGCCGCACCATCCGAAGTGGACGGAATGCTCACCGAGCTGCGCCACGCCGCGTGGGCGCTCAAGCGCAAGAACGACCCCGCCGGCGCGCTCGTCCGCTTGGCCGGCCTCGAAGCCCACGCCCGGGACGCCGAACGCCGCTACCGGGTCTCCCCCGCCGACGCGTCGACCTTGTGCGCGTTGGCCGCCAACCTCGAAGCACTGGCCCGCCTCCGCCAGGGAGACGAGGACGGCGCCCGGCGCGCCATCGACCGGGCCGCGGCGCTGATCCCGGACGACGGCTGGGTGGCCGTGGACCGCGACGCCGGGTTCCGCTACCGGAGCCAGATCCGCACCAACACGGCCCAGCTGCTGGTGAAGCGCGACGACCTGCCCGGCGCGCTGGCGGTGATGCGGACCAACCTCGAGGAGGGCCGGCGGGACGACCCCGACTCGATCAGCGAAACCCTTTCCGTGATGGCGTACTTCGCTTACCTGCAAAGGGAGTGGGACCAGGCAGTGGAGCTGCTGACCGAAGCGTACGGATCGGTGCGGCTGGAGGGATCGCCCGACCGCCTGCGGCAGTGCCGCAAGATCGCCGTGGCCGCGTTGCATTCGTGCGGCCGCGAAAAGGAGGCGCAGCACGTCCTCGACCGCTCCCGGGAGGACCCCCTGGGCTTCGACGACACCCTGCTGTAGCCGTCAGGACCCGGCGGCGATCCCGCGGACGGCACCGGCGACCGCGCCGAAGTCCTTGCGCAGGATCGCGCCGTGGTTGCCGGCGACCTTCTCGCGGGTGATGTTCGGGTTCCGGCCGAGCACCGCGTCGAGGCCGGCGCGGATGCGCTCCTGTTCGCCGCCCTTGCTGCCGAAGGAAGTTCCCGACGCGACGACGTACCGGACCGGGACCGTGATGCCGTCGAGCACCGGGCCCAGCTCGCGCTCGCGGGACAGCTTCCCGAGTTCGATGTTGCTTTCCGCCTGCTGGGCGGCGGTCATGCGCGGGGCAAGGCCGGTCGGGCGCAGCAGCGGCAGGAACCAGCTCATCCGCTTGAACAGCTTGCGGATCCGCAGTTCCATGGCGTCGTCGAGCCAGTCGTGCGGGTACGCGCCGTCGACCAGGACCGCGCCGAGGGCGCTCGGGGTTGCGATGGGCCCAGTGCGCCGCGACGACCGCGCCGTAGGACCAGCCGACCAGCACCGCGCGCTCCACCCCGCGGGCGGCGAGCACGGCGTCGACGTCGCGGATCGCGGCTTCGAAGGAGTAGTCGGCCGAGCGCTTCGACTTGCCGCGGGCGCGCTCGTCGTAGGTGATGTGGCGGAAGCCGTCGCCGAGTTCGGCGAGGACCCGCTTCCAGTAGCCCTGGGTGGCGAACTGGCCGTTGAGGTAGACCACCGGGACGCCGGGGCCGCCGGTGTCGGTGACCGCGAGGGCCGTGTCTTCGACGGCCACCAGGCCGGTCCAGTGCGAGGAGATCGTGTTCTGCGTCATGACGGCTACTTTCGGCGGGCTGCCTGACACCACCCGGACACCGCGCTGACACGGCCGGGCTTGACAGGGCGGCACCCGAGCCTCCATGGTTAGTTACATGAGTAATGAACCGACGAACCGCCGTGCGCGGTGGTCGGCGTGAAAGACGACGGGCGGCCGCTGTTCCTGCAGATCGCCGAGCAGATCGAGAACTCGGTCGTCGACGGGAGCCTGGCCGCGGACGCGCAGGTGCCGTCCACCAACGAGCTCGCGGCCTTCCACCGGATCAACCCGGCGACCGCGGCGAAGGGCATCAACCAGCTCGTCGCCGACGGGATCCTCTACAAGAGACGAGGCATCGGCATGTTCGTCGCCACCGATGCCCGCGCGCAGCTGCTCGAACGGCGGCGCCGGGACTTCACGCGGCAGTTCGTCACCCCGCTGATGGCGGAGGCGGGCAAGCTCGGCATGGACGCCGAGGAGATCAAGAAGCTGATCGACGTCTGGGAGCCGGAACGATGAACGTGGTGCGCACGACCGGGGTGACCAAGCGCTACGGCGCCCTCGCCGCGCTCGACGGGGTCAGCGTGACGCTCGCCGGGAACACGATCCACGGCCTGCTCGGCCGCAACGGCGCCGGCAAGACCACGCTGATGCGGATCCTCACCGGGCAGAGCTTCGAAACCGGCGGCACGGTCGAGGTCTTCGGGCAGCACCCGTACGAAAACGCCGACGTGCTCGCGCGGACGTGCTTCATCAAGGAAAGCCAGCACTACCCGGAGAAGTTCCGGGTGCGCCACGCCCTGCGGGCCGCCGAACTGCTCTACCCGAACTGGGACACCGCCTTCGCCGCCGAGCTGCTGGCGGACTTCGCCGTCCCGTCCGGGCAGCTGCTCGGCAAGCTCTCGCGCGGGCAGCTGTCGGCGGTCGGGGTCATCATCGGGCTGGCGTCGCGGGCGCCGCTGACGCTGTTCGACGAGCCCTACCTCGGCCTCGACGCCGTCGCGCGCCAGCTGTTCTACGACCGCCTGCTCGCCGACTACGCCGCGCACCCGCGCACGATCGTGCTCTCCACACACCTGATCGACGAGGTCAGCGACCTGATCGAGCACGTCGTCCTCCTCGATGGGGGCCGGGTGCTCATCGACGCGGACGCGGAGTCGTTGCGTGGCGAGGCCGTCGCGGTCACCGGGCCCGCCGACGCCGTCGAGCGTTACGCGGCCGGGTACGAAGAACTGCACCGCGAACGCATCGGCGGCGCGCTGCGCGTCACCCTCACCGGCGCCCCGGACCGGGCCCACCCCGGACTGGACTTCGAGCCGGTTTCGCTGCAGCAACTGGTCGTCCGCACCACCCAGCACCACGGCGCGCTGGTCGCGGCCGGGAAGGAAGCCCGATGACGCGCGTGCTCGACGTCGCCCGGATCCAGCTGGTCAACTGGCCGGCGCTGCTCGCGTACCCGCTGGCCGCGGCGGCCGCGCTCCCCTTGCTGGGCTGGGGCATCGACGTCTCCAACGGCCAGACCGCCGTCGGCGACCACGAGGTGTACCTGCTGCCGATGCTGCTGGGCGTGGCCGCGACGGCGCACCTGCAGACGATGACGCAGGTCTTCCCGTTCACGCTGGGTTTGGGCGTGACCCGCCGCCGCTTCGCCGCGGCGACGGCGCTCGTGGTCGTGGGGCAGGCACTGTTCTTCGGCTTGCTGCTGGTGGGCTTCGCCGCCGTGGAGCGGCTGACCGGCGGCTGGGGGCGGCAGGCCCGGATCTACGGGCTCGGCGCGCTGCGCCAGGACGGCCCGCTCACGCAGTGGCTGGCGTTCACCGGACCGATCGTGGCGACGTCGGCGGTCTGCGTGCTGGCGGGGGTGGTGTTCCAGCGCTGGCGGCAGTCGGGGATCTACCTCGCGGTGTTCACCAGCGTGGCCCTCCTCGCGGCGGCGGGTGCGCTGGCGACCACGCAGAACTGGTGGCGCCCGATCGGGAGTTTCCTGGGTGACCAGCCATCGCTGACGCTGTTCGCGGCTTATCCGTTGGTGCTCGCGTCGGCCTTGGGCGGCACGGCTTGGCTGGTACTGCGGCGGTCTACGACCTGAAAGTCGACAACTGCGGATCTCCGTAACAGCACGTGATCGGGCACCGACTAGTGATGAACGAGCTCACCATCGGTGCGAACAGGAGACTGCCCGATCATGTTGACGACCCTCGCGGCGGACTCGGCCGGCATCGACACGAACGGCGTCGCGTTCAAGATCGCCCTCGCGGCGATCAGCGTGGTCGTCGGCGGCGTGGTCACCCTCGTGACCGACCGCATCAAGCGTCGCAACGATCCGCACAAGCAATTGTCTTGGGACGCGAGGACTGAAATCGGCCTGGCGCGAGCAGAAGATGAAATCGCGCAGCACCTCGGTATCACCTACAAGGGCAGACCGGTGCAAGACCTGGCCGTGATCGACTGCACCATCTCGAACACCGGCAACCGGGTCGTGAAGAACGAGCTGATCAGGTTCGCGGTTCCGGAAGGCGCCGTCATCGTCGAAGCAGCCTGCCGACCGCGGCCTCAACGTGAAATGAAAGTGTCCCGCGACACCGCCGAAGAAGAGTCGGATCAGGAAGCCGTGTTCCGGATCGGCCACATCGAAAAGGGCGCGTCGATCACCGTCAGGCTGCTGGCCACGGGGCAGGAAGCCCGCAACTGGACGGTGGTGGCGCACAACGACGAAGGGGACGTCGGCTTCCACTCACGGGAGGTCGCACGGGTGCGCGACGACCGCGAACACGTGGCCCCGTTCACCAAGTTGCTGATCTTGTTCTTCACGGTTCCCCCGATCTTCGGGCTCTCCCTGTTCGGCCCCATCGGCGACCTGGTGCAGGCCGCCGCCTGGTTCCTCATCGCCGTACTCCTGATGCCCCACGTCACACCGACCGCCAGGCTTGTCCAAAATTTCCTGACCTCGCGTGCTCCTGACGGGAGATCCAATCCGAGCGTCGTGATCAACGGCTCGGTTCAAACCATCAAGACCTGATCCCGCCTCGAGCCGGCTCAGCCGTTGCGGGACATGGCTCCCGCGATCAGCATCGCCAGCCCCTGCTGCAAAGCCGGTGCCAGCTCCAAGTGCAACGCCGCCAGCGCCGGGTCCACCTCGTACGCCGCCAAAGCGCTCGGCGAAGGCCGGCAGTGCGTCCACAACCCGCCCGTCAAAATCATCGCCATCAAGCACACCGAAGACGCCTCCGCGCCCACCTCCGGGACGTACCCCCGCAGCAGCTCGGCCAACGTCTCCAACCCCGCCAGCGCCGACTGCTTGAAGCGCACCACGACATCGACCGACACGTTGTGCTCCAGCACCCCCGCCTGCGCGCCGATCAGGTCACACAGGACCGTCCGGCGAGCCAGGGACTGCGCGACCACCGCCGCGAACGCGTCGCCCCGCGCGGACGCCGGGCGGTCGCGGTCCACGCCCGCCGCCAGCTCCGCCGACACCTCCGTCAGCCAGTCCCGCAGGGCGCCGTCGAGGAGTTCGAGCAGGATCGCTTCGCGGGATTCGAAGTAGCGCAGCACGTTCGACTTCGCCAGGCCGACCCGGCGGCTGAGCTCGTTGAGGCTCACGTCGGCCACCGGCATCTCGTCGAGCATGGCCAGCGCCGTGTCGAGGATCGTGCGCCGCCGCTCCTCTCGCTGCTCCGCGCTGCGCGCCCGCTGGAACGTCATACGACCAGCCTAACGCCCGCCGCGAAAATTTACAGACCGGTTGTCTCTTGACATCAGACCGACGGTTCCTTAGCGTCGGAGATGTAACAGACCGCCGGTCCGCAAGGGCCGCCACCCGGAGGGACCCCCAGCCATGAACAAGAACTGGACCGACCGCGACGTTCCCGGCCAGCAGGGCCGCGTCGCCGTGATCACCGGCGCGAACACCGGGCTCGGCTTCGACACCGCCAAGGTGCTGGCCGAGCGGGGAGCAACGCTGGTGCTGGCCGTGCGCGACGTCGAGAAGGGCAAGAAAGCCGCCGCCAAGCTGGGGGCGAACGCCGACGTCACCGTGCAGGAGCTGGACCTCGCGTCGCTCGACTCCGTCCGCGCCGCCGCGGCCGAGCTGCGCGGGACGCTGCCGAAGATCGACCTGCTGATCAACAACGCCGGCGTCATGTACCCGCCGCGGCAGACCACCCGCGAGGGTTTCGAGCTGCAGTTCGGCACCAACCACCTCGGGCACTTCGCGTTCACCGGCCTGCTGCTGGACCTCCTGCTGCCGGTCGAAGGCTCCCGCGTCGTGACCGTCGCCAGCATCGCCCACCGCATCCGCGCCTCGATCCACTTCGACGACCTGCAGTGGGAGAACTCCTACGACCGCGTCGCCGCCTACGGCCAAGCCAAGCTCGCCAACCTCATGTTCAGCTACGAACTGCAGCGCCGCCTCGCGCCGCGGGGCACCACCGCCGCCGTCGCCGCGCACCCCGGGGTCGCGCGCACCGAGCTGATGCGCAACTCCCCCGCCATCGCCCGCGCGCTCTTCCCGGCCGTCGCGCCGCTGTTCACCCAGAGCTCGGAGCGGGGCGCGCTGCCGATCCTGCGCGCCGCGACCGACCCCGCCGCGCTCGGCGGCCAGTACTACGGCCCCGACGGCCTCGGCGGCTACCGCGGGCGCCCGCAGGTGGTCGCTTCGAGCCCGCAGTCCTACGACGTCGCGGTGCAGCGGCGCTTGTGGACGGTGTCGGAAGAGCTCACCGGGGTCAAGTTCCCGGTCGGCTGACGCGTGGCGTCCACACCGGACCGACTTCCCTGGGGGTGACAGGACCAGGCACCGGCGCCGCGCGCGGCTTACCGTGAAGTGGTGACCGACGAACCGAACCTGCTGGGCGATCACCTCCGCGCCCGCCGGGAGCTGCTGACACCCGAGCAGGCCGGCGTCCCGGCCGGCGGCGTGCGGCGGGTGCCGGGGCTGCGCCGGGAAGAGGTCGCGCAGCTGGCCGGCATCAGCGCCGACTACTACCTGCGCCTGGAGCAGGGCCGCGACCGCAACCCGTCGCGGCAGGTCCTCGAAGCGATCGCCCGCGTGCTGCAGCTCGACGACGACACCACGGCGTACCTGATCGGCCTCACCGAGCAGCGGCCACGATCCTTGAAACGGCGGCGGCGCCGGAAGGAGACGGTCCCGCCCGGCACGCTCAAGTTCCTCGCGGCGGTCGGGCTGCCCGCGTTCGTCGAGGGCCGCTACCTCGACGTGCTGGCGGCCAACCCGCTCGCCGAGGCGATCTCGCCGCGGCTCGTCGCCGGCGCGAACCGGCTGCGGGACGTCTTCCTCGACCCGGCCGAGCAGGCCCTCTTCCCCGACTGGCACCTCGCCACCCAAGGGCTGGTGGCGGGGTTCCGCCAGGCGGTCGGGACCGAGACCGACGACCCGCGGTTCATCGAGCTCGTCGGCGAGCTTTCCCTGGCCAGCAAGCGGTTCCGCGAGCTGTGGGCCCGCCACGACGTGGCGAACCGGCGCGGCGCGACCGTGCGCTTCGCCCACCCGCAGGTCGGGGAACTGGTGCTGAACCGGGAAAAGCTGCTGCTGAGCGACGCACCCGGGCTCGTGCTCGCGGTCTACCACCCCGATCCCGGCACCGACGCCGCGGACAAGCTGGCTCTCCTCGGTTCCGCCGCGCTCGCGCCGGCCCCACCTCTCCGGAAGGACGTTCGACCATGAGCAAGCTCGCCCTCGTCACCGGCGCGACGTCGGGCATCGGCCGGGCGTTCGCCGAGCGCCTGGCCGCCGACGGCCACGACCTGGTGCTCGTGGGGCGGCGCCAGGAGCGGCTCGACGAGTTCGCCGCCGCCCACCCCGAGGTCGGGATCCGCACGGTGGCGGCCGACCTGTCCACCGACGACGGCATCGACGAAGTCGCGGAGATCGCCGCCGGCGAGCCGCTCGACCTGCTGGTCAACAACGCCGGCGTCGCGCACTACATGCCGCTGGCCGACCTGCCCGCGGCGAAGGCCCGCGAACTGGTCAAGGTCAAGGTCCTCGCACCGACGCTGCTCGCCCGCGCGGCGGTCGCCGGCATGGTCGAACGCCGTCGCGGCGCGATCGTCAACGTGGCCGGGATGATCGCCTTCAGCGGACCCGCCCCGCAGGGCCGGCTGCCGCGGCGGACCGTCTACGCCGGGACGCTCGCCCACCTGGTCACCATGTCCCAGGCGCTCAGCGCCGAACTGGCGGAGACCGGCGTCCGGGTGCAGGTCGTGTGCCCGGGGGTGGTCGCGACCGAGTTCCACTCGCGGCAAGGTCTGGACCTCAGCGCGGTCCCGCGGATGAGCGCGGCCGACGTCGTTTCGGCTTCGCTGCGCGGCCTGGAACTCGGCGAGGTCGTGTGCGCGCCGGGCGTGGAAGACGCGAGGCTGCTGGAGTCGGTCTTCGGCGCGGAACTGGCCGCGTTCGGCGGGCAGAGCCCCGCCCTCGCCACCCGCTACCGGCCGGCCTGATCACCGGAAGCCTTCAGCAGCAACCGGTGCAGGGTGTCCTGCTCGCGCGGGGTCAGCCGGGCGAGCAGCTCGCCCGTCACCGCGGCCGAGACCTCCTCCGTCTTCGCCACCATCACGCGTCCGTCCTCCGTCAGCGTCAGCACGTGCCGCCGGCGGTCCTCGGTGTCGCGCTCGCGGATCACCCAGCCCGCCGCTTCCAGGCGGTCGAGCACCTTGACCAGGTCGCTGCGGTCGAGGCCGAGGCGGTCGGCGACGGACTGCTGGGACAGCGGGCCGTACTCGCCGACGCAGACCAGGACGTAGAAGTCGCGCAACGACGTGCCGATGGCCGCCAGTTCCTCGTCGATCCGCGCGACGCCGCCGCGGTGGAGGCGGCCCATCAGGTACGTGGGCCAGCGCAGCAGAGCACGGGGGCGATCGGACATGGCGCCGATCCTAGGCCAGGAAAGCGGGTTGGCACAATTGTAGGAGATCCCTACAGTAGGTGTCATGAACAAATCACCGGTCGCCCTCGTCACCGGCGCGAGCCGGGCGCACGGCCTCGGCTTCGCCGTCGCCCGTGAGCTCGCCACTCGCGGCTACCACGCCGTCCTCGCCGGGCGGAACCTCGAACAGACCCGCGAACGGGCCGCCGAACTCGTCGCCGAAGGCCTCTCCGCCGAGGCCGTGCGGCTCGACATCACCGACCCGGCGGACGTCGCGGCGTGCGCCGAGCACCTGCGCGCCACGGCCGGCCGCCTCGACGCGCTGGTCAACAACGCCGCGAACATGCCCGACTTCACCGTGCTGTCCCTGCTCGACGCGGACATCGCCGCGGCCCGCGCCTCCTACGACGTCGTCGTCCTCGGCCCCTTGGCACTCGTCCAGGCCTGCCTGCCGCTGCTCGAGGCCGCACCCGCCGCCCGGATCGTCAACGTCTCCAGCGGTGCCGCCGCCCAGATCGGCGCCGACGTCGAAACCGTCCGGGCGCCCGGGTACGCGCTGGCCAAGTACGCCCTCGAAGGCCTGACCACGGCCCTCGCCGCCGAGCTGCGCGGCGCCGGGATCCACGTCGAGGCGGTCGATCCCGGCTCGGTGGCCACCCACCCCGAACGCGGCGACGACGCCGATGACCGCACGCCCGCGGAAGCCGCGCTCGACATCGCCGCCGCGGCCACCGGTGAGTCCACAAAGGACTGATCCACCGGCACGCGGGCGAATCCCGCTACGGTGGTTCCATGGGGAGAGTCCACACCGATCTGCTGCGCCCGTTGCCGTCGCTCGTCCAAGCGCACCCGGCGGACAGCCCGGCGTTTTCCGACGGCACGCGCTCGGTCACCTACGGGGAGCTCGCGGATTCGAGCGCGCGGCTCGCCGGCGCGCTCGGCGTCGGCCGGGGCGAGAAGGTCCTGCTGCACATCGGCCGCCGGGTCGAATACGTCGAAGCCCTGCTGGGCGTGCTGCGCGCGGCCGCGATCGGGGTGCCGGTCAACGTCGGCGCCACCGACGCGGAACTGGCCGCCATCGCCGACGACTCCGGCGCCGTCCTGCTGCTGACCGAGGCCCGGCACCTCGACCGGGTCCGGGCGCTGGCCGCGGACCGGCCGCGGTTGCGCGTCCTCGCCGTGGAGGACACCCAGGCGTCCGGCGCACCCCGCGACGACCTCGGGCTCGACGAACCGGCCTGGCTGCTCTACACCTCCGGCACGTCCGGCCGGCCCAAAGGTGTGCTGACCACGCAGCGGGCCGTGCTCTGGTCGGTCGCCGCCTGCTACTCCCCCGTGCTGGGGCTGAGCCGGGCCGACACCGTGCTGTGGCCGCTGCCGGTCCACCACGCCTACGCGCTGTCGCTCGCGGTGGCCGGGACGATCGCCATCGGCGCGCACACCCGGCTGGCCACCGGCGTCGACGCCGAGCTGCTGGCCGAACACCCGGGCTGCGTGCTCGGCGGGGTTCCCGCCACGTATGCCGCCCTGCGCCACGAAATCCGCGGTCCGGTGGTGCCGCCGCGCCTGTCCCTCACCGCGGGCGCGGTCTGCGGGCCGGTCGCGCGGGCCGCCGTGCGCGACCTCTTCGGCACCCCGCTCGTGGACGGCTACGGCAGCACGGAAACGAGCGGGAAGATCGCCTTCGGGCAGCCCGGAGAAACCGGGCTGACCCCGCTGCCCGGCGTCGAAATCCGGGTGGACGCCGGCGAAGTCCTCGTCCGCGGGCCCGGCCTGATGCTCGGCTACCACGGCCGGCCCGCCCTCGGCGACGGCTGGTACCGCACCGGGGACGCGGGCCGGTTCGCGGCCGGGAAGCTCTTCCTCGACGGGCGGGTCGACGACGTCATCGTCTGCGGCGGCCAGAACGTGCACCCGGCCGAAGTCGAGGCCGTGCTGGCGGAGTCGCCGTCGGTGCGGGACGTGCTCGTCGGCAAGCGGCCCGACGAACTCGTCGGCGAGGTCCCCATCGCGTTCGTCGTTCCCACCGGCGTGCTCGACGTCGGCGAACTGCGCCGGCTGTGCCGGGAAAAGCTGTCGCCGTACAAGATCCCCGTCGCCTTCCACGTGGTCGAGGAGATCCCGCGCACGCCGTCGGGCAAGCCGTTGCGCCGGGCGGTCACCGCGCCGGTGCCGGACGACCTGGCCGGGCTGGTGCGGGCCGAACTCGCCGAGCTGGCCGGGCACGACGTCGGCGACGGCTGGCTCGACCGGCCCTTCGCCGAGCTGGGCCTGACGTCGCTGGCCGGGGTGCAGCTGCGGCACCGGCTGGCCGAATACGCGGGGACTGCCCTGCCCGTCTCGCTGATCTACGACTTCCCCACGCCGCGCCAGGTGATCGCGGAAATCGCCAGGGACACCCGGACCGCCGCGCCGGTGACCACGGCGGCGCCGGCGGACGAGCCGATCGCCGTCGTCGCGATGGCCTGCCGGTTCCCGGGCGGCGTGCGGACGCCGGACGACCTGTGGCGGCTCGTTTCCGAGGGCGTGGACGCGACCGGCGACTTCCCGGCCGACCGCGGCTGGGACACCGGCCGGCTGTACGACCCGGACCCCGACCGGCTCGGGACTTCGGTGACCAAGCGCGGCGGGTTCCTCTACGACGCCGGGGACTTCGACGCCGGGTTCTTCGGGATCTCCCCGAAGGAGGCGCTGGCCACCGACCCCCAGCAGCGGCTGCTGCTGGAGACCACGTGGGAGGCGTTCGAGCGCGCCGGTCTCGATCGCGCGGCCCTGCGGGGCAGCGACACCGGCGTCTACGTCGGGGTGATGAACGAGGACTACGCCAGCCGCTTCGACAGCCACGAACTCGAGGCCTGGCTGGGCATCGGGTCGTCGCACGCGGTGGCGTCGGGCCGCATCGCCTACACGTTCGGGCTGACCGGGCCGACGCTCACCGTCGACACGGCGTGCTCGTCGTCGCTCGTGGCGGTGCACCTGGCGGCGAAAGCCCTGCGCGGCGGCGAATGTTCCCTGGCCGTCGCCGGGGGCGCCACGGTGATGGCCACGCCGAGGACGTTCCTCGCCTTCAGCCGCCAGCGCGGGCTGTCCCCGGACGGGCGGTGCCGGCCCTACGCCGCCGACGCCGACGGCACCGCGTGGGCCGAGGGTGCCGGAGTGCTGGTGCTGGAACGGCTTTCGGACGCGCGGCGGCTCGGTCACCCCGTACTGGCGCTGCTGCGCGGGTCCGCGGTCAACTCCGACGGCGCCTCGAACGGGCTCACCGCGCCGAGCGGCCGGGCGCAGCGGGCGGTGGTCGCCGCGGCGCTGGCGGACGCCGGCCTGGCCCCGGCGGACGTCGACGCCGTGGAAGGCCACGGCACGGCCACGCCGCTGGGGGATCCGATCGAGGCGGAGGCGCTGATCGCCGCGTACGGCGGCGGCCGCGAGAAGCCGTTGTGGCTCGGCTCGGTGAAGTCCAACATCGGCCACACGCAGGCCGCGGCGGGCGTCGCCGGGATCGTCAAGGTGGTGCTCGCCCTGCGGCACGGGCAGCTGCCGCCCTCGCGCTACGCGGACAACCCGAGCCCGCGCATCGACTGGTCGTCGGGCCAGGTGGCGTTGCTCGCCGAAGCCCAGCCGTGGCCGGCGGGCGGGCGGCCGCGGCGGGCGGGGGTGTCGGCGTTCGGGATCGGCGGCACGAACGCCCACGTCCTGCTGGAAGAGGCCCCGCCGGAGACCCCGGCGGCCCGGCCCGGTTTCCCGGCGGCGCCGTGGCTGCTCAGCGGCGACGACGAACCCGCCTTACGTGCAGTCGCGGCGGCCCTGGCCGACGCGCCGGACGGCATCGACGTCGCTTTCACGCTCGCCGCCCGGCCGGCGCTGCGGCACCGCGTGCTCGCCGGTCACCGCGAAACGCTGCGCGCGATCGCGGGCGGCGAACTCCGCGGCCGGACCGTCCGCGACGAACCGCGGCTGGCGTTCGTGTTCTCCGGGCAGGGTGCCCAGCGTCCCGGGATGGGCCGCGAGCTGGCCGGGACCTTCCCGGAGTTCGCCGCTGCCTTCGACGAGGTGTGCGACGAGCTGGGCACCTCGGGTCCCGATCTGCTCTCGGCCGACCTCGCGCACACCGAGCACGCCCAAGCCGCGTTGTTCGCTTTCCAGGTCGCGCAGTTCCGGCTGCTCGAGTCGTGGGGCCTGCGGCCGGACGTCGTGCTGGGGCACTCCGTCGGCGAGATCGCCGCCGCGCACGTCGCCGGTGTCCTGTCACTGCCGGACGCGGCCACGCTGGTTTCCGCGCGCGGGCGCCTGATGGCCGCGCTGCCGCCGGGCGGGGCGATGATCGCCGTCCCGGTGAGCGAAGCCGAGGCGGTGTCGGCGATCGACGGCGGGCCGGTCGCGATCGCGGCCGTCAACGCAGCACGGTCAGTGGTTCTCTCCGGCGAAGAGGCGGCCGTCACCGCCGTCGCCGAGCGCCTGGGCGGCGGCACGCGCCTGCGGGTCAGCCACGCTTTCCACTCCCCCGCGATGGACCCGATCCTCGCGGGGTTCCGGGCCGCGCTCGCCGGGATCCGGCACCGGCGCCCCGAAATCCCGTTCGTGTCCGCCGTGACCGGCGCGCGCTTCGACCCGGCG
Source organism: Amycolatopsis sp. cmx-4-83 (assembly GCF_046548815.1). Classification (NCBI taxonomy): domain Bacteria; kingdom Bacillati; phylum Actinomycetota; class Actinomycetes; order Pseudonocardiales; family Pseudonocardiaceae; genus Amycolatopsis; species Amycolatopsis sp. cmx-4-83. The sequence goes on along the minus strand of NZ_JAEBEF010000016.1, from coordinate 61,489 downwards.
AGCGGGCCGGAGCACTGGGTGCGGCACGTCCGGCAGCCGGTGCGGTTCGCCGGCGCGGTCACGGCCGCCGCCCCGGGCGCCGCGCTCGAAATCGGCCCGGCCGCGGTGCTCAGCCGGGTCGTCGACGCCGCCGTCACCACCACCCTCGACGGCGCGGGCGTGCTCACCGCGCTCGGCGCGCTGCACACCGCGGGCGTCCCGGTCGACTGGCGGAAGGTGTTCCGCGGCAGCGGCGCCCGGATCGTCCCGCTGCCGACGTACCCCTTCCGCCGGACGCGCTACTGGCTCGACCCGGCGGTGCCGGCCGGGCCGGGGCACGCCCTGCTCGGCCCGCCCCTGGAAGCCCCGGATTCGCCCCGGATCGTGCACGGCGGCGCGCTCACCCCGCGGGCGCAGGGCTGGCTGGCCGACCACGTCATCGGCGGCGTACCGGTGGTCCCGGGCGCGGTGTTCGTCGAGCTCGCGCTGCACGCGGGCACGGCCGCCGTCGACGAACTCGTCCTCGAAGCGCCGCTGCCGCTGGAAGACCACGACCTGCAGGTCGTCGTCGACGGGCCGCGCTTCGACGCCTACGCCCGCCCGCACGCGGATCAGCCGTGGCGACGGCACGCCACCGGACGGCTCCGGCCGCCCGGCCCGCGGCCCGAGCCGTGGAAAGCCGAGTGGCCACCGGCGGAAGCGACCGAGATCGACGTCGCCGCGGCCTACGAGCAGCACACCTACGGGCCCGCTTTCCGCGCGGTGACCCGGTTGTGGCGGGCCGGCGACGACGTGTACGCCGAGATCGAGCTCCCGCCGGGCGTGGGCGGCTCCTTCGAGGTGCACCCGGTGCTGCTCGACGCCGCGGTGCACGCGGCGGCGCTCGCGGCCCCGGACACCGAACCGCGGATGCCGTTCCTGTGGAGCGGCGTTGAGCTGTTCGGGCCGCAGATCCGGCAGGCGCGGGTGCACGTCACCGCCGAAGGGCCCGGCACGGTCGGCGTCACGGTGTTCGGCACGGACGGCGGCCCGCTCGCGCGCGTGGAGTCGATGGTCACCAAGCCGGCGAGCCCGGCCGACACGATGCTGTACCGCCCGCGCTGGGTGCCGGTGGCGCCGGTTCCGGCGAGCGAGCCGGTGAACGTCGTCGAAGCGCCGTCCGGTGCCGTCCGCCCGGCGACCGCCGGCGCGTTGCGGCTCCTGCAGCAGCGGCTGGCCGAGCCCGGCCGGCTGGCCCTCGTGACGCGCAACGCGACCGGGCCCGAACCCGACCTGGCCGCCGCGGCGGTCTGGGGCCTCGGCTGCTCGGCGGCCGCGGAGTACCCGGGGCGGCTGACGATGGTCGACCTCGATCCCGGCGCGTCCGCCGACGTGCCGGGCCTGGCCGGCGACGGCACGGAACCGCAGATCGCCGTCCACGGCGGGGTGCCCCACGTGTTCCGCGTCGCGCGGGCCACGCCGTCGGCCGCGCGGCCGATCGACCCGGCGGGCACGGTGCTGATCACCGGCGGCACGGGGGCGCTCGGCGCACTGGTCGCCCGCCACCTCGTCCGCGCCCACGGCGTCCGGCACCTCGTGCTGGTGAGCCGTCGTGGCCCGGCGGCTCCCGGCGCGGCCGAGCTGGCCGAGCTGGGCTCCGGGGTCCGGATCGTCGCCGCCGACGCCGCCGACCCGGCCCAGATGCGGCGCCTGGTCGAGGCGTGCGATCCGCCGCTGACCGCCGTCGTGCACTCCGCCGCGGTGGTCGACGACGGCGTCCTGTCCGCCCAGACGCCGGAGCGGCTCGACGCGGTGCTGGGCCCGAAAGCGGACGCGGCGCTGGTTCTCGACGAGGTCACGCGCGACCTGCCGCTGACGGCGTTCGTCCTGTTCTCCTCGATCGCCGGGACCTTCGGCAAGGCGGGCCAGGCCAACTACGCGGCCGCGAACCGGTTCCTGGACGCGCTCGCGTCCCGCCGGCGCGCGGCGGGCCGCCCGGCGGTGTCGCTGGCGTGGGGCCTGTGGGAGGTCGGCACCGGGCTCGGCGACCGGATCTCCGCGACCGCCCACCGCCGGATCACCGCGTCCGGCGTCACGGGGATCATCGCGGGGCAAGGATTGGCGCTGTTCGACGCGGCCCTCGCCTCGCCCGAGCCGGTCCTGATCCCGGCGCGCTTCACCCAGCCGCCGATGACCGTGAACCCGCGCCCGGCCACCGGTTCCCGCCCCTGGCCCCGGCAGCCCGCCGGGCCCAAGCTCCGCGACCTCCTGCGCACGGAGGTGGCCGCGGTGCTCGGCCACCCGGACCCGCACGCGATCGCGGACGACCGGCCGTTCACCGAGCTGGGCTTCGATTCCCTGACCACGCTGGAGATCCGCACCCGCGTCACGGCCCGCGCGGGCATCGAGCTCCCGGCGGCGGCGCTGTTCGACCACCCGACGGTGGCCGCCCTCGCCGAGCACCTGGAGGCGAGGCTCAGCCCGCGACGCTGATCTCCGGGTAGGAGAAGTGCCCCCGCGGCCCGCTACCGGGTCCCGCTGACGTAGTGGACACCGCCCATGCGCAGGTCGTCGTCCGCGAGCGGCAGCCCGCAGGCGGCGAACAGCTCCCGGACGCTGGTGCCGTGTATTTCCCAGCCGAGGCCGGTCAGGTAGGGGGCGGCTTCGTTGCGCTCACCGAAGTAGCGCAGCCGCGCGTGGTCGAGGTCGAAGCCGTGCGCGCGCCAGCGTTCGGAAATGCGGTCGAGGCTCTTCTTGGTGGTTTCGTCGTCGCCCGGCCGCGGGTTCGGCCTGCTCTCGGTGGCGACCCGGCTCCCGTCCGCGCTGAGTTCGGTGACGGTGTCGAGCAGGCGATCCTGTGCTTCCGGCGGGAGGTAGCCGAGGAGTCCTTCGGCGCTCCACGCCGTAGGTTGCCCCGGGTCGAACCCGGTTTCCCGCAGCGCGGCGGCCCAGTCGTCCCGCAGATCCACCGCGGCCACCCGGCGCTCGGCTGTGGGGACGTACGCCGCCAAGGTGCGCGTTTTGAACTCGGCGACCTGCGGCTGGTCGACCTCGTACACCACGGTCCCGGACGGCCAGGGCAGCCGGTAGGCGCGGGAATCCAGTCCCGAAGCGAGGATCACGATCTGCCTGATGCCGGCGTTCGCGGCGTTGCGGAAGAAGTCGTCGTAGAACTTGGTCCGCACCTTGGCTCCGTCGATGGCGCTCCGGCCGACGAGGTCGCCGGGTGCCATTTCGCCGGTCGCCAGCCGGGTGAGGAGATCGATCCCGACCGCCTTGACGAGCGGCTCGGCGAAGGGGTCGTCGACGGGCCCTTCACGGCTCGCGATCGCCCTCGCGACGGCGGCCAGGGTGGCGGTCGCGCCGACGCTGGAGGTGGGGTCCCAGGTGTCGCCGTCGTGCCTGGTGGATGTCATGGTCCTGCCCCGCTTTCCGGAGGTCTTCCGCGGTCGGACGTTAACGGGCTTCGGGGTCGGGTCACCTAAAGTGAGAGGGATGACCGCCCGCTTGCCTCGCACCGACGTCCGGGACAACCGCGCCCGCATCCTTTCCGCGGCCCGGACGGCGTTCGGTGCGGACGGTCTTGACGTCCCGGTCCGCGAGATCGCCCGCCGCGCGGAGGTCGGGCCGGCGACGGTGTACCGGCACTTTCCGACGAAGGCCGCACTGGTCACCGAGGCGTTCGCCGATCAGGCGCGTGCTTGGCGTTCCATCTTGGGCGAGGGCCTTGCGGACCCTGACCCTTGGCGCGGCTTTTGTTCCGTGGTCGAGAAGCTGTGCTCGCTTCAGGTGCGAGACCACGGGTTCATCGCGGCGGTCAAGTCGGCCTACCCGCAGGCGCTGGACTTCGCGGCAATGCGCAGTTCGTCGTTGGCCGCGGCGGCCGAGCTGATCCGCCGCGCCAAGGCCACGGGCCACCTGCGCCCCGACGTCGAGGTGACCGACCTGACCCTGATGATCATGGCCGGCAGCGGCATCGAGGCGGATTCCCCGGCGGCGCAGGCCGCGGCGGCTCAGCGCTTCGCGGCGCACGTGATCCAGGCATTCCAGGCGCCGCAGGGACTGTAATCAAGAGCCCGTGATGGTCACTGTCTCGATGCGGTAATGCGGTGCCGGTTCCGTGGAAATCCCCAGAGCAGGGTGGCATCGCGAAGACGAGAGCCGACATACCGCTGAAGAAGGCTTGACGCCTCGGCGGGACCGACCTTGCCTTCGCCGTGCTCGCCCATGTCGTACGAGCCACGCGGTGCCGATTCCCTAGGTGGAGCAGATCGCCCGTACCGCGCAGCGCAAGAACCGGGAAGCGGTCGAAGTGCAACCAGAACATCACCAGCGCGTTCCGTCGGCCTTGGTACCAATGCCACTCTTCGGTCACCGACTCCAGCGTCGAGCCCAGCCGGGCTCGAAGCGGCGCCGTGGTTCGGGAGCCGTCATCCGGAGCGGTCCTCGCCGCGGGCGCAATTCCTCGAGTCAGCTCGGGGACGGAAGCCAGTCGTCCGTGTCGCGGTGGCGGCCGAGGCCGATGGCGTCGAACTCGTCGAAGTGCTCGCCCTTGACCGCGCCGAGTCGCCGGAACGCCTGGGAGATGGGGCTGCCGTCGGCCGGTGCCGGCTCTTCCGAAGCCGAATGCAGGGGGCCGAGCACCGTTTCACCGCCGGCCCACACCTGCGCGGACTGGGTTCCGCTCCCGCCGAAGTAGTCAGCCTCGACGTAGGCGATGGGACCGCCCGCCGAGCAAGTGGCCAATGTGTCTGCGAATCCGGCGGGTACTTTCCAGAACCCGGCGAGTTCGCCCCCTCCGGCGGCGGTGACCGCGTCGAACAATTCGTCGGTCATCGGCAGCAACGACAAGTGCTGGCCGAGCGGGACGACGCACGCACCCTCCACCGAGCCCGCCACCGTCCGGAGCACAGGCTCGGTCGAAACGACCGCCTGCAGGAAGTACCCCATACCCGTCATTCTCGCTCACGATGCCCGCACCGCACTCCGAAACTGTCCCCAGGTGCCGCGGACGCCGCCGATCGCCAAAGCTCTGATCGACCTCGACGAGCGGTTCCCGGTGGTCGGCCGCCTGCTGGCCGGCGCCGAACGGGATGAGGTGTACGCCGAGCAGGTCGCCGTGCAACCGCAGTTCGCTCAGGCGGGTGGGTTCCGCCACTGGGCGAGGTTCTCGCGGGCGGCCGCCGTGTCGGGGTGGTCCGGGCCCAGCACCCGCACGCGGTCCGGGAGCAGCTCCTCGAACGCGGCCACCGCACCGGCCGGATCACCCGCCTCGCCCCGCCAGCGAGCGAGGTGACCGCGGGCGGTCAAGGTGTCGGGGTGGTCCGGGCCCAGCACCTGCACGCTGTCGGCGAGCAGCTCCTCGAACGCGGCCACCGCACCGGCCGGATCACCGGCCTCCCCCCGCCAGCAGGCGAGGTTGTTGCGGGTGGCGAAGGTGTGCGGGTGGTCCGGGCCCCACACCAGCAGCGCGTCGGCGAGCACCCCCTCGAACGCGGCCGCGGCACCGGCCGGATCGCCCGCCTCACCCCGCCAGCGAGCGAGGTTGCCGCGGGTGATCAAGGTGTGGGCGTGGTCCGGGCCCAGGAGCCGCACCATGTCGGCGAGCAACTCCTCGGACGCGGCCGCCGCACCGGCCGGATCACCCGCTCGCCCCCGCCAGTAGGCGAGGTTACCGCGAGCGGCCAAGGTGTGGGGGTGGTCCGGACCCAGCAACCGCACCCGGTCCGCGAGCAGCTCCTCGAACGCGGCCACCGCGCCGGCCGGATCACCCGCGTGCCCCCGCCAGAACGCGAGGTTGCCGCGGGCGGTCAAGACATCGGGGTGGTCCGGGTCCAGCACCCGCGTCATGTCGGCGAGCAATTTCCCGGACGCGGCCGCCGCACCGGCGGGATCACCCGCCTCGCCCCGCCACCGGGCGACGTGGCCGCGGACGGTCAAGGTATCGGGGTGGTCCGGACCCAGCTGCTGTTCCGCGGTGAACTGAAGCCGGAGGTGGTAGATCTTGGCCTCGGTGACCAGCCCTCTGCCGCCGAGGCTGGACCCGGCCCGCAGCAGTACGGCGTGCGCGCCGGGTTCCCACAGGTGTTCGCCCGCGGCCTCGGTCAACGCCTCGGTGTTGGCGCGCTGCACCAACGCGTGGACCCGCACCGTCCGGGTGTCCGAACGCGGGTCCAGGGTGATCAGGTTCAGCCGGTGCAGGCACCCCAGCCCGTCGCGGGCCTGCTCGGCGTCGACGTCCCGTCCCGTGCGGCCGGTGAGCAGTTCGGTGATCGCGGGGGCGGTGAACAGCGTGGCCGGGATGCCGTTGGGGTCCAGCACGCCGGCCACCTCGAGCAGGGCGCCCGCGATCCCCGGTGGTTCCAGCCGGTCGGCTTGCTCCACGGACAACGACCACGTCGTGGCCACGGTCGCGCGGTGCTCGTCCGGCAGCCCGTCGTCTTCGGGCAGCAGTGACGCGAGGGTGCGCCGGCGGCTGGTCCACCGCGCGAGGTAGTCGCCGCACGTCAGGCCGCGGTCCAGCAGGTACGCGGCGGCCTGCGCCAGCGCGAGCGGCAGGTGCCCCAGCCGCGCCGCCAATTCGACCGTCCCCTCGGCCAGGTGGGGCTGGTCGGCCAGCGCGGCCCGCAGGTACGCCTCGGCCTCGTCCGGGGTGAACACGTCGACCTCGACCAGCCGGCGGCCGGGCCCGCGCAACGCGGCGTCCCGGCGGCGGGTGGTCACCACTGCCCGCCCGCCCGGGGTGGCCGGGGGCCACAGGCCTCGCAGGTCGGCCGGGTTCTGCACGTCGTCGAGCACGATCAGCCACCGCGCCGAACCGGCGGCCAGCCATTCCAGCAAGCGCCGCGCGCCCTGCTCGGGGTCGGTGTCCTCGAGGCCGGTCAGCTCGGCGGCCACCCGGGCGTAGCTGGACACGATCGCCTCCCGCGACCCCGCCGTCACCCACACCCACACGTCGACCTCGCCGTCGCCCCAGAGCCGCTGGGCGTAGTCCAGTGCGACCTGTGTCTTGCCGACCCCGCCCAGCCCGGACACCACGCCGGTGTGCACCCGCGGCCGACCGGTCGGCACCGCGGTGTCCAACGCCGCCACCAGCCGGCGCGTCGTCCCCACCCGATCCTGGAAGGCCGCCGCCTGCTGCGGTGCCACCCCCGCCCGGTACGGCAGCGACGCCACCGGGCGGGACGGCGGGTGAAAGTGCACGTCACCGTGGATGTCGCGGACTTGGACCAGGTTCCCGGACACGCCGCCGGCCACGTGGTTGGCCGGCCCACCCTCGGACGGCCCGGCGGCACGGTCACTCATCGATCCAGTATCGCGACTTCCGGCAGGTTTTCGCCGCGCCGGTGTCGAACGGCGGCCCGCCCGTTCGTGGTCCAGGTGAGAGCCCCCGAGAAAGGACCCGCCATGCCGGACCACGAGAACGTGCACGCGACCCTGACCTTCCCCGTGCCCGCCGAGCGGGTGTTCGCCGTGCTGGCGGACCCGACGGCGCACGCCGCCATCGATGGGACCGGCTGGGTGCGGGAATCCGTCGATCCGGCGCCGCTGAGCGCGGTCGGGCAGCTGTTCCGGATGGACATGTTCCACGGCAGCCGGCCGGTCGGGGAGTACCAGGTGGTCAACCGCGTCGAGGTGTTCGAGGCGCCGCGGGCCATCGGGTGGGTGACCGGGCACCGGAAGGGGGACGGCGAGCTCGAGTTCGGCGGGTGGGTCTGGCGGTACGACCTGGCGCCGCTCGGTGCGGAGGCCGCCGAGGTCACGCTGTCCTACGACTGGTCGGCCGTGCCCCAGCACATCCGCGACCGGGGCATCCGGTTCCCGCCGTTCGGTCCCGGGCACCTCGAGAACTCGCTGCGCCACCTCGCCGGGCTCGCCGTGGCCGCTGCTCAGCGCAGCTGACGCCAAGCCTCGCGGCGACGGCGTTGCGCGTCCGGGTCGGCGACCGGTGCCGCCGACAGGAGGCGTTGCGTGTACGCGTGCGCCGGGGCGGTCAGGACCTCCTTGGCCGGGCCCTGCTCGACGACGTGGCCGCGGTGCATCACCGCGACGCGGTCGGCGAGCTGTTCGATCACCGCGAGGTCGTGGCTGATGAACAGGCAGGCGAAGCCGAACTCGGACCGCAGGTCGCGCAGGAGGTCGAGGATCCGGGCCTGGATCGTGACGTCGAGCGCGCTCGTCGGCTCGTCCGCGACCAGCAGGTCCGGGCGCAGGGCCAGGGCCCGCCCGATGCAGGCCCGTTGCCGCTGGCCGCCGGAAAGCTCGTGCGGGTAGCGGGCGGCCAGCGACGGCGACAGCTGGACCGCCGACAGCAGCTCCGCGACCCGTCCGTCCACTTCGGACGACCGGACCGCGCGGTGCAGCCGCAGCGGCGTCGCGACGCTCTCCCCCACCGTCGTGCGCGGGTTGAGCGAGGACAGCGGGTCCTGGAACACCATGCCGATCCGCCGCCGCAACGCCTTCGCCGCCCGGCCGCGGACCCGCGTGAGGTCGGTGTCGCCGATGCGGACGGTGCCGGCGGACGGCGCGAGCAGGCCGGTGACGGCCCGCGCGACCGTGCTCTTGCCCGAGCCGGACTCCCCGACCAGGCCGAGCACCTCCCCCGGCTCGACGTGCAGGTTCACGCCCTCGGCGGCCCGGACCGCCAGCGCGCGGAACCGGCCGCGGTAGGTCACCGAGAGGTCTTCCACCCGCAGCAGCGGGGCCTCGGCGGGCACGTCCGGGACGGATGCCGACGCCGGGTGCTCGGCCGCGGCGACGTGCGCCGGCCCGACCGAGACGTCGTCGGCCAGTGCGCGTTCGAGGCCGGCCGTGGCGGCCCCGCCAAGCGAGATGACCGAGCCGAGCAGCTGCCGGGTGTACGCCTCGGCCGGGGTGGCGAAGATCGTGCGGACGTCACCCTGTTCCACGACCAGGCCGTCCTGCATCACGACCACCCGGTCGGCCAGGTCGGCGACCACGCCCATGTCGTGGGTGATCAGCAGGATCGCCGTGTCCAGCCGGGACCGCAGGTCGCGCAGCAGTTCGAGGATCTCGGCCTGCACCGTGACGTCCAGCGCGGTGGTCGGCTCGTCCGCGACCAGCAGCTTCGGCTCGTTCGCCACCGCCATGGCGATGACGACGCGCTGCAGCTGCCCGCCGGACAGCTCGTGCGGGTAGGACCGGAACCGCTCACGCGGCTCCGGCAGCCCGACCAGGCCGAGCAGCTCGATCGCCCGGTCCCGGGCGGCGGCCGCGGTGAGCGGCTGGTGCGCGCGGATCGCCTCGACGAGCTGGTCGCCGATGGTGAACACCGGGTTCAGCGCGCTCATCGGCTCCTGGAACACCATGCCGACTTCGCCGCCGCGAACTTCCCGCAGCTCGGCCGGGGCCAGCGCGTAGAGGTTCCGCCCGGCCAGCTCCGCGCGCCCGGACACCTTCGCCGTGGGCGGGAGCAGGCCGAGCAGGGACATCGCGGTGACCGTCTTGCCGGAGCCGGACTCCCCGACCACCGCGACGACTTCGCCCGCGCGGACCTCGTAGCCGACCCCGCGGACGGCTTCGACGTCCCCGAACGAGACCGCGACGTCGTGCAGCCGCAGGAGCCCGGCTCCGGTCACTGGACGATCCCGAACTTGCGGTAGTCGACGTAGGCCGGGAACCGCCCGATCTCGACGCCGCCGACCTGCGAGCCGTGCAGGAACGAGTTGCGCGTGTAGATCAGCGGCACGACCGGCGAGTCGGCGAGGATCTTCTTGTCTAGCGCCGCCCACTTCTTGCCCGCTTCCGCCGGGTCCACGGTGGCCTGTGCTTCGGCGATGAGCTTGTCGACCTCGGGGTTGCTGTACCGCGACTCGTTGTACCCGCCGTTGCCGATCTCGGTGGACTGGAACAGCGGCTGGATGTTCGCGTTGGCCGACGGGATGTCCGGCTGCCACGAAGTGAGCGTCAGGTCGAAGTCGGACAGGCCCTTGGTGTCCACTTCGGACGTGTAGGTGTCCTCGTCGAGCGGCTTGATGGAGACCTTGATGCCCGCCCGCGCCAGCGAAGCCTGGATCGCCGCGGCCTTCTCCGGGAAGCCCCGCTCGTTGTGGGTGGCCAGGACCAGGCCGTCGAGCCCGTTCGGGAAGCCCGCTTCGGCGAGCAGCTGCTTGGCCTTCGCGACGTCACCGGAGGGCGGCGCCGGGTACAGGTCGTACTGCTCGCGGCCCTGCAGGCCCGGCGTGATGAGCGTGGTGGCGACGTCGCCGGCCAGCTGCGCGCTGCCGGAGCTGGCGACCTGGTAGGCGGCCTTGTCGACGGCGTACTGGAAGGCCTGGCGCACCTTGGGGTTGGTGAGGGTGCCGCGCTGGGTGTTCAGCGAAAGGTAGGCCAACGCCCCGGATTCCGACGTCACCAGCCGCGACTTCGCCGAGGCGTTGCCCTGGATCTGGGCCAGCTGGGCGGGTGAGGCGAACGACATGCCGAAGGCGGCGCGGTCCTTGCCCGTGTCGTCGACCAGCCGCTTGGAGATGACCCCGGTGTCCTGGCCGAGCTCGAAGTCGATGGTGTCCGGGTTGGCCAGCCGCGTCTTGTCCTCGTCCCGGCTCCAGTTCGGGTTGCGCGTCAGCTTCGCCGACTTGCCACGCTCGTAGCTCTGCAGCTGGTACGGGCCGGACGCGACCGGGTGGTCACCGTAGTTGGCCTCGGCGCCCTTGCCCTTCGGCACCGGCGAGAACGCCGGCGTGCTGGCGACCCAGTTGAAGTCGCCGTACGCGCGGGCGAGGTGGAAGACGATGGTCTTCGCGTCCGGCGTCTGGATGGTGTCGAGCTCCTTGCCACCGTCGAACGGGCCTTTGTAGGCCAGTCCCGGCGAAAGCAGGTCCTTGTGGTAGGCCAGGCCGCCGGAGAACGCGGCCGCGAACGAACGCTCGAGGCCCCACTTGACGTCCTCGCTCTTGATCGGCGTCCCGTCGGCGTACTTCAGGCCGTCCTTGAGCGTGAACGTCCACGTCTTGCCGCCGTCGCTCGGCCGCCCGGTGTCGGTGGCCAGGTCGGGCACGATCGTGGTGTCCTTGCCCGGCGCGACGTCCCACGACGTCAGCCGCCGGTGGATCAGGCCGAGCGTGGTGACGACGAGGTTCGAGCTCTTCGCCGGGTCCCAGGTGATCGACGGCGCGTCGTTGAGCAGCACCAGCGTCCCGCCCGGCTTGACGGTGCCGCCCGGCCCGGCCGGTGTGTCGTTGGCGCCGCACGCCGTCAGCAGCGTGACGGCCGCCGTCACCCCCGCGGCGAGCGAGAGCCAGTGTCCCCGTTTCATCGTTTCCCCTTCAGACGAGGCGAGCCCGCGGATCGAGCGCGCCGTAGCAGAGATCGACCAGGAAGTTCAGGACCGTGACCAGCAGGGCCGAGAACAGCGTCACGCCCAGCAGCACCGGCAGGTTGAGCGAGGCGATGGCGTCGACGAGCAGCCGCCCGACGCCGGCCATGCCGAAGATCCGCTCGGTGATCACCGTCCCGGCGAGCAGCCCGCCGAGGTCGACGCCGAACACCGTGACCACCGGCAGCAGGACGTTGCGCAGGGCGTGCCGGCCGACGACCTTGCGCTCGGTGAGGCCCTTCGCCCGCGCGGTGCGGATGTAGTCCTCGCCGAGGGTTTCCAGCATCTGGCCGCGGGTGAGCCGCGCGTAGATCGCCGCGTGCAGGAACGCCAGCACGAACCACGGCAGCACCAGGTGCCACGCCCACTGCGCGGGGTCTTCGGTCAGCGGCACGTACCCGTTCTTCGGGACGACGTCGAGCGCGAAGGCGAAGATCGTGATGCCGATCATCCCGGCCAGGTAGGCGGGCATGGACACGCCGGCCATCGCGGCGGCCATGGTGATCCGGTCGGCCGCGGTCCCGCGGCGCAGCGCGGAAAGCACGCCGAGGCCGACCCCGAGGACGATCCAGATCGCCGCCGCGCCCAGCGCGACCGAGAAGCTGACCTCGATCCGGTCGCCGATCTCGCTGAGCACGTCGACGTTGTTCTGGAAGTCCCAGCCGAAGCACGGCGCCGTGCAGTGGATCGCCGCGGCGCCGGTGCCGAACGTCCGGCCGCCGAGGATCCCGCCGAGGAAGTCGGAGAACTGGCGGTACCAGGGGACGTCGTAGCCCATGAACTCGCGCGCGAGCCGGAGTCCTTCGGGCGTGCACGGGCGGCCGCAGGCCATCCGCGCGGGGTCGGCGGGCAGGACGTAGAACACCACGAACGTCACGAAGGCGACGACCAGGAGCACGAGCAGCATCCCGGCGAACCGGGTGGCCACGAAGCGGGCGGTGCGCATCACGCCGCACCGCCCGACCGCGGGTCGAGCGTGTCGCGGATCGCGTCGCCGACGACGTTGAAGGCGAGGGTGACGAGGAACAGCAGGAGCCCGGGGAAGACGAGGTACATCGGGTCGGTCTCGAAGAAGTCGATCGCCGTGCTGATGGTGCGGCCCCAGCTCGGGGTCGGCGGCAGCACGCCGACGCCCAGGAACGACAGCGCGGCCTCGCTCCCGATCATCGACGGGATGGCGAGGCTCGCCACGACGATGACCGGCGCCCACAGGTTCGGCAGGAGCTCCTTGGTGAAGACGTGCCACGGACCGCCGCCGATCACCCGCGCCGCGGCGACGAAGTCGCGCTTGGCCAGCGTCAGCGTCTGCGCCCGGACGATCCGGGCCACCCGCGGCCAGCCGAACAGCCCCAGCACGACGATCAGCGTGACCTGGCGCGGGAAGTCGACCGGCAGGACGGCGCCGAGCGCGATCATGAAGATCAGGTACGGGAAGCCCAGGATGACGTCGGCGGTCCAGGTGACCAGCCGGTCCCACCAGCCGCCGAGGTAGCCGGCGCTGACCCCGATGAGGACGCCGAGCGCGGTGCCCAGCGCGGTGGCGCCGAGCCCGACGAGCAGCGACGTCCGCGCGCCGTGGGCGACGAGCGCGAAGAGGTCGACGCCGGTGAGGGGCTCGACGCCGAACCAGTGCGCGCCGCTCACCCCGCCGAGCGCGCCCGCCGGCAGCCCGGTCGGGCCGAGCGTGGTGATGTCCGGGGTGAGGCTCTGCCCCTCGGCCAGCGCGAACAGGTCGGCCCCGGCGGCGAGCAGCACGATCAGGACGACGAGCAGCGCGCAGCCGGACGTCCACCGCCCGGACCGGACGGCACGCCACACCGCGGCGGGCAGGGAACGCGCCGCGAGCGGCGGGAGGGAGGGGGCGGACACAACACCTTCAAAGTTCAGCCGATCGGGTGACGATCGGGGACTTTAAGGAGGTGTGCCGGTGATCGTTCAACCGTCTCACCAGGTGGACGGCAAGTAACGCGCCCCCGTACCCTTCCGTCCGGTTCATCCCGGTTTTCGGTCACGATGTGGTCGCTTTCGGCGGCTCACGTGTACCAGGTGGGCTCCGGCAGCTCGCCGCGCAGCGCGTAGACGCCGACCTCGCGGCGCTTGTACGCCACCGGGTCGTGCAGCGAGTGCGTGCGCAGGTTCCGCCAGAACCGGTCCAGCCCGTGCTTCGACGCGCTCGCCCGGGCGCCCGTCAGCTCGAAGATCTTGGTCCCGATCTCCAGCCCGGTCTCGATCACGCGCTGCTTGGCCGCCGCGACCAGGACCGCCAGCTCGCCGCGGGCCTCGGGGGTCAGGTCCTCGCGCGGGGCGTGCAGCACCGCCGAGATCGCCGCGCCCGCCTTGTCCGTGAGCGCTTCCGCGGCCCACAGCTTGGCCTGGAGGTCGCCGTAGCCGTCGAGGATGTACCACTCGTCCGCGGCGGCGTCCTTGTCGTCGCCGCCGTAGGGCCACGGGCGGGTGCGCTCGCGGGTGTACGCCAGGCCCGCGTCGAGGGCGCCCTGGGCGATGCCGAGGTAGAAGTTGGTGAAGACCAGCTGGATCGCCGGCACGTTGAGCGTGTTGTAGGTGAGCGGCCGGAACTCGCGGTCGACGTACCCGGCGGCGCTCGCCCACGGGACGCGGACGCCGGTGATCGTCACGCTGCCGGATTCGGTGAGGCGCTGGCCGATGTTGTCCCAGTCGTCGTGGAAGACGATGCCCTCCTGGGCGGACGGGACGATGGCGAAGACGTGGTCCCCGGTCCCGGCCAGGACGCCTTCGAGCACGGTCAGGTCGGAAACCCGGCTGCCCGTGGAGAACGACTTGTGTCCATTGTAGACGAGTTCGTCGCCGTCCTCGGTGATGGTCAGGTCGGAGTCGCGGGGGTTGACCGCGCCGCCGAAGAAGAAGTTGTTGCTCGTGTACAACTCTTCGACCGCCGCGATCTGGTCGTCGGTGCCGACCAGCCGCGCGGCCCAGGCCCAGAGGTAGTGGTAGCCGAGCAGCTGGCCGATCGAGCCGTCCGCGCGGGCGATCTCGCGGGTCACCCGGTAGGCGGTGTCCCAGGTCTGCCCGCCCCCGCCGTGCTCGGGCGGGCCCAGCAGGGTGACCAGGCCGGCCTCCTTGAGCAGCCGGACCTCTTCGAACGGGGTGGCGTTGCGGCGGTCGCGCTCGACGGCGTCGACGGCGAGCTTCGCGGCGACGTCCTTCGCGGTCGCGATCCAGCCGGTCTTTTCCTTGGTCGTCAACGGCTTTCCCTTCGGTGCGCGGTCATGATCCCGAGTACACCGGCGAGCCGCGGGGGTGTCAACGGGAGTCCGCGCGCTGGGACCGGGCCGTCCCACAGTCCGGAGTGGATGGTCAGCGGCGTCCGGCGAGCGGCACACCGGCGAGGTGCTCCCAGGGGCCGCCGAGGTAGCGCCAGACGTCGAGCCCGGTCGCGGTCGCGGTGCGGGGACCGGGGTCGCGGCGCACCGCTTCGAGCGTCGCGGCGGCGACGTCCGGGTGCACCTTGTTCTGCACGGTCACGTGCGGGGCGAACCGCTGCGCGTCCTGCCGGGTGAGCCAGTCCTTCCACCGCGCCCGCAGTCCGGCGTGCAGGCGCAGCAAGGGTTCGGCGGTGACGTCGAGCGCGACCCCTCGCCCGAGCGACCGCGCGCCGGTGACCGTCAGCTCGAAGGGCTCGAGGTCGCCGGCGACCTCGGCGCCGTCGGCGAGCACCGCCGCCAGGTGCTCGCCCGGGAGCGCGTGGAACAGGGTGAGGTGGGCGTCGACGACCAGCCGCTCCGGCGGGAACCACCGGCGCCGCAGCGCGTTCCACGCCGCTCGGGCGGTTTCGTCGACGGCGAGGGTCACGACCAGCGGCGGCACGCGCCGAGCATACGACGGGTCACCCTTCGGCGCGCTCCTGGATGATCCACGTGTTGCCGTCCGGGTCGGCGAAGTCGAAGAAGCTCGCGTAGGCGCGGCGTTCCGGGTCGGGGCCCGGCGCGAAATCGCCCTGCCAGTCCGCGGATTTCTTGTGCCGCAGCGGCCCGGCCGGCACCCCGCGGGCGGCGAGTTCTTCGCGCGCCGCCTCGATGTCGGGCACCACCAGGTAGTGGTCCCGCGCCGTGCCCGGGGCCGCGCCGGTCAGGCCGACGCCGAACTGGATGGATGCCGCCGAACCGGGCGGGGTCACCTGGACCACGCGGAAACCGGCGTGCGGCCGGTAGTCGACGTCCAGGGCGAAGCCCACTTTCGCCGTGTAGAACTCGACCGCGCGGTCGACGTCCGCGACCGGCAGGGTGAGGACCTCGACGCGGAACTCAGACAAGGGGCTCACCCCCGTCGACGGCCAGTGAGACCCCGGTCAGGAACGTGCTGTTCAGCGCGAACACCACGGCCTCGGCGATCTCCTCCGGACGCCCGACCCGCCGCACCGGGCTCGTCGCTTCGCGCGTGGCGAACAGTTCGGCCTTCTTCCGCTCCCCCAGCCCGTCGTAGGCACCGGTGTCGACCGTGCCCGGCGAGATCGCGTTCACCCGCAGCGGTGCCAGTTCCACCGCCAGCCCCCGGACCAGCGCGTCCACCGCGGCGTTCGTCGCGCCGACGGCGAGCATCCCGGCCGCCGGTTTCCGCGCCGACGACCCCGAGAAGAACACGAACGAGCCATCTTCGGACAGGCGCGGCGCGAAGTGTTTCGCCAGCAGCAGCGGGCCGAGCACCTTGACGTCGAACGACTTCAGCACGACGTCGTGCGCCAGGTCGCCGACAAGGCCGCGGGCCCGGGCCGACGCCGTCGAGACGACGTGGTCGACCTGGCCGAGCCGGCCGGCCAGCGCGGCGATGGACGACTCGTCGGTCAGGTCGACGAACTCGGCCTCGACGCCCGGGTCGTCGTACGCCTTCGCCAACGCCTCCTGGTCGCGCCCGGCCACCACGACCCGGGCTCCGGCCGCCCGCAGCGCCGAGGTCACCGCGCGGGCGATGCCACTGCCGCGGCCGATGACGAGCACCCGTCGATCGCTCATTTCAGATCCCCTTCTCGGCGAACGCACGCAGCTCTTCGGGGTCCAGGCCCCGGTCGACGCCGTGCGGGGTGACGGTCTGGCCCGGTTCGAGCGCCAGCTTCCGGCCGTCGAGGGTCACGTCGACGACGTCCGGCTCGAACGACACGAACCCGGACACGCGCGCGACCTCGGGCCACGCCTCCGGGTACGACCAGGCCGCGCGCTTGCCCGCGCCGATGTCGAAGTAGCCGGCCAGGCCCTTGTACGGGCAGAACGTCTCGCCGTCGACCGGCGTCAGTGCCGTGAGGTCGATGTCCTCCCGCGGCACGTACCAGCGCGGCGCGAAACCCGACTCGTAGAGCACGACCGGGCGGCGGGTCTCGGCGACGACGCGGTCGCCCTCGCGCACGACCAGGTGCCGGGAGGTCTGGCGGATGTCGACGCGGTGGTAGGGGTCGGCCGCGTGCCCGACGATCCGCTCGTCCTCCTCGAAGAAGGCGTCCATCGCCCGCCACGCGAACGCGACGCGGTCACGCAGGACGTCGGCGTGGCCGGGCAGCCCGGTGTGGCGCCACGCCGCGCGCGGTGTCTCCTCGTCCGCCGCCCGGACCGTGTACCAGCCGGTAGGGCCGAGGTCGCGGTGCGTCGTCGTGCGGTCTTCGGCGGTCAGGACGTCTTCGCGGACGTCGGCGAGCGGGAAGTACGCCACCGGGTAGCGGCCGGGTTCGTGCAGGAGGACGACGTCCTCGCTGTCGGCGATCCACTCGCCGCCGAACCGCACGCGCATCCGCCGCCGCAGCGGCTCGGCGAACAGCAGCCGTTCGGGCAGCGGCTGCTCGACCAGGAAGTGCCCCACCGCCCGGGTGGCCAGTGGTCCTTGCTGCCAGGCCAGTCCCATGATGCCTAACCTTTCTGGGTTTGTTTGATGGTTAGCCATGCAAGCACCCGTGGTGTAACCTGTCAACCATGAGTTTGGAGGTTAGGTTGGCCACGACGGACGAGACGCTGCTGCTCGACCTGCTGAACACCACCCCGGTGCGTGACGGCCGGGCCGAGGACGACCTCGCGGACGTCGCCGCCGGCCGGGAGTGGCTCGCCGCCCACGGGCAGCCGGCGACCGACGACGAGCACCGGGCGCTCGTCGAGGCGCGGTCCGCCCTGCAGGACATCGTGCGCGGCGACGCCTCCCCCGCGACGGCCGCGCGGTTCGTCGACGGCGTCGCCTACCGGGCCGCCTTCGGCGACGGCGTCGAGTGGGTCCTCGACGTGCCACCGGGCCGGTCCGCGGCGGCGCGGGCCGTGCTCGCCTGGGACGCGCTGGCGAAGTCGAGCCCCGGCCGGCTGCGCCCGTGCGCCAACCCGGAGTGCCGGCTGTTCCTGATCGACCACAGCAAGCCCAACAGCGCCCGCTGGTGTTCGATGGCCGTCTGCGGCAACCGCATGAAGGCCCGGCGGCACTACCAGCGCTCACGCACGGCGGAATGAAGGAGACGACCATGGCGCGTTTGGTGTCGCTCAACGTCGGGCTGCCGAAGGACGTGGCCTGGCAGGACCGGACCGTCCACACGGGGATCTTCAAGTACCCGGTCGAGGGACCGCGGCTGGTCCGCCGCCTCAACGTCGACGGCGACGGCCAGGGCGACCTGGGTGGCCACGGCGGCGAGAACCGCGCGGTGCTGGTCTACCAGCGCGAGTCGTACGAGCACTGGCGGCGTTTCCTCGGGCGCGACGACCTCGAAGACGGCCAGTTCGGCGAGAACTTCACCGTCGACGGCCTCCCGGACGACGAGGTGCACATCGGCGACCGGTACCGGATCGGCGAAGCGGAGTTCGAGGTCACGCAGCCGCGGGTGACGTGCTTCCGCGTCGGCATGCGCCTGGGCGAGCCGCGGATGCCGTCCCTGCTGGTGGCGCACCACCGGCCGGGATTCTACCTGCGCGTCATCACCGAGGGCCACGTCGAGGCCGGCGACGAGATCGTCCGCACCCGGACCGGCCGCCACGAACTGAGCGTCGCGGCCATCGATGCACTGCTCTACCTGCCGGACCGTGACCCCGAGGTGGTGCGCCAGGCGCTTGACATCCCGGCGCTCAGCCCCGGCTGGCAGGGCTCGTTCCGCGACCTGCTGGCGGCCCCGGCGCCCCGGGTTCAGCGTGGGTTCCGGCCGCTTCGGGTGACCCGCGTGGTGCCGGAGAGCTCGACGGTGACTTCGATCCACCTGGCGGCCGACTCGCCGCTGCCCCGCGCCGAGCCGGGCCAGTACGTGACGTTGCGCGTCCCGGGTGCCGGCGACCCGGCTCCGGTGCGGAGCTATTCGCTGTCGGCGGCGCCGTCGGAGCGTGAGTACCGCATCAGCGTCAAGCGCGACGGCGTCGTGAGCAGCTACCTGCAGACGCACTTGACTCCGGGCGCGGTGCTCGACGTGGC
This sequence comes from Amycolatopsis sp. cmx-4-83, assembly GCF_046548815.1. Taxonomy (NCBI): domain Bacteria; kingdom Bacillati; phylum Actinomycetota; class Actinomycetes; order Pseudonocardiales; family Pseudonocardiaceae; genus Amycolatopsis; species Amycolatopsis sp. cmx-4-83. The sequence continues at coordinate 42,798 of NZ_JAEBEF010000016.1, read as the reverse complement.
CGGCCCTCGCGGCGACTTCGTCCTGACCGACGACGAGCGTCCCGTGGTGCTGGTCTCGGCGGGGATCGGCGTCACGCCGGTGCTGGCGATGCTGCACGCGCTGGCGGCCAGCGGTTCGCCGCGGGAAGTCCGGTGGGTGCACACGGCCAGGACCGCTGCCGAGCAGGCGTTCGCCGCGGAGGCTCATGCGCTTCTGGCCGGCCTTCGCCACGGCCGCGAGCACGTGTTCTTGACGGCTGACACCGGGCGACTCAGCCTCTCCTCCTTGTCTACTTTGGACTTGCCGGCGGATGCGGACGTCTACTTGTGCGGCCCGGACGCTTTCATGACGGCCATGCGCACCGCGTTCGTATCGCTGGGCTTCGACGCTTCGCGTGTCCACAGTGAACTGTTCGGCGGGGTGCCGGCGATCAACCCGGGCCTCGTGGGCGTCACGCGGACTCCCCCGCACGCTCCACCGGGAGCGCCGGGAAGCGGACCGGCGGTGACGTTCGCACGCAGCGGGCTGACCGTGCCGTGGGGCGAGGGGTATCCGAGCCTCCTGGAGTTCGCCGAGGCGTGCGAGGTGCCGACGCGGTGGTCGTGCCGGACGGGGGTGTGCCACACGTGCGTGACGCCGGTCCTTTCGGGGAGCGTGTCGTACGACCCGGACCCCCTCGAACCGGCCGCGGAGGGCGAGGCCCTGATCTGCTGCGCGCGGCCGCGCGAGAACGTGGTGCTGGACCTCTGAGCCGACAGGCAGTCACACTTTCACCCGCCAGGCGTACTAATCGCTGTCGGGCGCGGGAAAGTAACACCCGTCGTGCGGCAGCCAGCAGAGTGGCATGCAGGCCGCCGCACTGATCGTTTCCACCCTGGCGATCCTGGCGACGACTGCCCTGGCCACCCGGCAGGCCGGATTGTCGCGAGCCGGGCTCTCGACCGGGCACCGCCCACCCACGTGTAGCCGCCCGGGGGACCGGGTATCACCCCGGGCACCGCCAGGAGGGAAACCACCATGGGACTTCTCATCGGGCTGCTCGTGATCTGGGCGGCCCTCGTCGTGCTCGGGATCGCCGTCAAGAGCCTGTTCTGGCTGATCATCGTCGGCGCCGTGCTCTTCGTCGCCACCGGGGTGATCGGCTTCGTCAAGCGGGAGGCGCTCGGCAAGCGGCGGTGACGCCTCAGCCGCGGTCCTGGTGCTCGCCACCGGTGTCGAAGTGGCGCTCCAGGTACTCCGCCGGCGGCAAGGAGCTGTCGCGCAGCAGCGAAAACACCTCGCTGCCCGGCGACAGCTCCTGCTCGCCCGTCGCATATCCCTGCGCGAGCCCGAGGTAGCTCACTTCGGCCCGCTCCGCGTACTCGCGTGCTTCCGCCTCGGCGAGCGCCAACGCCTCGCCGAGGTCGGCCGCGCGCCACAGCGTTATGCGCTCTTCGTACGGTTCTTCGCCCGCGTGCGTCCACCGGAAGAGGCAGCGCACCGCGAACCATTCGTCGGATTCGTCCGTCACCGCTCCCCCGTCGCCGATGGTCCGGACGAATTTTAGTGCGTTTCGGTGGTGTACCCGCCGTCGAGGGTGAAGGTCGCGCCGGTGATGTTGCCCGCGACCCGGTCGGCGGCCAGGAACGCCGCCAGGTTCGCGACTTCCGCCGGCTGGGTGAAACGGCCGGTCACGGCGTGGGAGGCCGCTTCGTCGGCCACCGCGCCGGGGGTCGCGCCGGAGCCCGCCGCGACGGTCTCGGCCACGCCGCCCGAGCCGAGCCAGAGGTCCGTCGCGACCGGGCCTGGGTTGATCGCGTTGGCGCGGACCCCACGGGGGCCGAACTCCTTCGACACCGACTTCGTGAAGTTGACCAGCGCCGCCTTCGCCGCGCTGTAGTCGATGACGCCGGGGTCGGGCAGGGTCGCGTTGATCGAGGCGATCGTGACGATGCTGCCCCGGCCCGCGGTCACCATCGTCGGCAGCACCGCGCGCGTGGCGCGGACCGCGCTCAGCAGGTTGAGGGTGATCGACCGGGTCCACTCCTCGTCGGTGACGAGCAGGAAGCCGTTCGGCCGCGGGCTGACGGCGCCGACGTTGTTGACCAGGATGTCGACGCGCCCGAGCTCGGTCAGCGCCAGCTCCACCAGCTTGCCGGGGCCGTCGGCGGTGCCGAGGTCCACGGCCAGCGTGTGCGCCTTCCCGGCCCGCGCAAGCTCCTCCAGCTCGGGCCCGGGCGCGCGGGCGCCGGCGACGACGTGGACGCCCTCGGCGACCAGGGTCCGGGTGACGGCCAGGCCGATGCCCCGGCTGGCCCCGGTGACGACGGCGACGCGGCCGCCCAGATCCAGTTCCACGGGCTCAGACCCCGTGCTCGCGCAGCCAGGCGAGCACGGCGTCGGCGACGTCGCGCCAGCCGCTGTCGATCGTGAGCGAATGGCCCCGCCCTTCGAACTGCTTCAGCTCGGTGACGGCGGTGGAGTCGCGGTACTGCTTGAGCGTCGAGCGGGTGACGACGTCCGGGACGGTGTGGTCCGCGGTGCCGGAGACCAGCAGGAGCGGGCCGCGGTCCGCTCGGCCGGTGTCGACCTTCGCCTCGGAGTGCAGGACGAAGTTCGCGGCCGCGGCCTGGAAGAGCGGCCGGGCCGGCGACGGGATCGTCCAGCGCCGGTGCAGCTCGGCCGACTCCTCGTCGGTCAGCGCGTTGCCGAAGCCGAAGCGGAACTCCTTTTCGGTCAGCGACACCGACCGGTGCAGGTTGGCCGGGTTGCCCAGTGCGGGCAGTCCCGCGCGCAGCTGCGCCAGCGGGAGCGGCAGCACGCCCTTGATCTGCGCCGGGTCGATGGCGACCCCGGCCGCGCCGATGCCCTGGCCGAGCAGCTTCTCGGTGATCAGGCCGCCGAACGAGTGGCCGACGATCACCGGCGGCCGGTCGAGGCCTTCGATGATCGACGCGAAGTGGTTCGTGGCGTCGTCGATGCCGATGTCCGCGACCGCTTCCGGGTGTTCTCTGGCCGCTTCGACGGTTTCGGGCTCGTTCGGCCAGCCGGGCGCGACGGGGGCGTACCCGGCGGCCCGGAAGTGCTCGATCCAGGGGGTCCACGACGTGGCGTGGAGCCACAGACCGTGGATGAACACGACAGGGGTACCCGCGGGTGCCATCGGATCCTCCAGTTCGGGGACGGCGTCTGCCGAGAAGCCAACACGACCCGGGCCGGGCCGTCCAAGACCTGCTGCGTGCGCATCGATAGCCGGGATGGCATCGTTGGCGCTCCACGCTCCCGCACGGAAGGCCCTGGACGTGCTGCCGGAGGTGACCGCGGTCGACCTGTTCGCCGGCATCGTCGCCGACGACCGGCCCGCCACCGAACCCGGCGCCGTCCTCGACGTCGTCGAGCTGTGCGGGCACCTGCCGCTGGCGATCCGCATCGCGGCGGCCCGGCTGCGCACGCGGCCCGCGTGGACGGTGGCGCACCTGGCCGACCGGCTGCGCCAGGCGGGCCGGGCGCTGGCCGAGCTGTCCGCGGGCGACCGCAGCGTCGCCGCTGCGCTCGCCGCCGTCTCCCCCTTCGAAGCCGAGCGGCTGCTGGAAAGCCTCGTCGACGACCACTTGCTCCAGCAGCCGGTGACCGGCCGGTTCCGCTTCCACGACCTGGTCCGCCAGCACGCGCAGACCACGGCGCAGACCGAGGAGCCCGAACCCGGGCGGCGGGCGGCGTTGCGCCGGCTGATCGGCTTCCACCTGCACACCGGCCACCGCGGCAGCCGCCTGCTCGACCAGCAGCACCCGCCGATCGAGGTGGGCGAGCCACCGGAGGGCTGCGTCCCGGCCCCGCTCCCCGACGACGGCGCCGCGATGACCTGGTTCGACGTCAACCACGAATGCGTGCTGGCGGCCCGGCAGGCGGCCGAGGACGCCGGGTGGGACACGTGCGTCTGGCAGCTGGCCTGGACGCTCGACAACTTCCACTACCGCCGCGGCCACCTGCAGGCCAACATCACGTCGTGGCTGGCGGGCCTCGCGGCGGCGGAACGGCTGGAGGACCTCGCGGTCCAGGCGCGCGCCCACCGCCGTCTCGGCCTCGTCTACGGTCCGTTCGGGCAGGCTTCCGAGGCACTGCACCACCTGAACCGATCCTTGACGCTGGCCAAGGAGATCCGCGACACGCTCGGCCAGGCGGGCGTCCACTTCGTCCTGGCGCTGCACTGGACGCACGAGAAGGACGACGAGCGGGCGCTCGGCCACGCGATGAGCGCGCTCGAGCTGTACCGCACCCTCGAGGACGGGAAGTGGGAAGCCCGCGCGTACAGCTTGATCGGCGCGTGCCTGAGCCGGCTGGGCAGGCACGAGGAAGCCCGCGGCCACGCGGAGTCCGGCCTGGCCCTGTGCCGCGAACGCGAGGACGTCTACGGCGAGGCCGACGCGCTCGACAGCCTGGCCACGATCGCGGCGGAGACCGGCCGGTACGGCGAGGCACTGGGCCAGTCCCACCAGGCGCTGACGTTGTGGCGCCACCTGGACAACACGTACCGCCAGGCGGGCACGCTCGCCGCGATGGGCGACGCGCACCACGCCCTCGGCCACCCGGGCCAGGCGCGTGAGGCGTGGCAGCAGTCGATCGACCTGTACCGAGCCCGCGGCCTGCACCCGGCGGCGGACGAGGTGGAGAAGCGAGCGGCGAACTCCGGTTGCGCGCGCGCTTCCGCCCCGCCTCCCCCTGGCCCACCCACCTGACCCGGCGGCGAACGTCGCGAATGACTCATGGGGAACCACCGACACCGCCAATAGGTCATTCGCGGCACACGAAAGCCACCACCCGCCGCCGCGACCGAGCACACCGCACTCAGCACCGCCGGACCGACGCGGGCCGCCTCCACCCGGCCAACCCATCCGCGCCCGCCCCGCCGGCACCCACCTGACCCGGTCACGAGCGCCGCCAATGAGTCATTCGCGACACACGAAAGCCACCGCCCGCCACCGCGACCGGCCACACCGCACCCAGCATCGCCGGTCGGCCTCGAGCCACCCCTCCTCGCGCACCACCCAACCCCGTTCGGCCTCACGCCACCGAACCCCGCGCACCACCCACCTGCCCCGGCTACGAACGCCGCGAATGGACCCATCGGGAACCACCAACGCCGCCAATGAGTCATTCGCGGCACACGGAAGTTGCCGCCCGCCGCCCCGCCCGGGCACACCCCGCACGCCTTGAATGAGTCATTCAGGTCGTCGGAGGTCCTGAATGACTCATTCTGCTCGTATCCAGACCCCTCACCTCATACTCTCAGTGGTGTGGACGGCATCGACAGTCTCCGGCACGCCATCGAAACCATCCCCATCCCCGGCGCCCCGCCCCGGCTGTCGCGGCAGGGGGCCGCCGTCGGGCTCGCGCTCCTCGACACCTCGCTGCGGCTCAACCACGTGCGGCGGCTGACCGAACGGCTGACCGTCGTCGAGCACGGGACCGCGCGGCGCAGCACCGAAGTCGACGTCAGCCTCAAGCTCCTCGACGAAGGACAACGCCAGGCCACCGCGCAGCTGCAGGACCTCATCGGCCAGGAACACGGCGAGCGGGCCGCCTCCCGTCCGGCGCGGCAGCGGTCGCTGTGGGTGCCGCTGGCCCGGCTGCCGCGCCGGGACGTCTCCCCCATCGACGTCTTCGACAGCTCCGGCCAGAAACTGCCGCGGCTCACCCAGCACGAGGCGTCGCGGCTGGTCGCCGCCGGGCTCTACCGGTTGCTGCGCGGGATCCTCGGCAGCGACGAGAACGCGCAGACCGCCAAGCACGAGCTGAACACTTTCCTCTTCCAGGTGCACGAACCGCGCTGGCTCATCCAGCAGGCGCTGCTGACGCTGCTCACCGAGCGGAACCACCCCGAGGAGGAGTTCGCGCTGGCCACGACCGGCGGCACCGTGCCCGGCTACGGGCGGCAGTGCCGGGAGCTCGCGCTCGGCATCCTCGACGGCTGTGCCGAGCTGCTGGTCGAATACGCGTACCTGCTCAACGTCGCCGTCCGGGACTACATGCTCGTGGTGGCCCTCGACGACTCCGTCGAAGAACACCGGCTCAGCTACGAAACGCCGCTGCACGTCGACGCGCGGCAGCCCGTCGCGAAAGAGCAGTGGCGACGGCTGGCGGCGAGCCGGCGCGGCTACGTCGTGAGCTACCAGACGATGATCCCGGCGACGCTCAAGTCCTACCACCTGGTGGCCCGGACCGCGCCGCAAGCCGAGATCTCGCGGATGTACCTGTCCACCGACGCCGATCAGCACCAGGTCGAAGGCCTCGCCGCGGACCTCGGGTCCCTGGCCGAACGGCAGGACGCCGCGCCGCTGCAGGAGGCCGACGGTGCCCGGCACAAGATCCTGGAGCTGCAGGCGCAGACCGTGCTTCGCCGCCTCGCCGACCTGCTGCGCCGCCGCAAGTGGGAGGCCGGCCAGTCCGGCGTCGAGCTTTCCCCGCGCAGCCTGCCCGCCAGCCACCGGCTCGCCGCCGCGGCCACCACGGGTGAAGCGGTGCGGACGGGCACCAACGAGCTGGACAACTCGCTGCGGCGGCACCCGGAGTTCACCGCCGCGAACCTGCGCGAGGCCGCGCGCGAGCTGACCGACCGCGAGTTCGGGCAGGACCTCGTGCTGGTCAACGGCATCTCCGACAACGAGGCACGCGCGTACTGGCGTCGTTCCGGCGGCCGCGACTCGCGCGGCGACCACGTCCGCGTGCGCGCGACGCTCGTGCTCAAGGACTCCACGAAGTCCGGTCCGCTCAACGTGACGTTCTACGCGCTCGCCGTCGCGACGGTGTCGTTCGTGCTCGGCTGGCTGCTGGTCGGCAGCCCGTGGCCGTACGGCCGCGAAGCCACCGAAGCGCTCGGGCACATCGGCGACGGCCAGTCCGTGATCACCATGCTGCTGTTGTTGCCCGGTTTCCTCTACAGCCGGCTGTCGCTGCCGCCGCGCCGCACCGTGCTCGGCTACCTCGGAACGCTGCCGCAGGCGCTGGTCCAGCTGAGCATCGCGGCCATCGCCGGGTTCGCCGCGACCGTCGCGACGCAGAGCCGGGGCGAAGTCGTGCAGGTGGCGCTGACCGTCGCGGTGGCGCTGCCCGTCATCGCCGCGCTCGTGCTGTTCGGGCAGGCGTCCTGGCGCGAATCGGCGATCCCGCTCTCGCGCATCGGCGCACCGCGGTGGGCGGGGACCGGGGCGTGGGACCGCCGTCAACCGCTGGAAGCCGACGTCCGGTTCGACTCTTCGGGGGGATGGTGAGGATGCGCGGCCAACGGGTCTCCGTGCGCAACGTCGCCGACCTGGCGCGCGCGGGCTTCGAAATCACGCGGCAGCCGGTGACCAAAGTGGACTTCGAGGTGCACCACGCGATGGCTCGGCACGGCTACCTGCGCGAGCTGGTGACCGCGGACGCCGGCGACGCCGTGTTCCTGGAGACGCTGTGCTCGGCCACGAACGGCGCCGGCGTCGTGATCGGTACCCGTACCCGCAAACCCCTCGACGGCACCGAAGTCGTCGAGCACGTCGACGGCCGCCGGCCGGCGGAACCCCCGCAGCAGAACGACGGCGGCTGGGTCTTCCACCAGACGACGTCGCCGAACCCGACGTTCATCTACGAGTCCGAGCAGACCTTCGAGGGCCTGATCGCGATCGACCCGGCGGCGCGCGAGGTCTGCGAGTGGCACGGCCTGGCCGTGCGGGACCTGGTGAAGGAGATCTCCGACGCGGCGGCCGCGTTCATCGACGCGCCGCTGTTGTCGCTGCAGTGCCCGGCGCAGCTGCCGCTGGTCGTGAAGACCCGCAACCACGACCTGCGCACGCGCAAGGAGGTCGCGTCGCCGTGCGCGTCGCTGGCGGTGCGGTTCGCGATCGCGTTGCGGGACGTGTCCGCGGCCGCGCGGTTCGAGCTGGCCGACCGGTTCCGCGAGCTGTGCGAGAAGCACGGCTACAGCTTCTGGCTCGCCGACACGCGGCCCGGCCACCGGCAGGGCAACTGGTTCGAGGTCTACCACGCCGACGGCGAGTTTTCCCCGCTGTACAAGGGCGACCTCCGCTCCCGCCAGCGCGTCGGCGCGTGCCTCCCGGTGACCTTCGTCGGCCCGGCCCGCATCGGCTCGACGCACGCGATCGTCTCGTTCCTGCAGCGCTACCCGCAGGTGGGGGTGGCCGGCTGCGCGGGCACGACGCTGTCCGACGTGGCGTTCGTCCACCTGCAGCTGTCGATCCACGGCGTGGCGGCGGACCGGCTGAACCGCATCCTGGCTAAGCTGCTCGCCGAGTCCTCGACCCCGGCCCGCCCGCACAAGCTGCTGCGCGAGCTGTTCAAGCGCCTCGGCCTGCCCCCGGACCCGGGCGGCCCGGCGGAGACCACGGCGGACCCGACGGCCGACTACCAGACGTTCGCCGGCCCGGCGTTCGCCTACCGCCCGTTCCAGATGCCGGACTGCCTGGCGGTCTGGGTCTCGTGGGAGATCGCCCGCCAGCACCGCGGCCTGGCCGCTCCCCTGGACTGCCTGTACCGCGCCCTGAGCCAGGTCGCCTCGGCGGGCGACCTGGCCACGGTCGAGTACCTCATCTGCCGCGCGACGGAGCAGTCGGTGATCCGCGGCAAGGCGAAGCTCGCGATCCCGAAGTCGGTCCTGCGCCAGTTCGCCTCAGGTGGCAACGAGCTGCCGGCGTCGAAGCTGTGCGCGATGGTCGAGGAGGCGTGGAAGGCCCAGGTGGACCGGTCCGGGGTGGACGGGGTGAGCGAGCTGACGGTCGCGTGGCGTGAGTCCTGGCTCGGCCACTGGACCTACTCCTGACGCTTCAGCGCACCGCTCCGGCGTAGAGGACGAAGCCGAGACCGATCAGGAGCAGCGGGATGATCACCAGAGCCCAGGTGAGCAGCCGCTTCAGCTTGTAGACGGCGATCAACGTCTCGTACTTGATCTGCAGGTCGGCTTCGTCGGCGTCGTCCGCCTGGAGGATCCGCCCCACCACCTGGTCCACCTCGGTGCCGGCCCGCACCTCGTGCGCGGCCATGATGCCGAGCTGCGCGAGTGTTTCAGCCATCGTGGAGACCTCCTGCGGTTTCGCTGCTACTCGCAGGTCGTCCGCGGCAGGACGGCTGTTACTCCTGACCCGCCCGCGGTCGTGAGTGGGAACAGTGTTCTAACCCTGTTTCCCACTCACGACCCGCTGCGGCAGGGCACCTACAGGCGCTTCTTCACCTCCGGCTTCGCGTGGGGCTCGGCACCGGTGCCAGTTCCGGTGCTCGTCGCCGGAGCGCCGCCGATGTCCGACTCGATCGCCGCCGTCACTATCCGGTTGCGGTCACCCGACGACAGCACCCCGTTGCCCACCAGCTCCTGCGTCACCGCCTTCACGTGCTTCACGAAGCGGTCGTGCGACGCGTACTCCGCGGTCTCGTCGATGACGTCGTTGATCGTGCAGCCGTTGCCCGTGTCGATGTTCTCCACCTGGCTGTCGACGCCGCCGATCACCACCGTGTCGCGGGTGTCCGAGTTCGGGCACGCGTCCGGTGGGGGCGGGGCCGCGACCACCGTGAACGTCCCCGACACCTCCGCCGAAGTGTTCCCCGCGACGTCCGTGGCCCGGGAACGCACCGTGTGCGCGCCCAGGGCGGGCACGACCACCGGGGCCGCGTACCGCGTCCACGCGCCACTGTCCAGTTTGTACTCGACAGAGTCCACACCGGACTCCGCGTCGGAAGAAAGAACCGTGACCGTCGCCGAACCCACGTAGTTCCAGCCGCCGTCCTGCTTTCCGGTGACCTGCAGCGAAACCACAGGTGCCGTGGTGTCCCCGCCCGCGACCACCACGAACGACACCGAACCCTCGGGAGACGCGTTCCCGGCGACGTCCCGGGCGCGGTAGCCCACCGTGTGCGCACCTGCCGCGGTCACCGGAACCGGTGCACTGTAGGCGGTCCACGCCCCACCGTCCACCTTGTACTCCACCGCGCCGACGCCGGAACCGGTGTCCGAAGCCGTCACCGTGACCGTCGCCTTGCCGACGTAGTTGCCGTCCACGTCCTGGGTACCCGACACCGAAGCCGAGACCACCGGTGCGGTCGTGTCCCGCTTGACCACCGTGAAGTGGGACATGCCCTCCGGGGACGTGTTCCCGGCGGCGTCGGTCGCGCGGAAGTGGACCATGTGCTCGCCCGCCCCGGTCACCGCGATCGGCGCCGTGTAGCGGGTCCAAGCTCCGCCGTCCAGCTGGTACTCCACCGAAGCGACCGCGGAATCCGCGTCGGTCGCCGTCAAGGAAACCGTGGCGACGTCGAGGTAGCTGCCCGCGGGATCGCGGTCACCCGAGAGGGACGCGGTCACCGTCGGCGGTGTGGTGTCGCCCTGTCCCTCGACGATCGTGAAGTGCGCCATGCCCTCTTCGGACGCGTTCCCGGCGACGTCGGTCGCCCGGTAGTGCAGCATGTGCATGCCCACCGCGGACACCACCACCGGCGCCGAGTACGCGGTCCACGTGCCGCCGTCGAGCTGGTACTCGACGGAGGCCACCCCGGATCCCGCGTCGGTCGCCGAAAGCGAGACCGTGGCCGACTCGATGTAGTTGCCGGACGGGTCGCGGTCACCGGCCACGGCGGCCGTCACGACCGGCGGGGTGGTGTCGCCCGTGCCGTCGGAGACGACGAACTCCCCCACCATCGACGTGTGGCCCGGGATCGTGCAGAAGTACCGGTACTTGCCCGGCGTCAGCGTCACGGTCGCTTCGTGCCGCCCGTTCTGCGGGTCGAACGGGTTGGCCAGGATGTTGAGCGAGACGTCGTGGTTGTAACCCGGCGTCGAGGTGTCGAACGTCAGCGTGTGCGACATCCCGGTCGTGTTGCCGGTGGCTTCGCTGTTCTCGAAGACGATGGTGGTCTCGCCGGGCAGCGCGCCGGTGGGCGCGGACGCGTATTCGGTGGTGCTGTTGTTCCCGGTCCAGGTCAGCGTCTGGACCGGCGCCGCCACCGCGGGGGTGGCCAGCCCGAGCACGGCCAGCAACCCGGCCAGCAGCACTGTGATCAGTCGTGGGGACATCGCCGGAAGACCCTTCCTGAAGGGGTCGTGAGTGGGAAACGGTGTTTGGAACACTGTTTCCCACTCACGACCCGCGGCGGAGCTACAGCTGCCGCACCCGGATGTTGCGGAACTCGATCAGGTCGTTGTCGCTGTGGTTCTGCAATCCGATGAACCCGCTGACGAACTGCCGCAGGTCGGTCGGCGGGTCACCCGCGCGCGACGACTGCTGGCCCGGCGTGTTGTCGAACTCGTTGATCACCACGCCGTTGCGGATCATCGTGTAGTGCTGCCCGACGACCTTGATCTCGTACTCGTTCCACGTGCCCTTCGGCCGGGCGCCCGCCTGGTCGAGCGGGCGCGGGTCGAAGTTGTAGACCGACCCGGTCTTCTGCGGCTCACCGGAGTCGCCGTCGTAGATCTGGATCTCGTGACCGCAGTAGATCGCGACCCACGCCTGCGAGTCCCGCGCCGACCCGACCGTGCCGCAGCTGCCCGGCGGCCGCTGGGCCGGCGGTGTCCGCGGATCCGGGAACCGGACGAACACGCCGCTGTTGGCCCGGAAGCCGTCCGGGGCGATGTCCTTGAACTGCACCTTCACCGAGAAGTCGCCGAACTGGCGCTGGGCGTACCAGAGCATGCCCAGCCCACCGGCCGAGCGGATCGACCCGTCGGGTTGCAGCGTGAACTGACCCGATGGTGCCTGTTCCCAGCCGCGCAGCGACGCCGCCGTGCCGTCGAACAGCGCGTCGTAGCCCGTCGTGCCCGGTTTCCCGATCGGCGACGCCTCGGCCGCCGCGTTCAGCTCGGCCACCTCGGCGTCGTTCAGCACCCCGAGGTCCGACAGCGTCCCGGTGGCCTGCTCGACGTGGTTGACGAACGCCGCGTGCGTGCTCCACGTGCTCTCGTCGTCGATGAAGTCGTCGACCGTGCAGCCACCGCCGGCGTTGCGGTTCACCACCTTCGTGATGCTGTCGCCCAAGGTCACCACCGGGCTCGGATCGGCCACCACGCAGCCGACGTTCACCGACGTCCGGGTGGTCACCGCCTCGCCGTTCGCGTAGGTCACGGTGAGCTTGGCGGTGAAGAGGCCGGTGCGCGGGTAGGTGTGCCGCGGGTCGGCCTGGGTGGACACCGAGCCGTCACCGAACTCCCAGCGGTAGGACACCCCGCCGGACTTCGAGCCGGTGAACGCCGCCGTCAGCGCCTTGTTCTGCACCATCGTCGACGTCGCCGCGGGCGCCGGGGTCGGCGCGCCACCCGTGTAGCTGATCTTCAGCAGCTTCTGGTTGGCGTCGAGCGAGAAGAACCCGTTGCCGTAGTCCAGGACGTACAGCGCGCCGTCCGGCCCGAACTTGGCGTCCATCCAGCTCTGCACCCGGGTGTCCCCCGCGCCGCCGGGGATGATCTGCCGGAACGTCTCGGCGAACACCGGCGGCTGGTGCGTCGGCACGCCCGCCGGGTCGACGGTCACCGCGACCCGGTTCTGCGCGTTCGACTCGTCGCCGATGAACCACTTGTTGTCCCAGTACGCCGGCCACGCCACACCACTGTTCGTGTTGACCAGCGAGCGGTGGTACGTCGGCCCGGACATGACCGCCTGGCCGCCGCCCCGCAGGTACGGCTGGGTGTAGGTGGCGTCCGCCGCGACGTACGTCGGGATCGAGGACCCCGGCCGCTTCGGGAAGACCGGGCCGCCGCCGTCGGGCGAGTACCAGATCATGTTGTCCTTGATCGGCGGCAGGTTCACCAGGCCCGTGTTGCGCGGCGAGGTGTTGACCGGGTTGTCGCAGTCGTACCAGCCGGTCAGCTCGGCCGCGTTGGTGCTGCTGCGGTCGCGGTAGGGCTGCCGGTTGCCCATGCAGTACGGCCAGCCGTGGTTGCCCGCCTCGGTGATGATGGTCGCCGTCTCGTACTTCGCCGGGCCCAGTTCAGGGCTCGGCGAAGACGCGTCCGGACCGACCCAGCCCGCGGTCATCCAGTTGTGCACCGGGTCGATCTGCAGCCGCGAGATGTTGCGGACGCCCATCACGTAGATCTCCGGGCGCGTCTTGTCCGCCGGCCCGTTCGGGAACAGGTTGCCCTGCGGGATCGTGTACGTCCCGTTCGCCTCCGGGTGGATGCGCAGGATCTTGCCGTCCAGGTCGTTCGTGTTGCCCGCGGTGCGGCGCGCGTCCTGGAACGAGATCCCCTTGTAGTCGAGCGTCCAGTTGTTGCCCGAGTACCCGTTCGAGCCGCCCGAGGAGTTGTTGTCCCCGGACCCGATGTAGAGGTTGCCGTCCTTGTCGAACGCCATCCCGCCACCGGCGTGGCAGCAGCTGTGGATCTGGACGTCCCAGGACAGCATGTCCTTGCGGGTGGCCTGGTCGAGCGTCTGCGCGGTCAGGTTGTAGGTGAACCGCGAGACCGTGCGCTTGCCGATCCGCTTGTCGCGGTCGATCGACTCGTGCGGCATCCAGTAGGCGTACATGTAGCCGTTCTCGGCGAACTTCGGGTCCAGCGTCAGCCCGAGCAGGCCCTCTTCGTTCTTGACGAGCTCGTCACCGCTGCCCCGGTTGCCCATCACGCGCAACGTCGTGAGCAGCTTGGGCTTCTTGCTGACCGGGTCCCACTGGTGGATCGTGCCGCAGCCGAGGCCGACGTTCGGGTCGTCCCAGCTCACGACCGGCCCGGTCGGGCAGGCCGCCTTGCCGATGTAGAACACCTTGCCGTCCGGGGCGATGGTGAGCCCGTGCGGCTCGCCGATCTGGTCGAGCTGCCCGGCGGCGTTCTTGCCGGTCAGCTTCTCGACCTTGTAGTTCGCGGCGATCCCGGCCTGGCAGTCGCCGCGCACCATGCCGGTGGTCCAGCGCAACGCGCCGAGCAGGTGGCTGCGGAACTTGTCCTCGCCGTAGGACGCCTCGGTGCGGCCCATGCCGGTGTAGAACGAGCGCCCGCCGTCGTAGTCGCGGCACCAGGAGACCGGGTGGAACGCGCCGTTCGCGCCGACGCCCGGGTTGTAGCCCTTCTCCTCCACCTGCGCGACCGTGTGGACGGTGCCGACCGGGTTGGTCTCCCAGTTGAGCCACCGGTCGGTGCGCGTCCAGTTCTGCGGCAGCCCGGCGGTGGCCGGGTGCTGCGCGTCGAGGACGTCGACGACCGCTTGCTGCGGCGCCGGTTCGGGCGGCGGCGGGGTCGTCGAGGTGTCCTTGAACAGCTTGAGGTCGGCTAGCTGGATCAGCGGCTCACCCGAGTTCGCGGTGATGTTCAGCCGGTAGTTCGGGTACACCGTCGTGTTGGCGAAGGTGAACGTCCGGGTCTGGAACCGGTCGGTGAACACCTCGTTGGTGCGCGTGTCCAGGTCGACCCAGGTGCTGCCGTCCGCCGAACCCTGCAGGGTCCAGTTCTTCGGGTCGCGGCCGGGGAAGTCATTGGCCGACACCAGCGAGTAGCTGCTGACCGCGACCGGGGTGGCCATCTTGTAGGCGGCCCAGCCGGTCGTGGCGAAGGTCAGCCACTTGGTGTTTTCGTTGTTGTCAGCCAGTTTCTCCTTGGTCTCGTTCGGCGGGTTGTCCGCGCTCGCGGTCACCGACGCCACCGCTTCGGGCGTCGGGCGGGCGCCGACCGGGCGCGCGCCGATCAAGCCGGTGAACCACTGGGACGAGTCCTGCGCGCGGGCGGCGTCGGAGATGCCGAGGAACCCGCCGCCGGCCTTCATGTACGCCTGCAGCGCGGCTTCCTGCTCACGCGCGAGCGTCACGCCCTGCGCGGACAGGTACACGACACCGCGGTAGCGGGCCAGGTTCGCCGTGCTGAACACGGCCGGATCCGACGACGCCGTCACGGTGATGCCGTTGTCCGAGCCCAGCCGCGCGATCGCGTCCGCCGCGCGCAGCACGGGGTCCTTCTGGTCCGCGGCGGCGCCGTGGAAGACCAGCACGTTGACCGGCACGTTCACCGCGGCGGGCGCGGCCTGCGCGACCGGCATCGTGATCAGCGGGGCCCCGGCCGCCAGGACCGAGCCGATGGCGAGCACGAGCGCCCCGCGCCTTCCGAACCATCGTCTTTTCATAGCTCCCGTCCTCATGCGTGTGTCCGGCCGTCGGGGTTCATGTCGTGCCCGGCGTGGCCGTGCTCCTTGAACCGGTCGATCGCTTCCTGCGCGCCGTCGGGCAGGCTGCCGTCGGCGTTGCGGACCAGGAACAGGCCCACCATCCCGCCGTCGGAGTGGGTCTGGACGTGGCAGTGGTACATCCACGCCCCCGGGCCGACGCCTTCACCGGCGATCACCTGGAAGCCGAAGGAACTGCCGGGGTCGAGGTTCTTGTTGTCGACGATGGCAGCGTTGTCAGCGGCGCCGCTGAGCATCCCGGTGCGGGTGTCGGCCCAGCGGTGCGCGTGCAGGTGGAACGTGTGCGGCAGACTGCCGTACCCGATGCAGACCCACTCGACGCGCTCGCCGAGCCGGGCCTCGAGGATCGGCGTGTCGGGTGCCATCTTGTGGTTGATCATCATTTCGTTGAACACGACGGTGTACTGCTTGCTGGGCAGCAGATCGCCGCGCTTGCGCACGATCAGCCCGCCGTAGAGCCCGCGCGCGAGGCCCGCGGTGCCGTGGTCGGTGCCCATCGCGTGGTCGTGGTAGTGCCAGTAGCCGGCGTTGCCCGGCATCCAGAACCCGCCGCCGGCGTCGTACCGGGCCCGCGTCTTCCAGGTGTAGGTCCGCGTCTCGCCCGGCTTGTTGAACGACGCGTTGAGCGGGGCGCCGTCGGACCCGGTGTCGTAGTTGACGCCGTGCGGGTGGATCGAGAGCCGCTGGTCGGTCCGGTTGACCAGTTCGATCTCGAGGGTGTCGCCCTCGTAGATCTCCAGCAGCGGCCCGGGGATGGTGGCCTTGCCCGGCTCGAGGCCGTAGCCGTAGAGGCCGCCGGGCAGGGCTTCGGCGTAGAGGGTGATCTGGCGGTTCAAGCCCGCCGCGTAGGCCGAATCGGCCATCCCGACCGCGGGCACGAGGACGCCCGCGGCGGTTCCGGCCAGCATCGACCGACGTGACACTCGCATGCGAAATTCCCCCGGGGTCTCAGAAGCGCACGGTGCGGAGGTACTCGAACCCGACCTTGGCGGTGCTCAGCGGGTCGGCCGGCTGGTCGTGCTCGACGATGTATTCGCCGATGGTGTGGCAGGACGCGGCGAAGATGCGCGGGAAGTTGATGACGCCGGCGCCCGGGTCGACCATCTGCCCGTCCGCGGTCCGGTCCTTGACGTGGTACTGCGTCACGCGCGGGTAGTTGCGCCGGAACAGCTCGACCGGGTCCGCGCCGCCGTTCACCGCCCAGAAGAGGTCGATCTCCAGGTGCACGAGCCGCTTGTCCGTCTTCGCGGTGAGCACGTCGTAGGGCACGACGCCGCCGATCGGGGCGAACTCGTGGTCGTGGTTGTGGTAACCGAGCGCGAGCCCGGCCTTCTTGAAGGCGGCCGCGGCGGTGTTCATGCGGCCCGCGAAGGCTTCCCACTCGGCGATGGTGCCGAAGTTCGCGTACGGCACGACGGCGGAGCGGTTGCCGAGGATCTTCGCGTCGGCGATGGTCTGGTTCAGGTCGCCGTCGATGCCCACGTGCGTCGAGGACGCCTTGAGGTGGCACCGGTCGAGGATGGCGCGGAACTCGGTGGCGCTGCGGCCGTACGTCCCGGCCAGCTCGACCTTCCGGTAGCCGATGTCGGCCAGCGCGGAGAGCGTGCCTTCCGGGTCGTTCTGCAGCAGCGACCGCAGGGAGTAGAGCTGGATGCTGATCTTGTCGAGCGGGACGCGCCGGCGGGCTGGGGAGGCGTCCGCGGTGCCGGGTGACGCGATGGCCGCCGCACCCACCGTGAGGGCCGCCGTCGCCACGTTCAGGAATGTCCGTCGGGAGTGCTGCTCAGCTTCATGACCGCACATGGAACTCCCTCATCTCTGGTTGCTGAAAGCCGCGTCGAAAGCCGCCGACGGCTGGTCGAACAGGTGCTCGCGCAGGTACTTCACCGCCTCCGCCGCGCCCCGGAGCCGGTCCATCCCGGCGTCTTCCCACTCCACCGAGATCGGGCCGGTGTAGCCGATCGAGTTGAGCGCCCGGAAGCAGTCCTCCCACGGGACGTCGCCGTGGCCGACGGACACGAAGTCCCAGCCGCGGCGCGGGTCGGCCCAGGCCAGGTGCGAGCCGAGCCGGCCGTTGCGGCCGTCGAAGCGCTTTCTCGTGTCCTTGCAGTCCACGTGGTAGATCCGGTCGGCGAAGTCGAGGATGAACCCGACCGGGTCGAGGTCCTGCCAGACGAAGTGCGACGGGTCCCAGTTCAGCCCGAACGCCGGCCGGTGGCCGACGGCCTCGAGCGCGCGCTTGGTCGTCCAGTAGTCGTAGGCGATCTCGGACGGGTGGACCTCGTGCGCGAACCGGACGCCGACCTCGTCGAAGACGTCGAGGATCGGGTGCCAGCGACGGGCGAAGTCCGCGTAACCGTCATCGATGTCATCGCGCGTGACCGGCGGGAACATCGCCACGTACTTCCAGATCTTCGACCCGGTGAAGCCGATGACGGTGTCCACGCCGAGCTTCGCCGCCGCCCGCGCGGTGTCGGCCATTTCGGCCGCCGCCCGCTGCCTGACACCCTCCGGCTCGCCGTCGCCCCAGATCCGGGACGGCAGGATCGCGCGGTGCCGGGCGTCGATCGGGTCGTCGCAGACGGCCTGGCCGACGAGGTGGTTCGAAATCGCCCACACCTTGAGCCCGTGCTCGGCCAGCAAAGCCAGCCGCGCCGGCACGTAGTCCTCTTCGGACAGTGCGCGGTCCACTTCGAAGTGGTCGCCCGAGCAAGCGATTTCCAGGCCGTCGTACCCCCACTCGGCGGCGAGCTTGCAGACCTCGGTGAACGGCAGGTCGGCCCACTGGCCGGTGAACAGCGTGACCGGACGGCTCATTTCCGCTCCTCCACCGCGGTCCAGGCCGCATCGGCCGCCGCGCTCTTCTCGACGGCGTCGAGCACCCGCTGGACGCGCAGGCCGTCGTCGAAGCTCGGCGCCGGATCGGTGCCCGCGCCGATGGCGTCCAGCAGGTCGGCGACCTCGTGCGTGAACGTGTGCTCGTAGCCGAGCAGGTGCCCCGGCGGCCACCACGCGCCGACGTACGGGTGCTGCGGCTCGGTGACGAGGATCCGCCGGAACCCGGCTTCGGTGCCGCTGCCCTCGTACCACTGGAGCTCGTTCATCGCCTCGAAGTCGAACGCCAGGCTCGCCTTCGACCCGTTGATCTCCAGCCGCATCGCGTTCTTGCGGCCCAGCGCGAACCGGGTCGCCTCGAAGGTCGCCACCGCTCCCCCGGCCAGCCGCGCCAGGAACAACGCCGTGTCGTCGACCGTCACGTCGTCCGTGCCGCCGTTCTCGGCCGGCCGCTGCTGCACGAAGGTGTTCGTCAGCGCCGAGACACCGGTGATCAGGTCGCCGGTGACGAACTGGGCCGCGTCCACGATGTGCGCGCCCAGGTCGCCGAGCGCACCCGAACCGGCACTCTCGCGCCGCAGCCGCCAGGTCATCGGCGCTTCCGGATCGGAAAGCCAGTCCTGCAGGTACACCGACCGCACGTGCCGGATCTCCCCGAGCGCCCCGCTCGCGACCAGCTTCCTGGCGTGCGCGAGCGCGGGCACCCGGCGGTAGTTGAACGCGACCATCGCCCGCACCCCGCGGTCCCGGGCCTTCCGGGCCGCCGCCGCCATCGCTTCGGCCTCGGCGACCGAGTTGGCGAGGGGTTTCTCGCACAGCACGTGCTTCCCGGCTTCCAGCGCGGCGATCGCGATCTCCGCGTGGCTGTCCCCCGGCGTGCAAACGTCGACCAGGCCGACGTCGTCCCGGGCGACCAGCTTCCGCCAGTCCGTCTCGACGTCCTCCCAGCCGAACTTTTCCGCGGCGGCCTTGGCCCGGGCCTCGTCCCGGCCGCCGAGGACGGCGAGTCTCGGCACCAGCGGTGGATCGAAGAACCGGTGGACGCTGCGCCAGGCGTGCGAATGCACCGCACCCATGAACGCGTGGCCGACCATGCCGATCCCGATGGTTTCCCGTCCCGGGCTCATACCCCTCCTTTGGTTCAGCTGGAAAGTCCGCGTCAGGAGTCGAAGCCGACGTCCAGGTACTGGTCGACGTTCTCCTTGGTGACGACCGCCGAGTACGTCTTGATCTCGGCCGGGATGTCGTGCTCGGCCAGGTCGCCGATCCCCTTGGCCTGCCCGAGCAGCCGGGCCAGCGCCACCGCGGTCGAGGCCATCGACGGGCTGTAGAGCACGGTCGCCTTGATCGGCGACGAGTCGGCCTTGATCAGGTTCATCATGTTCTTCGAGCCGGCGCCGCCGACCATGATGAACTCCTTGCGGCCCGCGGTGTCGATCGCGGCGTTGACGCCGATGCCCTGGTCGTCGTCGTGGTTCCACAGCGCGTCCAGCTTGGGCGCACCCTGGAGCAGGTTCGCGGTCTGCTGCTCGCCGGACTCCGACGTGAACTGCGCCGAAACCCGCGGGCCGACCTTGAACCCGCTGCGCCCCAGCGCGTCCGCGAAGCCCTTGCTGCGTTCCTGGGTCAGCGGCAGCGAGTCGATGCCCGCGACCTCGCCGATGACCGGGTTCGCGACGTTCTTCTTCTTGAGCTCCGCGGCGATGTAGTTGCCCGCGTTGACGCCCATCCGGTAGTTGTCGCCGCCGATCCACGTCCGGTACGCCAGCGGCGTGTCGAAGATGCGGTCCAGGTTGATCACCGGGATGCCGGCGTCCATCGCCTGCTGCCCGACCGACGTGAGCGCCTTGCCGTCGAAGGGCAAGATCACCAGGACGTCGACCTTCGCGTTGATCAGCGTCTCCACCTGGGAGATCTGCTGGTTGACGTCGTTGGTGCCCTCGGTGGCGTTGAACTTCACCTCGCTGAACTTCTGCGCCTGCGCCTTGGCGTTCTTGGTGATCGCCGCGATCCAGCCGTGGTCGGCGGCCGGCGCGGAGAAGCCGATGGTGACCGGCTTGCCGGGCTGGGCGTTGGTGCCCGCGTTGGCGACCGGCGCGTTGGACTCCGAGTTCGCGGGCGTGTTCGACGTGCAGCCGGCCAGCAGCGCGCCGGCGCCGACGGCGGCCCCGCCCAGCAGGAATCCCCGGCGGCCGAGGAAGGGTTGTTCGGTCATGACGGCCTCCAAAGGTGGTACTACGGACCGGTCCTGGCTTTCCTGGCCCGGAACTGCAAGAGCACGGCGAGCACGATGATCACGCCTTTGGCGATGTTCTGGATGTCGGTGTCCAGGTTGTTGAGCGTGAAGATGTTCGACAGCACCGTGAAGATCAGCACGCCGATCAGGGTGCCGATCAGCGAACCGCGGCCGCCGGTCAGCAGCGTGCCGCCGATGACCACCGCCGCGATCGCGTCGAGTTCGTAGAACATGCCGTTGGTCGACGCCCCCGCCGTCGTCCGCGCGACGACCATGAGCGCGGCGATCCCGCAGCACAGCCCGGCCACGCCGTAGACGAGCGCGAGGTGGCGCTTGACGTTGATCCCGGCCAGCCGCGACGCCTCCGCGTTGCCGCCCACCGCGTACGTCCGGCGCCCGAACGTGGTGCGGTTGAGCACGACCCAGCCGACCGCGAACACCAGCGCGAACAGCCAGATCAGCGTCGGGATGCCGAGGAAGCTGCCCCGGAAGAAGGCGAGGAAGCCCTGGTCGGCGACAACCTGGGTGCGCCGGCCGCTGATCCGCTCGGCGAGCCCGCGCGCCGAGACGTACATCGCGAGCGTCGCGATGAACGGCACGACCTTGCCGTAGGCGACGAGCACGCCGTTGACCAGCCCGCAGCCGAGGCCGACGGCGAGCCCGCAGACCACCATCACGAAGGGCCCGTAGGACTGCGTCGCCAGCGTCGTCAGCCAGACGCCGGCCAGGCCGACCATCGAGCCGACGGACAGGTCGATGCCGCCGCTGATGATGACGAACGTCATCCCGACGCTGACCACGCCGATCGCGGCGGCCAGCCGCAGGATCGTCGAGATGTTGCTTTCGGTGAAGAACAACTCGGGCCGGGTGAACTGGCCGACCAGGCACAGCACGACGAGCACGCCGGCCAGGCCGAGCAGCCGCGGGTCGGCGGAGAAGGTGAACCGCCGCCGCTGCGCGGGAAGCGCTTCCTGTGGTGGTGCTTGGGTTTCGGTCATGCCGCGCTGCCTTCCAGGATCACGTCGAGCACCTCGGCCTCGGTCAGCCCGCCGGAGGGCCGGTCGGCGAGGACGCGGCCCTCGCGCAGCACCAGCACCCGGTCGGACAGCCCGAGCACCTCGGGGATTTCGCTGGACACCAGCACGATCGCCACGCCGGTCGCGGCCAGCTCGTCGATCAGCCGGTACAGCTCGGCGCGGGCGCCGACGTCGACGCCGCGCGTCGGCTCGTCGAGCAGCAGCACCCGGCACCCGCGGACCAGCCACCGCGCGAGCACGGCCTTCTGCTGGTTGCCGCCCGAGAGCGTGCGGACGATCCGCCGGGGATCGGCGGGCCGCAGGTCGAGGCGCCGCAGGCTCGCGCCGGCGTCGTCCAGTTCCCGGGCCCGCTCGGTGAAGCCGAGCTTCGCGTAGCGGCCGAGGCTGGCCAGGGTCACGTTGTGCACCACCGGCAGGTCCAGGAGCAGGCCCTGGCTCTTGCGCTCCTCCGGCGCGAGGCCGATGCCGGCCTTGACGGCGTTGAGCACGCTGCCGGGCCGCAGCGGTTTCCCCTGCACGGCCACGGTCCCGCGGTCGGCCTTGCGCGCGCCGAAGATCGTCTCCAGCAGCTCGCTGCGTCCGGAGCCGACCAGCCCGGCGATGCCGACGACCTCGCCGGCGTGCACGGTGAAGCTGACGTCCTCGAACTCGCCGGTCCGGGCCAGGTTCGCGACTTCGAGCACCGGCGTGATCTTGGCGTGCCCCTCGTGACGCGGGCCGAAGACGGTCTCGACCTTGCGCCCGGCCATCAGCGCGACCAGGTCGGCGGTCGGCGTCGTGCGGGCGTCGAGTCCGGTGCCGACGGTCCGGCCGTCCTTGAGCACGGTCACCCGGTGCCCGATCCGGCGCAGTTCCTCGAGCCGGTGCGAGATGTAGACGACCGCGACGCCGTCGGCGGTCAGCTCGCCGACGATGCGGAAGAGGTTGTCGACCTCCTCACCGGCCAGCGCGGCGGTGGGTTCGTCCATCACGAGCAGCCGGGCGTCGTGGGCCAGCGCGCGGGCCATCGACACCAGCTGCTGCCCGGCGGCGGAGAGCTTGCCGACCTCGGTCGACGGGCGGATGCCGGGGTGGCCGAGCCGGGCCATCAGCCGGGCGGCCTCGTCGCGGGCCTGCGAGATGCGCGTGAACCCGAAGCGGGCGCGTTCGTGGCCGAGGAAGATGTTGTCCGCTACCGAAAGCCCGGGCACCAGGTCGAGTTCCTGGTACATGGTGGCGATGCCCAGGCGCAGGGCGTCGACCGGGGAGCCGAGCGAGACGGGTTCGCCCTGCCAGGTGATCTCCCCCGTGTCGGGCTGGTGCGCGCCGGCGAGGACCTTGATGAGCGTCGACTTGCCGGCGCCGTTCTGCCCGAGCAGGCAGTGCACTTCGCCCGGCTCGACGTCGAGGTCGACGCCGTCGAGCGCGCGGACGCCGGGGAAGCTCTTCACGATCCCGCGGACCGAAAGCAGACTCATACCGTGGCCTCCTCGACGAGCGTCGGGTTCGCGAACAGCCGCTCGGCCGCCAGGTGGGCGGCTCCGCGCAGCGGGGCCTTCAGGCCGAGCCGCGACGGCACGACCCGGGCGTGGCCGAGCGGCCGGGCGGCGAGCTCGACGCGGACCGGTTCGACCAGCCACTCGCCGAGTTCGGCGAAGTAGCCGCCGAGCACGACGACGTCCGGGTCGAGCACGTCGACCACAGTGGACAGTGCGACGCCGAGCGCGACGCCGAGTTCGTGCACCGCCGTGACCGCGCGCTGGTCGCCTCGCCGGATGCGGTGGGCGAGCAGGCCGACCCGCCCTTCGACGCCGAGGGCGGGGTCGTGCAGCGGATCGCCGGGCGGGGCCGCGGCTCTCACGACCGCGGCCAGGTTCGCTTTCGTTTCCAGGCAGCCGGTCCGGCCGCACACGCAGCGTTCACCGGACGGGTCGACGGCGATGTGCCCGACCTCGCCCGCGAAGCCCCGCGCACCGCGCAGGATGGCGCCGCCGGAGACGAGCCCGCCGCCGACGGTCGTCCCGCCGCTGAGGTAGAACAGCTCCGCGGGCCCCTCGACCGATTCGGCGAGCGCGCCGAGGTTGGCATCGTTGTCGACGGCGATGGCCTCGGCCGGGACGGCCAGCCGCGCCGCCATCAGGCCGGCGATTTCGGCGTCCCGCCAGCGCAGCGCCGGTGCGAGTCTGAGCACGGCGGCGGCCGAGTCGACCAGCCCGGGCACCGCGATCGCCACCCCGACCGGCGGCCCGGGCAGCACCCGGTGGGCGAGGTGGGCGAGTTCGTCCATGCCTCTCTGCAGGCCGAGCGCGGCGACGTCGACGGTTTCGGCCCGTTCGGCCAGCACCCGGCCGGTGAGGTCGGTGACCACCGCCGACAGCCGGTCGGCCTCGATGCCCAGCGCCAGCGCGTAGGCGTCTTCGCCGTGCAGCTCGACCAGCCGGCTCGGCCGCCCGTTGCCGGGGAGGACCCCGGCGGGCCGGACCAGCCCGCGCCCGGCGAGGTCGGTGAGCAGCCCGGGTACCGCCGACTTCGCGATCCCGCACCGGGCGGCCAGCTGGGTCCGCGAGAGCGGCCCGGTCCGCAGCGCGCGCAGGACCGCGGCCAGGTTCGCGGTCCGGGGGCTCGCCGGATCGGCTCGCCTCGTCCCGGTGACGGCCACGGTGCCCCCAACTTGTGCTGCGCCCTGAACGGACTTTGTCTCTCAGGCAGCGAAAGTAGGGTGGCGCGCATCACTCGTCAAGGTGAGATGGGCGCCCTGTGCCCGGTTTTCACCCGGATAGACGTGCGAAACCGGACAGACTTTCGCACTTTCGATACAAAAGTCTGTCCGGTTCAGACATTACTACGCGAGGTTGCTCGGCGACCGACCGTGAACCCGCGCGCGGGTTCAGCTGCTGAGCGTGAAGGCCCGGTCGGTGGCCGACCAGGCCGCGCCGATCACGCCCGCCGTCTCGCCGAGCTCGGACAGCACGATCGGCAGGTTGCCCGTCGCCAGCGGCAGCGACCGCCGGTACACCGCGCTGCGCACCTCGGCCAGCAGCTGGTGCCCGAGCTGGGCCACCCCGCCGCCGATCACGACCATCCCCGGGTTGATGAAGCAGACCAGCGACGCGATGACCTGGCCGAGCCGGCGCCCGCCGTCGCGGATGAGGTTGACCGCACCGAAGTCACCTGCCGCCGCCGCGCGGCCGACGTCACGCGCGGTGACCGCCCCGCCGTCGGCGGCCACCTCGGCGAGGTGCGCCGACCGGCCGCTGCGAGCCAGCGCCAGTCCGTCGCGGGCCAGCGCCGCGCCGCCGAAGTAGGCCTCCAGGCAGCCGACCTCGCCGCACGCGCAGGTCGGGCCGAAGTCGTCGAGCCGGATGTGCCCGATGTCGCCCGCCGTGCCCGCGACCCCGCGGTACACCTTGCCGCCGAGCACGATGCCGCAGCCGATCCCGGTGCCGATCTTGACGAACATCAGGTCGTCGGTCGAGCGCGCGACCCCGGCGTGCCGCTCCCCGAGCGCCATCGCGTTGACGTCGTTGTCCACCGCGACCGGGCAGCCCCACAGGCCGCCGAGGTGGTCGCGCACGCTGAACCGGTCCCACCCCGGCATGATCGGCGGCGCGACGGCCATGCCCTCGGCGAAGCTGACCGGCCCCGGCAGCCCGATCCCGGCGGCGACCAGCCGCCCGGGCGCCTCGTCCCGGACCTTCTCGGCGAGCGCGGCGACCCGCCGCAGCACGGGGTGCGGCCCCTGCCGCACGTCGCAGTCCTCGACGGCGTGCGCGAGCACCTCGCAGGAGGCGTCGGTGACCGCCACCCCGACCGACGTCGCGCCGACGTCCACCGCGAGCACCCGGAGGTCACCGGCGAGCCGGACGAGGGTCGACCGCCGCCCGCCCCGGCTGGCCGAGGGCCCCGCGGCCTCGACGAGCCCGACCTCCGCGAGCCGCGCCACTTCGGCCCCGACCCGCGCCCGCGGCAGCTCGAGCCGCTCCCCCAGTTCGACCCGTGACATCGGGCCTTCGTCCCGGAGCAGGGTGAGCAACCGGGTCTGGTGCCGGGTTTCGACCATCGAGTGCTCCGTGCCGGATACCGCGCTCATTCGCCTCAGCCTACTGCGTCGCCCGCCCGGCTTCGCCGCGTCCCGAGTGGACGGACCCCGGTGCGCGAATCTCCGCCCTTCCCGCGGCGGGGCGAAAATGCACGGGCTCCCCTTTCCGTTCGGAAGAACCGATCGACGGCCTCGGCCACACCACCAGCCGCCGTCGGCTACGGTCGGTAAGCTCGGTCCGGTGCGCGACGCCGAACGGGACCGACTGCTGGCGCCGTCGCGCATCTACGTCGAGCCCGCCGCCGCCGAGCTCCCCCGCGGCCGCCAGGTGCTCGACCGCTTTCCGGACGCGACGCGGGTCGAGGTCGACAGCCACTGGCGGATCCCCGAACTGCACGGCGACGAGACCAACGTCCGGCGCTGGGTGCGGATCAAGCGCGAAGCCCTCGTGCTGGGCACCAAGAAGTCGCTCACCGCCCGCCCCAACGGCCGCTCCGCCGACTTCATCGCCCCCTCCACGTCGAACGGCTGCGCGATGGCGTGCGCCTACTGCTACGTCCCGCGGCGCAAGGGTTATTCGAACCCGATCACGGTCTTCGCGAACATCGAGCAGATCACCGGCTACCTGACCCGCCACATCGGCAGGCAGGGCCCGAAGCCGGAGCCGAACCAGTGCGACCCCGAAGCGTGGGTCTACGACATCGGCGAGAACTCCGACTGCTCGGTCGACGCCTTGATCAGCGACAACGTCAGCGACCTGATCGCGCTGTTCGCCGGGCAGCCGACCGCGAAGGCGTCGTTCGCCACCAAGTACGTCAACCGCGGCCTGCTCGGCCTGTCCCCAAGCGGCCGCACCCGCGTCCGGTTCTCGCTCATGCCCGAGCGGCCGGCGAAGCTGCTGGACCTGCGCACGAGCCCGATCACCGACCGGCTCCAGGCACTGGACGACTTCGTCGAAGCGGGGTACGAGGTCCACGTGAACCTCAGCCCGGTCGTCGTCTACCCGGGCTGGCTCGACGACTGGACCGCCCTGCTGAAGGACCTCGGCGACGCGACGAACGCGGCCACGAAGGCCCAGCTGGCCGCGGAGGTCATCATGCTGACCCACAACCGCGCCCTGCACGAGGTCAACCTCGGCTGGCACCCGAAGGCCGAGCAGGTGCTGTGGCGTCCCGACCTCCAGGAGACCAAGCGCAGCGAAGGCGGCGGTGTCAACGTCCGGTACCGGGCCGGGCAGAAGCGGGCTTTGCTGGACGAGCTGCTGGATCTGATCGCCGTGCACGCCCCCTATCTGCGGGTGCGCTACGCCTTCTGAACCGCCCTGGTGCTGTCCCGTCTTTGACCTGTGCGGGCGGCGATCGCTGAACTAGCATGCCGATGTGTGACGGACGGGGCGCGCGGGGAAATCGAAGAACTCGAAGCAATCGTCCGATCGGCGGAGCGGACGCTGAGCCGGACGGAACACCCGCCGCCCGACGCTCGGGCGTTCCTGGAAGAGCTCGCTCACCGTTGCCGTGACGGGGAAATCGGCCCGGAACCCGTCGACACCAGCACCGGCCTCTTCCGCACCGAGAACGGGCGATCGCGGTTCGCGCGGCCGGACGTCCGGGACTACCTGGCCGCGCACCACGTGGTCCGCCGCCACCCGCGTGGTCCCCGGCTGGCGGCGCCGGCGACGTGGAAGTACTTCGTCCCCCGGAAGAACTGGCCGTGGCCCGACGCCGGGGTGCAGGCCTTCCTGGCCGCGCTCTGGTGGCAGCCCGCGAAACCCGCGGTCGAACGGCGGCTCGGGAACCTCCTGCACAAGCGGCACCGCGAGCCCAACGTCCGGTTCGTCGTCGACCTGCTCCGCCGAAATCTGGTGCCGGGCAGTGATCTTCGCCGGCGGACGATCGCAATCTTGCGTGAAGCGGTCCGGGACGACGAGCTGGACGACGACCGGTGGACGGCCTCCCTCGAGCAGCTCCAGCTGATCGACCCGGCCGTGGCCGCGGACGAACTCGACGCGATGATCACCTTCGCCGCGCCGACCGCCAGTTCACTTCGCCGGTACCACGCCGTCGTCGCGCTGATCGACTACGACCGGGCGCGGGGCATGAAGGCGCTGAAGATCCTGGCGCGGAACCCGACCGGCACCGCTCAAAACCGCTTCGACACGGCGATCCTCATCGGCGAACTCGACGAGGCCGCGGGCGTGGTGGCCATGCAGCAGCTGGCGGGCACCGAAGGCATGGGCGATCTGCGCGTGGACGCCGCGATCGTCCTCCACCGCCCCGATCTGCTGAGCGAGCTCGTCACGGGTGGAGGCGACCTGTCCGACGACGCACGCTTGCGAGCGCTCGGCGAACTCCTGCCGGTGGAACCCGGAACCGCGATCACGGCCGCCGAACGGTTCGCGGAGACCGCGGCGGACGAAGAGACTCCGCTGCGGATCGCCGAGCTGGTCCGGCCGTTCGACGGCCCGGCGGCGCTGCGGATGGCGACCAGGACCGCCGAGCGGGAAGACAAGCGAGCCGACAGTGAAGTGCGGTACCGCGCGGTTCTCCTGATCGGCGGGATCGACCCGGCGCAGGCCGTTCCCGCGTTGCGCCGGCTGTCCGAAAGCGAGGCCGCGACCTTCCGGGTCCGGCTCCGGGCCGCCACGGGGATCGTGACCGAGCACCGCGGGCCGATCGACGCGGTCGTCGCGCTGGCGAACGCTCCGCGCCTGGCGTGGGCGGACCGGGCCGAGGCCGCCGAGACGCTCGAAGAAACCGATCCCGAGACCAGTGCGCGGTTGCTGGTGACCATCTCGAAGTCGGGGCCGCCCGACGCCGGCCGGCTCACCCTCCTGCGACAGGCCCACCGGATCGACTCAAGGCAGGCCGTCGGCGCGATCACGGAGCTGATCAAGGACAAGCACGTCGCCGGGCCGACCCGGGTGCGCGCAGTCGAACTCGTGGCTACGACGCTGGGCACCGCCGTCGTCATCGGGCTGTACGCCGAGATCGTCGCCACCGCCGATGGCGAGAGCGCCAAGGCCGCCGCGAAGAAGGTCATCGCCATGGGCCACCCCGACGGCCCGCGGCTGATGGGGAAGGTGGCCGACCGGACGGACGAGAAGCCCGAGTTCCGGCTCGACGCGGCACGCGAGGCAGGTCCGCACGGGAGGAACGCGTTGCTGAGCCTGGCGCAGAAGGGACGTCCCGACTCCCTGCGGCTCAACGCGGCCAAGGCGCTGTACACGATCGACCGGTCCAGTGGGCGGAAGGCCTTGGAGCAGCTGGTCAAGCGGGCGACGCCGGGCCGGGTCCGGATCGACGCGGCGAAATGCCTCCCCGGACCCGCGGTGGTGGGCGCGCTCGCCACCATCGCCGAGGACCGCCGCGAGCGGGCGCCCGTCCGGCTGGACGCCGCCGAACAGGCCTGGGACATCGATCCCAAACGTGGCCGGCTCCTGGTAGAAGCACTGGCGACCGACCCGTCGATCCCGGCCAACCTCCGGGAACGGGCCCAGAACCACCTCCGGCGGTGACCGGCTTCAGCTGATGAAGCCCGCCGACTTCAGCCAGTCTCGGGCCACCTCCGCCGGCTTCCGGCCGTCCACGCTCACCTTCTTGTTCAGCTCCGTCAACGTCGCCGTGTCCAGCTTCGCCGCGATCGGCGTGAAGACCTGCTCCAGCTGCGGGTACTTCTGCGCCACCCCCGACGCGATCGAGATGGCCGGGTTGTACGTCGGGAAGAAGTGCTTGTCGTCCTCCAGCACGACCAGTTTCTGCCCCGCCACGCGGCCGTCCGTCGAGGCCACCTCGCCGAAGCCGCACGTGTCGCCCTTGCCGACCGTCGGGTAGATCACCGCGTCGTTGAGCAGGTGCTCCTGCGGGGCCGGCAGGTCGAAGCCGTACGTCTTCTCCAGGCCCGGGAAGCCGTCGTCGCGGCTCTTGAACTCCGGGCCGATGCACGTCGAGGCCGCGGCGGGGTCGCGCTTCACCAGTGCCGCGTAGTCCGAGAGCGTCTTGACGCCGGTGCGGGCGATCGCCGCCGGGTTGCCGGCCAGCGCGTAGGTGTCGTTCGCCGGCGAACGCGCCCACCACGTGACCTTGTTCGCGGCGTCGGCCTGCTTGACCGCGTCGTACTGCGCCTGCGCGTCGGCGATCGGCTTGGTCTGCTTGAGGTAGCTGATCCAGGCGGTGCCGGTGTACTCCCAGTACAGGTCGACCGCGCCGCTGGTCAGCGCCTGGCGGACGTTGCTCGAGCCGGTGATGTTCGTCTTGTCCTGCGGGCTCGCCCCCGCCGCCTGCAGCGCGACGACGGCGATCTGGCCCAGCAGCAGCTGTTCGTCGAACTCCTTGGAGCTGACCCGGATCTGCGCGCCGCTCAGCGCGTCGATCTTCTTGATCGACCCCTGACCCACTTGGGGGCCGGACTCGTCCTTGCCGATCGTGCAGCCGGCGGCCAGCACCACGACGAGTGCGGAAACGGCGGCGAGCGTGCGTCGCATGGGTCCTCCTAGGGTTGCATTCCGCGCGGGTGCAGGACTCCCTCGGCGAGCAGGCCCAGCCAGTCGGCGAAGAGCGCCAGCGCGGCGACGACGATGCCGAAGGTCAGGCTCAGCATCGGGCGGTACAGCCCGATCCCGGCGACGAGCCCGCCGCCGAGACCGCCGCCGTCGATGAACGTCGCCAGCGTCGCGCTCGCGACGGTGAGCACCAGCGCCGTCCGGATCCCGGCGAGGATCACCGGGACCGCCAGCGGGAGTTCGATCCGCCACAGGATCGCCGTCCTCGTCATGCCCATGCCGCGCGCGGCGTCCACGAGCGTCGGGTCGACGCCGTCCAGCCCGACGATCGTGTTGCGCAGCACCGGCAACGTCGCGTAGACGACCAGCGCCGTCACCGCCGTCGTGGTGCCCGTGCCGATCCACAGCGCGAGCAGGACGACGAGCCCGATCGACGGGATCGCCTGGCCGAGGTTGCCCAGGCCCAGCCCGACCGGCCGGGCCCAGCGCGCGCCCGCGCGGGTGAGCAGGATGCCCAGCGGCAGCGCGATGGCGATGGTGCACACCGTCGAGATCAGCGTCAGCCGCAGGTGCGCGCCGAGTTCGGCGAAGATCTCGCCCGGGTTGAGGTAGCGCTGTTCGATCGAGTCGATCGGGTGCGCGCGCACGATCAGGAACAACGCCAGCAGCGCGAGGGCGAGCAGGACCGGGCGCACGAGCAGCCCCAGCCGGCGGCGCCGCCGCTTCTCCGGCGCCGCCGTCTTCTCCGGCGTCTCGACCACCGCGGGAGGCGGCGGTCCGACGGCCGGCTCGAGCGCCGCGACCAGGCGGGCGACGTCGCAGACGCCCCCGTTCCCGGTCACCGAGACCGCGGTGCTGCCGGTGCGGACCATCGTGTCCAGCGCGTCCCGCAGCGTGGCCGTGGCGGGTACGGACGGCAGCCCGTCCTCGGCCGGTCCGAGCGGCACGTCGGCCACCGGGATCAGCGCGAGCCGCTTGAGGTTCCGCTTCGAGCCGACGAAGGCCGACACGTAGTCGTCGGCCGGCGCGGCCAGGATCGCCTGGGGCGTGTCGTACTGCGCGAGCACCGACCGCGGCCGCAGCACCGCGATCCGGTCGCCGAGCTTGAGGGCCTCGTCGAAGTCGTGCGTGACGAACACGATCGTCTTGCGCACCTGCCGCTGCAGGCGCAGGAGCTCGTCCTGCAGCCGGGCGCGGGTGATCGGGTCGGTGGAGCCGAACGGCTCGTCCATCAGCAGCACCGGCGGGTCCGCGGCCATCGCCCGCGCCACGCCGACGCGCTGCTGCTGGCCGCCGGAGAGCTCACGCGGGTAGCGGAGGCCGTGCTCGGCGGTCAGCCCGACGACGTCGAGCAGCTCGCGCACGCGCCCGGCGATGCGCCGCCGGGTCCAGCCGAGCACCCGCGGCACCACGCCGATGTTGGCGTCGACCCGCAGGTGCGGGAACAGCCCGACCTGCTGGATGACGTACCCGGTGTGGCGCCGGTGCTCGTCGAGGTCGAGCGCCGAGACGTCGGTGCCGCCGATCGTGACGGTTCCCGAGGTGGGCTCGACCAGCCGGTTGATCATCCGCATGGTCGTCGTCTTGCCGCAGCCCGACGGGCCGGTGAGCACGACGATCTCGCCCGCCGGGATCCGCATCGAGAGGCCGTCGACCGCGGGCACCGCGCGGCCCGGGTAGAGCTTGCTGACCTCGCGCAGTTCGATCGTCTCGCCGCCGGTGCCGGTCGGCTCCCCCGGCGCCGCTTCGAGGCGGGCGCGCGGGCGCCGCCACGCCGTCAGCTTGCCGACGAGCACGAACGCCAGGTCGAACAGCAGCGCCAGCACCATGATCCCGACCGTCCCGGTCAGCACCTGGTTGAGGGAGTTGACCGAGCCGAACCGGCCGAGGCCGTCGAAGATCTCGTTGCCGAGGCCGGGCCCCTTGACGTAGGCGCCGATGGCGGCGATCCCGATCGTGATCTGCGTCGACACCCGGATGCCGGACAGGATCACCGGCCAGGCCAGCGGCAGCCGCACCCGCCACAGCACCCGCACGCGGCCGAGCCCCATCCCGTGCGCGGCGTCGACGACGGCCGGGTCGACCCCGCGCAGCCCGACGATCGTGTTGCGCGTGATCGGCAGCAGCGCGTAGAGCACCAGCGCGAAGAGGACGTTCGTCAGCCCGAGCCCGAACGGGCCGATCAGGATGCCCAGCAGCGCGATCGAGGGGATGGTCAGGAAGGCGGCGGTGGTCGTGGTCGCGAGGGAGCCGAGCCAGCGCCGCCGGTAGGTCAGCACGCCGAGACCGGTGCCGATCACCACGGCCAGCGCGACCGCGGCGAGGGTGAGGTCCACGTGCAGGATGGCGTCGTTGACGACGTCGATCCAGTTCTCGCGGAGGTACTCCCACCAGCTCAGGGCTGCGCTCCTCGACGTCGCGGGCGGCGGTCCACCGGCCGCGTCCGGAGTGCGGCCGGGCTCCAGCCCAACACGCCGACGGTGCTCCTGTCCACCGCCGGGTACCCCTATCCGTCGCTTCCGCCACGCCGCGGCTCGATCTTCGACGGGGGTACGACGCTCCAACCAGGTCCGCCCGCGGGTATCGGCCGAAAGGACGAGGTCCGCTGTCCCTTCGGCCGAGGTGACCGGCCGGGGCGCTCCCCTAGCTTGACGACCATGGAGTTCACCGCGAAGCGCGTCGGGGTCGCCGTGGTCGCCGCCGGGGCCGCGGCGGTCGCCATCGGGGCGACCGTGATGGCCGCCGCCGCCGATCCCGTCGCGCCCGAGGTCGTCAGCGCGACGCCGGCCGACGCCGGGCACGAGAACGAGGGCAAGTACACCGCCGGGGACTACGTGCTGAACGTGCACGAACTCGACGACGACGGCCAGGGCACGAGCACCGCCATCGGGCCGCGCACGACGTCCTACTCGAAGACGGTGCACGGCACCGGGTCCTGGACGCCGACCGTCGTCAAGTTCTCGGCCGGACGGGACGGCGACGGGCCGATCGTGTTCAGCTACCCCGTTCCCGCGCCGGGCCGGACCGTCGACTGCGTCGCATCCGGCACCGAAGCGGCACCCCGGGTGCGGTGCGAGACCAAGCCCGCCCGGTAGATCACCCGCGCCGCAGCACCACTTCGTCGATCTTGTCGCCGGCTTCGCCGAGCGCGCGCACCGTCAGCTGCCCCGGCGTGACGTCCACCGCCACCAGCCCGTAGCCGCGGTAGCGGACCCGTGACCACGTCACCAACGCGACCGTCGGGGTCGTGCTGCCCTTCTTGTACGACTTCATCGTGGCCGCGGAGTCGTTCTCGTGCCCCAGGTAGCTCTCGGGCGCCTTCCGGTAGAACGCGTCCAGGGCCTGCCCGCCGCCCCCGGCCGTGACGTAGGTGGTGCCGTCGGTCTTCGGGTTCACCACGCCGGTCTTCTTGGTCCCCTTCCCCGCCTTGATGGGGTCGGTGCGCTCGTAGAGCCGGTTGTGCGCGGTGAGCACCAGGTCGACGCCGTGCTTGTCGAACAGCGGCGCCCACTTCTCCTGCGCGCCGCGCTCGGCGCCGTAGCGGTCGCCCGTGCTGTACACGGAGTGGTTGCAATAGACCACGACGAACTCGACGGCCGGGTCGGCACGGAACTTCCCGAGCTGCGCGTCCAGCCACTTCAGCTGTTTACCGGCGGTGTAGCCGAGCTTGGCCGGGAAGCGGTAGCAGACATCACCGGCGTCGAGGCTCAGGAACCCGACGTTGTGGTAGCGCCACGAATAGATCCCGGTGGACCCGCTCCACGCGTTGTCCGGCATGGCGAACCGGGCCCGCATGCCCCCGTTTCCGGTGCTGTCGTGAAACTTCTCGTACTCGCGGTGGCCGGGCGTGACCAGCCACGGGATCCCGGACGCCACCGGGTCGTTCTGCGCGAAGAAGGAGTCCCACTTCCGCGCGTCGTACTCGAAGTCCTCCGAGGCGGGCTTGTCCTCGGGCTCGTGCATCGCGTAGCTCAGGCCGCCCAGTGCCAGGTGGAACGCCGGGGCGAGGTCCGCGACCCGGCTGTTCGACGCGATCGCGTTGTAGCCGACCCCCTGCTCGCCCGCCGCGGTGAAGGTGAACGCGCCGGAAGTGCCCGCCGTGCGGAAGCTCGCGACCTCCCCAAGCCGGTCCGCGGCGACGGGGTCGTAGCCCGCGTGCCCGAGCACGTAGTGGTACGTCGTGCCCGGCGCCAGCCCGGTCAGCTTCGCGTGCAGGTAGTACTGCGTGGAGGTGGCCGGCGCGTGCGGCGGGAAGTCGTGCTCCTCCGGCTGCTGCCAGGACAGCTTGCTCTCCAGCGGGCGCACTTCGGCGGCGATCGGCGCCCCCAGCGTCGTCGGCGAAGTGCCGAAGCGGACGTAGGGCCCGGTCACCTTGCCGGGCACCTGCCACGACACGGTGACCTGCGTGGCCGGGTCCGCGCCGAACGCCAGGTGCCTGCCGAACGGGCGCAGCGTGGCCCCGGCGGCCGGGGCGGCGGCCCGGAACAGGGCGCGCCGGGAAAGGTTCGTGGTCATCGCGTGTCCTCCGGTCAGCCGCGGCGGATGGTCAGGTCGTCGACGAGGACGTTGTCTTCGGTGAGCGCCCGCACCTTCAGCCGGCCGGGTTTCCCGCCGGCGGCCGGCGTGACGTCGACGTGCACCAGGCTGTAGCCACGGAAGCGCACCCGCGACCAGGTCACCTTCTTCCGGTGCCCGCCACCGTCTTCGTCGTCCCACCGCATGGTCACCGTCGCGTCGTGGACGTGCCCGAGGTAGGAGTCGCCCGCCGCCTCGTCGATCCAGTCGTTGATGCTCTCGCCGCCACCGCCCGCGGTGATGTAGGTGACCCCGTCGGTCTTCGAGTTCACCGTGCCGCCGGGCGCGACCTGCTTGGTGCCCTGGTCCGCCTTGATCGGGTCGGTGCGCTCGTAGAGGTGGTTGTGCCCGTTGAGCACCAGGTCGACCTGGTACTGGTCGAAGAGCGGGGCCCACTTCTGCTGCGCGCCGAGCTCGGCGCCGTTCGCGTCCGAAGTGGAATAGGTGCACTGGTGGCAGTAGACGACGATGAACTCGATCGTCGGGTCGTCGCGGAACTTCGCGAGCCGGCTCTTCAGCCAGGCCGTCTGCCTGCCCTCGGTGTAGTCCAGGTTGGACTGGCTGTTGTAGCAGATGTCGTTGCTGTCCAGGCTGATCAGGCCGACGTTCTGGTAGCGCCACGAGTAGATGCACGTCGAGCCGTCCCACGCGTTGTCCGGCATGGCGAACCGGGCGCGCATGCCGCCGTAGCCGTGGTCGTCGTACCAGCCCTCCATCTCGTGGTTGCCGATGGCGACCATCCACGGGATCCCGGCCGCGACGGGTTCGTTCTGCGCGAAGAACGAGTCCCACTTGCGGGCGTCGTACTTGTCTTCGTCCGGGTGCCCGCCTTCGCCGTTGAGCGCGTAGCTCATGTCCCCCATGGCGAGGTGGAACCGCGGGCCCAGGTCGGCGATGAGGCTGTTGGTGGCCAACGCGTTGTAGCCGACGCCCTGGTCGCCGAACGCCGTGAAGGAGAAGCCCTCGGTGCGGCCCGCCGCCGGCGCGGTGCGGAAGGTGCCGACCTCGCCGGCCCGGCCGCTGGTCGCCGGGTCGTAGCCCTGGTGGCCGAGCACGTAGTAGTACGTCGTGTTCGGCACCAGGTTGTCGAGCTTGACGTGCTGGTAGTACTGCGTGATCGCGGACGGGCTGTGCGGCGAGAAGGTGTGCGTCGCGGTCTGCCACGACAAGTCGCTCTTCAGCGCGCGCACCTCGGCGGGCACGGTCGCGCCGTAATCCCCTTCGGCCGTGCCGATCCGGAGGTAGGGCGCGCTCACCTGGGCCGGCGTCTGCCACGAGACGACGACTTGCCGCGAGGCGTCGGCACCGTAGGCGAGGTGCCGTCCGAAGGGCCGCAGCGTCGAGCCCGGCACGGTTTCCGCGCGCAGCAGCACGGCCGGTCCCGGCCGGGGCGCCGGGGTGGCCTCGGCGGTTCCCGGCAGCAGGAGGCGCCCCGCGGCCAGCGCGGCACCGCCGGCCGCGGCACCGCGGAACACACTGCGCCGCGTGTGCTTCCGGACGTTGTGGTCGTACCACTCGGCGAGCCGCAGTTCCATGCCCTCAAGTTAAGAAACTTTCCTAACTACGTCAAGAGCACGACCGGACACCGACGGTTGCCCCTAGTCGATCAAGTCGGTACAGTCCGGTCCGTCAAGAGGTTTCCTTGGCAACGCCGCGTTGTTTCGCCCGAGCCCCCATGGCCTTAGGAGCACACGTGCGCACATTCCGCCGGTTCACTGCACCCACAATCCTCCTCGCGGCGGTCCTCGCCGCCCCGGCCGGCACCGCCCACGCCGCCACCGCGAAGTGGCCGGGTGACCCGGCCGTCGCGGTCGCCGACGCCGCCGGCGTCTTCGGCGAAAACCTCAGCGGGCTCTCGTTCGCGGGCGCCGACGTGCTGTGGGCGGTCAAGAACGGCCCGGGCACGCTGTACCGGCTCGTCCGCACCGGCACCACCTGGGGCCCGGACCCCGCGAACGGCTGGTCGTCCGGGAAAGCCCTGCACTACCGCGGCGGCAGCGGCGACCCGGACGCCGAGGGCGTGGTGGCCACCCCCGACGGCGTCTTCGCCGCGACCGAGCGCGACAACGACGGCGACGGCAGCCTGCTCAAGGTGCTGCGGTACGACACGACGTCCTCGGCGAAGTCCCTGAACGCGACCGCCGAGTGGGACCTCACCGACGACCTGCCCGCCGTCGACGACAACGGCGGCTTCGAGGGCATCACCTGGATCCCGGACTCCTTCCTGACCGCGGGTGGCTTCCGCGACGACCACACGAAAGCCGCGTACAACCCCGCGACCTACGCCGGCCACGGCACCGGCCTCTACTTCGTCGGGCTCGAGGACGAAGGCAAGATCTACGCCTACGCGCTCGACCAGGCCGGCGGCGGGTTCACCAAGGTGGCGACCATCGCGTCCGGATTCCCGAAGGTGATGGAGCTGGAGTTCGAGCCGGCGACCGGCAGCCTCTGGTCGGTCTGCGACGACACCTGCTCCGGCAAGACGGCCACGCTGAAGCTGGTCAACGGCAAGTTCACCGTCTCGGCCACCTACGCGCGGCCGTCGAAGATGCCGAACTACAACAACGAGGGCTTCGCGATCGCCCCTGGCTCGACGTGCGCGTCCGGCCGCAAGGCGGTGGTGTGGGCCGACGACGGCAACGACGGCGACCACGCCCTGCGGACCGGCACGCTCCCCTGCGCCTAGCCGAGTAATGCGCCCTTGCGGTTGCGGTAGGACGGACGAATCAGCCGGACCCCGCGCTTGGTGGGGTTCGTGGTCGCAGATCGCCATGAGCACCTGCCGCTCGTCGATCTTCGGGTCGGCCGGCGCCCAGGCGATCGGCAGTCCGGCCGGGGTGCGGACCAGGTGCAGCCGCAGTCCCCAGAACCAGCGCGAGTGTGAACGGCCAGAAGCCGTACTTGGCCCAGCCGGCCAGCTCCGAACGCTTGACCGTGGGCCGGGACCGGCCGTACTCCACCGGGGTCCACAGGTCGGTATCGGCCGCCAGCCAGCGCGTGACGAGCTTGATGGGTGGCAATGCGGCACGCAGGCGGCGGTTGTAGCCGGATTGGCCGGGCAGGAACCGTAGCCGGCGGGCCTCCCTTCGTCCGCCGCCGGTCACCACCCAGACTCACGCATTACTCGTGGCGGGCCGTGTAGCCGACTTCGATACAGACCCTGGTCCGCGGCGCAGAAGGTGTCGTGACCCGCGCGGCGGCCCGTGACCAGGTAATCGGTCACCGAGTCGTTGCCGCACTTGTTCGTCGCGAAGACGTACACGCCGTGCCCGCCCTGGTCGACGGTCACCAGCCGGGCGCGGTCGCCGAACGCGGACCGCAGCCGCAGCGCGCCGGGCAGCGGCGTCGCCGGGTCGCGGAGGTTCTGCACCATGAGGACGTCCGACGGGCCCCGGTCGCCGATCCGCACCCGCGGCTCGCTCGGGGCCGGCCAGAACGCGCACGGCCGGATGTTGGCCGCGAACGCGCCGTACATCGGGTAGCGGATCCCGTCGACGGCGACGGTGCGCTGGTAAGTGCGAACCGAACCCGGCCACTTCGAGTCACCGCAGACGACGCCGAGGTAGCCCGCGGCGAAATTGTCGGTCGTGTCGGCGGCCGCGGTGGCCGGTTTCGCCGGCTGGTTCGTGTCGAGGTCGTGCCAGAGCTCGGCCAGGCCGGGCAGGAGGGCTTCGGAACGCAGGTAGAACGCCGTCACCGTGCGGAACGTGGTGCCGTCGATCCCCTGCACCGGCGACTTGTCCAGGCGCCCGGCGAGCTCGAAGAACTTCGCGGTCACCGCCGCGGGCGTCGCGCCCAGGCCGTACTTCGCCGGCTCGGCCGCGGCGACCTTCGCGAAGTCGGGGAACCGCGTCTGGAAGCCGAGGGCCTGGCTGCGCAGCGCGTCGACGTCGTAGCCGTCGGGACCGAGGCTGCTGTCGAGCACGATCCGGTCGCCGCGGTCCGGGAACAGCGTCGCGTACACCGCGCCGAGGTAGGTGCCGTACGAAGCGCCGTAGTAGGAGATCTTCGGCTCCCCCAGCGCGGCCCGGATCCGGTCCACATCCCGCGCGGTGTTCGCCGTGGTGATGTGCGGCAGGAGGCCGCCGGTCGCGGAACCGGCGCACTGCCGGGCCACGGTTTCGGCGGTCCCGGCCGCCGTGACGACGTCGGCGGCGGTGCGCGGGGTGGGCGGGTTCAGCGCGGTCCCCCGCTGCTCGGGCGTGAGGTCGCAGGTCAGCGGGGTGCTGTGGCCGATGCCGCGCGGGTCGAAGCCGATCAGGTCGTAGCTGTCGCGCACCGCCTGCGGCAGCCCGCGCTTGACGAGCGTGGCCGCGAAGTCCAAGCCGGTCAGCCCGGGTCCGCCCTGGTTGAGCAGCAGGACGCCGCGGCGTTTCGCCGGGTCGGCGCTCGCCAGCTTCGAGACGGCGACGCTGATCGTGGGCCCGT
Source organism: Amycolatopsis sp. cmx-4-83 (assembly GCF_046548815.1). NCBI lineage: Bacteria > Bacillati > Actinomycetota > Actinomycetes > Pseudonocardiales > Pseudonocardiaceae > Amycolatopsis > Amycolatopsis sp. cmx-4-83. The sequence goes on along the minus strand of NZ_JAEBEF010000016.1, from coordinate 4,069 downwards.
CCGGGTGGCGGTAGTCCAGCGGCACGTCGAGCGTCGAGCACCGCAGCCCGGGTGCGGTCACGTCGGCCGGGCACACGCCCCACGTCAAAGCGGCTCTCGGAGCAGCGACGGCCGGCGCTCCCGCCGTCACGGCCACCGCGACCAGCGCCGCCGGTAAGAACTTTCGCATCGGAACTCCTCGTCGCATCGGCACAAGATCACGACACCACGCCCCGCCGAGCCCACCCCGTGCCATTTGTCATGGGCGATTTCTCCCGGATCGGTAAGGTGACCGGGGTGGGTGGACGTGATCAAGACCGGTTCCCGGCGCGCCGGTGGCCGGACTGGAGTTTCCGGCGGACCCGCCGCCAGCGGGTCACCACGATCGCGGTCAACGCCGCCGCCGTCCTCGGCCTGACCGCTCAGGTCGCCGAAATCGGCCACGCGAACCACGGCGGGGTGCGCAGCGGCATCGCGTTCGCCGCGCTCGGCTGCTACGCCGCCGGCTACCTGTACGTCTTGTGGTCCGGACCTTCGGCGTCGCGCCGGCGGCGGGGCACGCTCGTGGCCGCGGTGTTCGCGCTCGGCGCCGTCCCGGCCGTCGTCCTGGGCTCACCCGACTACCTGACCGAGCTGACCTACGCCGTGGCGCTCGGGTTGATGCTGCTGCCGCTGCGCTGGTCGCTGCCGCTCGGCTTCGCGACGGTGGCCGGGCAGATCACGTGGATGGCGCTGGGGACCGGGCACGTGACCTGGTCGCGGCCGATCACCCTCGCCGGGGTCACGATCGCGCTGGGCACGGTGTTCGCGCTGATCTTCACCATCGGGCACCTGCAGGCCGCGCGCGAACAGGTCCGGAACCTGGCCGTGACGCGGGAACGCGAGCGCGTCGCCCGCGACCTGCACGACATCCTGGGGCACAACCTGTCGACGATGAGCCTGAAGCTGGGGCTGGCCCGGCGGATCCTGGAGTCGCCGGGCAGTCCCGAGCCCGCACTCGCCGAGATCCGCGACCTCGAAAACCTGTGCCACCAATCGCTTTCCGACGTGCGGGCCACCGTTTCGGGCTACCGCGAAGTCACGCTGGACACCGAACTCGCCGGCGCGCGGGCGGCCCTGCGTGCGGCGGGTGTGCGGGCCGAGCTGCCGGGCACCGCCGCCGACGTCGACCCGGCGCTGCGGGGCGTGTTCGGGTACGTCGTGCGCGAAGCCGTCACCAACGTGCTGCGCCACTCGGACGCGACGAGGTGCCAGGTCCGGCTCGGGCCGGGGTGGGTGGAGGTCACCGACGACGGGACCGCCACCGCCGACGCGGCACCGGGGCACGGCCTGACCGGGCTCACCGAGCGCCTGACCGCGGTGTCGGGCGCGCTCGAACACGGCCGCGGCCCCCGCGGCGGCTTCCGGGTGTACGCCGAGGTGCCGGCGTGATCCGGGTCCTGCTGGCCGACGACCAGGCGCTGGTGCGCGGCGCGCTGGCGGCGATGCTGCGGATGGAGTCCGACCTCGACGTGGTCGCGGAAGTCGGTTCGGGCACCGAGGTGCTGGCGGTGGCGCGGCGCACGGCACCGGACATCGCGCTGCTCGACGTCCAGATGCCCGGGCGCGACGGCATCGAGGTGACCGGGCAGCTGCGGCACGCGCTCCCGGCGTGCCGGGTGGTGATCTGCACGACGTTCGGCCGTCCCGGCTACCTCTCCCGCGCGATGACCGCGGGCGCGGCCGGCTTCGTCGTCAAGGATTCGCGGCCGGAGCAGCTGATCAACGCGATCCGGCGCGTCCACGCGGGGCTGCGTTTCGTCGACCCGGCACTGGCCGCCGAGTCCCTCGCCGCGGGCGCCAGCCCCCTGACCGACCGCGAAGCCGACGTCCTCCGAGCCGCGGCGGGCGGCGGCACGGTGGCGGAGATCGCGACGGCGCTGGGCCTGTCCCGCGGCACGGTCCGCAACCACCTCTCCGCGGCGATCGGCAAGACGGAGACACGCACCCGCGTCGAAGCGGCGCGCATCGCGGAAACCAACGGCTGGTTGTAATCCCTGGACCGTTCGGCGCAATTCTCGGTCTCCCGGAACCGGGACCTCCCGCGGGGCGTCAGTATGGGGGCTTTCAACGGGGGGTGTGCTGATGCCGGAGGGGAATCCGCTGGTCGCGGAGTCGAAGCAGGACCCGGACGGCCCCGGCGCGTTCACCGCCGGCAACGGCGACTACGGCTGGGCCGGCGGCATCGGCATCGCCGAATCCTCCATGGACGCCTTCAACGGCATCAAAAACGGCGACTGGGTCTCCGGCGGCCTCGGCATGCTCTCCCTCGCCGGGGAGATAGCGGGCGCCGCGATCGACCCGTTCGGGTACCTGATGTCCTCGGTCGCGTCGTTCCTGATGGAACACATCCAGCCGCTGAAGGACATGCTCGACTCCGTGGCCGGGAACCCGCCGGTCATCCAGTCCTACGCCGACACGTGGGGCAACGTGTCCAAGGCACTCGGTGAACGCAAAACCGATTTCGACAACGCGGTCAAGAACGGCACCACCGGCTGGACCGGCGCGGGAGCGGACGCGTACCGCAAGTTCGCCGCGGAGCACAGCGACGCGCTCTCGGGTGCGGCGACGGTGGCCGGGGCGATCAGCACGGTCACGATGATCATGGGCCAGGTGGTGTCGTTCGTCCGCGAGACGGTCCGGCAGCTGATCGCGGACCTGGTCGGCAAGCTGATCGCGTGGGTGATGGAGGAGGTCTTCTCCCTCGGTTTCGGCACCCCGGTGGTGGTCGCGCAGGCATCGGCGGCGATCGCGAAGTGGGGCAAGAAGATCGGGGAGCTGCTCAAGAAGCTGACCGACACGATCCGGAAAGTCTCGCCGCTGCTGTCGAAGCTGGTGGACATCTTCGAGAAGATCGCGAAGGTGTTCGGGAAGGTCCTGGGCAAGGTCAGCGGGCTGGACGGGTTGAAGGTGAAGGAGGGCGGGTTCGTCCACAAGATCCCCCGGGGTGAGGGCGGGGTCCACACCCGTGCGCATGGCGGCGGGGATTCCCCGGACGGGGAGGGCTCTTCCGGCGGGGACGGTTCGCACTCCGGGGACGGGGATTCCGGTCACGCGGACGGGGATTCGCCGAGTTCGGACCCGATGAATACCGACTCCTCGCCCGATGCGGGTTCCCGCCGCAGCCGCGACGGATCCAGTTCCCCGGACGGGGATGGTTCTCCCTCACACGCGGGTGAGGGGGATGGCTCACCGTCGGCGCACGGTGGTGACGGCTCGCCGGAGGGCAGCCCCTCGGCGGCGCGGTCGGGCGATGGTTCGCCGTCCCGCAGCGGGGATTCGAGCCCCTCGCACGCCGGGGACAGCAGTCCTTCGCCGACCCGCAGCAGCGACGGCACGCCTACGCACGCAGGGGACAGCGGTCCCTCGCCGACGCGTTCTCCTTCCCACGCAGGCGATTCGAGCCCGTCGCCGACCCGCGGCAGCGAGCCCTCGCACGCGGGCGACAGCAGTCCCTCACCCACCCGTGGCAGCGACGGCACGCCCCCGCATGGCGGGGACAACACACCGACCCGTGGTGGGGATAGCAGCCCGTCGCCCACTCGCGGCAGCGACGGCACTCCCTCCCACGCCAGCGACAACACACCCTCCCGGGCGAGCGACAGCAACCCCTCACCCACCCGCGGGAGCGACAGCACGCCCTCCCACGCCGCTGACAGCGGTCCCTCGCCGACCCGCGGCAGCGACAGCACACCCAGCCACTCCGGGGGCAACAGTCCATCCACCCACACCGCACCCTCGCCGGGCTCGCACGCCGGGACCGACACCCCCAGCAGCGCCGCACCTCCCCGCACCGACGGCACCACCTCCGCCAGCGGCACCGCACCCACCACCCCCCGCACCAGCGACCCCGGAACCGTCCCCCCACCCCGCGGCGGGGACGGTGCCCCACCGCAAAGCGCCGCACCCATGGCCGGTGGTGGGATGCCGCCCGGCGGCACACCCGGCAGCGGTGGTGGCGGGCTTGGCGGTGGGACCCCGCGCACCGGCGGCGGTGGTGGGGGCTGGACCGGCACCCCGGGCAGCCCCGGCGCGCACACCGACGCACCCG